>VAWN01000038.1:100427-103268 GCA_005885555.1 Actinomycetota bacterium
CCCGGATCACCAACGTCGCGCGGTACGGCGAGGCCGGGCCGCGACCCGCCGGTACCGTGATGACCGTCGCCTTCGAGCTGGACGGGCAGGAGTTCGCGGCGCTGAACGGCGGCCCGGAGTACACGTTCAACGAGGCCGTGTCCCTCATGATCGACTGCGCGGACCAGGCCGAGGTCGACTACTACTGGGCCCGGCTCACCGAGGGCGGCGGCCAGCCCGGCCCGTGCGGCTGGCTCAAGGACCGGTACGGGCTGTCCTGGCAGGTTGTGCCGACCGAGCTGGAGCGGCTGCTGAACGACCCGGACCAGGGTCGCGCGCAGCGGGCGATGGCCGCGATGCTGAAGATGGGCAAGCTCGACGTCGCGGCCCTGCGCGCGGCGGCGGACGGCGACTGAAATCTTCTGGCCGGCACTGTCGATCGGCACCGGGTGCGTTCGTGTAGGGGATGAAGGCAAACGGTTCACCAATGAGGGAGTGATTGGCGATGACGCAGTACCTGCTGTCGGTACACATGGTCGAAGGGCAGCCGGAGCCGTCCGCGGACGAGATGGCCCAGATGTTCAAGGACGTCGACCTGGTCAACGAGGAGATCAAGGCCGCCGGCGCGTGGGTGTTCGCGGGCGGGCTGCACCCGGCGACCACCGCGACGACGGTACGGGTCCGCGACGGCGAGGTCGTCACGACCGACGGTCCGTTCGCGGAGACCAAGGAACAACTCGGCGGCTTCTGGATCATCAAGGTCGACGACCTGGACGCGGCGCTCGCGTGGGCGGCCAAGGCGACCCGGGCGTGCCGCGCGCCGGTCGAGGTACGGCCGTTCCAGGACGACGTGTAACTGAGCGGGCGGCGCGGCGCTCGCCCGGATGTCCGGGCGGCGCCGCGACCGCGCGTGGACAAGGGCAGGCATGACCGCATGTGATGTGGCCGAGGTCGGCCGGATCTTCCGGGCCGAGTACGGCCGCGCGGTGGCGAGCCTGGTGCGCCACCTCGGCGACATCGACCTCGCCGAGGAGGCGATCCAGGAGGCCTTCGCCGTCGCCGTGCAGAAGTGGCCGGAGACCGGCCTGCCACCGAGCCCGGCCGGCTGGATCATCACCACCGGCCGGAACCGGGCCGTCGACTGGCTGCGCCGTGAGGCGTCCCGCGAGCACCGGCACAACCAGGCGCTGCTGGTGTACCCGGGCGGCGACGCCACCCACGCCGACCCGGCGCAGGTCACCGTCGAGGAGGTGAGTCCCGTGCCCGACGACCGGCTCCGGCTGATCTTCACCTGCTGCCACCCGGCGCTGGCGCCGACCGCCCAGGTCGCGCTGACCCTGCGGCTGCTCGGCGGGCTGGAGACCACCGAGATCGCGCGCGCCTTCGTGGTACCCGAGGCGACGATGGCGCAGCGGATCGTCCGCGCCAAAGCCAAAATCAAGGCCGCGCGGATCCCCTACCGGGTACCCGACGAGGCCGAGCTGCCCGACCGGCTGCCTCCGGTACTGGCGGTGCTGTACCTCGTCTTCAACGAGGGGTACGCGGCCAGTTCCGGTGCCGCGCTGGTGCGCGAGGACCTGTGCGCCGAGGCGATCCGGATGGCGCGCGTCCTGGCCGACCTGATGCCGGACGAGCCGGAGGTGCTCGGGCTGCTCGCCCTGCTGCTGCTCGCCGAGTCCCGCCGCGCGGCCCGGGTCGGTGCCGACGGCGCCCTGGTACCGCTGGCCGACCAGGACCGGACGCGGTGGGACCGGCAGCTGATCGAGCAGGGCCAGAACCTGGTCCGGGCGTGCCTGCGGCGCAACCGTCCCGGGCCGTACCAGATCCAGGCCGCCATCAATGCGGTACACGCGGATGCCGGGACCGCGGCGGACACCGACTGGCGGCAGATCCTCGCGCTGTACGACCAGTTGCTCGCGGTCGCGCCGACCCCGGTCGTCGCGTTGAACCGGGCGGTCGCGGTCGCCGAGCTGGACGGACCCGGACCGGCGCTGGCCCTCGTCGACGGCCTGGACCTGCCGGCGTATTACCCGTACCACGCCACCCGCGCCGATCTCCTGCGCCGCCTCGGTCGCGGGTCGGAGGCGGTGCGCGCTTATGACGCGGCGATCGCGCTGACCGGCAACGAGTCGGAGCGCATGTTCCTGCAACGCCGCCGCGACGCGGTCGATCGGGTACCGGGAATGGGTGACACCTCCAGCTAGACGATCACGCAGTTGCGGCTATTGGCCGGTGGCCGGCGGTGTCGGGTTGTGGGCTGTTTGGGGGTTGTGGCGATCGGTCCCCGGGTGTTTACCGTGGGTGTCCCTGCGAGCGTTGATGTGTGGCCGGGGAGGCTTCGGTGGGGTTGCTGCTGCAGGCGCTGGACGTGGCGGGTCCGTGGCGGTGGCGGTGGTTGCTGACCGATGAGGCCAGCGGGGCGGCGTTGGCGGATCACACCGTAGCGGTTGACCCGGCGGATGAGCCGGAGGCGGCGGGGTTTGAGGACCTGCCGGGGTTTCTGCGGCGGCGGGCGGACCCGACCCGGCGGGTGGAGTCCGAGGCCGAGTTGGTCGCGCAGGTCGGGGCATGGGCGGGTGAGCGGCTACTCGGGCAGACGGTAGGGGACGCGATCGCGGCGGCGGCACCGGCGACGGTGCGGGTGCGGGTTCCGGAGTCGGCGGGGTGGTTGCTGTTCGCGCCGTGGGAGCTTGCGTATGCCGGTGGGCTGCCGCTGGCGCGGCGGGGGGATGTGAGCCTGGTCTTCGACGTCGGGGCCGCGACGGCGGGCGGGGCTGCGCGGGGCGCCGATGCGCCGCTGCGGATGGTGGCGGTGTTCAGCCTGCCGACTGAGACGAGGGCGCTGGGGTTGCGGCGGGAGCA
>VAWN01000065.1 GCA_005885555.1 Actinomycetota bacterium
CGGCATCCGGGCGGATGCCGGTACCGCCGGTTCGGCTGCTAGGACGTGATCGGGACGGTGTGTCCGGCCGGCTTGGCCGTGGTCAGCGGCACGGTCATCGTGAGCACTCCCTTGTCGTACCTGGCGGTGATGTGTTCGGCGTCGGCGTTGGCCGGCAGCCGGACCGCCCGTTGCAGCGTCCCGTACCGGAACTCGCTGCGGCCGTGGACCTTCTCCTCCTCGCGGCGCTCGGCCGAGATGGTCAGCAGGCCGTCCTCGACCGTGACCGCGATGTCCTTGCCGGCATCCATCCCGGGCAGCTCGGCCCGCACCAGGTACTCGGTGTCGGTCAGGGTGTCCTCCACCCGGATCAGGTGTCCCGAGCGGATCGGCAGGTCGGTGTCGAACCAGCCGGTCAGATCGCCCAGCAGGCGTGGCATGAGGGCGTTCATTCTGAGACCTCCTTCGTCTCGTGGTCCCCGTAGTAGTTCAAGCACAGCCCCGGTGGGCTCGCGGGGATCAGGCCGAGCGGCCCGGCCGCGCGGGGACTTTGGTCCCGGTCACGAGGCAGGATGAAAGGTCGCTCCCCAGCGGCGCACCCGGCAAGGGCGAGCAGCCCGGCGTACCGTGCCGGTCAGCGGCGCAACGCGTCGAGCGACCTGCCGAGGAGCAGTGCCGCACCGGACGCGGAGATGCCGAGCTCGGCCGCCACCGCGGCGTAGGTCAGGCCGTCGCCGTAGCGCAGTGCCAGCGCCCGCCGCTCGCGCGCCGGCAGCCTGCCGAGCAACTGCCGTACCGCCAGCCGGTCGTCGACGCGATCGAAGCCCGGATCGGGCGCGCCCGCGACGGCTTGGTCCAGGGAGGGTAGCCGCTGTACCCGGGCCGCGCGCATCGCCTGGGCCACCGTTGCGGGTTCGGCGTGCAGGTACCCGGCCAGCTCGCTGCGCCGCGGCGTGCGGCCCAGCCTGCCGGTCAGCTCCTCGGTGGCGTCCCGTACCGCCATGGCCCGTTCCTGCAGTTGCCGCGGTACCCGCATCGCCCACGCGTGGTCGCGGAAGTGCTTGCGCAGCATGCCCTGGATCGTCGGTACCGCGTACCCGGCGAACGACTCCGGGCGCCGCGGGTCGTAGCCGTCGACGGCCTGGACGAGTGCCAGCGAGGCGACCTGGATCAGGTCGTCGAGCGGTTCACCCCGGCCGGCGTACCGCTGGGCCAGATGCCGCGCCATCGGGAGGCTGGCGAGGATCGCCTCGCGCCGCAGCCGGGCCCGGTCCGGGTGCCCGTCGGGCAGGTCGGCCCGGCGGCGCAGCAGGGCCCCGGTCGCCCGAGGCCCGGTCGGGGTGGACATGTCACCTCCGGCTCTACTGCTGGGACAGCCGTCGCATCTCCCGCTCGATCTGTTCCTGGGTCGGCTGCGTTGGGCCGTAGACGTCCCAGATGTGGAACGCGAGCCCGATGCCCCAGCCCAGCAGCGGGAACACCGGCCAGTAGAACCCGCCCGGCATGACCAGCAACCAGATGGCGTTGAGGAACAGGTTCACCATCACGTACGCCAGGACGTGCGCCTGCAGGCCGCGCTTCTTGCGCAGCTGGCTGATCGCGAGCCGACGTAGTTCGGCGGCGGTGTCCGTGGGGTAGGTCTGCATCATTCCTCCTTCCCTCACCGTCCACTGTTCGCCCGATGCCGGTCGGATGGACGGGACCACGGTCCCCGATCGGGGAGTACTCCGGCCTACGCCGCGGGTTCGCGGTTGCCGGCCCGGACCGTGGCCACCAGGGCGCGTTGGGTACGGTGGTGCACCACCTGCACCAGCCAGGTCAACCCGATCCCGCCGATGAGGATCGCCAGCGCATGGATGCGGATGTTGGGTGTCAAGATCGCCCTCGGGCACCCGCTCGTCGACTCCGCGCCCGAAGCGCGCTCACCCCGCGTTCAGCTCCGGCCGTGCAGGAAAGGCGACGTACCCGATCAGCCGTCCGTCTGCGTCGTACAGCGGTGTGGCCGGGACGTCGCCGGCGACCGCGGTACCGGGCACGGACGACGCCCGGAGGTTCCGGTCAGCGTCGAGCACCACCACCGGTACCGGCAGTGCGGCGATGGCGGCGTCGAGCAGGCTGTACCGCGTCTGCGTGGTCTGCAGCGCGGCGAGCAGGTCCAGCGCGTCGGGCGCCGGCACAGGCTGTCCCGACAGCCGCGCGAGTACCTGGTCCAGCTGCTCGACCTTGCGCGCGGCGCCCCACTGCTCGTAGCACATCCGCGCCCGGCGCAGGTATGCGACGGCCGCCTCGTCGAACCCGCGTGCCGCCGCGTACCGGCCGCCCAGCTCCGCCGAGATCGCCTCGCCGGGCAGGCAGCCGTGCTCCCGGGCCGCGGCGATCGCCCGGCTGTACTGGTTGACCGCGTGGTCCACGGCGCCGGACAAGCGCGCGCGTTCGGCGGCGACGAGCAGCGCCCGGTATCCGAACGCCTCCGGCGCGGCGGTGGCCCACACGTCGAGCGCCGCCTGCAGCTCGTCGAGCTTGGCCGCCCAGGCCCGCCGCTGCTCGGGCGGCGCCGTGTCGGACAGGACGGTGAGCGTCAGTGCGTGGTAGAACCAGCGGTCCGCGGCGGTGAATCCACCACGCCCGTGCGGCTCGACGGACTGCGCGGTCTCCGCGACGTTGAGCGCCTCGTCATACTCGCCGAGCAGGACCGCGCAGGCGAGCGCGCGGGTGAGCACGACGCTGGACGCGTGGCCGAGGGTACCGGCGCGGCAGGCCTCGGCGAGCTGAGCCTCCGCGGGTGTCTCCGGCCGGGTGGCGTCGGTACCGGTACCGCGCAGCGCGTCGAGGATCCTTGCCATCGCGCGGTTGGACATCGCCACGATCGGGTCGTCACCGTGCTGGGCAAGGAAATCCCAGACCGCGCGGTTCTCCTGGGCCACCGCGTCAAGGTGGGTACCGCTGGCGAACAGGTGCATCTGGTACAGGATCCAGTTGGCCTTCGCGAACTGCTGGTCACCCCGGCGCAGAGCGTCGGCGTACGCCTCGCGGAGCAGGCCCACCGCGAACGGTACCGAGCGCCGCCACGGCGGCAGGCTCAGCGCGATGACGGCCATGGTCTGCGCGGCGTACCGGGTATCCGGGACGAGCGTGAGCGCGGCGTCCATGCACAGGGTCGCCGAGTCGTACTCGCGCTGATCGGCGAGGATCAGTCCGGCGAACGCATACGGGATCGCCGACGCGGGCGTGGCCCCGTGGTCGAGCGCCAGGGCCACGCCGCGCGCGGCGAGCAGCGCCTGCCAGTCCGGCGGGCGCACCAGGGCGGAGGGCAGCAGCGTCGCGATGAGCGTCGCGGCGGCCAGGGCCCGGCGGTCGGTCATCGGCGGCCGGGCGGTGAGGTCGGCGAGGGACAGTCCGGACAGCCGGTGCCGCATGGTGACCAGTGCGGCGTCGGCGGCGGTGCGCCAGCCGGCCGCGCTGTCCGGCAGGTCGATGCCGAGCAGCCGCAGGGCGCGCAGCCCCGGTTCGGCGTCGGCGTCCCACTCGCCGCGCAGTTTCGGCAGGTTGGCATGCACGGCGAGGACCTCGACCCGGCTCAGGTCGACGTTCGTCCGTACCATCGCCCGGTCCAGCAGTTGCAGGGCGCGGGTCGAGTCGCCGGCCACGTGCTCGGCCTCGGCGGCGCGGATGTGCAGCGCGACCGCGAGGTCCGGCCAGTGCCGCCACGGATCGTCGGGCAGCGCGGCGAGCCCGGCGGCGTAGTGTGCGCGCGCCGCCTCGGGGGCCCCGCACCGCTGCGCGAGCTGACCGGCGGCGAGGTTCAGGTCGGCCAGGCGTGCCCGCTCGTCCGGATCGTCCAGCAAATGCATCGTCGCATTCAGATGCGTCACCGCGTCGGGTCGGCCGTCGGACAGCAGTGCGCGGCCGATCCGCAGCCGCAGCGCGTCGCGCTCGTCCGCCGGCGTCAAGGCCAGCGCCGCCTGGCGTACCTCGTCGTGCGTCCACCGGTACCCGTGGTCGTCACGGATGAGGAAACCCTTGGGTGCCAAGGGATCCAGTGTCGCGGTCACCGTCTCGGCCGAGGTGCGGGCGACGGTCGCGAGCACCGCCGGGTCGACGTGTGCACCAATCGGGGCGGCCGTGGCGAGCATGCTGCGGACGTCGGCCGGCAGCGCGGCGAGCCGCCGCCCGATCAACTCCCGTGCTGAGTCGCCGGTACCGACCGGGTTCGCCTCCTCCGGTTCCCCGGTCAGGATCCGCGCGTCGGCGAGCCGGTGCAGGAAATGCCGTACCGACAAGGGATTCGACCCGGTGCTGGCGGCCACCTGCCGGGCCAGTGGCTCGACGTCCGGGCACTCGGTGCCGAGGGCGTCGGCGAGCAGTCCGGTCAGCGCCGAGTCCGGCAGAGGGCGCAACGACAGCGTGGTGACCGAGTGCCCGAGCGCACGCAGCGCGGGGGACTGCGGCGCGCTGGCGGTGAGGATCAGCAGGTACCCGATCGGCGGACCGCCGAGCAGCGCGGCGAGCAGGTCCAGGCTCGCCGGATCGGCGAGGTGCAGGTCGTCGAGGATCAGCAGCAGCGGGCGTGCCGCGTCGGCGATCTCGGTGACGAGCCGGCGCACCGCGAGCTGGGTACGCGCGCGGGCGTGGTGCGCGGGAAGGTCCGCGACCGCCGGCCGGGCGCCGAACACGTCGCGCAGCGCGGGGACGAGGTCGATGAGCGCGTCCGCGCTGGCGCCGACCGCTTCCACCAGCCGGTGGGTTGCGGTACCCGGATCGAGCCGGGCGAGCGCGGCGGACACGGCGGAGTACGGGACGTCGGGTTCGAAGGTACCGGCGAGCACCGGCCCGGGTACGTGTGCGGCGAATGCGTCGAGAAGCGCGGACTTGCCGACGCCCGGTTCGCCGGTCAGGCATACCGCCGCCGGCTTGCCGCCGGTGGACGCCCGCTCGTAGAGGCTGCGCAGCCGGGCCAGCCGCGCCTCCCGGCCGTAGAGCCGGTCGGGGAGCCGGAGGTGCGCGCCCTCCTCGATCGTCGATACCTTCCCCAGGCCCACGCCTGCCTAACGAGCGGGCGGTACGGCGGGATCCGCGTGTTCAGATCGCGCACGACCGGGCATAAGCGCCGCCGCCTGGTTCTGGACCCCCTACCAGTGATGTGTCGCCGTCTCTCCGGCGTGGCAGACTGTACAGGCCTCAGAAGGGGGCGCAGCGATTGTCAGTTGATCAATAGCCACAGCCGGTGGTCACAAACCAGCGCAGACATACACGATTTCCGCCAGACGTGATCGCTCCGAGCTGGCCGGCCGGCCGGGCGCCGCTCCGGCGTATCGAGGCATATACGGTGTGCGAGGCGACCATCCACCGTACCTGGCGTTGACAATCGGGTAGCGGGCAAAAGGGGCGCGCGAATGATCAGCAATCCTCCGGTCGAGGAGTTGGCGCCAGGCGCGGAAGAACTCCGGCGTCAGGTCAGTGTGCTGCTCTGTGATCTGGCCGGGTCGACGGCACTCTCCGGCCAGCTCGATCCGGAGGACCTGCATGCCATCCTCGCCAGGTACCACGCGGTGGCGGCCGACGCCGTCGGTCGGTTCGGTGGTCGCTTCCACCACACGTACGGCGACGGGCTGATGGTGAGCTGGGGCTACCCACGGGCCTTCGAGGACGATGCCGTCCGGGCGGTACTGGCCGGGCTGGAGATCCTGCGGTCGGTCCGGCAGCTCAACGAGAAGAACCCGACCTGGCGACCGCTGTCCGCCCGGGTCGCCGTGCACACCGGGCTGGCTGTGATCGCGGACCGTTGGATCGGCGGCCAGCATGAGGTCGGCAACCTGATCGGGGAGACCCCGAACCTGGCCGCCCGGCTACAGAGCGCCGCGGAGCCCAACTCGCTGATCATCAGCGAAGCAACCGAAGACCTCCTGCGCGGGCGCTTCGCGGTCACTCCGCTGCCCGCCGCCCTGCACCTGCCCGGCGTCGACCGGCCGATCACCTCGTACCGGGTGGAGGGGATGGCTGACGAGAGCCTGCCCTGGCCACTCGGTGACCCGCAGGTCACCGTCGACCGGCAGCAGGAGCGTGCCCAGATCGAATCGGCATGGAAGGCGGCGTGCGACCGGGCCCGCGGCCAGGTACTCGTCCTGCGCGGGGAACCGGGCGTCGGCAAGACTGTACTGGCGCAGTACGCGGCGCGGCTCGCAGCTGACAGCGAGGCCGAGTACGTCATCATGCGGTGCGCGTCGTTGCAGCAGAGTGACTCGTTCTATCCGGCGCGCCGGATGGTGGAGCGGATCCTCGGAACCGGCCGGCTCGCCTCGATACGGGACTCCCGGGTCCGGCTCGTGCGGTACGCCGCCGGGCAACCCGATCTCACCGAGGCCGACGTCGCCCTGCTCGCGGCTCTGGCCGGGGTACCGCCCGGAGAAGGCGTCCCGGACGTCGAGCTGCCGCCGGTGCAGCGGCGCGAACGGACTTTCGCGGTACTGCGCGATCTCGTTGCGGGCCTGGCCGCGGACAAGCCGTGCTTGCTCGTGGTGGAGGACGTGCAGTGGTCGGACCCGTCCACCCTGGAGCTGCTACGGCTGATCTGCCGGGAGCCGCCGCCGGGCATGCTGGTGCTGCTGACCGTCCGCCCGGACGGCCGCGAGCTCGACATCGACAGCCAGGAGATCGAGGTCGTGCCGCTCGCCGCTGACGACGTCCGGCGGCTGGTCGAACTCGTCTCACCCGGGCTCGACGAGAGCCAGGCCGCGGCCGTCGTCCAGCGCTCCGACGGGATCCCCCTGTTCGCGACCGAACTGGTGCGGTACCTGACGAGGACCGGGCCGGCCTCGGCCGAGGACGTTCCGCCGCGCCTGCAGGATCTCCTGGTCGCGCGGCTGGATCTCCATCCGGCGGAGCGGCGGCTGGCGCAGGTACTCGCGGTGATCGGTCCCTCGGCCCGGCGCTCCCTGGTGGAGCAGGTTGCCGGTCTGCCGACCGCGGAGATCCGCCGGGGCCTGGGCATCCTGGTCGAAGCGGGCATTCTGCAGGACGAGGGACCGGCGGAGGATCCCGTGTACCGGTTCCGGCACATCCTGCTGCGCGAGGCGGCCTACACTTCCGCTCTGCGGGCCCGGCGCAGGGAGCTGCACCTGCGCATCGCCCGCGCGCTGCAGGGCCCGGGCGGGATCGCGCAGGCTTCGCCCAACCGCGTGGCCCACCACCTGGAACACGCCGGCCTCGTGACCGAGAGCCTGGGCTGGTGGCGCGCGGCCGCCGCGGCGGCCGCCAAGGTGGCCGGGCACCGGGAGGTCGTGTCCTACCTGCGGCACCTGCTCGACCTCCTGCCGGCGGCCGGGGAGCCGACCGGGGTCGACGAGATCGAGGTACTGGTCGCGCTCGGCGTCAGCCTGGTGGCCCTTGAGGGATACACCTCGGACGAGGTCGCGCAGGTCCACGAACGGGTACGCCTGCTGTTCGCCGGACAGACCAACGACACCGGCCCGGTCCCGGCGGTGTTCTACCCGGTGTGGGCCTACCACCATGTGCGTGGCGAGCTGGACGAGTCGAGCCTGCTGTCCAGCCGATTGTGGGCCGGCCACGTGCACGGTACCGGCACGCAGCGCGCGCTCGCCGCAGGCATGGCCGGGTTCGACCTGTTCGAGCGGGGCGACCTGCGCCCGGCCGCGGCGCTGCTCGAAGAGGCGGCCTGGGACGAGGTCGAACCCATCCCGGAAACCCCGCACGAGCAGTGGTCGGCGACCACCGTGCTGCGCGGCGCGGCCCTGTGGATCGCCGGCGACCGGGAACGCGGTCGCGACCGGATCGAGGCCGCGATCCGCCGGGCCGAAGGGCTCGGGCTGCCCAAGGGGCCGTTCACCCGGGCATTCGTGCACGCCTATGCGGCATGGTGGAAGCTGCTCGCCGACGATGCGCCGGGAGCGGCCGTTCATGCGAAGCGCTCCTACGACGAGGCGGTCGCGAACGGGTACGCCTCGTGGATGGTCGCGGCCTCCATGCACGCGGCCGCCGCGCAGGCCCGGCTCGGCGAACCCGAGCCTGCCGTGCAGACCCTGCTCCACCTTCTCCAGATCTGGCGCCAGGCCGGCGCGGAGGCGTTCCGGCCGGTGTTCCTGCGCTGGCTCGCGGAAGCCTACGCGGCATCGGGTGACCACGCGGCCGCGCTGGCGGTACTCGACGAGGGGATCGCGCACGTGCAGAGCTTCGGTGGCGCCGTGCACCGGGCCGAACTGCACCGCAGCCGCGGGCGGGTGCTGCGCGACCTGGGCCGCAGCGGCGAGGCCGTCGACGAGTTCCGCCGCGCCGCGCGGCTCGCCGCGGGTCAGGAGGCCCGCAGCTTCGAACTGCGGGCGCGGATCGACCTCGTGGAGACGTTGCCGCGTCGGGAATCCGACGCGGAACGCCAGGTACTCGCGCGCTTGATTGACACGTTCCCAGCCACCCTGCACGATGCGGATCTGATGCTCGCGCGGGAACTGGGGGCAAAGCGTTGAATCATCAGTTCGCCCGGCTCGTGGCGCCACATCGCCCACGCGCCGCGGCCACGCCGGCCTATGTCGAGCGCGGCGGCGAATTGGTCACCCGCCAGCCGTTCGTTGCCAACGGCGTGTCGATGTCCGCGTTCGCGGTACCGGCGGACCGCGACCTGTTGACCGGGATGTGCGAGCGCATGTTCACGGTCCCGACCGGCGGGGCTGAACGGTACAGCCCGGTTGGCGGGCACGTGCTGATCGTGTTCGCCACCATCGAGGAGATGCGCAGCAGCGAGCGGCCGGACTCCCTGCTCGGCATGTGCACCGAGCGGGAGCTGGCCGTCTGGGTACCGCTGCATGACGATACGCGCGGGCGGTTCGTGTGGACCATCCCGTACATCTTCGTGGACAGCCCCGCGCCGCTGTTGGGTGGGCGGGAGATCTACGGTTTCCCCAAACGCCTTGCGGAACTGACCGTCAACGAGGATGAGTCCGCCTTCGAGGTGCGGACGCTGGCCATCGACAGGTTCGCATCCGACGCCCGGCTGCAGATGCACCAGATCGCCGCGGCCCGGCGGTTGGACGGCGAGGTTGCCGACGGTGCGAGCTGGAACCGCCTGGCCGACGCCCACGAGCACTTCCGGGGGCTTGGTGCGGTCCTCGACGCGGCTGGGCCGGCCGGCCGGTTCCTGCTGTCGTTCGACGGTGCCGGGGTACCGGTCGTGCTGCTCAAGCAGTTCCGCGACGCGCGCGATCCCAGCCGCGCCTGCTACCAGGCGGTGGTCGAGGTGGTCCACGAGATCCGCGGCTTCCGGGGCGGCCGGGTGCTGGAGGACTGGGAGGTGTGCACGGCCAGCCTCGACGGCCTACCACTGGAACGGGAACTGGGCATCATCGCCGGCTCCCACAAACCGCAGGCGGCTTTCCGGATCGACGTGGACTTCGAGATAGGGCTCGGCAGAGTGCTGTGGGAGGCGGGACCGTGACCCGTCCCAGAGTCGCAATCCTCGGTGGTGGCGCCGGTGCCCTCACGACGGCCTGCTATCTGACCCGCGACGAGGAATGGCGTCAGCGCTTCGAGAGCGTGACCGTATATCAGCAGGGCTGGCGGCTCGGCGGTAAAGGGGCGAGCGGCCGGGGCCCCAACGACCGGATCGAGGAGCACGGGCTGCATATCTGGCTCGGCTTCTACGACAACGCCTTCCGCATGCTCGGCGAGTGCTACGAACGGCAGGGCCTGCGGATGGCTGACGGTTTCGAGCCGGCCAGCACGTTCGTGCTCTACGAGAAGCGGCCCGAGGGTTGGCTGCCCTGGGTCGCGCAGTTCCCGACCGACGAGCGGGTCCCGTGGCGGCAGGACAACCCCTCGCCGCCGCCACTGTGGTCGTTGCTGGTCCGCTGCCTCGAACTCGCCGTCGCGCAGGCCCGCGCGTTGCGCCGGGTGTCGGCGCCGCTGCCGGGCGCCCGGCCGGCAATCCGCTTCGTACCGGCCGACCCGCCGCACCCGACGCTGCGGATCGTCCCGTCGGCGGTTCCCGTGGTTCACCCATGGGTGGCGCTGCGCAACGTCGCGGGTGACATGCGGGAACTGCTCGGCAGGATCGCCGGTACCAGCGCCTACACCGCGGCCACCGCGCTGGAGTCAGGCATGTTGTTCGTCCACAATGCCGCCAGGCAACTGGCGCCCGATCCGGCGCACCACTCCGAGGGTGACCACGCCTGGCTGGCGACCGTTGCCGACGCGGCGGCGGACACCGCGCGGACGCAGTTCAACCGCCTGGTGGACCACTCGGACCAGGTACGCCGTCAGTGGTACCTGATCGACCTGCTCCTCGCGAACGTCCGCGGCGTGCTGGCCGACGGCCTGCTGTGGCACGGTGTCGATGCCGTCGACCATATCGACTATGCCGAATGGCTTCTGCGGCACGGGGCGCAGGAGGAGTCGGTCCGGTGCGCCCTGGTCACCTCGGTGGTCTATGACATGGCCTTCGCGTACCGGGACGGCCGGCCCGACCAGCCGGCCTGCTCGGCCGCGAGTGCGCTGCGCGGACTCGCCCGGCTCTTCTTCGACTACAAGGGAGCCATTGCCTGGAAGATGCGCGCCGGGATGGGCGACGTGGTCTTCGCCCCGCTCTATTCGGAGCTGCGCGACCGCGGTGTCACGTTCGAATTCTTCCACCGGGTCGACCGGCTCCGGCTGTCGCCGGATCTCAGCCACGTGGCCGCCGTCGAGCTGACCCGGCAGGTCGATCTCCGGCCGGGGGTCAAGGCGTACGATCCGCTCATACAGGTCCATGGGCGGATGTGTTGGCCCGCCGCGCCGCTGCACGACCAACTGCGCGATCTCACCGGGATCACCGCATCCGACCTGGAGAACCTGTCCGCACGGATTCCCGGTTCCAGCACGGTCAACCTGGAGTTCGGCCGGAACGACATCGTCGTGCTGGGTATCGGCGTCGGCGCGCTGCGGTGGATCTGCGCGGACCTCGTCACCGCCAGTGTGGCGTGGCGCGACCTGGTCGACAATGTCGCGACGGTTGCGACGCAGGCGTTCCAGCTATGGCTCGCCGACGATACCGCGCAGCTGGGCGACATCTGGCCCGGCGCGACAACCGGCGGATTCACCGAGCCGTTCGACACGTATGCCGACATGAGTCATCTCATCAGCGCAGAGTCGTGGGACGGCCGGGTCGCAAGCATCGCCTACTTCTGCAACGTGCTTCCCGCTCCCGCGTACGACTTCGCCTCGCGGGACCTCCAGCGCGTCGCCGATGACACGGTACGCCGCAACGTCGTGCGGTTTCTGGAGAACGACCTACCGATGTTGCTTCCCGGCGGTGGGCACCGGTATCCGAGCGGCTTCCGGTGGGACCTTCTGGTAGGCGAGAGCGAAGCCGCCGGACCCGAACGGATCGCCAGCCAGTACTGGCGGGCGAACGTACAGCCCAGCGACCGGTATGTGCTCTCGCTGCCCGGCTCGGCACGGTACCGTCTCGCGCCGGGCGGGAGCGGCTTCGCCAACCTGTACCTCGCCGGTGACTGGACCGAATGCGGACTGAACTCGGGTTGCGTCGAGGCGGCGGTAACCTCGGGCATGCTTGCGGCTCATGCGATCGCGCCCGACACCATCGGGTTGGCACAGATAACCGGGCTCGAACATCTGCGAGGTGACAATGGAGGACCGCCCGACGTCCCCGGAGGATGAAGAGTTCCAGCGGCTGATCCGGTTCACGAAAGCCAGCGCCGAGGAAGCCGCGGGGGTGCCGCCGACGGAGTCGCAAGGGGCCGCCACGGCAGGCGGCTCCGTCCGCGGACACGTCCACAACCTCGTGGATCTGTCCGCGGAAATGGTGGGTGTGCTCGTCGCGATCGGCCGTGTCGTCAAGGAGCGGTGGGCGGCGACGACTGTCGACGCCGTGTCGCGGGCACGCACGTGGCAGCCGTCGGCCGCGGCGGCCAGGGCGGGCGCCGGGCTGGGTGTCGTATTCGATCCGGTACCGGCCGGCGGGACCACGACGACCCGGGTGTCGATTGTCAACGACGGCGCCATCCCGGCGGCGATGACGCTGCGCTGCACAGACCTGTCCGGTGGCGGGGTAGGGCGGATACCGGCGACCGCCGTTACGGTCGAACCGCGGCAGGTCGACGTCCCACCGAAAGGGGCCGTCGCCGTCGTACTCACCATTGCCGTACCGAGCGGCACCAGGCCGGGACTCTACGCCGGGGTGCTGCAGGAACTCGGAAATCCAGCGGTACGGACGACAGTCGGTGTCGAGGTGCGCTGAATGGAGGTGGCGCCCGAGCACCGAGCCACCTTGGCGGGCTACCGGCAACTTGTCGTCGACGGCATGCTGGCCCACCTTTCGGACGGTCGGACCAGCCGGTACCTCACCGAGTACCTCCCCGTGTACCCCGCGCAGCCCGGCAAGGGCCTGCGCGGAGCCCTGGTACTCGCGATCAACCGGGCGATGGGCGGGCGTACCGACCAGGCACTGCCCTTCGCGATCGGCATCGAACTGCTGCACAACGCCTTCCTCGTCCACGACGACATCATCGACGGCAGCCGGCGACGACGGGATGCGCCGACCCTGCCGGTGCGGTGCGGCACCGGTCTGGCACTGTGCGTCGGTGACGCCCTCGCCCTGCGGGCGGTGACCCTGCTGGCCGTGGCCGCCGACCGCCAGGGGCTGCCGGCCGGGCAACTGATGGCCGAGGTCGAGCGGGCCGTGCGACTGACCCTCGAAGGCGAGGCGACGGAACTCGGCTGGGAACGGGAGGGACGCGTCGACGTCGCTGCTGAGGACTACCTGGCCATGGTGCTGCGCAAGACTTCCTGGTACTCGACCATCCTGCCGTGCCGCCTCGGGCTCCTCGCCGCGCGGCGCCGCCCGATCGGCGAACGCTTTGTAACGTTCGGCGCGCTGGCCGGTGCGGTACTCCAGATCGGGGACGACCTGTCCAGCTACACGGAAACCGCCCGGCAGTCGGGGAAGAACTGGGGCGACGACGTCCTCGAAGGCAAGCGCAGCCTCCCGGTGATCCATTTCCTGGCAACCGCCCCCGAAGGCGAGGACCGGGACCGGGTGGTCGCGCATCTGCGTGGGGGGCGGCGCAACCGGCGGCGCGCCGACGCGCACTGGTTCGTCAACCTGCTCCGTCAGCGGGGCAGCCTGGCCCAGGTGGACAGGTTCCGACTCGCGCTGACCCGGGAGGCGCACACCCAACTCGCCGCGGACACGGTCGATGCGGTTGATCGGGCCAGTGTCGACTTCGTCCACGCGATCGTCGACATGCTTGCGTACCGATGCGCTGACCCGCTGGTACCCGCCTCCCGATCCACCGTTGTCCCGTCCGGCGACCCGCGTGCATGCCCAACGCCCGCCAGCGGATATGCCGTTGGTCCCTTCTGGTCGGTACCGGTCGCTGGTTGATTCGAGTCATGCTCAACATCGCCTACCCGGCCGCGTTCAGCGTCGGCGGTCCACCGGCGGTACTGCGCGGTGCCGCGGTCGCCGTGCTGGTCGTCGGCGTCGTGCTCTGGGCCTGGTCGGTCGTGCTGATCGTGACGAGGGCGCGGTTGCGGAAACCGTCCACGGCATGCGGATGGTCCTCGCGGTCAGCGCACTGGGACTGCCGGCCGTCGTGCTTCCCGTCGGAATCGCCGGCGGGCTGCCTCAGGCGGTACAGCTGATCGGACCCCGGTACCGCGAGGACCTGTGCCTCGATGCCGCCGCCGCCATCGAGGACAGACTCGGCATCCTGACCCCCATCGACCCCGGATAGCGCTCCGAGCAAGGCGGCTGCCCCGGTCGCGTCAGGACCTGCGGCCCTTCCCGACCCGGGTCGGCGCAGAGCACCCTGTGTCAATCAGCGTCTGTGTCAGAAGGTGAGCGACGTGCGAAGACTCAACGGCCGGAGCCGGCTGGCCGACACCGCGGTGGCGGAGTGTCCGCACACCACCGTGGTAGCGCTGGTCTGCTCGGCAGGAGGCCTCGACGCGATCCGCCACATCCTGACCCGGCTGCCCGCCGGATTTCCCGCAGCGGTCATCGTCCTTCGGCACCACACACCTGACTCCCATGACCGGCTCGCCGCGATCCTGTCGCGATCGGTCGCGCTGCCCGTCGCCACGGCCCGCGACGGGGATGCGCTCCTGGCCGGCCACGTCCTGGTGGCCCCTGCCGGCTACCACACCCTGGTCACTGCGGATGGCAGGGTCGCGCTGATCGAGTCCGGCGACCGCCCGCCGTACCGGCCCTCCGCCGACCTGTTGCTCAGCACGCTGGCCACCGCGGCCGGCCCGCGCGCCGTCGCCGTCGTGCTTTCCGGCCACGGCAACGATGGCGCCACCGGCGCCACCGCCATCCACCGTTTCGGCGGGATCGTCATCGCGAGCGACGCCGCCACTTCGACGGTGTTCGCAATGCCGCACGCCACCATCAGCCGCGAAGAGACTGTCGACCACGTCGTTCCCTTGGACCAGATTCCGGCCCTGCTCGCCGCGCTCGTCGGGGTGGGACGCCGTTGACCGCGGCCCGCCGGCGGGCCGGGTCAGCCGGATCCGAGCCGTTCGATCCTGCCGGCAGTACGGATCGTGGTCAGCGTTGACGGATCGCCGGCATCAAAGCGGGCGCTGACCGAGTCGGTCGCCGGGATGGCCGGCGTCGAGGGGGCCACCCGGCGAGCGCGTTGCTGGGGGCATCGTCGCGTTGCTGGGGCAACGTAGAGTGCGGACCTGCTCGTGTCCAGCATGCTGCGTGTCCCGCTGGTGGTCATCCGTGGCCGATGACGGTGCCGGCGCGGTGCCGGTCGGCGTCGGCATAGGCGTCGGGGACGTGGGCGTCGCGCTCGGCGCGGGTACCGGTGGGGGTGTTGTGACGGTCGGAGCCGGCGATCGGCCGGGCGTGGCATTCGTACCGCATGCCGCCGTGGCGGGCAGGATCACGGCGACAGTGAGCAGGACCCTGACCAGAGCCCTGCCGTAGGGCTTCATCACAGCCTCCTTGGACTGACGGGCGGGACGATCCCGTGCCCCCGTCTCCACGGTGACCCGAACAATGCCCCGCGGCTCAGGCCGAACGGCCCGGCTCGCATGTCCTGTGCCGCAGGCATGGGATGCTCGACACCGGCTCGACAACCGGTGGCCGCGGGGAACGCGTCCGCAGCCTCGCGGCCGCTGCCACCGTGTGCATAACATGCAACGACGTTGGTATCCGCCGCCGGCCGGTTGACTGGCTTCGTCGACACGCCGATCCCCTGCGGCATACCGTCAGGAGAGCGAAGGAGGATCACCATGGCCGCGGACAACCAGCCCGATCCCGCCGTCGACCTGCTCGCTCAGCTGCGTGGCGCGTTGGAACAGCTGAACGCCGTGGCCGCGCGGGTACCCGGCGTCGCCCAGGCGACCGCGCACCTGCCGTCGATTCCGGCCCCGGCAAGGATCACCGCGGCACAGATCTCCGCGATGGTCGGGGCGGTGCGGGCACAGCGCGCGTCCATGCAGGCGCTGCGCACCAGCCTTGATGCGTTCGAGCAGCAACTCGAGGTCTTCGAGCGGTTGCTCGAACCGCTGGAGTCGGTGTCCCAGACGTGGGCGCAGCTTGAGCGCAGGGTCACCGGCGACCGGACCTGACGACGGACCTGGTCGGTCAGGGCGGCCATGACGGGTTCGCCCGCGACCAGTCGCGGGTCGTTCCGCCTGGACATGGACTTCCACAGCCGCTGGTTCACCAGCCACCTGGCGTACGAGATCGAGCCGACCGTCGACGGCTGCGTCACGCACATCCAACAGCGTCTCGCCGACATCAAGCACCTGCTCGAACAGGCGGCAATCATGAACCAGACCCGCTCCATGGCGAAGGCCGCCGCTGTCGGACCCAGCACATAGATGATCCTGCCGGGCCAAGGCGACTGACTGTCATGGGCGTTCGGCATCTGCGGTTCGCCGTATCATCGGTGCGTGTCCAGCGAGGATGATCGCGCCCTCGACCCGTCAGAACGCGAACGGCTCGTCGACGAACGCGAAAAGCTTGTCGGTGAGCGGGAAGCGTTCGCCGATATCCGCGACGGCGACGCCGATCAACGCGAGATTGGGCTCGAACAACGATCAACCGAGGCGGATCTGCGGGATCGGGCAGCCGATCAACGCGACACCGACGCCGCCGAGCGGGACCGGCGCGGCGGCCTACGGCAAGAATCGGTGGACCGGCGTGACGCCGCCGCTGACCAGCGCCAGGCGCAAGCCGACGCACGCGAGCGGCTGCTGGACGTGCGTGAGGTTGCCGCCGATGCGCGGGAGCGGGCTGCGGAACGTCGCGACCGGGAGGCCGACCAATGCGAGATCGACGCCCAACTACGCCGCGGTCAAGCAGCGAACGTCGGGGCAGATCCGGCTAGTGCGCTGACCAAGAACGTTTACCGGGTTGGTGACACGCCGCCGGAGTTGCGGCCGCTGAGGCCGGCTCGGCCTCACTGTCGATAGCGATCACATCGCTGTCGACAGTGGGGTGGGTGGATGGCCGAGCCGGTACGGGCGCGGCGGCTGACCGATGACGAGGGCCGCCGGTTACAGCAGATCGTGCGACGCGGCAAGCACGGCACGATCCGGGTCCGCCGCGCGTTGATCGTCATGGCGTCGGCGTCCGGCACCCCGGTGCCGGCGATCGCCCGGCTGGTCGCCGCGCACGAGGACACCGTCCGCGACGTCATCCACTCGTTCAACGAGATCGGGCTGCGGGCGATCTCGTTGCAGCGCACCCGGACCTGGAAGGAGTCCACCGATCCGAACAAGGAGACCAAACTCGACCGGATCGAGGAGGTGACCACCCGGGTCCCGGACCGGTGTTTCGCCTTCGACCAGTTCGGGCCGCTGGCCATCCGCCCGCATCACGGCACCTGCTGGGCGCCGAAGACCAGGCCGGACCGGTTGCCGG
>VAWN01000039.1 GCA_005885555.1 Actinomycetota bacterium
CCGACTGACCTCGCGGAGGGAGCCGACATGGGCGCACTGCTGGAACAGGCCGGCGACGGCTGGCGGGTGCGGCTGCACCGCCGGCTCGCGCACCCGCGGGAGAAGGTGTGGCGGGCGCTGACCGAGCCCGAGCACCTCGCCGCGTGGTTCCCCACGACGATCGAGTTCCCCGACGGTGACCGGGTGGCCGGCGCGAAGCTGCGGTTCGCGTTCCGGACCGACGAGGCGCCGCCGTTCGACGGGGAACTGCTCGCTTACGCGCCACCCGAACTGCTGGAGTTCCGCTGGGGTACCGACGTGCTGCGCTTCGAGCTGCACCCGGACGGTACCGGTACCGAGCTGGTCCTGCTCGACCTGCTCGACGAGAAGGGCAAGGCGGCGCGCGACGCGGCCGGCTGGCACGTCTGCCTGGACCGGCTCGCCGCGCACCTCGACGGCGCCGGCGAGGTACCGCGGTGGAAGGACGTGCACGAGCGCTTCGTCGAGGAGTTCGGCCCGGACGCGGCGACCATCGGACCGCCGCAAGGCTGACCGTCCGATCACGCCGGGTCGTGGTGGCCGGCGGGGCGCCACGACCCGGGCGGCCGGAGTTACTTCCGGCCTGTGATGACATTGACCGCTGTCATTGACTGTCGAACACTGGCTCTGATAGGCCTGACAACGATGTCATCCCGCATGGGAGGAGCCGGATCAATGACACGCAGCGAAGGATTACGCCGTCGCACACTGCTCGGCGGCGCGGTGGCCGGTACCGCGGCGGTCGGCGTGGGGCTCACGCCCGCCGGTACCGCGGCGGCCGCCCCGGGCGACGACGCCGACCTCGACGGCCAGATGCCACCCGGTGGCTGGGCGGCCGCGGCGGCGGACGTGCGCAACGAGATGCTGCACACCTGGAACTCCTACAAGCAGTTCGCCTGGGGGCATGACCAGCTGATGCCGGTCACCGGCGGGTTCAGCGAGTTCTTCGACGACGCCCACCCGGTGGGCCTGACCATCGTCGAGGCGTTGGACACGCTGTTCTTCATGGGCCTGGACGACGAGGTGGCCATGGGCGTCGCGTGGATCCGCGACCACCTGGACTTCCACGCGGTCGCCCAGCCGGTGCAGATCTTCGAGACGAACATCCGGATGGTCGGCGGCCTGCTGTCCGGGTACCTCGCCACCGGAGAGACGGTGCTGCTGGCCAAGGCGAAGGACATCGCCGACATCCTGCTGCCGGCGTTCCAGCACTCGCCGACCGGGGCGCCGTACCGCTTCGTCAACCCCAGCACGGGGGAGCTGAGCGGACCGCAGAACTTCCTCGCCGAGATCGGCACCATCATCGCCGAGTTCGGTACCCTGTCCCGGCTCGTCGGCGACGACAAGTACTACCAGGCGGCGAAGAACGCGTCCAAGGCCGTGTTCGACCGGCGCTCGCCGCTTAACCTGGTCGGCACCACGCTGAACATCGAGACCGGCGCCTGGGTCGACCCGACCGCGTCGGTGCACCCGCCGGTCGACTCGTACTTCGAGTACCTGTTCGACGGCTGGGACCTGTTCCACGACCGGGACTTCAAGGCCTGGTTCGACCTGCTGAACACGTCCAGCGTGGCGCACGAGGCGGTGTTCCTGCGGCCGCCGGGGCAGCCGCGCGAGCACCTGTGGTTCGCCCGGGTCGACATGAACACCGGCGTCCTGGGCAGCCTGCGCCAGGTGGAGCTGACCGCGTTCTACGCGGGCCTGCTCGGGCAGGCCGGCAACTTCGCGCTCGGCAACGCGTACCTCGACTCGTGGACCTCGCTGCTGAGCCGGTACCGGGTGCTGCCCGAGGTGGTCGACCCGCTGTCCGGCGTGGCCACCGGAAAGGGCAACGCGCTGCGGCCGGAGTACGTCGACTCGTGCTTCAACCTGTGGCTGCTCACCCGCAACGACCGGTACCGCCGGCTGGCCTTCGCGTACTACCTGCGGCAGAAGGCGGACTCGCGGGTACCCAACGGCTGGACGGTCATCGACGACGTCACCACGACGCCGGCCACGCACGGCGACCTGACGTCCGGGTACTGGTACTCGGAGCAGATGAAGTACTGGTACCTGATGTTCTCCGGCACCGACCGGTTCGACTACCGCAACAACTACCTGTCCACCGAAGGCAACGTGTTCCGCGGGGTACGGCGGCCGCACTGAGCGCAAGGACCGGCGGGCCGGGACGCCGCTCCCGGCCCGCCGGCGTGTGCGCCGGTCAGCCCGGCACCGGGAAGGCGACCGGGCTGTGGTGCCCGTCCCGGTCCACCGCGCGTACCCCGAAGAACACGTTGTCCTTGCTGATGTTCAGGGTGACCGTGGTGACGTCGCCGACCGGGATCACCGTGGTCCACGTGGGCGCGGTGGTCTCCCGGACCACCACCTCGTACCCGGCGAGGTCGGCCTCGGTGCCCCGGTCCCAGAGCAGCGTCGTCTGGTTGGTCAGCATCGACGTGTCGATCTTCACGTTCTTCGGCGTGCCCGGCGCCTGCGCGAGTGACCACAGTACGCAGGCGTTCACCTTGGCCACCCGGGCGATGTAGTCGAAGTCGCAGAACTCGATCAGGTCGCCGAACTGCTTGCCGTTCTCCACCCGGGTGTCCTGGTGCTCGTGCGCGAAGTCCTCGACCGGCTCGGTGAACCGCATCCCCGGGTACCCGTTCTGCAGGTACGAGACGTGGTCGCTGGCGCGCAGGTACCGGTCCCGGCGGTAGATGACCCGCACCCGCATGTCGGTCTCCTCGTTCTGGGCGACCTCCTGCGCGAACCGGGCCAGCTGCCGGGTGGGGGAGTCGACCTCACCGCCGACCGCCCTGCGGACGGCCGCCTCCTGTGCGGTCTCGGTCGGCGGTACCCCGTCGGCGAACAGCCGGACGACGTGCGGGTTGCGGGTGCCGTCGTCGGCGGTGCTGCTGCCCACGATGTCGTTGCTGATCACGCCCTGGATGTCGACCGTGGCCGCCTTGTACTGCGCCGCCTGGAACGCCGACCCGTACAGGCCCTGCTCCTCCCCGGCCACCGTGGTGAACACGATCGTCGCCTCGGTCGGCCGGGTGGCGAACAGCCGGGCCAGCTCCAGCGCCACCGCCACGCCCGAGCCGTCGTCGTCGGCGCCCGGCGCGTCGCTGGTGAAGTTCATGACGTCGGTGACCCGCGAGTCGTAGTGCCCGGACACCACGTAGGTGCGGCCCGGCGTGGCCTGCCCCTGCAGGGTCGCGACGATGTTGGTGATCGTCGTCGGCGTCGGTATCCGCGACGCGACCGGCTGCACGAACGACTGCGCCGCCACGGTCATCCGCCCGCCCGAGGTCGCGGCGATCGCCTGGAACTGGGCGAGCAGCCAGTCCCGGGCCGCCCCGATGCCGCGTACCGGATCGGTCTGGCTGGACAGCGTGTGCCGGGTGCCGAAGGAGACCAGCTTCTGGATCGTCGCCTCGATCCGCTTGGGGTCGATCTCCCGTAACAGCTGGCGCAGCTGCTTGTCCGGCTGCTGCGGCCGGGCCGGCCGGCCCGGCGAGGGTGCGTCGTCGGCGGCGCTCGCGGGAGCCGCGGCCAACGGTGCGCTCGCCGCGACTCCCGCGGTCACGGCGGTCGCGGACAGGAGGGTACGTCGGGTCGTGCCACCGCGCCCCGCGCGGCGATCCTCATTGATCCCCATTTATGAGATGCTCGTCGCCTCGATCCGCCCTGTCCAGGCCCGGTACCCTCGACCTGCCCCCGAATTCAGTCACCGGGAGGGGTTGTGATGACGGATCTGCACGGTGTGCTGGAACAGTACGTGCGCAACGGATCGGTACCGGGAGCGGTCGCCCTGGTGGCCCACGGCGACCGGATCGAGGTGGCCGCGGTCGGCTCGGTCGACCTGGCCGGCACCGCACCGATGGCCCGCGACTCGATCTTCCGGATCGCGTCGCTCACGAAGCCGATCGTCGCCGCGGCGGTGCTGATGCTCGTCGACGACGGCCGGATCGGGCTGGACGAGCCGGTCGCGCGGTGGCTGCCGGAGCTGGCCGAGCCGCGGGTCGTGCGCACGCCGGCCGCTCCGGTCGACGACGTGGTACCCGCGGCACGGCCGGTCACCGTGGCCGACCTGCTGACGCTCCGGGCCGGGTACGGCTTCCCGGCCGACTTCTCACTGCCCGCGGTCGGGCCGCTGTTCAGCGAGCTGAAGCAGGGACCGCCGCAGCCGCAGCAGGTCGCGCCGCCGGACGAGTGGATGGCCACGCTGTCGCGCATCCCGATGCTGTACCAGCCGGGCGAGGCGTGGCTGTACAACACCTGCTCGGACATCCAGGGGGTGCTCATCGCGCGGGTCGCCGGCCAGCCGCTGCCGCAGTTCCTGGCCGAGCGGCTGTTCGAACCGCTCGGCATGGTGGACACCGGCTTCGCAGTACCCGCCGGCCGGCGCGACCGGTTCACCAGCTACTACCGCACCGACCCGGCCGGCGGGCTGACGCTCGCCGACCCGCCGGCCGGGCAGTGGAGCAGCGTGCCGCCGTTCCCGTCCGGTGGCGGCGGGCTCGTCTCGACCGCCGACGACTGGTACCGCTTCGGCCGCATGCTGCTCGCCGGCGGTACCGTGCAGGGCCGCCGGTTGCTCGCGCCGGACTCGGTACGGCGGATGACCACCGACCACCTCACCCCCGCCCAGCGCGACGCCAGCCGGCTGTTCCTGGAGGGCCAGGGCTGGGGCTACGGCGGTTGCGTCGACGTCGCCGACATCGACCCGTGGAACGTGGCCGGCCGGTACGGCTGGGTCGGCGGTTCCGGTACCGCCGCCCACGTCATCCCGTCCACCGGCACGGTCACCGTCCTGCTCAGCCAGGTCGAGATGACCGGACCGACGCCGCCCGCGCTGATGCGCGACTTCTGGCGGTACGCCGCGGCCGCCTGACCCCAGGACAACCCACCGCCGACCGGTCTGAAGGACCGGTCGGCGGCTGTGATGTGGGATACGCGCGTGTGGGATCCGTCAGCCAAACACCTCCAGTTCATAGATGCGGGCTGCGCCAGCGCTGCCGCTGCCCTGCTCGGCCTGCAGGATGTTGAGCCGGACGAACCGGCCGGTGGCGTTGACCGCGGTGTCGGTGACGTCGGCGGTGTTGCCGCGGACCTGGGCGACGGTGGTGAAGTTGCTGCCGTCGGTGGACACCTGCAGGTCGAAGTCCTGGGTGTCCCAGCCGTTGAACTCGCCGCCGGCACCGGCGTGGCGGATGGTGAGGTGGCTCAGATGCATCGACGAGCCGAGGTCGACCTGCAGGAACTTGGTCGCGTCGGTGCTGCAGAACTTGTCACTGGTACCGCCGGACACGGAGCCGTTGACCGCCTTGTCCGGCGTCTCGGTGCTGTTGCACGGGGTCGATCCGGTGGCCGGCCGGTTCAGCGCCATGTTGCCGCCACCGCCACCGCCACCGCCGCCACCGTTGCCGTA
>VAWN01000040.1:0-47439 GCA_005885555.1 Actinomycetota bacterium
GGACGCCGACGAGCCGAGGGTGAAGTCCACCGTGCCGCCGTTGGTGAACAGCGACCCTGGAATCCACGTCTTGGTCTGCGACGTGCCGTTGACCGCGACCGACTGGATGAAGAAGTTGCTGCTCGACGCCTGCGGCGCGTTGATGGTGATGGTGTTGCCGTTCATCAGGTGGATGAGCACCTGGGTGAACAGCGGGGAGTTGAGCGTCACGTCGGTGGTACCGAGGTTCTCCGGGTAGATGCCCATGCTCGCCCACACGTACTGCGCGCTCATCGTGCCCAGGTCGTCATTGTTCGGGAAGGTGCAGCAGTCGTTGGCGTACACGGTGGTCAGCCAGCGGTGCACGACCTCCTGGGTGTGCGAGGGCATCCGGGTCCAGTTGTAGAACCACTGCTGGCCCTGGGAGAACTCGTTGGTCAGCAGGGCACGCAGCGGGGTCTCCCCGTCGAAGCTCTGGAACATGCTGTCCAGCAACGAGTTCGTCGGCCCGTTGCCGCCGAGCATGGCGGCCAGCGCCGGCTGGTCGTTGGGTACCTGGAAGCGGTACTGCGTCGCCGAGCCCTCGACATAGGCGCCGCTGGTGTCGTCCGGTGCGACGTGGACGAACTGGCCGGCCGCGGGGACAGCAGCCCGGTCTGCGGGTCGAGGATGTTCTTCCAGTCCAGCGAGCGCTTGAGCAGGAAGTCGGCGTCGGTCGTGTCGCCGAGCGCGGCGGCCAGGCGGGACAGCGCGAAGTCCTCCTGCGTCCACTCGATGGTCAGCGACGGGTCGTCCGGCTTGAACCCCAGCCGGTCGTACTCCGCGAGGCCGCCGCGGATGCGGTTGTCCACCCGGGCCTGGTGCACCAGGTCCTGCAGCAGCTGGTTGTCGTCGGCGCTGCGGGCACCGAACGCGTGGTACTGGGCGACGATCGCGGGCGCCGAGTCACCGATCATCACGCCGTTGAAGGAGTTCATGAACCCCCACTGCGGGATCGCGCCGGACTGCTGGAAGGCCTGCATCAGCGAGGTACCCATGTCGCCGGTTTCCTTCGGCGCGAGCAGCGCGGCCAGGGACGCCTCGTTGTGGTAGATGTCCCAGCCGGAGAAGTTCTCGTAGTGCGCCTGCTGGCCGGAGACGACCGTGTGCACCTTGTTGTCGTAGCCCATGTACTGGCCGTTGACGTCGCTGACCACGTTGGGGTGGTTCAGGATGTGGTACAGGTTCGAGTAGAAGACGGTGCGCTGGTCCGCGGTACCGCCGGCCACCTCGATCTTGCCGAGGAAGGTGTTCCATGCGGCGTGGGTCGCGGCGCGTACCCCGTCGAAGTTGAAGTCCGGGATCTCGGACTGCCAGTTGGCCTTGGCGTTGCCGTCGCTCACGAATGACATGCCGACCTTCGCCATCAGCACCTTGCTGCTCGTGGTGTTGAAGGTCAGGAAGATGCCGTCCGGCCCGGCGCCGCCGCTGCCGAGGATCTGGCTCGCGGTGAACGGGTGGTCGAACACCATGTCGAAGTGCACCACGTAGGTCGCCACGTCACCGCAGAAGTGCCCGCTGGTGGTGTCGCCGATGATCTCGGTGTTGCTGACGATCCTGGCCGAGCTCGGGTCGGTGCCGTTCTGGTTCTGGCTGTCCCGCAGCTTGATCAGCAGCGCGGCCTGGGTGCTGGACGGGTAGGTGATCCGGGCGATGCCGGCGTGCTGGGTGGTGGTGAGCTCGGTCTGGATGGTGCCACCGCTGCTCTTCGCGGAGAAGTACCCGGCCGTGGCGACCTCGGTGCTGTGGTTGTACGACATCATCGTGCCGTTGACGTTGCTCGGCGCACCGCCGACCATCGGCAGGATCGGGTCGTCACCCATCGCGCCGCAACCGGGACCGGCGAGGTTGGTCAGCGCGTACCCGCGCAGCTGGTTGTCGCCGTGGTCGTAGTTGCCGCCGGCCGAGCGGCTGTTCATGTTCGGGCTCCACTGGATCATCCCGAAGGGCGCCTGGGAACCGGGGAAGTCGTCGCCGATCCCGGTCTGCACGATGGTGTTGACCATCGACGCCGGGTCGCTGACAAGGGCCGCCTTGGCTGCGTCCGGCGTGGCCAGAGCGACCCTGCCGAGTGCCCCAGCGGTCAACACCAGTGCGGCGGCCGAGACGACCACCAACACTGGCCGTACCGTTCGGTGTCGCATCGATACTCCTTCAAGGCGTGCGTGGACAACGTTGTCACGTGTCTGTGTGCCCGCACGGTAACAATCGCCAGAGACCGTGGTCGATGACCCTGAGGGTCGGACGCGGGCCGCGAAATTTCGCGTACGCACCATGCCGGAATGGAGACAGCTGGAGACCGACTGAGCCTGCGTGCGCTGAACCGGGCGTCTGGGGACGCGTTCGCCTTCACCGATCCCGCGGCCACCCGCGTGGTTCGCGCAGACTAGATCGACATCCGCGCCACGTGGCGCATCTTGTTCATCGCGTCCAGCGCGGCCACCTTGTACGACTCGGCCAGCGTCGGGTAGTTGAACACGGTGTCGACGAGATAGTCGATGGTGCCGTTGCAGCCCATCACCGCCTGTCCGATGTGGACGATCTCGGTGGCCCCCGTGCCGAACACGTGCACCCCGAGCAGCCGCCGGTCGTCGGGCGAGACGAGAAGCTTGAGCATGCCGTACGAGTCGCCGATGATCTGGCCGCGGGCCAGCTCCCGGTACCGCGCGATGCCGACCTCGAACGGCGTGCGGCTCTCGGTCAGCTCGTCCTCGCTGCGCCCCACGAAGCTGATCTCCGGGATCGTGTAGATGCCGATCGGCTGCAGCTGGTGCATGTCGTGCGCCGGCTCGTCGCAGGCGTGGTGGGCGGCCAGCCGGCCCTGCTCCATCGACGTGGACGCCAGCGCCGGGAAGCCGATGACGTCGCCGACCGCGTAGATGTGCGGTACCACGGTCTGGAAGTGGTCGTTGACCTCGATCCGGCCGCGCGCGTCGGCGGACAGCCCGGCCTTCTCCACGTCGAGCAGGTCGGCGGTACCCTGCCGGCCGGCCGAGTACATCACCGTGTCGGCCGGGATCCGCTTGCCGCTCTCCAGTACCGCGATCGCGCCGCGCGGATGGCGTTCCACCGCGGCGACCGCCTCGCCGAACCGGAACGTCACGGCCAGATCCCGCAGGTGGTACTTGAGCGCCTCGACGATCTCCAGGTCGCAGAACTCCAGCATCCGCTCGCGCCGTTCGACCACGGTCACCTTCGCGCCCAGCGCGGCGAACATCGAGGCGTACTCGATGCCGATCACCCCGGCGCCGACCACGATCAGCGACTGCGGTACCCGTTCCAGGGCCAGGATGCCGTCGGAGTCGATGATGGTCTGCTCGTCGAAGTCGACGGTGTTCGGCCGGGCCGGCCGGGTACCCACGGCCACGATGACCTTCTCGGCGGTGTACCGCGCCTCGTGCCCGGTGCCGTCGTCGACCACCAGCGTGTGCGGATCCTGGAACCGCGCCGTACCGGTCAGCAGCCGTACCCGGTTGCGGGCCAGCTGGTTGCGGATCACGTCGATCTCGCGCCCCACCACGTGCTGGGTACGGGAGGTCAGGTCGGCGACGGTGATATCGTCCTTCACGCGGTAGCTCTGCCCGTACATCTCCCGCTGGCTGAGACCGGTCAGATACAACACCGCTTCGCGCAGGGTCTTGGACGGGATGGTGCCGGTGTTGATGCAGACCCCGCCGATCATGTGGCGCTTCTCCACGATCGCGGCCCGCCTGTCGAGCTTGGCCGCCGCGATGGCCGCTTTCTGTCCACTGGGTCCCGAGCCGAGCACCAGGATGTCGTAGTCGTACACGGGTTCAGTCTCGCACCGCGCAGGGCCCGGGGCGACAGGTCCGGCGACTCCGTAGAATCGGTCATTCTTCCGTACCCGGCTCGGTAATTCTCCCGTCGCGGGACGCCCCGGCGGCCGGGAGGCTGGGGTGAGGCGATGCGTCCCGTCCGGAGGGGGGCTGGTGATGACGACACTCGACGCGGTGCGGGCGGCCGCGCTGTTCGCCGGTGACCTGCAACCCGGCCAGCACCCCGGTCCGGCTCAGGTGCGGCGCACGGTGACCGCGGTACTGCACCGGCGCGGCGCCGGCTGGTGCACCGCCCGGGTGGCCGAGGAGTTCGAGGCCGACCCGCACGCCGCGGCACAACGGCTCGCGTGGGCGCTGCGGGTGATCCGGGACTGCTACGCGCGCATCACCCGGATACCGGTCAGCCGCTGCCGCGCGCCGCACGGCCGCCCCGTCGGGTTCCGGCCGTACCCGCACCTCGGCTGGGCGCCGCGATGCCGGTACCCGGTGAGCCGCTACCGCCGTCCGGGGCCCTGACAGATCGGTGAACCGATGTCGGTAGACGCTGACCCCAGAATCCGGCCGCTGGAGCTCGACCAGGTGTTCGAGCGGGTACAGGGCACCGTCGTACCGCGGCTGCGCGCCGCCGTCGAGCGGCTGCCCGGCCCCATGCGCGACGTGGTCGGGTACCACTTCGGCTGGTGCGACGAGTGCGGCCGGCCCACGCACGGCCGGTCCGGCAAGCTGATCCGCCCGGCGCTGGCGCTGCTGTGCGCGCAGGCGGTCGGCGGTACCGAGGACCGCGCGGTGGACGCCGCGGTCGCCGTCGAGCTGGTGCACAACTTCTCGCTGATGCACGACGACGTGATGGACGGCGCGCCGACCCGGCGCAGCCGGCAGTCGGTCTGGTGGCAGTTCGGCATGCCGACCGCGATCCTCGCCGGCGACGCCCTGCTGCCGCTCGCGATCGAGGTGCTCGCCGAGGTACCCGGCTCGGTGCACACGCTGTGCGAGGCGGTCCGCGGTCTGGTCCACGGGCAGTCGCTGGACATCGAGTTCGAGCAGCGCGACGACGTGACCATGGAGGAATGCCTGGCGATGGCCGGCGGCAAGACCGCCACGCTGCTGCGCTGCGCGTGCGAGCTGGGCGCGGTGCACGGCGGCGGGACGCCGGGGCGGGTGGCCGCGCTCAAGCGGTTCGGCTGGCATCTGGGAGTGGCGTTCCAGCTCATGGACGACCTGCTCGGCATCTGGGGCGACCCGCGGATGACCGGCAAGCCGGCGCTGTCGGACCTGCGGGCCGGAAAGAAGACGGTACCGGTGGTCGCCGCGCTCGCGGCCGGTGGCACGCCCAGCCGGTACCTCGCCGAGCTGTACCTGCGCCCCGACCCGCTGACCGAGGAGGAGCTGGCACTGGTGGCCAAGCTCGTCGAGGAGGCCGGCGGCCGCGACTGGGCTCACGACGAGGCGGACCGGCAGATCGACGCGGCGCTGACCAGCCTCAGCGACGCCGACCCGGCCCCGCGCGTCCGGCACGTCATCGCCGACCTGGCGCACCTGGTGACCCACCGCGATCATTAGTCGTGCTCGCCAAGCTCGTCGCCAGCTACAGCGCCGCCGCCGACCCGGTACGTGCCGTTTCCATGCGGGCGTACATGCGCGACCAGTTCCCGTTCCTGGGCCTGGCCACGCCGGCCCGCCGGGCGCTGTCCCGCGAGGTGCTCGCCGGGCGGCCGCGCCCGGCACCCGGGGAGCTGCGCGACATCGCGCTGGGCTGCTGGGAGCTGCCCGAGCGGGAGTACCAGTACTTCGCCTGCGACCTGCTGGCCGGCCACGCGCGCCGGCTCGACCCGGGGTTCCTGCCGACGGTGCGGCACCTGGTCACCACGAAGTCGTGGTGGGACACCGTCGACACGCTCGCCAGCCGGGTGGCCGGCACCATCGTCTCCGGGTACCCGGCCGCGGTGTCCACAATGGACAGTTGGCTTGTCGACGACAACCTGTGGCTGGCCCGCACCGCGATCCTGCACCAGCTGACCTACAAGCAGGACACCGACAGCGCGCGGCTGTTCCGGTACTGCCTGGTGCGGGCGGGACACCGCGACTTCTTCATCCGCAAGGCGATCGGCTGGGCGCTACGGCAGTACGCGTGGACCGACCCGGCGGCGGTGCGGCGGTTCGTCACCGCACACGCCGCCGAGCTGTCCCCGCTGTCGATCCGCGAAGCGACCAAGAACCTCTAGCTCGCGCGGGGTACCACGACGACCGGCACCCGGGCCCGCCGGACCAGCCGGGACGAGACCCCGCCGAGCAGTACCCGCAGCGCCGGCCCGTACCCGCGGGACCCGCACACCAACGCGTCCCCCTCGTCCGGCCCGAGCTCGGCCAGCGTCTCCACCGCCTCGCCGGTCAGCACCTCCCCGGTCGCCCGCACCTGCGGGGGTACCCCCGCCAGCGCATGGTCCAGCGCGGTCCGGTAGGTCTCCCGCGCGGCCTGGACATAGGTCCGCTCCGACTCCGCGCCGACGAACAGCGGCATCACCTCCGCCTCGCCGGGCACCACGGTCAGCAGCCGCAGGCTCGCACCGCTGGCCTGCGCCATCCGCACGGCGAGGTCCAGCGCATGGTGCGCCTCGGGGGTGTCGATGTACGCGACGCCGATGCGGTCCAGCTTGTCCAGCTGGCGGTTGCGGGCACCGACGGGTGCGATCGCGACCGGGCAGCTGCTGCCGGACAGCAGCCGGTCGGCGGTGCTGCCGGCGAACAGCCGCTCCTCAGGCCCGGTGCTGCGGGAGCCGACCACGACCAGGCTCGCGCCGGTCTCCTCCGCCAGGTCGTGCAGTCCGTGCGCGGCCGAGGGCGAGGCGACGATCCGGTACCCCGCCGTGTCGTCCGCCCCCGGCGACGCCTGCCGGGCCTCGTCGAGGATCTCCTCCGCCAGCCGGTGCCGGTCGGCCACCCACTCGGCGTCCACCCGGGCGATTCCGATCGGGGCCGGCCCGGGGTGCACCACGGCGACGATCGCGTTGACGCCCAGCGCGCGGGCGAACGAGCCGCCCAGCGCGAGCGCGTCCTGCCCCGACGGGGTGCCGTCGTACCCGATGACGACCGGGCCGAAGGTGGCCGCGTCAGCCATCGGAACCCCGGCCCTCCGCGGTGTCGGCGGGCGGTGCCGCCGGCAGCGGTTCGGCCGCCGGGTTGCGCAGCCGCGAGTGCCGGAACCCGTAGAGCCAGTAGATGACGAAGCCGATGAGCAGCCAGATGCCGAACCGGACCCAGGTCAGCCAGGGCAGGTACCGCATCAGGTACAAGGCGAACAGCACGCCCAGGATCGGCAGCACCGGCGACCACGGCACCCGGTACGGCCGCGGCATGTCCGGCCGGGTCCGGCGCAGGATGATCACGCCGATGTTGACCAGGATGAAGGCGAACAGGGTGCCGATGTTGGTCAGCTCGACGATCTGGCCCAGCGGCACGAAGGCGGCGAGGATCACGATCAGCGCACCCAGCCCGATGGTCAGCCGGGCCGGCGTCCCGTACCGCGGGTGTACCGTGGCGAATCGCGTCGGCAGCAGCCCGTCGCGGCACATGGCGAAGAAGATGCGGGTCTGGCCGTACATGATGACCAGGACCACGCTGGTGATCGCGACCAGCGCGCCGAACGCGACGATCCCGGCCGCCCAGGTGATGCCCGCGCCGTAGTGCAGCGCGTCGGCCAGCGGCGCGTCGCCGGTCAGCTTGCTGGCCGGGGAGATCCCGATCGCCCCGATCGAGGTGAGGATGTAGAACAGCGTGCAGATGGCCAGCGAGCCGATGATGGCCAGCGGCAGGTCCCGTTCCGGCTGCCGGGCCTCCTCGCTGCCGGTGGACACCGCGTCGAACCCGATGAAGGCGAAGAATATGATCGCCGCCGCGGAGGTGACCGCGCTCGCGCCGTGCGGCAGGAACGGGTGGAAGTTCGCGGTGCTGAAGTTGAACATCGCGATGACGATGAAGAACGTCAGGATCACGAGCTTGACCACGACCATGACCATGTTCGTCCGCGCGCTCTCGCGCACCCCGAGGACCAGGACGAACGTGATCGCCAGAACGATGAACACGGCCGGCAGGTTGAACACCCCGCCGTCGGACGGCGACGCGGAGATCGCATGCGGCAGCTTGAAGCCGAAGGCCGCGTCGAAGAACGCGTTGAGGTTGCCGCCCCAGCCGACCGCGACCGCTGCGACGGACACGCCGTACTCCAGGATCAGGTCCCAGCCGATGATCCACGCGACCAGCTCGCCCAGGGTGGCGTACGCGTAGGTGTACGCGCTGCCGGACACCGGGATCGACGAGGCGAGCTCCGCGTAGGACAGCGCGGAGAACACGCATGCGATCGCGGCGAGGACGAACGACAGGATCACCCCCGGCCCGGCCATGACCGCGCCCTGCCCGATGACCACGAAGATTCCGGTACCGATGATTGCGCCGACACCCATGGCGGTCAGCTGGCTCGCGCTGACCGCCCGCTTGAGTTCGTGTCCCGCCTCGTGCGTCTCCGTGACCAGCGTCGAGACGTCCCGTATGGCGAATACGCCCGGCCGTCCCGCGTTCCGCACAGCCATGTCGATCACCTCCGATGCCCGGTTACCCACTTAGGGTCCCCAAGAACCGTCCCATCTCGGAGGGTCACGCGCCAGGTACAGATCCCGGTGGATGTGGGATGTGTTAGGTGGGCAGGATCCGGCGCGGGCCGGGCGGTCCGGCGCCGCGCGGCCGCCATTCCCGGGGGTACCCGACGGAGACCTCGTGGTGCGGAACCCCGTCATGGGTCGTGGTGCGCGGAATGTGCAGGTGGCCGTAGACCACCGCGGCGGCCCGGTACCGGACGTGCCAGTCGGCGGTCAACCGGGTGCCGCACCACTGCGCGAACACCGGGTACCGCAGCACCTGCGTCGGGTACTCCACCAGCGGGAAGTGGTTGACCAGCACGGTTCGCGCACCGGCGGGCAGCGCGTCCAGGCGCGCCTCGGTCGCCTTGACCCGCGCGTGGCACCACGCCTCCCGGGTCGGGTACGGGTCGGGGTGCAGCACCATCTCGTCGCGGCAGACGATGCCCTCCCGGTACGCCCGGGCCAGCGCGCCCGCCTGGTCCTCGCCGTCGGGCCGGAACGAGTAGTCGTACAGCAGGAACAGCGGCACCACGGTGACCGGCCCGCCGTCGCCGTGCCACACCGGGTACGGATCCTCGGGGGTGTGCACGCCGGCGTTGCGGCACACCTCGACCAGGTGCCGGTACCGGTCCTCGCCGCGCAGCGCCACCGGATCCCGGCCGACCGTCCACAGCTCGTGGTTGCCCGGCGCCCACACCACCTCGGCGAACCGCTCGCGCAGCCGGCCCAGCGCCCACGCCACGTCGGCGACCCGCTCGGCGACGTCACCGGCGACGATCAGCCAGTCGTCGGGCGACTGCGGGCGCAGCTCGGAAACGTAGTGCCGGTTCTCCGGGTACGTCACGTGCAGGTCGCTGATCGCGAGCAGGCGCCCGGCCGGTCGGTCCATCCCGACGATGCTACCGACCGCACCGGGCGTCCCGCAGACGTCACCCCAGGCCAGCCGGCGTTCGTCAGCCCACCGGCGCCTTTGCGAGCAGAACCTTCATGAACTCGCGCATCCACGCCGGATGGTCCGGCCAGGCGCGACCGGAGACCACGACGCCGTCGACGACGGCCTCGGCGTTGACGAACTGCGCGCCGGCGGCCACCACGTCGGGCTCCAGCGCCGGGTACGCGGCGCTGCGCCGGCCGGCCAGTACTCCCGCCGCGGCCAGTACCAGCGGACCGTGGCACAGGTTGGCCACCGGCTTGTCCCGCTCGAAGAAGTGCCGCACGATCCGCTGGGCGTCGGGATCGTTGCGGATGTACTCCGGCGCCCGCCCGCCCGGAATCACCAGTGCCACGTAGTCGTCGGGGTTGACGTCGGCGAACGCGACGTCGGACGGCCAGCTGTGCCCCGGCTTCTCGGTGTAGGTGTCGAAGCCGTCGACGAAGTCGTGCACCACGAACTGCAACCTCTTCACCGAGGGCGCGGCGATGTGCACCTCGTATCCCTCCTCCAGCAGGCGCTGGTACGGATACATCACCTCGAGGTCCTCGGCGGCGTCGCCGGTGAGGATCAAGACCTTGGCGCTCATGAAGGTCACCTCCTCAATTGATCCAACGCGCGGTACACCCCGGGGTCAACCGCCGAATTCGCGGATATAGCAGGATGGGGCGCATGTTTGTGGTCCACGTTCACGTGCATGTCCAGCCGGAGCGGCTCGACGAGTTCATCGCCGCCACCCTAGCCAACGCCCGCGCATCCCAGCAGGAGCCCGGGGTGGTGCGGTTCGACGTCATCCAGGACCAGGCCGACCCGGCCCACGTCGTGCTCGTCGAGGTCTACCGGGACGACGACGCTTCGGCTGCGCACAAGACAACCGCGCACTACGCGACCTGGCGGGACGCGGTCGCCGACCTGATGGTCAAGCCGCGCGAGTCGACCCGGTTCAGCGTGCTGTCCTGGACGCCGTGAGCGAGCGTCAGCGAGCGAACCAAGGGCTCAGGGCGGAGCGTGAACGGGGACTCCGAGCGGAACGCGAGGAGGCCACGTGAACGCCTTTGGCTTCGCGACGGCGGGCCGGGTGCTGTTCGGCGCCGGGCGGGCCGCAACCGAACTCGGGCCGGTCGTCGCCGGGCTCGGCGCGCGGCCGCTGGTCTGCACCGGCGCGGACCCGGACCGGCAGGCCGCGCTGGTGGCGCGGCTGCCCGACCCGCGGGTGATCTTCCCGGTCGCCGGTGAGCCCACGGTCGACGTGCTGCGGGCCGCGGTCGAGGCGGGCCGGGCGCACGGCGCCGACGTGGTCGTCGGGCTGGGTGGCGGCAGCGCGGTCGACGTGGCCAAGGCGGTCGCGGTACTCCTGCGCAACGCCGGGGATCCGCTGGACTATCTGCCGGTACCGGGACCGCCGCGCGACCCGCGACCCGGAGTGCCCTGCGTCGCGGTACCCACCACCGCCGGTACCGGTTCGGAGACCACCATGAACTCGGTGTTCGCCGTGCCGGAGCAGCAGGTCAAGGTCAGCATGCGCAGCCCGGTCATGCTCCCCACCGTCGCGCTGGTCGATCCGCTGCTGACCGTCGGCTGCCCACCGGCCGCCACCGCCGCCAGCGGCCTGGACGCGCTGACCCAGTGCCTGGAGCCGTTCGTGTCGATCAACGCCAACCCGGTGACCGACGGGCTGGCCGCCGAGGGACTCCGCCGGGCGGGAAACGGGCTGCGCCGCGCCTACGCCGACGGATCCGACGTCGCAGCGCGCACCGACATGTCGGTATGCGCGCTGCTGAGCGGCATGGCGCTGGCCAACGCCAAGCTCGGCGCGGTGCACGGGTTCGCCGGCGTGGTGGGCGGCCTGCTGCCGGTGCCGCACGGTGTCGCCTGCGCCGCCCTGCTGGTACCCGTCGTCGAGGCCAACGTCCGGGCCGGCGCCGCAGCCCAGCGGTACCGGGCGGCCGCCGCCCTGCTGACCGGCCGGCCGGCCGCGACCGTGGCCGATCTCGTGGCCTGGCTGCGGGAAACAGTGTCCGAGCTGGCGATACCCGGACTGGCATCATACGGCCTGCGCCCGGAGCACGCCGAGCAGGTGGTCACGAAGGCCGCGAGTGCCAGTAGTACCCAGGGCAACCCGGTGGTACTGCATGAAGAAGCACTGCACCGCATTCTCGCCGAGGCCACCTCGGGTTAGTCTGTCGCCGTGGTGACTTCCGTCCCGGGTACCCGGGCCACGATCGGCCGCAGCACCGGCACCCGCCGCCGCTCGGTACGGGTCGGGCACTCGTGGGACGCCTCCTCCCACGCGGCCGGTGCCGTGGCCACCCTCGACGCCATCCAGCTCGCTGATCCACGGTTGCTGCTGGTGTTCGCCTCGTTCGGGTACGACCTGCCGGAGCTGGTCGCCGGGGTCGGCTCGGTGGCCGGCGACATACCGGTGATCGGCTGCTCCACGGCCGGCGAGATCGGACCGGGGCCGCCGCAGTCCCCCGGGGTCGTCGTGGTCGGTCTCGGCGGTGACTTCAGCGTACGCACCACCCACTCCGCCGGCCTGCGCCAGGACCCCCGCGCGGTCGGCGAGGCGGTGGCGCACGGGCTGCTTCCGCTGCCGGACACGCCGCACCGCACGACGCTGATGCTCACCGACTCACTGGCCGGCGACCAGCAGGAAATGGTGCGGGGCGCCTACGGGCTGCTCGGCGCGACGGTACCGCTGATCGGCGGCGGAGCCGGCGACAACATGCGCATGCAGACCTCGTACCAGTTCCACAATGGACAGATCCTGCAGGAAGCCGTGGTGGCCGCGGTGATCGGCAGCGACGACCCGATCGGCCTGTCCGTGCGGCACGGGTGGCGACGCAGCGGCCACGGCATGGTGGTCACCGGCAGCGCCGGCAACGACGTGCACAGCCTCGACGACCGGCCGGCTCTCGACGCCTACCTGCACCGGCACGCCGCGCCGCACGGGCTCGAACAGGACGCCGCGGCGTTCGCGGAGTTCGCGCTGACCCGGCCGCTGGCCGTCGCGCGCCGCGGTGACGTGGCGATCCGGCACGTGCTCGGCGCCGATCCGGTGGCCCGGACGCTGAACTGCGCCGGCAGCGTACCCAAGGGCGCCGCCGCGTGGCTGGCCACCGGCGACGTGGAGTCCACGCTGGCCGCCACCGACGCCGCCTGCGCCGAGGCGATCGAGCAGCTCGGTGAGGTACCGCTGCTGGCCCTGCTGGTGTTCGACTGCGTCGGCCGGCGCGCGGTGCTCGGCGACGACGGCGCCCTGGTCGAACGGCGCCTCATGAACGACCGGGCCGGCACCGCCCCGCTGGCCGGCTTCTACACCTACGGCGAGATCGCCCGGACGAAAGGTGTCATCGGTTACCACAACCAGACCGTGCTTGCCGTAGCGCTGAGCTGACCGCGCATGACCTCCGACTCCTGGAGCACCTCGCAACTGGTGGAGTTCCTTGCCGTGCTCTCGGAGCAGCGCGACGAGGACTGTGCGCTGCGCGCCGCCGTGGAACGGGTGCTGGAGTCGCTGGACGCCGAGGTCGGGCTGCTGTTCGGGCGGGACACGGTACTCACGGTGGTCGGACTTGCGGCGGTGGACCCGCAGGTGGCAACGCTGGCCGCGGCGGCGCGGACCGGGGCCGACCAGGTGTGGGTCGACGGCCTCGGCCGGTGCCGGACCGCGGTGGTGGCGCTGGACTTCGGCGAGGACGCGGTGCGCCTGCTGGTCGTGCGGGCCGGCGCCGACGAGTTCGTACCCGACGAGATGCTGCTGCTGCGCGGCATGGCCTGGGTACTGCACCTGGCGCTGCGCCCGCTGCGGGTGATGGTGCTGCTCGGCGAGCGGCAGCGGATGCTGGAGCAGGTGGCCCGGGTACAGCGGGCGATCGCCAACCGGGCACCGCTGCCCGAGGTCTTCGACACGGTTACCGCGAGCGCGCTGGACCTGTTCGGCACGGAACTGGCCATGCTGTACCTCGCCGACCAGGGCGTGCTCATGGTCGCCTCGGTCAGCACCACGTTCGACGAGCAGCACCAGCTGACCCGGCCGATGCACCTGCGGTCGGGTATCGGCCGGGCGGCGTACTCCAGCGGCGAGCTGGTCCGCACCGACGACTACCCCGGCTCCGCCTACGCCAACCCGGAACTGGTCGCGCGCGGCGCCCACGCGGCGATGGGCGCGCCGGTGCGGGAGAACGGCGCCGTGGTGGGCAGCCTCGTGACCCTCTCGTTCCAGCCCGGCCACCACTTCACCGACGTGCAGGAACAGACCCTGCTCGCGTTCGCCGACCAGGTCAGCATCGCGCTGTCCGACGCGAAGACGCTGGCCACCGCCCAGCACGCGATCCGCGACGCGGTCACCGGCCTGCCCAACCGGGTGCTGTTCCTGGACCGGCTGGAACAGGCGCTGGCCCGCGGGATACCGGCACACGTGCTGTTCCTCGACCTGGACCGGTTCAAGCTGGTCAACGACACCCGCGGGCACTGCGCCGGCGACGAACTGCTGCGCCAGGTCGGCCGGCGGCTGCGCGAGTGCCTGCGCAACGACGACCTGCTGGCCCGCTTCGGCGGCGACGAGTTCGCGGTGCTCGTCGACAACGGCGGATGCGACGACGTGGTGCTGCTGGCCAAGCGGATGCTCGAAGCCGTCGAGCGGCCGTACCTGGTGGCCGGCGACGAGGTCAGCATCAACGCGAGCATCGGCATCAGCGCCAGCCACGACGGCGACACCGCCGGTGACATCCTGCGCGACGCCGACACCGCGATGTACCGCGCCAAGCACGCCGGCGGCGGCCGGGCGGTGCTGTTCGAGAAGCGGATGCACACGGTACTGGTGCAGCGGGCGAGCCTGGAGGCCGACCTGCGGCACGCGGTCTCCCGCGACGAGCTGTTCCTGGTCTTCCAGCCGATCCTGCACCTGGCCACCGGGCACGTGGACACCGCCGAGGCGCTGCTGCGCTGGCAGCACCCGACCCGCGGGACGATCCCGCCCGACGAGTTCATCCCGCTCGCCGAGGAGACCGGGCTCATCGTGCCGATCGGCCGGCACGTGCTCACCGCCGCCTGCACGCAGGCCGCCGGCTGGGTCGCGCCGCCCGACGGTGGCCCGCTGCCCGCGGTATCGGTGAACCTGTCCGCCCGGCAACTGCTCGACCCGGAGCTGGTCCGCGACGTGCGCCGGGCGGTGGAGACCACCGGCCTCGACCCGGCCCGGCTGATCCTGGAGATCACCGAGAGCGCGTTCGTCGGCGACGCGGCCACCGTGATCGAGCGGCTCCGGCAGATCCGCGACACCGGGGTACGGCTGGCGATCGACGACTTCGGCACCGGGTACTCGGCGCTGTCGTACCTGCGCCACCTGCCGGTGGAGATCCTGAAGATCGACCGGTCGTTCGTCGAGGGCGTGGTGGCCGGCTGGCAGGGCCGGGCGTTCCTGAACACGATCGTGCGGCTGTCCGAGACGCTGTCGATGACCGCGGTGGGCGAGGGCGTGGAGACCCGCGAGCAGCTGGCCGCGCTGCAGGCGCTGGGCTGCCAGCTGGGTCAGGGGTTCCTGTTCGCCCGGCCGATGGACGCCGCCGAGTTCAGCCGCAGCCTGGCCGTGCACCGCGGCTCCGCGGTCCTGGCGGCGAGCTGAGCCCGCGACCGACCCGCGCGTTCACCTGCGCGTCAGGACAAACTCACCGGCTCCTGGTAGGCAGTCACCTCATGAACCGACGAATCCGATCGGCCGCGGTACTGGCGGCCGTGGCGACCGCGGCCGCCGTCGCGCTCACCGCGAGCCCGGCCGGCGCCGTCTCCCCCGACGTGGTGATCAGCCAGGTGTACGGGGGCGGCGGCAACTCCGGCGCCACGTACACCAACGACTTCATCGAGCTGTACAACCGGGGTACCGCGGCGGTCGACCTCGCCGGCTGGAGCGCGCAGTACGCGGCGGCGACCGGTACCAGCTACCAGGTCACCGCGCTGTCCGGCAGCATCGCGCCCGGCGCGCACTTCCTGGTGCAGGAGGCCGCCGGCGCCGGGGGTACCACGCCGCTGCCCACGCCCGACGTCACCGGCTCGATCCCCATGGCGGCCGGCAGCGGGAAGGTGCGCGTGGTCTCGCCGGCGGGTGCGGTGTGGGACTTCGTCGGGTACGGCACCGCGAACGAGTTCGAAGGCAGCGGCGCCGCCCCGGCGCTGTCCAACACGACCGCCGCGCTGCGGGCCGCCGACGGCGCGACCGACACCGACGACAACGCGGCCGACTTCACCGCCGGCGCGCCGAACCCGCGCAGCTCCGGGGGTACCCCGCCACCGCCCCCGCCCAGCAGGGCGATCCACGAGATCCAGGGCGCGGCGCACCGATCGCCGCTGGCCGGTACCGCGGTGACCACCACCGGCGTCGTCATCGCCGTCGCGAAGAACGGTTTCTGGATCGAGGACCCGGCCCCGGACACCGACCCGGCCACCAGCGAGGGCGTGTTCGTCTTCACCGGCAAGGCGCCGAATGTCCACAGTGGAGACTCGGTGAACGTGGTCGGTACCGTCAGCGAGTTCCGGCCCGGCAACGCGGCCACCAACCTGTCCACCACCGAGATCGTCGCGCCGACCGTGTCCGTCAACGCCTCCGGCGTCGCGCTCCCGGCACCCGTGAAGGTCCTCGACGTCCCGCCGGCACCGCGCGCCGACGCGCCCGGCGACATCGAGACCGCAGCGTTCAACCCGGCCACCAACGCGCTGGACTTCTACGAGTCGCTGGAGGGCATGCTCGTCGAGGTCGACGACGCGGTCGCGGCCGGGCCGACGAACAGCTTCGGCGAACTGCCGGTCGTCCCCGGTACCACGACCGACCCGCGCAGCGCGCACGGCGGCGTCATGTACTCCTACACCCACCCCAACACCGACCGGCTGATCCTCTCGTCAAGCCTCGCGCCGGTACCGGCGGCGAACGTGGGCGACACGCTGCCCGGCCCGGTCGTCGGGGTGCTGGACGACAACTTCGCCAACTGGATGGTCGACGTGCTGGCCACGCCGAACCGCACCGCCGGCCCGCTGCAGCCGGAGGTGACCCGCAGGCAGTTCCCGCTGGAGCTCGCGGTCGCCACCTACAACGTGGAGAACCTGGCACCGACCGACCCGCCGGCCAAGTTCGACCGGCTCGCGGCCGGCCTGGTGCACAACCTGTCGTCGCCGGACATCGTGTCGCTGGAGGAGATCCAGGACAACAGCGGCGCGGCCGACGACGGTACCGTGGCCGCCAACCTCACCCTCGACAAGCTGGTCGCCGCGATCAGCGCGGCCGGCGGACCGGCCTACCGGTACCGCGAGATCGACCCCCTGAACGACACCACCGGCGGGCAGCCGGGCGGCAACATCCGCGTCGCGTTCCTGTTCCGCACCGACCGCGGACTGTCCTTTGTGGACCGTCCCGGCGGTACCGCGACCACGCCGGTCGGGGTGACCCGGGACCGCCTCGGTCGCGCGCAGCTGACCAGCTCCCCCGGTCTGGTCGACCCGACCAACGCGGCGGCGTGGGTGGCCTCGCGGCGGCCGCTCGCCGCGCAGTTCCGGTTCCTCGGCCGGGACCTGATCGTGATCGGCAACCACTTCATCTCCAAGGGGCAGGACCAGCCGCTGATGGGCCGGTTCCAGCCGCCGGCCCGGGACAGCGAGGCGCAGCGGCACGTGCAGGCGCAGACGGTACGCGGGTTCGTCGACCAGATCCGCGCGGCCGACCCGAAGGCGGCGGTGGTGGTGCTCGGCGACCTGAACGACTTCGAGTTCTCGCAGACCGCGGACCTGCTGGTCGGCGACGGGTTCCTGACCGACCTGCCGCGCACGCTGCCGGTACCGCAGCGGTACAGCTACGTGTTCGAGGGCAACTCGCAGGTGCTCGACCACATCCTGGTCTCCGCGGCGCTGGTGGGCGAACTGCACGAGTACGACATCGTGCACATCAACTCCGAATTCGCCGACCAGGCCTCCGACCACGAGCCGCAGGTCGTCCGGTTCCCGCTGTTCCCGTTGTTCGGCCTGCTGTAGCGCGCGGACGCCGTAGGGTGCGGGTGTGACCGCACCCTACGGCCCGGCCTGGCTGGACAGGTTCCTGATCACGGCCGGCGAGCTGCTCGCCATCCCGTCCACCGCCGACCGCCCGCCCGAGCTGCGCCGGGTACTGGACTTCATGCTCGACGTGGTCGGGCCGGGCTTCACGGTCGAGCGCTTCGAACGCAACCACAAGCCCAGCGCGCTGGTGTACCCGGGTGCGCAGCGCACCGAGTTCCCGGTCATCTTCAACGCGCACCTCGACGTGGTACCCGGCGAACCCGCGCAGTTCCAGCCGTACCGCGACGGCGACCGGCTGTACGCCCGCGGCGCGCATGACATGAAGGTCTCCGCACTCGTACAGGCGATGGTCTTCGCCGAACTGGCCGGCGAGCTGCCGTACCCGATGGCCCTGCAACTGGTCACCGACGAGGAGGTCGGCGGCCGCGACGGCACCGGGTACCAGGTCGAGCAGGGCGTCACCGGCCGGTTCGTGGTGATCGGCGAGCAGAGCGGGCTGCGCCTGGTGACCGAGTCGAAGGGCCTGCTCAAGGCCTACCTGCGGGCCACCGGCCGGACCGGCCACAGCGCGTACCCGTGGCTGGCCGACAGCGCCCTGGTCAAGCTGATGCGCAGCCTGGAACGGCTGATGGCGCGGTACCCGACGCCGGCCGCCGAGTCGTGGACCACCACCGTCAACATCGCGCACCTGGACACCCCGAACCGGGTGTTCAACCAGATCCCCGCCGCCGCGCTCGCCTGGCTGGACATCCGCTTCCCGCCGGAGGACACCGATCTCGCCGGCCGCGGCGTCGAACAGGTCGCGGCATACCTGGCCGGGTTCTGCGAGCCCGGCGTGACCGTCGAGATCGACCACATCGACCAGCCGCACCACGCCGACCGGGAACGCGCCGAGGTCAAGCGGCTCAGTCAGGCCGCCGAGCGCCAGGGGTACCCCGGCGGGTTCCTGCGCAAGCACGGCGCCGCCGACGGCCGGTACTACTCGGCGTGCGGCGTCGACGCGGTGGCCTTCGGCATCGAGGGCGGCGGGCAGCACGGCCCGGCGGAGTACGTGGAGCTGGCCAGCATCGCGCCGTACCACGCGGCGCTCACGGAGTTCCTCCGCGCCGGATGAGCTCGCCGATCTGCGCGGCGACCAGCTCCGGCGCGTCGAGCATCACCAGGTGCCCGCTGCCCGGCGCGATCACCTGCACGCCCTGCGGGCCGGTCGCGGCCAACGCGCGGTGCAGTTTCCGCAGCCCGGTCGTCTTCTCCGCGCTGATCACCCGCAGCGGCACGTCCGGCAGCGTCCGGCCGTGCGCGGCCCGGCGCATCTCGGCGACCGTGGCGGCGTAGGCCCGGTCCTCGGCCAGGGTGCCGCGCAGGTGCCCGGGGGACAGCGCGGCGCCGAACAGGTCGGCGCGATCGCCGCGGGTGGCGCGGCGCAGCACCGGCGCGCTGCGGGCCGCACGCCAGCCGGCCGCCAATGCACCGGTACCGGCAACCGCCGCCGTCACCTTCAGCGCCACACTCACCGACGTGTCCACCCACGGGGTGGCCCGCTCGTCCTCGTGCGCCGGGTCGACGAGCACCATGCCGGCGACCTCGGCCGGGTGCGCCAGCGCGAACATCCGCACCACGAACGCGCCCGCCGAGTGCCCGACGAGCAGGTACGGCGGGGCCAGCTCCAGCGCGGCGAGCAGCTCGCGCAGCTCGGCCAGTTGCCGGGTCGCGGTGCGCGGCGCCGGGCCGGGATCGCTGGTGCCGAGCCCGGCCCGGTCGTAGCACAGCACCGCCTGGTCGCGGGGCAGCCGGTCGCACACCGGCTGCCAGGACGAGCCCGGCAGGCCCAGACCGGCCTCGAAGACGACGACCGGCCCGTGTCCGGGCCGTTCCCGTACCGCGAGGGTGGTGTCCCGCAGCGGTATCCGGCGTTCCCGCCACTCGGCCATGCATCAAAGGTATTGCGCAAAGCTCATAGCGCCCACGGTGGCGTGCCGACCGCCGTGCCATCGACCATCGTCGCGGTGAACCCCGCCCCGATCGCGACGTAGGCCTCGGCCGGCTCGTCGCCCGGGTTGGTGACGAATCTTGGACGCTTGTCCCCCGCCAGGGGGTACCGGCGTCCAAGATTCCGCCCTGGTTACCGGAGCGGAACCAGGGGCTGCGCGTCGAGGCCGAGCCGGCTGCGGATCTCCCGCTGCACCGTCTCCTTGTCCGGCCGGGCGTCCACGCTGACCACGAACTCCTTGCGCGCGAACAGGTCCAGGATCGGGTTCGTCTTGGCGTGGTACTCCCGCAGCCGGTTGGCCAGCGCCTGCTCGGTGTCGTCCTCGCGGGCGACCAGCTCACCGCCGCACACGTCGCACCGGCCCTCGACCTTCGGCCGGTGCGCCATCAGGTTGTAGTCCACGCCGCAGCGCGAGCAGACCCGGCGGGCCAGGACCCGCCGGCGCACCTCGCTGTCCGGCAGCTCCAGGTGGATCGCCGCGTCGATGTCGTAGCTCTCCAGGAAGAACTCGGCCTGGCGACGGTTGCGCGGGAACCCGTCGATGATGAAGCCGTAGTTCCAGTCGTGCTGGCTGAGCCGGTCCCGCACGGTCGACTCGACGAGGTCGTCGCCGATCAGCCCGCCGTCGGCCATCGTCCGGCGCACCTGGGCACCCACCTTGGTGTGATGCTGCACATGCCAGCGGAAGATGTCGCCGACGTTGATGTGTTCGAGGTCGAGGTCTGCGGCGAGCAGCTCCGCCTGGGTACCCTTGCCGCTGCCCTGTACCCCCATGATCAGATACTTTCGCACTGGCCAGTCCTTAAGGAGGTCGCGTGATCGAGGCCATCCTTCCCGGTACGGTCGCCGCCGTCGAGACGTCCGACGACCCGCCCGGCGCCGTGCTGTACCCCGAAGAGGAGCCGTTCGTGGCCCGCGCGGTGGACAAGCGGCGCCGGGAGTTCACCGCGGGTCGGTGGTGCGCCCGGCAGGCCCTGGTCCGGCTCGGCCGCCCGGCGGTACCCATCCCGTCCAGCCCGGACCGCCAGCCGCAGTGGCCGCCGGGCGTGGTGGGCAGCATCACGCACTGCGCCGGGTACCGTGCCGCCGCCCTCGCCCACGACCGCGACCTGCACACCATCGGCATCGACGCGGAGCCGCACGGCGCGCTGCCCGACGGCGTGCTGCGTGCCGTCGCGCTGCCCGACGAGCAGGACCGGCTGGCCCGGCTGTCCGCCGACGAGCCCGGCGTGCACTGGGACCGGCTGCTGTTCTCCGCCAAGGAGTCGGTGTTCAAGGCGTGGTACCCGCTGGCCCGGCGCTGGCTCGGCTTCGAGGACGCCGACCTGGTACTCGACCCGGCGTCGGACCGCTTCACCGCGCGGATCCTGATTCCCGGGCCGGACGTGGCGGGGCAGCCGCTGCGCGGCTTCGACGGCCGGTGGCTGGTCCGCGACGGTCTCGTGGTGACCGCGGTCACGCTGCCGCGCTGAGCGCGCCCTGGCCCCACCTCAGGCCGACCGGCGGCCCCACGCGGCGACCAGCGGCGCGGGTGCGAGGTCGAGCCGGCCGGCGTCGATGTTGGCCAGGTGCTGGTCCAGCTCCGCGTCGGTACTCAGGCCCGCCTCCACCAGCCGGGCGCAGGAGGTACCCGCCGGGGCGCAGCGCATCGACGAGCGTGGCCAGGGCGGCGGCGCGGGCCGGCAGGTGCACCAGTACCAGCCGCGCGTGCACCAGGTCGAAGCCGCCGTCCGGTGGCGGGTCGGCGGCGAGGTCGTGCCGGCGTACCTCATACGGCCCGTCCGCCGGCAGCCACGAGGTATCGAGGTCGGTCGCGAGCACGTCGGCACCCCGGCGGGCCAGCCCCTCCGGTACCGTCGGGCCGCCCGCGCCGACCTCCCAGCAGCGCCGGCCCGGTCCGATGCCGAGCCGGTCGACGTGCCGGAAGGTGACCGGGTCGAACAGCTGCGCCATCGCGGTGAACCGGGTACCCGCCTCGACCTGCCGGTTGTCCAGGAGGTAGCCGTCATGGGATGCCATGGCCCCTATCATGAGCTACCCGCTCGGCACCGGCCGGCCGCCGCCTGACCGCCGATCCGCCGATCCGCCGCCACCGTTGCCGGACCCGCATCTGCCATGTCCACCACCGTCGATCGCAGTTGCAGTGGTACCCGGCGCACGATAGGGAGAGGTTGCACGGATGCCGGGGCACCGACGGCGGTGGAGGTGGCGATGGACGCACCGCGACGGTCCGCGGTGGCCGAGGAGGGCGCGCGGCTGCCGGCGACCCTGCGCCGGGCGCTCGCGACGGAACTGCACCGGGCCACGCACCCGCCCTACGAGACGCCCATCGTCGTGGTGATCAACGGGCTCCTGCTGCTGGCCTGCTGGACGCTGCTGCCGGCCGCCGTGGTCGCCGGGCTGTTCCGGTTCCACGGGCCACTGGCGTTCGCGATGGTGCTGGCCGTCTGGATGTACTCGGACGTACCGGCGACCAACCTGCTCGGCGCCGACGCCGACCGCAGCATCGCGGCGCTGGCCGACCCGGCTGCGCTGCGGCGGACGTGGTACGCGAAGAACCTCGTGCTGTGGCTGCTCGCGACGCCGGCGTGTGCCGTGGCCGCCGTCCTGATCGGGGTCCACGAGAAGGCGCCGCTGTTCACCGTGCTCACCGTGCTGTGGATCGCGGTGGTACCGCTCGGCGCGCTGGGGGTCGCCAACTGGCTCGGTATCTGGTTTCCGTACCACCCGCTGCCGCTGCGGTACCGGTGGGCGCGCCGGCACCGGTGGCGCCCGATGCTGCTGCGGTGGGCGGTTCTGGTGCTGGCGCCCTACGCCCTGGTACCGGCGCTGGCCCTGGTGGTGAGCGTGCCCAGCCTGCTGCTGTGGTCCAGCCTCACGCGCGGGGGCGGCCGGCTCAGCGCCAGCCAGTTCGGCTGGGGCCTGCTGCTGACCGCCGCCATCACCGCGGCGGCGTGGCCGCTGGGACACCGGTACGGGCTGCGGCAGGCGGGCCGGCGCCGCGACCGGCTGACCGCGTTCCTCGCCGATCCCGACCGCGGCTAGCGCCCGCCCTGCGCTTCGGGATCCGTTTCCGGCGCGGACCGGGCGCGATCCTCGATGACCCTCTCCAGCCCCCGCCGCGACGCCACCGTGTCCGAGTCGTCGTCACCCAGTACCCGACTGCGCGCTTCCAGCACACCGCGATACTCCGCTTCGGCCCGGTCCCAGTCACCGGCCGCCGCCAGGACGCGCGCGAGCTGATGCCAGGTGACCAGCGTGCTGGGGTCGTCTTCGCCCTGTACTCGGCGTTCGAGTTCCAGCACCGCCCGGTACTCGACCTCGGCCTCGCTCAGCCGGCCCTGGTTGGCCAGCGCGCTCGCCAGCTGGTACCGGCTGAGCACCGTGTCCGGATGGTCCGGACCGACCAGGCGGTCGCATGCCGTGATGATGGTGCGCAGTTCCACCTCGGCGTCGGCGGGACGGGCCGTGGCGAGGTAGAAACTCGCCAGCGCGACCCGACTTCGCAGGCTCTCGATGTCGTCAGCACCCAGCGTCGCCACCTGAGCCGCCAGCACCGCGCGGTACTCGGACTCGGCGTCCTGCGGTTCTCCGCGGTTCTGCAGAACCCAGGCGAGCCCGGACCGGGACGCCAGGGTATCCGGATGCTCCGGACCCAGTATCCGGCCGCGCGCCGCCACCACGCCCCGGTACTCGGCCCCGGCCCGGTCCCAGTCGCCGGCGCCGGCCAACACGCGGGCGAGCTGGTGCCAGGTGACCAGCGTGCTCGGATCGTCGGCGCCGCGCACCTGGCGTTCGCGTTCCAGCACCGCGCGGTACTCGGCCTCGGCGTCATCCAGCCGGCCCTGTTCGGCGAGCGCGGTCGCCAGGTGGTACCGGCTGAGCAGCGTGTCCAGGTGGTCGGGGCCGAGGGTCCGGCTGCACCCCGCCACGACGGCCCGGTACTCGACCTCGGCCCCGTCCCAGTCGGCCTGCTCGGACAGCACACCGGCCAGCTCGTACCGGGCCGTCAGCGTCGCCGGATCGTCGGCACCCAGCCCGCTAACCCGTCCCGCCACCACCGCCCGGTACGCGACCTCGGCCTCGGCAAGATCCCCCCGCGCAGCCAGCGCCCCGGCCAACTCGAACCGGGACCGCAGGGTGGCCGGGTCGTCGTCGCCGAGTACCCGGCTCCGGCCCTCGACGGCCAGCCGCAACTCGTCCACGCCCGGGTCAAGGTGACCTTGGGCGACCAGCGTCATGCCAAGCTGATGCCGAAGACCGAGGGTCACCGGATGGTCATCGCCGAGGGCCGCCCGCTGCGCCGCCAGAACATCACGGAACTCCGGCTCGGCCTCGTCCGGCCGACCGAGCAGACGCAGCATCGTCGCCGCCTGCTGGCGGGCGACCAGGGTGTCCGGATCATCGGTACCCAGCCGCTCCGCCCGCCCGTCGGCCACCGCCCGGTACTCCGCGAAAGCCGCTTCCACGTCCCCACGGGAGTCCAGCATCCCGGCCAGCTCGTACCGGACCGCCAGCGTCTCCGGATCATCGGCGCCCAGCGCGCGGCCACGTCCCGCGGCAACCGCCCGGTACTCGGCCTCGGCCTCCGCAAGGTTCCCCCGCGCATTCAGCACCCCGGCCAGCTCGAACCGGGTACGCAACAGGGTCGGGTCGTCGCCGTCAAGGGTGCGGACGTATCCGGCCACCACCGCCTGGTACTCGGCCTCGGCCGCAGCCTCATCGCCCCGCGCCACCAGGGTCAGCGCCAGCTCGCGCCGGGCGGCGAGCGTGGTGGCGTCATCGTCGCCCAGCACCGCGCGCCGGCCTGCCACGACGGTGCGGTACTCCGCCAGGGCCGCGTCCAGGTCCCCGCGGTTGTACAGCGCCCAGGCCAGCTCGTACCGCGACGCCAGCGTGTCCACGTGCTCGTCGCCGTACCGCTGCTGGTGCCAGGCGAGCACAGCGCGATGCTCCGCCTCCGCCTCCTGCCACCGGCCCTGTGCCTGCAGCGCCAGCCCGAGGCCGTGCCTACCGGCCAGCGACAGCTGGGTCAGGTCATCCGCGAGGTCGCCGGCTGCCTCGGCGGCCGCGCCGGCCCAGGTCTGCGCGAGCCTGCGCCACTCGGGTTCGGTCTTGACGAAGGTCGTGGCCGTTTCATAGATGTTGGCGGCCGGCGCCAGTTCCGCGCGCTGATACGCCGGTACGGCGCGCGTCAGCAGCTCCTGCGCGTCCGGCCTGCCGAGCACCACGGCGACGATGTGCTGCCGGCCCAGAAGGTACGCAAGTCCCTCGTTATTTATCAGTTCCGGTCTGGCCGCCAGCGACGCGTAGAGTCCCCAGGCCCGGTCGAATTCGCCGAGCTCTACCCAGATGTCGCCGAGGATCATGTCGAGAGGGGTGACGCTGGTCCGCCGCGGCCGGTACGCACGGAGCCCGGGAAGAGCCTCCTCGAGTTGGACCAGGACGGCAGCCACCTGCGCCGGCTGGGTGTCCGCGACCGTTGTCAGCCGGTCGGCGAGCAGCACGAGAGCCATCTCCACCTCGGGGAACCGGTCGAGATGCGGGATCAGCTCGCGGTACAGCCGGATGGCCTGCGTCCACTCGCGACGGTCGGCGGCCAGTCGGGCGAGGCCCGCGCGGGCCGCGACCCCGGCCCACCCGCCGTCCGCGCGCTGCGTCGAAGCGGCGAGCAGATACTTCAGGTCGGCTTCAGCCGTCAACGGCCAGAGCCCTTCGTCCAGTCGCGCCTGTGCCAGATCGGCGGAACGCCGCAGCGTACCGTCGGCCGTGTCGCCGTACCGCCAGGCGAGCAGGCCCGCCTCGGCGGCAAAGGTGACCAGGTCCTCGAAGGACCGCGTCTCATCAACGTACCGGCGCAGTTCCGCTTCGTCGGCGCCGTCGGCATTGTCCGGCACGCGACCCACCACCCGGCACAGGGCCGCCTCCGCGGCGCTGTCGGTGAGCCAGGAGTCCTCGTCGGGCCGGCCGGAAACCGTCGCGAGGGCGCCTTCCGGGGCACCGCTGAGCAGGTGCATCCAGGCGACGAGACCACTGTCGTCGTCGACGGTCTCCGACGCGATGTGTCCCGCGGTCGTCAGGTCGCGTTCGACGGCATCGAGATCACCGAGCAGCCAGTCGGTCAGGATGCGCAACCACACGTGGAACGCCTGCGACCGGTCCTCGACGGCTACCGCGTCCAGCGCGGTCCGGGCGGCGGCGGCATCGCGTCGCAGGATGTGGTACCGCGCCAGAGCCTCCCGCCATCCGGTGGCGGAACCGGTCTCGTCGGCGTTGCGCTCGTACAACTGCAGCCCGCTCTCCATCCGGGCGAAGTCTCCGGCGTTCGCGGCCGACGTGACCAGGTCCTCGAGCGGAGGCTCGGCAAGGTAGTCCGGGACGGGTGGCGTGGCCGCGATGGTGAGCAGATCGGTACTCACCCCGTACAACCCCAGCAGCCGGCACGCATGCCGGATCGTGCGCAGGAACGGGTCGCTCCCCTCGTTGAGCACGTAGAAGCACTCGCAGTAGGCCAGCGCCTCGGTCACCAGCCGGTACCGGTCCGGCTCCACCCGGGCCAACTGCAGGCCGAGCAGTGCTCTGGACAGGTAGGCCCAGGCGAAGGCCATGTCCGGCAACTCCCGGTCGATCGCCTCCTGCCACACCTCAAGGCCGGTGCGGATCCGGCTGACCGAGACACCGTTCGGCTCGGTGGCTACGTAGCTCGCCGCGAGCAGCGCGTCGACCAGCCGCCACCGGCTGGCCTGATCGGCGTCGCCCAGCCGCACCGCGCTCGTCAGCAGCCCCACGGCGAGCTCGAAGTCCTCCTGTTCCCAGGCGAGCCGGCCGGCCGCGGCGTACTCTTCGGCAGCCGCGGCGGGGCGGTCCGGTTCGAGCAGGAGCCCGCGCAGCCGCCGGGCCCGTACCTCGACCATGCGCCGCTCGGTGTCGGTACCCTCCTCGCCGATCAACCCGATCGCGGCCTCGACCTCGGCAAGGGCGTCCGCCGGTCGGTCCATCGCCCGGTGCAGCATGCCGAGGAAATAGTGCAGTGCCGGGTCGTCGGGCGGGCGGACGCGTACGCTGCGCGTCACGCACTCGTCCAACTCGTCGTGCGCCATCCGGGCGAGGAACCGCGACAGCCTTCCGTCGATCTCGACGAGGTCTTCACCGGCCTCCACGACGGCCTGGAACCGCAGGAACGACAGACCCTGGTGATCCGGGTACCGGCCCAGCCCGGCATCTGCCGCGGCCTTGGCCTCGTCGTACCGGTGGTGAGCGAGGAACACGCACGCTCCCGCCTGCGCGACCGCGGCGGAGTCCGGCGAGCGCTCCTGCGCCTCGTGCACCGCCTCCAGCGCTGCGGACCGCTCACCGGTCTGAAGCAGCACGAGGGCCTTCACCGCGTACAGGTCCGCCGCCGACTCGCTCGCGGTCGGGGGTATCGCCTGAAGCCGGTGCAGCGCTTTCGCCGGTTCGCCGACCTGCTCGTACACCCGGGCCAGGCGCAGGTTGATCGGCTCGATCAGGCCGGGCCGGCTGGTCGCGGCCGCCGATTCCGCACGCAGCCACGCGTCTTCGGCCGGCCCCGGCTCGCGCAGGCTGAGCCGGCAGTCGCCGAGCAGGACCAGGAGCTCGGCATCGCCGTCAACCAGGTCGGCCGCATCGTCCAGGAGGGCGGATGCACGGCGCGGGTCACGCAGGATCAGGTGGGCCTGAACCGCGAAGGTCAGCAGGCCGCGACGCACGGCGACGGCCCGGTCGGTACCGGCGACGAGGCCGGCCCAGTCCGTCGCCGCCACCTCCTCGGCCGCGGACCGCAGCAGCGCCGGGCGCGACAGCGGGTTGAGTCGCCGCAGCGCGGTCAGCGTCGCCGCCGGCGCACCGGGCGCAAGCTCCAGGGAGGCTTTCAGCGCGGCCTCCGGATCGCCGACGACGAGCAGCTCGTCGAGCAGGGCGCCGGTGAGCAGCTCGACCGGCTTGTCCTCCGGCTCCGCCAACGCCTGCCGTAGGGCCTCGATCGCCTCACGGTGCCGCCGGCGCCGGCTCAGTGCCTGCCCCAGGGCCAGCAGGATGGGCACGAGCGGTGGCTGGTCGCTGTCGGCCGCCGCCCGCGACACGATGTCAGGCGATGTTCCGCTCACCGCCGGCCCTTTCGGTGGTCTCGTGCAACTCGGGCCGCGACGGTTGGTACGCGGCCAGATCCGAGGTCCGCGGCACGCCGGTGGCGCCGGCCGTCAACGGAGGCGCGCTCTGTCGCCGCGACGGACGGCGCCGTGACGCCGAGGCGGCCTGCGGCTGTGGTCCCAGCAGCGGGCTGGAGTCGCCCAGGTACAGAACCGGCAGCCCGAAGTCGCGGCGGTTGTTCTCGCCGACGACGCTGCCGAAGTAGATGTGCTGCCGGGCCTCGTGCATCGCGACCTCGATGCGGGTGTGCCGCATGAGGTGCTGGTAGAACGTCCGGGCGAACTTGTTCGCGACCGCGCTGTTGATCTGGAAATGCATCGCCACCACAGCCGGGATGTTGCGCTGCGCCAGCGACTGGGCCACACCGGAGATCGCCGGGTACGGGCTGGACGACGTCTCCGCGGTTTCGCAGGCCTGCAGGAATACCAGTCTCAGCCGCGGGCTCGACATGAGATAGTTCGCGAGGTCGCTGTCAGAGATCCACAGCGGCTCACTGCTGCCGCTGGGGAACGCGAGCTGGCCGCATGACCGCCCGGCGCTGGTCTCCAGGTACCGTCCGCGCGAGATCACGTGGATGACATGGGGAGCCCAGCGCTCGACCTCCATCCGGAACGATTCGTACGTGGCACGCTCGTCCCGCTCGGCGTCGCCATCCTCGTCCGGAATCTCCGTCCCGTCCGGCATGTGGTGCTGCGCGAGGACGCGCAGGTCGATCCGCGCGCCGCCATCGCCGTCGCGCAGCTTGACCAGTTCCGCGAGAACGCTGCCATATTCGATGTCAGGGAGGGCTTCGCTGCGTGGGCTCAGGACGACGAACAGCACCCGCAGGGGCGGCTGGACCTGGATCGGTCGCGCGCCGCCGGCAAGAGGCATCTGCCTGGTGAGCATCAGTTCGGCGCTCTCGCCGAGAAAGATGTCGGACTTGTAGTCTTCCGGGTCGACCGGGATGTGCAGGTACTCCCACGGCCAACTGGCCAGGTGTGCGTTACCGGTACCGCGGATTTCCAACCGGACCCGCAGAAGCCGCCGGCGCGCCTCGTCCTCGCCGCTCTCGGGAACTTCTCTGACCGCGTCGCGCAGCAGCGCACCCGGGCCCCGGCCACCTTCGGAGTACCGGCGCGTCTCGCGCCCGAGCAATGTGACGAAGAGGTGATCACCCAGCAGCTTGAGCTCCTCTTCGCTGGTCAGCTGGTTCCTGCGGAGCAGGTCGGTCAGGACGTCGATGGTGCGGCGGCGCAAGTCGTCGAGATCCACGGAGCCCTCGGTGGAGGTGCGTGACTGTCCCAGGTGGATCCATTCGCCGCGTACCGTTCCGTTGTCCAAGATCTGGATCTTGAACTCCTCGACCGCCGGCCCGGTCATCGGCGCTCACCACCGCTGGCCGCGGCGATGACCGGGCTGAGGTCGTACCGCGTACGCCCGAGAATCGGCGCCCCCTGCCGGAAGAACGTGCGCAGCGCTTCGGGCAGCTCGCGGATCAGGCTCTGCAGACGGACGGGGAAAAGTGTGAACCGCCGGTATGCCTGCATTATCCCTAGTACCTCCGCTGTCTTTGTCGCCCTCGGGACCTGGAGAACCGTGATCAGTTGCGGCGAGCTTTCGCGGAAGAACTCCGATCCGTCGAGCCGCCAGAACACCTGCGTCAAACCCAGGTCGGTGTGGTTCACCCGGGCGGCGACCATCCGGTACCGGATCGGCGCGAGACCGAACTGGATCCTTCCGCCGGCCTGCGCATCGGCTGCGGCCCCGGCACTGGCACCGAATGGCAGCCCGGCGGCGTCGAGCGACAGGTCTCCGGTGTCCACGGCGAAGTGCGCGTCCAGGCCCACCCCGACGGTGAATTCGGCGCCCGCGCGCATGACCGTGTCGAACCGCCGGTTGGGCAGGATGTCGTACGCCCGTGGCCGATGCTCGGCGTCGGGCTCATCCGGGCTGAACGCTATCCGGACCTCCAGGCCGGTGAAGGCCCAGTTGCGGCGCGGAAACAGCAGCAGTGGTATCCGCAGCCACCAGAATGTGAAACCGTCGTCCAGCGCCGCCCGCCAGGCCGCCGAGGTTTTGTCCGCGTTCGGCAGCTCGAGAATTTGAATCGGGTAGATCTCCGGAAGCTCGCCGAATTCGACCTTGTCCTGGGTCAGGCCGCGAATGAGGTCGCCATAACGATCATCGAGCTCGGCTGCATCACCCTCGCCGAGATGACCGGCAAGGGCTTCGATCCGGCGGGCGGCATCAAGGAGAAGCTCGTTGCGGTCGACGCGCGGTGCGGCATCGAAATCGAAATCCTCGCCGGCCACGACTACCGCCACCCAACACGATCGGCGAACCCATCGCAGTATCGCGAATTGCGTCAGTACCTCACAGTAATACTTCCGACACGGCGGGACCTAGCCACGATCGGTTCATGAATGGTGCCCAACGTGGGGCGGCACCGTGACCGGCGGTCCGGTACTCCTCGGCCGTCCGGGACCGGCCCAGCTCATCCAGACGACTCGCGGTCCGGCCGCGGCGGCGTCGTCGCACAGCCAACCGGGAGACAGCTTGATGAGCCTGCCGGACCGCCGCAAGTGACAAAGGTTTCCGCGTGGTTGAAAGCTCATCCTTGAGGAATGAGCCACGGTAACGAAAACTAGGCGGATGGACACCGGGCGACGGTGGCTTGCGGTCGGTCGGTGCACAGACGCCGACCCCCGCGGGGCCGGTCGCGAGGCGGCGATGCGGGCGCGGTCGGGTGATGACGCCGCCCTCGTCGTCGTGTTCAGCTGCGGGCAGCCGGATCCGGCCGCGGTACTCGCCGGGGTCGACGAGGTCTTCCCGGGGGTACCGCTGATCGGTTGTTCGGCGCAGTCGGTCATCGCGTCCGACGGGCTGGACGGCCCGGGTGTCGCGGTCACCGTCTTCGGTGGTTCCGGTTTCGCCGCCTGTACCGCGTCGGCGCCGGCCCACGACGGCGGCCAGCGCGCCGCCGGAGCCGCGGTCGCCGAGTGCCTCGCGGAGCTGGACAGCGACGCGCCGCACCGCGTCCTCATGCTGCTGACCGACGGCTCCCTCGGCGACCAGGAGGAGATCCTCGCCGGCGCGTACAGCGTGGTCGGTGCGAGCGTGCCGTTCATCGGCGGCACCTGCGGTCCCGATCCCGCGCTCGGACACGGGTACCAGCTGCACGGGCGCGGCGTGGCCACCGGCTCGGTGGTCAGCGCGATGATCGCCTCCGACGCGCCGTTCGGCATCGGGCTCGGGCACGGCTGCCGCAAGGTGGGCCGGCCGATGATCGTGACGCGCAGCGTGCGCGGCGAGATCTACACCCTCGACGACGAGCCGGCCCTGTCCGCCTACCTCGGCCGGCTCGACGCCCCGCCCGAGGTGTACGAGAGCAAGGTGGCGTTCGACGCGTACACCCGCAGCCGGCCGATCGGCATCCGCCGGCGCAACGGCGAGGAGGTCCGTCACGTCGGCTTCGTCGGTGGGCCGGACGGCCGGTTGCGCTCCAGCGGCGAAGTACCGGAAGGTGGGCTCATCTGGGTCATGGAGGGCGACCGGCAGTCCACTGTGGACGCCGCCGCCGAAGCCTGCCAGGCAGCGCTGGACGACCTGCGGGGGTACCGTCCGTTGGGGTTCATCGCGTTCGACTGCATCTCCCGCAGCCGGATGCTCGGCGACGAAGGGACCCGGCAGGAGGTGGAGCGGATGGTCAAGGTGGCCGACAACGCGCCGCTCGCCGGGTTCTACACCTGGGGCGAGATCGCCCGTGCCCGCGGCATCAACGGGTACCACAACCAGACGCTCGCCGTCCTCGCGGTGGCCTGACGTGCTGCCCACCGCGACTGCGCTCGCGACGCAGCGGCTGGCCGAGTTCCTCGCCGTGGTGTCCCGCGCCCCCGACGTCGAGTCGGCGATCCAGGTGGCCACCGAACGGGCCGCCCGTGCCCTGGAGGCCGAGGTGGCCGTGGTACTCGACGCCCACGGCACCGTGGTCAGCTCGGTCGGCTTCGCGCTGGGCCGGGTACCGTCGGCGGCGCTGCGCGAGGTCGTCGCCGGCCGCGGTACCGCGGTGGAGGTACCCGGTGCGGGCCCGTGCCGGGCCGCGGTCACCCAGCTGGACGGCAGCGCCCCCGGCCACCTGGTGGTCGCCCGCTCCGGCGACGACGGCTTCAACGTCGACGAGGTGAGCCTGCTGCGCGGCATGGCCCGGGTACTGGAGCTGACCGTGGAGTCGCTGCGCACCATCGAGGCCGAGCGGCGGCAGGCGGCCGAGAACGCCCGGCTGGTCACCTCGCTGCGGGAACGGCAGCGGCTGCTGGAGCAGCTCTCCCGCATCCAGCGGGCGATCACCCGGCGCGAACCGCTGGACCGGATCCTGGACACCATCACCGACGCGGCGCAGAAGCTGTTCGGCGACGAGGCGGTCGGCCTGCGCATGTTCGACCCGGACGCGCGCGACATGCTGGTCCTGGTGGCCAGCCGGGGGTTACCAGACGAGGTGGCCACCCGGCTGTGGCGGGTACCGGTCAGCGACCGCGGCGTGTCGCCGACCGCGGTACGGCTGGACCGGCTGGTGGTGCGCAACGACTGCGTGGAGGACGACGAGTCGGTACCGGAGCCGATCGTCAACGCGATGGCCTCACCGGTGCACGACAGCGGCCGGGTGGTGGGCAGCCTCGCGATCGGGTCGTTCCGCGCCGAGCGCGTGTACGGGCCGGCCGACCTCGAGGTGCTGCGGGTCTTCGCCGAACACGTCAGCCTCGCGGTGACCGACGCCAACACGCAGGAGGCGATGCGGCAGGCGTTCCACGACTCGCTGACCGGCCTCGCGAGCCGGCCGCTGTTCCTCGACCGGCTCAACCATGCGCTGGCCCGGGCCGCGCGGGAGGGTACCCGCCTGGCGGTGCTGTTCGTCGACCTCGACCGGTTCAAGAACGTCAACGACTCGCTCGGCCACTCGGCCGGCGACGAGCTGCTGGTGGCGGTCGCCGAGCGGCTGCGCGCCGCGGTACCGCCGGACCACACCGCGGGCCGGCTCGGTGGCGACGAGTTCGCGGTGGTGCTGGAGAACGTCACCGACGACGAGCGGGTCACCGAGATCGCCAAGGACATCATCGAGCGGCTGCGGGCGCCGTTCCTGCTCAGCGGTCACGAGGCGTTCGTCGACGCGAGCGTGGGCATCGCGTTCAACACCGACGCCGGCGCCGACGGCCAGGACCTGATCCGCAGCGCCGACCTGGCGATGTACCAGGCCAAGAAGAACGGCCGCGGGCACTACGAGATCTTCCACCCGGCGCTGCGCGCCCGGTTCCTGCGCAACCTGGAGCTGGAGGGCAGCCTGCGGCACGCGGTCGACCAGGGCGCGTTCGTGCTGCACTACCAGCCGATCGTGGAGCTGGCCTCCGGCCGGATCACCGGCGTCGAGGCGCTGGTCCGGTGGCGGCACGCCGAGCAGGGGCTGATCCACCCGCCGGAGTTCATCCCGCTGGCCGAGGACACCGGGCTGATCCTGCCGATCGACCGCTGGGTGCTCGGCGAGGCGTGCCGGCAGGTCGGCGAGTGGAACGCCCGCCGCGGTGGGGACCGGCCGCTGACCGTGAGCGTGAACCTGTCGGCCCGCCAGTTGCAGCGCACCGACCTGCCCGAGTTCGTGTCGGCGGCGCTGGCCCGCACCGCGCTGGATCCGACCTGCCTGATCATCGAGATCACCGAGTCGCTGCTGCTGCACGACACGGCGGCGACGATGGACCGGCTGCGGCGGCTGAAGGCGCTGGGGGTACGGGTGGCGATCGACGACTTCGGCACCGGGTACTCGTCGCTGGCCTACCTGCGGCAGTTCCCGGTCGACATCATCAAGATTGACAAGTCGTTCGTCTCCGGCGGCGACGGGCGGGACGCGTGGGCGCTCGCGCGGGCCATCGTCCAGCTGGTGCAGAGCCTGCACCTGTCCGCCGTCGCCGAGGGCATCGAGACCGGCGCCCAGCTCGCCGAGCTGCGCGGGGTCAGCTGCGAGTACGGGCAGGGCTTCCACTTCGCCGAACCGGTACCCCCGGCGCAGCTCGCGGCCCTCCTCGACCTCGACCCGCAGGCGCCCGTCCTGCGCTCGGTCGTCAGCTCGTCTCCCCTGTGACGGCAAACGAGCTCAGCCGGTTGACGGCCAGCACCGTGCCGCCGACCAGGAACACCGCGCTCATCACGATCGCCACCGGCAGCCCGACGTGGTTGTGCAGGAGCTGGGTCTGCGCGATCCGGCTGGCCAGCGTCACCGCGTACTGGTGGATGGACAGCTCGCGGGTACTGGCCAGCAGGTTGCCGAGCAGCCCCTCCCAGAGCAGCACGTAGGCCAGGCCGATCAGCACCGGCCGGCGGGTCAGCAGGCTCAGCGCGAGGAACAGCGCGGCGTAGGCCAGCGCCGCCACGAAGCACGCGACCGCGAGGGCGAGCCCGAACCGGGCGGACTGCGCGACGGTACCGGCGACGAACATCGGCACCGCGGCGACCGTGCCGATGATGCCGGCCGACACCACGAGCTTGGCCAGCACGATCTCCCGGCGGGGCAGCGGCTTGGCCAGGATGTGCAGGATCGTGCCGTCTTCGATCTCGGCGCCCAGCACGGCGGTACCGACGATCAGCGCGGTCACCGGCAGCAGCACGCCCAGGCCCAGCCCGTCGACGATGACCGGGCCCCATTGGTCGGCCGCGTCCGGCCGCAGCGCGTGCGCGATCAGGGTCAGCCCGACCACCAGTACCGGAAAGGGCAGCAGCAGCAGGACCCGCTTGCGGCCGAGCAGCGCCCGCGCGGTGATCCAGGCAATCGTGAGGTTCATGCTGTCTCCCGGTTCGCTCCGCGCGACGCTCCGGTGCGCCGCCTTCCCTCGTCGCTGCGCTCCTCAGTCCAGGCGCCGCTGCGCTCCTCAGTCCAGGCGCCGCCGCGCCACGCTGCGCTCATGTCGCCACCAGGTAGGAGAAGACGCTTTCCAGGGACTCGTCGGACGGGATGAGCTGGCGCACCCGTACCCCTTCACGCAGTGCGATCTTCGGCAGCGCCCGGGTGAAGGCGCCGTAGTCACCGGCCCGGACGGTCAGCCCCGTGGTACCGACGTCCAGTCCGGCGACCGAGTCCTCGGCCACCAGCGCGACGGCCAGCCGCCGGTCGTCGGTGGACCGGATGGCGAACACGTGCGGCCGGTGCGTCATCAGCCGCCGGATGGTGCGGTAGTCGCCGGACGCCGCCAGCCGCCCGGCGACGATGACCTGTACCGTGCCGGAGACCTCCTCGACCTCCTCCAGGATGTGCGAGGAGAACAGGATGGTGTGGCCGGTGTCGCCGAGGCTGTGCAGCACCCCCATCATGTGCAGCCGCTGCCGGGGGTCCATCCCGTTGAACGGCTCGTCGAGCAGCAGTACCCGCGGCTCGTGCACCAGTGCCGCGGCGACCCTGGTCCGCTGGCGCATGCCCTTGGAGAAGGTCTGCATCCGCCGGTCCTGCGCCTCCCGCATGTCCACCAGGTCGATGGCGCGGCGGGCGGCGGCCGCCGGATCAGGCAGCCGGTGCAGCTTGGCGCTGGCGAGCACGAACTCCCACGCGGTCAGGAACCCGTGCACCGCCTCGCGTTCGGCGACCAGGCCCAGGGTGCGGTACACGTCGGGGTTGCGCCACGCCGGCCGGCCGTCGACCCGCACCTCGCCCTGCGACGGGGCGAGGAAGCCGGACATCATGTGCAGCACCGTCGTCTTGCCCGCGCCGTTGGGCCCGAGCAGCCCGGTGACGCCGGGGCCGAGGGTCATCGTGACGTCGTTGACCGCGACCACGTTGCCGTACCAGCGTGAGACGCCGGTCAGTTGAACCTCGCTCATGTGTCCTCCAGGTTCGCGCGGGCGCCTCGGTGCGCCGTCTTCCCTCGTCGCTGCGCTCCTCGGTCCAGACGACGCCGCGCCCGCCCGCTCACGCTCCCGCCTTTCGGTACCGGGCCAGCAGCAGCGTGGTGCAGACGATGACCAGTGCGAGCGCGACCGCGACGTACATCGGCCCGTAGATGCCCAGATCCAGGCCGACCTTGGTGTGGAACAGGTACCGCTTCACGCCGCCCACGAGCGTCACCGGGTTCAGCACCGGGGCGAGTTCGCGCAGCGAGCCGCCGACGATCGAGAGCACGCCGACGACCGGCGCGGTCACCAGGAACGTACCGACGATCGCGGCCGCGGCCAGCGCCCGCCGGCTGGCCAGCGACGCGACCAGTACCGCGACCGACGCGTACACCACCGCGGTGATGCCCGAGTACGCCACGCCGCCGAGGAAGTCGGTGAACTCGTGCCACCCGCCGCGCCAGCCGCCGGTCTGCGCGAAGATGCCGCCGAGCAGGATCAGCAGCTGCGGTCCGGCCAGCAGCAGCCAGACCGCGCTCACCATCGCGACGAGCTTGGCCAGCGCGTAGTCGGGCCGGGCGATCGGCCGGGAGAAGTACAGCGGCAGCACGTGCGCGCGCAGGTCCCGGCAGACCAGCTCGGGCGCGACGACGGCGAGGAACAGCAGCACCGGTACCCCGACCGTGTCCGGGTACTGCAGGTAGCTGATGAACACGACGTTGGTCTGCGAGCGCACCACCACCGCGACGATCGCGACGGCGAAGACGAGCCCGACGACCAGCCACGGGAACACCTTGGCCTTGCCGCTGCGGCCGAGGCCGAACGCGGTACGCAGGCTGTGCGTGTACAGCGACAGCGTGGCGTACCGGCGACCCAGCCGCGGCCCGGTGTAGCGCTGGTACCCGAGATCGTGGATGACCCCGGCGCGCGCCGGCTCAACGGACGACATCGACGACCTCCGGTTCGGTGAACAGCTCGGCGACCCGGTGCCGCCGCTGGTCCAGCCGGTGCAGCGGCAGGTCCAGCGCGGCGACCACGCCGAGGATGACGTCGTAGGTCTCGTCGGATTCGAGCGGCACCAGCAGCAGCCGCGCCTCCCGGCCGACCGTCAGCCCCAGCTCCGCCAGCCCCTTGGCCAGCTCGTCGGTACCCTCGTCGACCTCGATGGCGAGCACGTCGCGCTGCACCGTCATCGCCGCGACCCGGTCGGCGCGCAGCAGCCGCCCCGCGTCGATGGCGACCAGCCAGTCGCAGATCCGCTCGACCTCGCCGAGCAGGTGCGAGCAGACCACCACGGAGATGTTGAACTCGGTGCCGATCCGCTGGATCAGGGTCAGCATCGCCTCCCGGCCGGCCGGGTCCAGGCCGTTGGTCGGCTCGTCGAGCAGCAACAGGTCCGGATCGTGCACCAGCGCCTGCGCCAGCTTCACCCGCTGCTTCATGCCGGTGGAGTAGCCGCCGATCTGCCGGTACCGCTCCTCGTAGAGCCCGACGTGCCGCAGTGCCTCGGAGGCGCGTTCGCGGGCCGCGGCCCGGGGCAGCCCGCTGACCCGGGCCAGGTGCGTGACGAACTCGGCGGCCACCAGGTCCGGCGGCAGGCAGTCGTGCTCGGGCATGTACCCGACCCGGGCCCGCACCTGGTCGCCGTCGCGCGCCGGATCGAGTCCGAGGATGCGCACCTGGCCGGTCGTCGGCGCGACGAGCCCCAGCAGGATCTTGATGAGCGTGGACTTGCCCGCGCCGTTCGCCCCTACCAGGCCGACGATCCCGGACTGCACGTCGACGGTCAGCGCGTCGAGCGCGGTCACCCGGGGATATCGCTTCGTCAGCCCGCTGATCTCGATGAGAGCCACGCCATGACGGTACCGACCGGCGTCGCGCCGCGGGTCCGGCGCCTACCCGGATTGCCGCCCTTAGGGGGCGGCCGCCTCCTGGTCCGCGATCCACCTCAGGTGCGTCTCCCAGGCGGCCTGTTTGGTGGTACCCAGTGCCGCGCCGATCTGTGACCAGGAGGCGCCCGCCGCCCGGGCGGTCCGCACCGTGAGCTGGCGACCGTAGCCGGCCTTGCGGGCGATCACCTCGCCGAGGGCGAGCAGTTCGAGTGCCTCGTCGCGGCTCAGCGGCTCAGCTTCCGCGCCGCGGCGGCTGACCGCGATCGCCGGGGGCGGCGTGCTCTTTGCTGCTCCCGGCGACCGCGGGCAGGCGGCTGAGCCGCCAACGTATGTCAGCGGGTCGGCCTCGCCGACCGAGTCGCGCAGCCGCAGGTCGTCGTACCGGGCGACCGCGGTGCGCAGGGAATGCTGCCGCTCGGCGGCGTCGGGCGTCATCATGCCGTCCAGCATTCCGTCAGGACAGCCTGACGTCAAGCCGCCCTGACGCGCCGTCAGGCGGAATCCTGCTTGCCGTCGCGCGGAAACGATGCCGAAACATTCCACCAGCGTCGATGCCCCGCCGGCCACCGAAACCCTTGCGCAACCGGGAGAACGGGGCTGCCCGCGGCCGCCCCGGTGGGCCGGCCCGGCAGCGGCCCCCGGCCGGGGCATTGAGGCTATTGATTCATGCGTGCAAATCTGTGAAAACCTTTGCGACCTTGGAGGATCACATGAACAGGCGGAGACGAGGCGTGGCCTTACTGGCCGGGGCCACGGTGTTGCTCGCCGTCGGACTGACGACAGCCGTCGCGAACGCCGGGGCCGGCGCACCGGCGGCCGACGTGCTGCTGTCCCGCAACAAGCCGGTCACGGTGTCGTCGTCGGGCGCGTGCTGTCCGGCGAAGAACGCGGTGGACGGCAACTCCGCCACGCGCTGGGCGAGCGCGGCCGGCAAGGACCCGTCGTGGATCTACGTCGACCTCGGCGCCGTGGCCCAGGTACACCGGATCCGGCTGCAGTGGGACAAGTCCTGTGCTGTGGCGTACCAGTTGCAGACCTCGACCGACCACGCGACCTGGACGACTGTATTCTCCACCAGCGCCGGTAAGGGCGGCGTCGAGGACCGGACCGGGCTGACCGGCTCCGGGCGGTACGTGCGGATGAACGGCACGAAGCGCTGCCGTGCCGACGCCACGCACGGGTACTCGCTGCAGGAGTTCGACGTCTTCGGCACCCTCGGCGGCGGCGGTACCCCACCGAACCCGCCCACCAACGTGACCCGGGTCAGCGTCACGGCCACCAGCGCCACGGTGTCCTGGACGGCGTCGACCAGCACCGGCGTCACCGCCTACGACCTGTTCGGCGACGGCGCCGCGTGCGGCAGCGTCACGGGCACCGCGACGACGGGTACCTGCGCGGGGCTGAGCCCGGACGCCGACCACGCGATCACCGTCGAGGCGCGTAACGCGGCCGGCGACGCGTCCGCGCCCAGCGCGCCGCTGACCGTGCACACCCCACCGGGCGGTGGCGGCAACCCGTACGGCGACCCGCACCTGGTGTCCATGTTCAATGGCAGCAGCCTCGACGGCTGGACCCCGCACGCCGCGGGCGCCTGGTCGGTCGTCGGTGGCGCCATCCACGGCAACGGCACCAGCCGCGGCTGGATCTACTTCAACAAGCAGGTCGGCACCTTCCGGTGGATCTTCCAGCTCCGTCAGCTCCCCACCGATGCCGGCAAGAAGGGGCACGCCCCGACGGTGCTGATCTGGGGTACCACCAACCCGATCCGCGACGCGCTGTCCGCGATCCAGTTCCAACCGCCCAACGGCGGGCACTGGGACTACCGGCCGGGGCACAACAACGGCGGCGGGTCGGAGTTCAAGACCTTCACCCACACGAAGATCGACACAAAGGCGTGGAGCCAGTGCGAGCTGGTCGGCAACATGAGCACCGGCGTGGCCCGGATGGCGTGCTGCCCGCTGCCGCCGAACGCGACGACAGCGACCACGTGCAAGGGCGTCGAGGTGCTCGACTTCATGGACAAGACCGCCGCCCGGGTCGGTCCGCTGGCGATCCAGGTGCACAACAGCGGGCTGCACGACGAGTACCGCGGCCTGTGGCTCGACCCGAACCCGGCGAACCCGAACGGGTTCATCACCACCTGACCTGTCACTGCGAGGTGACCTGACAGCACGACACGCAGCGCCCCGGGGCCGTCACCGGACCCGGGGCGCTTCGACGTATGCGGATACGTTACCGGCGATCGTTTGACCCGTATCTTGTATACAGGATACGTTCGGGGCCAGGACCGGGACTGGGGAGGCACACGAATGCCCAGCAGACCGACGTTGATTCGCGCCGCTGCCGTACCCGCGCTCGCCGCCGCGCTCGCCCTGTCCGGTGCGGGCTGCAGCTCCATCAAGTCGGGTGCCCCGGCAGCGGGCCCGAGCAGCGACAACCGGGCGGTCCGCAACGGCGGGACGCTGACCGTGGCGCTGTCCGCCGAGCCGGACAAGCTCGACCCGACCCTGGCGCGGACCCTCGTCGGCCGCACGGTGTTCAACGCGATCTGCGAGAAGCTCTACGACGTCGACGCCAAGCTCAACGTCGTACCGCAACTGGCCGCCGCGCTGCCGCAGTTCTCCAGCGACGGCAAGACGGTCACCATCAAGGTGCGCAGCGGCGTGAAGTTCGCCGACGGTACCCCGCTGGACGCGGCCGCGGTGAAGGCGAGCCTGGACCGGCACATGACGCTGTCCGGGTCGGCGCGCAAGACGGAGCTGTCCAGCGTCGCCAGCGTCTCGGTGACCGACCCGGCCACGGTGTCGATCGCGCTGAAGTCGCCGTTCGTACCGCTGACCGCCGTGCTCGCCGACCGGTCCGGCATGATCATGTCGCCGGCGGCGCTCAAGTCCGCGGGCGCGAACTTCGGCACGAACCCGGTCTGCGTCGGGCCGTTCAAGTTCGCCACCCGCGTCGCGCAGGACCGCATCGAGGTGGTGAAGGACCCGAACTACTACGACGCGGCGAAGGTACACCTGGACAAGGTGGTGTACCGGATCATCGCCGACGCCACGACCCGGTTCAACAACCTGCGCTCCGGCGACGCCGACGTGCTCGACACGGTGGCCACCACCGACGTCGAGGCGCTCAAGTCCGACCCGAACCTGCGGCTGCTCACCTCCGACTCGCTCGGGTACCAGGGCATCACCGTCAACCTCGGCAACGCCAACGGGGTCGGCAAGCCCGCCGGTACCCTGGCTGCGCCCTACGCCGGACCGCTGGCGACCAACGCCAAGGTGCGGCAGGCGTTCGAGCGCAGCATCGACCGCGCGGCCCTCAACACGGTGGTGTTCGGCGGCCAGTTCACCCCGGCGTGCGGCCCGATCAGCGCGGCCAGCCCGCTGTCCTCCGACGCCGCGCAGGCCTGCCCCAAGCACGACCCGGCGGCGGCCAAGCAGCTGCTCGCCCAGGCCGGCGTGGCCACGCCGGTGAAGGTCAGCATGGTGCAGGCCAACGACCCGGTCGAGCGGCGCCTCGGCGAGGCGCTCCAGGCCCAGGTCAAGGAGGGCGGCTTCGACCTGCAACTGCAGCCGACCGAGTTCTCCGCCTCGCTGGACCAGACCGACGCCGGCAAGTTCCAGCTGTACCGCATCGGCTGGTCCGGCCGCATCGACCCGGACGGCAACATCGCCAGCTTCGTGCAGACCCAGGGCTCGCAGAACATCTCCGGGTACAGCAACCCGGCCGTGGACGACCTGCTCAGCCAGGCACGGGCGGCGCCGGACACCGCCAAGCGGCGCGACCTGTACGGGCAGCTCATCACCAAGCTGCACGAGGACGTCCCGCTGATGTACCTGTACCGGGCGAAGAACCTCACCGGTGTGTCCAGCAAGGTGGCCGGCGTGCAGGTGTACGGCGACGGGCTGATCCGACTCGGCGCGGCCGGCTTCGCCGCCTGATCCACGATGCGCCGGTACCTGCTGCGCCGGCTGCTCGAGTCGGTCGTCACCTTCGTCCTCGTGACGATCGTGGTGTTCCTCGGCGTGCGGGCGCTGCCCGGCGACCCGGCCCGGACACTGGCCGGCGAGGAGAGCGACCCGGCGACCGTCGCGCAGATCCGCCACGACTACCTGCTGGACCGGCCGCTGCCGGTGCAGTACGCGCGGTACGTGCTCAAGGCGCTCACCGGTGACCTGGGCCGGTCGGCGCGCACCGGGCTGCCGGTACGCTCGACGATCGGGCACGCGCTGCCGGTCACCCTGCAACTGGCCATGTTCGCGATGGTGATCGCGGTGCTCATCGGCGTCGGGTCGGGGGTCGTCGCCGCGGTACGCCGGCGCACCGCCACCGAGTGGGCGGCGAACTCGGTCGCGCTGCTGGGGCTGTCGGTGCCGAACTTCTGGTTCGGGCTGATGCTGGTGCTGGTGTTCGCGATCGCGTTCCCGATCCTGCCGGCGTCGGGCTTCGTGTCGCTGTTCGACGACCCGGTGCAGAGCTTCCGGCACCTGCTGCTCCCGGCCATCGTGCTGGGTACGGCGCTGGCCGCGGTCATCATGCGGCAGACCCGCTCGGCGATGCTGGAGGCGCTGTCGGCCGACTACGTGCGCACCGCGCGGGCCAAGGGACTGGGCGGCTCCCGGGTGGTACTCGGCCACGCTTTGCGTAACAGTCTCATCGTGGTGGTCACCATCGTCGGGCTGCAGCTCGGGGTACTCATCTCCGGGGCGGTCGTCACCGAGCAGATCTTCGTGCTGCCCGGTTTCGGCAAGCTCACCCTCGATGCGGTGTTCACCCGGGACTACCCGATGATCCAGGGCGTCGTCCTGGTCACCACGACCGCGTACATCGGCATCAATCTCTTCGTGGACCTGCTGTACTCGGTGATCGATCCGCGGATCCGGGTGGGCGGTGCGGTACTGTGACCGTCCTCGATCTGTCCACTGTGGAGGCTCCGGCCGCGGGTACCCTGCCGGCCACCCGCCGCCGGGTGCTGCGCCGGCTGCTGCGCAACCCGCTGGCGGTACTCGGCGCGGTCGTGGTGCTCATCGCGGTCGGCGCCGCACTGCTGGCCAACGTCGTGGCGCCGTACCCGTACGCGCAGACCGACTTCAGCGCGGCGCTGCAGCCGCCGTCGCCCGAGCACTGGTTCGGCACCGACTACCTCGGTCGCGACATGTTCTCCTGGGTGCTGTACGGGCTGCGGGTCTCGGTACTGGTGGCGGTCATGTCGGTGGGGCTGTCGATGGCGCTCGGGGTACCGCTGGGCCTGCTCGCCGGGTACTACGGCTTCCTGGACCCGCCGGTGTCCCGGCTGACCGACACGCTGCTCGCGTTCCCCTTCCTGATCCTCGCGGTGGGCCTCGCGGCGATCCTCGGCCCATCGCTCGCGACCGCGACGATCGCCATCGGGATCGGCCAGATCCCGCAGGTCGTCCGGGTCACCCGCGGGGAGACGCTGCGGCTGCGCGGGATGGACTACGTGACCGCGGCCATCGCCGGCGGCGCGAGCGACACCGTGGTGCTGCGCCGGCACATCCTGCCCAACGCGATGAACACGCTCATCGTGCAGGCGACCGTCGCCGCCCCGGCCGCCATCATCGGCGAGGCCGTGCTGTCGTTCCTGGGACTGGGGGTACGGCCGCCGACCCCGTCGCTGGGCATCATGCTGGCCAGCGCCCAGCCGTTCTTCCGGGACGGCCCCTGGATGGCGGTGTTCCCGGGCGTGGCGATCGTCGCGCTGACCCTCGCGCTGAACCTGTTCGGCGACGGCCTGCGCGACGCCTTCGACCCGCAGGAGAGCCGACGGTGACCCTGCTCCGCGTCGATGAGCTCACCGTACGGTTCCGCACCGAGGACGGGCCGGTGCTCGCCGTCGACGCGGCCTCCTTCGACGTGGCCGCCGAGGAGGTACTCGCACTGGTCGGCGAGTCCGGCTGCGGGAAGAGCGTGACCGCGCTGGCGCTGACCCGGCTGCTGCCGCGCAACGCGACGGTCGCCGGTACCGTCACGTTCGACGGGACGACGCTGTCGGCGCTGCCCGAGTCGGCACTGCGCGAGGTGCGCGGGCGCGACGTCGCCTACGTCTTCCAGGAACCGATGACCTCGCTCAACCCGGTGCTCACCGTCGGCCGCCAGATCGGCGAGGTACTGCGCCAGCACCAGAAACTGCACGGCGCCGCGGCCCGCCGGCGCGCGATCGAGCTGCTCGACCTGGTCGGCATCCCGCTGCCCGCCCGGCGCATCGGGGAGTACCCCCACCAGCTGTCCGGCGGCATGCGCCAGCGCGTGATGATCGCGATGGCGGTCGCCTGCCGGCCCCGGCTGCTGGTCGCCGACGAGCCGACCACCGCGCTCGACGTGACGATCCAGGCCGGCATCCTCGACGTGCTGCGCGACCTGCGTACCGAGATCGGCATGGCGGTGCTGCTCATCACCCACGACCTCGGGGTGGTCGCCGACATCGCCGACCGGGTGGTCGTCATGTACGCCGGGCGGACCATCGAGACGGCCGGCGCGCCGGCACTGTTCGCCCGGCCCAGCCACCCGTACACCCGGGGGCTGCTGGACGCGGTACCGAACCCGGCCCGGCACGCCGACGGCGGGCTGCGCGAGATCCCCGGCCGGGTACCGGTGCTCGCCGACTCGCCGGACGCCTGCACGTTCGCCGACCGCTGCGGCCGCGCGGACGAGACCTGCCGGCGGCACCGGCCGGACCTGTCCCCCGGGCCGGCCGGCCACCCGGTCCGCTGCTGGCACCCGCTGCCGGTCCCCGAACCGGCGGTGCCGGCATGACGCGGCCGGTGCTGGAAGTCGTCGATCTCGTCAAGCACTTCGGCGCGGTGCGGGCGGTCGACGGGGTCAGCCTGGCCGTGGCGCCGGGCGAGGTGCTCGGGCTGGTCGGCGAGTCGGGCAGCGGCAAGACCACCCTGGGCCGGTGCGCGACCCGCCTGGTCGCGGTCACGTCGGGACACGTGCGGATCAACGGTACCGACATCGCCAAGCTGTCCCGGCGGCAACTGCGGCCGCTGCGCCGCCACTTCAACATGGTCTTCCAGGATCCGTCGTCGTCGCTGAACCCGCGGATGACCGTCGCCGACATCGTCAGCGAACCGCTGCGCCTGCACCGGATCGGCACCGGGGCCAGCCGCCGCAGCCGGGTGAACCACCTGCTCGACCAGGTCGGCCTGCCGGCCGGGGTGGGGCGCCGGTACCCGCATGAGCTGTCCGGCGGCCAGCGGCAGCGGGTCAGCCTGGCCCGGGCGCTGTCGGCCGGCCCGGCGCTGCTGGTGGCCGACGAGCCGACCTCGGCGCTGGACGTGTCGGTACAGGCGTCGGTGCTGAACCTGATCGGCCGGTTGCAGTCCGACCTGGGCTTCGCCTGCCTGTTCGTCACCCACGACCTCGCCTCGGTGGAGTTCCTCGCGCAGCGGGTCGCGGTCATGTACCTCGGCGTCCTCGTCGAGGTCGCGGCACGGCGGGAGCTGTTCGCCACGCCGCGCCACCCGTACACCCAGGCGCTGCTGTCGGCCGCCCCGATCCCCGATCCGCCGGCCCAGCGCACCCGGCGGCGCATCGTGCTCACCGGCGACATCCCGAGCCCGGTCGACCCGCCGGCCGGGTGCCGGTTCCACACGCGGTGCCCGGTGGCGGTGGACGAGTGCCGGGTCGTGGTACCGCCGCTGCGCCCGGTCGGCCCGGCCGGCGCGCTGGTCGCCTGCCACCTCGTGGCCGACGACGGGACGGGACCGCGCCTTGGGTGAGATGGTGGCGCCCGCCGCGCGGGCGCGACCAGAGGCGGGCGCGGCTACCGGGACCCGGCGACGCGCAGTGCCAGCGCCAGCGCCGACTCGCGGGCGGCCAGCACGTGGCTGCGCGCCGCCCGGCCGGCCGCCTCGGCATCCTTGGACAGGATCGCGGCGGCCAGTTCGCGGTGTTCGGCCCAGGAGTCCTCGGCACGGGTGGCGACGCTCTGCCGGTACACCCACTGCAGGCGGCCGTGCAGCGACTCCATGAGCCCGGTCAGCAGCCGGTTGCCGGCCAGCGCGCAGACCGCCGCGTGGAACCGGGTGTTGAGCGCGGCGAGGTCGGCCATCCGGCGGGTGGTCTGCGCCCTGGTGAGCAGCTTGGTCAGCACCGCGGAGTCGTCCGGTCCGAGCCGCTGCGCCGCGAGTCTGGCGGCCAGTTCCTCCAGCGACATCCGCACGTCGAACAGGTCCTCCACGTCCTGTACCGACATCTGCGCCACCACGGCGCCGCGGCGCGGCTGGGCGCGCAGGAAACCTTCCGCCTCAAGGACCCGGATGGCCTCGCGGACCGGGTTGCGGGAGACCCCGAAGTCGTCGGCCAGCCGTTCCTCGGTGAGCCGGTGGCCGGGTTCGTAGGCACCGTCGATGATGCGCCGGCGCAGCTCGTCGACGACCTTGTCACGCAGCGGTCGGTGCGACGCGCCGATGCTCGGGATGCCGCCGTCCACGCGCGCTCCTCCGGCCGGGCTGCCCACAGCGTTTTGCATACAGTATCCGAAAGACGTGCAACCTGGACCCGGGAGCCTGGATGACGGTGAACCGCAAGCCGCTGTACGCGCCCCACGGGGTGGTCGCGACCAGCCAGCCGTTGGCCGCGTCGGCGGGCCTCGCGGTACTGCGCCGGGGCGGCAACGCCGTCGACGCCGCGCTCGCGACGGCGATCACCCTGACCGTGGTGCAGCCGGGCAGCAACGACATCGGCGGGGACCTGTTCGCGATCGTCTGGGACGGCACCGCCCTGCACGGCCTCAACGCCTCCGGCCGCTCCCCCGCCGCGCTGACCCTCGACGCGGCACAGAGCTCCGCGGCGCCGGGCGGCGGGACCATGAGCGTGCGCGGCTGGTTGCCGGTCACCGTACCGGGCGCCCCGGCCGGCTGGCGGGACCTGCACGCCCGCTTCGGCCGGCTGCCGTTCGCCGACCTGTTCGCCGACGCGGTCGGGTACGCCGCCGACGGGTACCCGGTGTCGCCGCGGGTCGCCCACAACTGGCGGCGCGGCGTCGAGATCCACGCCGGGTTGCGCGGACCGGAGTTCGCCGAGTGGGGTGCCGTGTTCACCCGCGACGGACGGGCGCCCGCCGCCGGTGAGCTGTTCCGCAATCCGGCCGCGGCGCGCACCCTGCAGCTGATCGCCGACTCGGCGGCCGAGGAGTTCTACCGCGGCGAGATCGGCGTCGCGATGGCCGCGCACGCGGCGGCGACCGGCGGGCTGCTGACCAAGGACGACCTCGCCCGGTACGCGTCGACGTGGGTGCAGCCGATCCGCACCGGGTACCGCGGCTACGACGTGTGGGAGCTGCCGCCCAACGGCCAGGGCATCGCCGCGCTGCTGGCCCTGGCGATCCTCGACGGCGTGGACGTGTCCGCCATGCCCGCGCCGCAGCGGCGGCACTGGCAGATCGAGGCGATGAAACTCGCCTTCGCCGACGCACACGCCTACGTCGCCGACCCCGACGCAGCCCCGGTACCGGTGGCCGGACTGCTCAGCCCGGGGTACGCGCAGCGGCGCCGGACCCTGATCGGGGAGACCGCCGCGCTTCCGGGACCCGGCCGGCCGGCGCAGGGCGGCACCGTGTACCTGTGCGCGGCCGACGCGGACGGCCTGATGGTCAGCCTGATCCAGTCCAACTACATGGGCTTCGGCTCGTACGTCGCGGTACCCGGGTACGGGTTCGGGCTGCAGAACCGGGGCGTCGGCTTCTCCCTGTCACCCGGCCACCCCAACGTGGTGGCCGGCGGCAAGCGGCCGTACAACACGATCATCCCGGGTTTCCTGACCCGGGACGGCCGGCCGGTCGGGCCGTTCGGGGTGATGGGCGGCCACATGCAACCGCAGGGCCACCTGCAGCTCGTGATGTCCACTGTGGACGATGGGCTGGATCCGCAGGCCGCCCTGGACGCGCCGCGCTGGTACTGGCACACCGGGCGGCAGCTGCGCGTCGAGCCGGCACTGGGTACCGCGGCCGCCGACGACCTGCGCCGGCGCGGCCACGAGGTGACCGTCGACGAGTCCGACGTGTACGGGTACGGCCAGGCGATCTGGTGCCTGCCCGACGGCGGCTACGTGGCCGGCTCGGAACCTCGCGCCGACGGCTGCGCGGCCGGGTACTGAGCGCGGCCGG
>VAWN01000040.1:47463-115451 GCA_005885555.1 Actinomycetota bacterium
CCTCAGCCCCGCACCTCGCCGAACGCCACGCCCAGGCTGGTCAGGTCGATCGCCCGGCGCGCCTCCGGCGGCACGTGGTCGACCAACGCGCGCATCACCTCCAGCGCCGCGAGGATCTCCCGCCCGACCTGTTCGGCCGGGCGCATGGCGTCGACGGAGACCAGGATGCCGCGCTCGCCGTACCAGTCGACGATCGGCGCGGTCACCTCGTGGTACAACGCCAGCCGGCGGGCGATGACATCCTCGGTGTCGTCCGACCGGTGCTCCAGGACGGCGCGCGCGAGCAGCCGGCGCATCAGCTCGTCGTCGCCGGCCTGCAGGTGCAGCGCCACGTCGGCGGTCATGTCGAGCTCGCGGCCGATCTGGTACAGCTGCCGGGCCTGGGACAGGTTGCGGGGGATGCCGTCCAGCACGTACCCGCCACCGGCCGCCTTCGCCGCGATCATCGCCTCGGTCACCATGTCCAGGACGATCTGGTCGGGTACCAGCTCGCCCCGGTCGAGGTGCCGGCGCACCGCCCGGCCCAGCTCCGTATCCCGCGCCACGTGGTGACGCAGCAGCTCGCCGGTGGCGATGTGCGGGATGTCGAAGTGCGCGGCGATCAGCGCGCCCTGGGTTCCCTTACCCGCCCCCGGCGGTGCGATCATCAGTACCCGCACCGGTGGTCTCCTCGCGTCCGAGCCCGCTCGACACGGGTCGGCGCCAGTTTACGTTCGGCCGCAGGGCGGTCAGATCGGCCCGGTCCCTGTACCGGTCGGCGATGGCGTACAGCGAGGTCAGCAGCGTGTCGGAGAGCAGGTGCGGGCGCAGCCCGAGGTCGACCAGCCCGGTGTGGGTGACCTTGTAGTAGTGCGACTCGGCCTCCACCCGCGGGTTGTCCAGGTGCTCCACCTCGACCACGTTCGGGTGCAGGTCGGCGACCAGCTTGGCGATGTCCAGCACGGACATGCTCTCGGTCATCTGGTTGAACACCCGGAACTCGCCCCGCGCGGGCGGGTGCTCGGCCGCCAGCCGGATGCATTCGGCGGTGTCCCGGATGTCGATCAGCCCGCGGGTCTGCCCGCCGTCGCCGTACACGGTCAGCGGGCGGCCCAGCGCCGCGAGGATCACGAACCGGTTGAGTACGGTGCCGAACACCGCGTCGTAGTCGAACCGGGTGGCCAGCCGGTCGTCGCGGGCGGTCTGCGCGGTCTGCTGCCCGTACACCACGCCCTGGTTGAGGTCGGTGGCGCGCAGTCCCCAGACCCGGCAGGCGAACTCGATGTTGTGGCTGTCGTGCACCTTCGACAGGTGGTAGAACGACCCCGGCCGCTTCGGGTACAGCACCCGGTCGGACCGGCCGTTGTGCTGCACGGTCAGCCAGCCCTCCTCGATGTCGATGTTCGGGGTGCCGTACTCCCCCATCGTGCCCAGCTTGACCAGATGGATGTCCGGGTCGGTCTCGGCGATCGCGTACAGCAGGTTCAGCGTGCCGACGATGTTGTTCGACTGGGTGTAGACGGCGTGCCGCCGGTCGATCATCGAGTACGGCGCCGAGCGCTGCTCGGCGAAGTGCACGATCGCCTCCGGCCGGAACGCGTGCAGCAGCTCCGTGGTGAACTGCGCGTCGGTCAGGTCGCCCACGAACGTGTCGATCCGCTGCCCGGTCAGCTCCTGCCAGACCCGTACCCGCACCGCCAGCGGCTCGATCGGCACCAGGCTCCGCACGCCCAGCTCGTGGTCGTACTGCCGGCGAACGAAGCTGTCCGCGATGCCCACCTGATGCCCGCGGTCCGAAAGATGCAGGGCCGTCGGCCAACCCAGATACCCGTCGCCGCCGAGAACGAGAATCCTCATCAAACCCCCTCAGCCGGGCCCGTGCCCATCCAATCGATCATGTACCCTGCGACGCTATTCACCGAACCTCAACGCCACCTTGAAACTGGCTGGGAGAACCCGGTGCGCAGGGCGGTCCGTCACCCGGTCCACCTATGCTGGCCAGGTGATCTGGACGCGGTTTCTGCGGTACGCCCTCGGGTCCGGGCTCGCGACGCTGACCTCGGCGGTGGCATTCGCGGTAGCCTACCGGGCGCTGGACCAGGGTCCGCGGATCGCGACCGGCGCGGCGTTCCTGGCCGGCGCACTGGTCAACTTCGTGGCGAACCGGTTCTGGGCGTGGCACCGCCGCGCCCGGCAGGGCCTGGGCCGTGACGCGCTGTACTACGCGACGCTGTCCGTGGGCACCGCACTGGTCGCCGCCGCGGTGACCAGCCTCACCCACCTCTACGTCCAGGACCTCGACCCGAACCGGCGCGCGGTCCTCGTCGAGGCCAGCTACTTCGCCACCTACGCGGTGCTGTTCCTGGTCAAGTTCGTCGTGCTGGACCGGATCGTCTTCCGCTCCCGCCACCAGGTGCCGACGACAACCCGCGCATAGCGGGCGCCGTACACCAGATTGCCGCCCTTCTTGCTGCGGCCCTGCGCGCGCCGCCGCATCGTCATCGGCCGCTCCACCACCCGGTACCCGCGGCTGAGCACCCCGATCAGCAGCTCCGAGGACTGGTACTGCGGCTGGGTCAGGGTCAGGTCGTGGAGAATCTCCGCCCGCATCGCGCGGAACCCGAACGACGTGTCGGTGATCCGCTGCCGGGTCAGCAGGGAGACCAGGGCGGCGAAGACCCGGGTACCGAGCCGGCGCACCGGGTCGGTGGACTCGTTGGCGCCCAGGCGCCGCGATCCGGTGACGAAGTCGGCGGTGCCGGCGACCAGCGGCTCCAGCAGCGCCGGCAGCTCGGCCATGTCGTACTGCCCGTCGGCGTCCGTGGTCACCACGAACCGGGCGCCGCGCTGCGCCACGAGGTGGTAGCCGAGGCGCAGCGCCGCCCCCTGTCCGCGGTTGACCGGCACCACGCAGGTCACCGCGCCGTGGGCCCGGGCCACGTCGGCGGTACCGTCGGTCGCGCCGTCCACCACGACCAGGCTCGCCACGTCCAGCCCGCAGCATTTCGGGGGTACCGTGTCCAGCACCGCCCCGATCCCGTCCGCCTCGTTGTAGGCGGCGATGAGCACCACCACCGGCGGGAAGGTGCGGTCGGGGTCGATGCCGGCCAGCGCCGCCTCGTCGGCCGGTTCGGGGAACGGCGCCGGTGCCGGCCGGCGCAGCGCCACGACGCCCAGCGCCCCGGCCAGCGGCAGCAGGACGTACCCCGGCAGCTGGTACCGCCAGGAGAACTCCACCACGTCCCCGGCGAGCAGCACGAGCACCCCGCCGGCCAGGAACAGCAGCGGCTCGGGCCGGCGGCGCAACCCGGCCAGCGCCAGCACGACGAGGACGGCGAGCAGCGGCCCCGGCGTGTACCCGACGCTGAGCTGGTACCCGCGCAGCAGCCAGCCGACCGGCCGCACCGCGACCGGATCGCCGTCGCCGTACCGGTGGCTGAGCTGCGTGATCGAGTCGATCGTCACCAGGTCGGGGAAGGTGGGGAACTCGGTCTGGAACCGCCAGCGCTCCACCGGCGTGGTCCACCACTCCCAGTCGCCGCGCTGCCAGGACAGCGCCTTGACCGCGTCGCCGGCCACCGAGGCGACGAAGTCCAGCGGCTGGTGCCGGATCGCCCGCAGGGCGAAGTCGCGGGCGAGGTCGTCGGCGCGGTCGGGGGCGGACTGTTGCAGCGCGGCGAACGGCGACCTGCCGTCATGCGCCCAGAAGTCCGGACCCTGCCGCTGCGCCCGGGGTACCGGCGGGCACAGCACCCGCTCCTGCGCCGGCAGGTCGAGCCCGGCGCAGTCGACGAAGACGGCCACCCGGCCGTAGAGCGCGCTGCCACCCGCGTGCGACAGCGCGTACTTGCCGGTGACGTCGTGGTAGTAGTTCACGTAGGCGGCGACGGGTACCACGAAAGCGAGGGCGGCCACCGCGGCCAGCGCGCCGCGCCGCCCCCAGCGACCCCCCGCGACCAGCGCGTAGAGCACCAGCGGCGCGATCAGCACCGCGCCGACCTCGCGTACCGTGGCCGCGAGGCCCAGCAGCAGCCCGGCGGCGACCGCGCCGGCCCAGCCGGGACGGTCCGGCCAGGCCAGCGTGACCAGCGCGGCGACCAGCAGCGCCTCGAACAGCGTGTCGGCCATCAGGTTGTGCTCGATCTGCACCTGGTACCCGTCGAGCAGCACCGGCGTGACGGCCAGCGCGGCGAGCCACCGCCCGGCGCCCTTGTGCCGCAGCAGCGCGTACCCGGCCACCGCCATGCCGATCCCGAGCAGGTGCTGGAGCGCCGCGACCGCGCGCAGGTCGGCCACCTTCACGACCGGGCCGAGCAGGAACAGGTCGTACCCGATCGGGTCCTGGCCGCTGGGGTCGAGGGTGGGCAGCGGCAGCAGGTACGAGGCGAGCGAGTCGACGTAGAAGATCGCCGGCCGGTACCCGACCATGACGACCACGCGCAGCAGCACGCCGAGGACGAGCAGCACCAGGAAGGGACGGTGCCGGCGGATCACCGGAACTCGTCCCACACCGTCGCCAACCCCTCGGCGAGCCCGACCGACGGCCGGTACCCGAGCCCGCGCGCCCGGTCGATCGACACGATCACCGCCGGCATCTCCCCCGGCTTCGGGTCCACGTGCTCGACCTTGACCGGCCGGCCGATCACCTCGCCCGCGACGGCGAGCACTTCCAGGACGCTGACCGACCGGCCGGCGCCGACGATCAGCGGCCCGACGAGGTCGGCCCGCCAGGCGGCGAGGATGCCGGCCACCGCGTCGGTGACGTGCACGAAGTCGCGGCGCTGCTCGCCGGTGCCGTAGACGTGGACGGGCCCGTCGGCACGGGCGGCGCGCATGATGCGCGGAACCAGGCTGTCCTTGTGCGCCATGCCCGGCCCGTACACGTTGGTCAGGCGCACCGCGCAGGTGGTCATCGCGTACCCGCCGGCGTAGCCGGACAGCAGCATCTCCGCGGCCGCCTTCGTCGCGCCGTACGGCGTCAGCGGCCGCAGCGGCAGGTCCTCGTGCAGCGTCGCGTCGCCCCGGTCGCCGACGACGGCGTTGGTGGACGTCATGAGAAACCGCGGTATCCCGCGCACCCGCGCCAGTTCCAGCAGGGCGGCGGTCGCCTCGACGTTGACCTCGTGGACGAGTGCCGGCCGGGCCAGCGAGCCGAGGACCGAGGTCTGCGCGGCCAGATGCACGATGCCGGACAGGTCGGGCGTGACGGCCGCGTCCCGTACCGCCCGGTCGCGCAGGTCGCCGACGACGGACGGGACGGCGCCGTCCGGGTACGGGTCGCGGTCCAGCACGGTGACCGTGGCCCCGGCGGCGCGCAGGGCCGGCACCACCGACCGGCCGACGAAGCCGGCACCGCCGGTGACCAGAATCCGCGCCCCGGCCAGCTCTGCCACCGCACACCCTCCATCCGCGCCGCCCGCCCCGAACCCTATCCGCCGGTGTTCAGCAAACGCTGGAAACCCGCGCATGACCCGCGTCGCGGTGGGTACGCGAACAGGTATCCGGCTGCAAGGAGGAACCATGACGAGCACCAGCGAGACCGGCCACGTCACCGGTACCAAGGACAAGAACTACGACATCATCTGGTTCACCGAGGCCTGCCTGGACAACGTGCTGCGCCTGGAGACGTACGTCAAGGACGCGGAGCGCGACGGCGACAACGAGCTCGCCGAGTTCTTCCGCAAGGCGCAGGCGGACAGCCGCAAGGGCGCCGAGCAGGGCAAGCAGCTGCTGCGCGCCCGACTGTAGCGGGCTCGGCTGTAGCGGGCTCGGCTTGCGCGCCGTGGCGGCCCCGGCCGCCACGGCGCCGTACCCTGGCCTGGTGCGCGCTTGGCGGGTCACCGGGCCGGGTGTCCTGGAACTGGACGACATCCCGGTACCCGCACCGGCGGCCGACGAGCTGCTGGTGCGGGTCTCGGTCTGTGCGGTGTGCCGGACCGACCTGCACGTCCGCGACGGCGACCTGCCGGTGCACCGGCCGAAGGTGGTACCCGGGCACGAGGCGGTCGGAGTCGTCGCGGGCGCCGGTGCCGAGGTGTCCGGGTTCGCCGAGGGCGACCGGGTCGGTGTCGCGTGGCTGCGGCGCACCGACGGAGTGTGCCGGTACTGCACCCGGGGCGCGGAGAACCTGTGCCCGCGGTCGGAGTACACCGGCTGGGACGCCGACGGCGGATACGCCGAGTACCTGACCGTGCCGGCCGGCTACGCGTACCGGCTGCCCGACGGGTACTCCGACGAGCAGGTCGCGCCGCTGCTGTGCGCCGGCATCATCGGGTACCGTGCCCTGCGCCGGGCCAACCTTCCCGAGGGCGGCCGGCTGGGGGTGTACGGCTTCGGCGCCTCCGCGCACCTGACCGCGCAGCTGGCGATCGCGCAGGGCGCGACGGTCCACGTGCTCACCCGCTCGGCCGCGGCACAGCAGCTGGCCCGGTCCCTCGGCGCCGCCTCGGCCGGCCCGGCCGACGCCAGGCCGCCCGAACCGCTCGACTCCGCCATCCTGTTCGCTCCGGTCGGCGACCTGGTACCGGTCGCGCTGTCCGCGCTGGACCGCGGCGGCACGCTGTCCATCGCCGGCATCCACCTGTCCGACATTGCGCCGCTGAACTACCAGCGGCACCTCTTCGAGGAGCGCACCGTCACCTCGGTCACCGCGAACACCCGCGCCGACGGGCGGGAGTTCCTGGCCCTGGCCGGCCGGCACCGGCTGCAGGTCAGCACCACGCCGTACCCGTTCGCCGCGGCCGCCGCGGCGCTCGCCGACCTCGCCGCCGACCGGGTCAACGGCGCGGCGGTTCTGCATCTGTCGTAGGGCCCGCGTCCGCGACCGGTTGCGCGGGCGGTCCCGGTTCCGGTTGGGGCGGCGGCTGCGGTTGGGGCGGCGGCTGCGGTTGCGGCGGCGGCTGCGGTTGCGGCGGCGGTTGCGGGGGCGGGGCGGCCGCTTCGGCGCGCCGGCGGGCGAGGACGCGCAACTGCACGATCCGGGCGGTACCCGGCAGCGCGACCAGCAGGATGCCGAAGACCGCGGCCAGCAGCAGTGCGACGCCGACCGGCGGGTGGGCGTGCGCGCCGAAGAACGAGATCTCCGCCCGCTGGCCGTTCTGCAGGATGAAGATCAGCAACAGCAGCAGGACGACCGCGAAGAGCACCGAGGCGATCCACAGCCCGGCGGTACGGGTCATCGGCACGCGGGTAGACATGCCTCGACGTACCCGTTGTGCCTCAAGAACATCCGCGGTCAGGGGCGGGGCGGGTCGTTGGGGCGGTTCTGCTCGGCGAGGAACCGCTCCAGCTCCGCGCCGAGCTCCTCGGCCGAGGGCAGCGGTCCGGCGTCGGCGAGCAGGTCGGTACCCTGCCGGCCGCGCACGAACGCGTCGTACTGCTCCTCCAGTCCCCGTACCAGCGCACCGGCCTCGGCGTTCTGGGCGATCTGCTCGTCGACGTCGGCGCGCACCAGCTCCGCCGCCGAGCGCAGGTTCCCGGTCGGCAACAGCAGGCCGGTGACCCGGGACACCGCCGACAGCAGTTCCTGCGCCGCGGCCGGGTACCCCGCCTGCGCCAGGTAGTGCGGTACGTGGACGGCGAAGCCGATGGCGTCGTGCCCGTGCGAGCCCAGCCGGTACTCCAGAAGGTTGCCGGCACTGCCGGGTACCTGGACCCGGCGCAGCCACGGCTCGTACCCGGTGATCAGCTCCGGCCGGGTGGCGTGCGCGGTGAGCCCGGTCGGCCGGGTGTGCGGTACCGCCATCGGGATCGCGTTGAGCCCGACCGTCACCCGTACCGACAGCCGCCGCACCAGGTCTTCGACCGCCCGGATGAACCGTTCCCACTGCAGGTCCGGCTCGGGCCCGGCGAGCAGCAGGAACGGCGTGCCGGCGTCGTCGTGCAGCAGGTGCAGTTCGAGCGCCGGCTCCTCGTACTGCTCCCAGTGGTCCTCCAGGAAGATCATGGGTGGCCGGCGGGCCCGGTAGTCGATGAGCTGGTCGGCGTCGAAGGTGGCCACCAGGCGCGGCTCCAGCGCGCCGAGCAGGTGCTCGCGGGCGAGGTAGGTGGCGTTGCCCGCGTCGACGAAGCCGGTCAGCGCCTGTACCAGTACCGGCCGGCCCACCTCGGGCAGCTCGCCGGCCAGCTCGTACAGTTCCCGCGGATCGAGCACCGACTCAGCCTACCCGGCGCCGTCGCGCACCCGATCCGGCCGAATGGCCGGTCCGTCCGCTTCGCGCCGCGCACGCAATGCCCGCCAATTTTGGATATTTCACATAGAATCGGCGCGTTTAACGCAGGTCGATCGGGGGATGCCATGGGTCGGTTGTTCCAGCCGGCTGCGCTGTTGCTGGGCCGGTTACGGTACGCGCAGAAGATCGTTGTGGTGGCGGTCGTGCTGCTGCTGCCCTTGGGCTTCGTGACGTGGGGCTACGTCGAGATCCAGCGCGGCCAGGTGGACTTCAGCGCGACCGAGCGGCGCGGGGACGGCTACCTGAAACCGTTGCTGGAGCTGACCGTTCGCGCGGTGCGCGCCCGGCACCTGGCGGTCAGCGGTGCGGATCCGGCAGCGGCCGACGTTGCCGCGGCCGTCACCGGGGTGGACGCGGTGGACGCGGCCTACGGTGCGGCGTTCGAGACCGGGCAACTGTGGAGCGCGGCCAAGGAGGCGTTGAACCAGGCGGCGACGGTTCGGCAGCCGGCGGCTGCGTTGGGCGCGTACAACAAGGCCACCGCGGCGCTGCTGGCGCTGATCAACCGGGTGTCGGACCGGTCGAACCTGACGCTGGACCCGGACCTGGACTCCTACTACGTGATGGACGCGCTGGTGTTCCGGGTCCCGATCCTGCTGGACACCACCGGCCAGGCGGTCGACGAGGCGCTGATCAACTCCCGGGCGAGCGCGGACCTGGTCGACGGCGCCCGCATCGATCTGGCCATCGACAGCGGCACGTTGTCCACGACCCGGGACGCGTTCGACTACGACCTCAAGACCGCCCGCGCCCACACCGTCAACCAGGACCTGCTGTCCAGCACCGGGGCCAGCGATGCGCTGCTGGACACCGTCAACGCGGTGTTGGACCAGACCACCACGGCGATCAAGAACAGCCGCATGGATGCCCTGCGGGCCGATGCCGGCGAGGCAGCCGCCACCCGCATCGCGGCGCTGAACACGACGCTGGTTCCGGTGCTGGACCAACTGCTGGCCATCCGGATCGCCGGGTTCCAGGCCAAGGCCCAACGGGTGGAAGCGGCCGGGCTGATCGCCGTCCTGCTGGTCGTCTACCTGCTGGTCGGGTTCTACCGCTCGGCGACCGTCCCGCTGCGCCGGATGGTCGCCGCGCTGGACGCCCTGGCCGGCGGCGACCTGACCAGCCACACCGTGGCCGACACCCGCGACGAGGTCGGCAAGATGGCGCACGCCTACAACGAGGCGCTGGCCCGGGTCCGGCACGCCATCGAGTCGCTGAGCGGCAACGCCGCCGGCGTGTCCGACTCCTCGACCGAGCTGTTGCAGGTCAGCCGCGAACTACGCGACACCGCGCAGGCCACCTCCGAGCAGGCCGACGTGGTGAACACGGCCGCCGGGCAGGTCTCCCGCAACGTGGACATGGTGGCCAGCGGTACCGAACAGATGAGCTCCGCGATCACGGAGATCGCCCAGGGCGCCGCCGAAGCCGCTGACGTCGCCGGCCAGGCGGTGGCCGCCGCCGCGGCGAGCAACGAGGCCGTCGCGCGGCTGGGCAACAGCTCGGCCGAGATCGGCGACGTGATCAAGGTCATCACCTCGATCGCCGAACAGATCAACCTGCTCGCCCTCAACGCCACCATCGAAGCCGCCCGCGCGGGCGAGGCCGGCAAGGGCTTCGCCGTCGTGGCCGGCGAGGTCAAGGACCTGTCCCAGGAAACCGCCCGGGCCACCGAGAACATCGCCGCCCGGGTTCAGGCGATCCAGCAGGACACCCACGCAGCCATCCAGGCCCTCGGTCACATCGCCGAGGTCATCGGCCGGATCAACGAGATCCAGACCACGATCTCCTCGGCGGTTGAGCAACAGTCCGCCACCACCGGCGAGATGGCCCGCAACGTCACCGAGGTGGCCACCGGTTCGGCCAGCATCGCCGAAGGACTCGTGGCCGTCGCCACCAGTGCCGAGCAGACCACCGCCAGCGCCACCGCCACGGAACGGGCCGCCAGCCAGCTCGCCCGCACCGCCGACGACCTGCGCGCCATCGTCGCCGGCTTCACCACCAGAACCGACTGACCGGAGATCGGCGGAAGACCGGCTCGACGGGTCGGGAAGGACGAGCCCGGCCGTCCCGAGGCCGAAGAGGCCCGCGCCGCACTACGGGAACTCGACGGTCACTCCCGCTCGTAGAAGTTGCGCTCCCAGACGTGCTCGGCCAGCGTCGCGAGCTGCTCGCCGGTCAGGGTACGGCCGTCGCTGACCGCGGCGTTGCGCTCCACGTTGCGAACCGTGCGCATGCCCGGGATCACCGTGGACACCTCGGGCGCGCTGAGCACGTAGCGCAGCGCGATCCCGGGTACCTGCTCCAGCGGCACGCCGAGGTCCGCGGCGAGCGCGTCGACGTGCTGCTCGACCCGGGCCGCCCGGTCACCGCCGAAGTACCCGTTGCGGAAGTCGCCCTTCGGGAAGCTGGCCCCAGCCCGGATCCGGCCGGTCAGCCCGCCCTCGTCCAGCGCCACCCGGACGATGACCCCGACGCCGTGCTCGGCGCAGGCGGGGCAGCGCGTTGATCGTGTCCAGCCAGTCGCCGCGGCCGACCCAGTCGTCACTCCAGACGTGGAACTGCAGGACGTCGAAGGTCTCCAGCCCGCAGGCGCGCAGGCTGGTCTCCACGCTGGACCGGATGTGCGCGCCCGGGAACGCCTGGTCCGGGTGGATGCCCGCGGGCGCCGGCCAGACGAGGTTCTTCGGCGGTACCTTGGTCGCCACGTAGATCTCGTCGCCGGGATGGTCGCGCACGAACCTGCCGACGATGCGTTCGCTCTCGCCGTACCCCCGGGCGGTGTCGATGAGGTTGACGCCCAGCTCGACGGCCCGGGCCAGCGCCCGCAGCGACTCGTCCTCGGCGGCGCCGATCCACATCGACCCGCCGATCCCCCAGGCGCCGTAGCCGATCTCCGAGACGGACAGTCCCGTTCGGCCCAACGGTCGGTAGTGCACGTGCTACCCCTTGTCCTCGCCATCGATCAGGGTCCATCGTAAGGAGGCGGGACGGTGATCTCGCTGGAGGTCGAGATGGTTGCTGACAGCGCGGCGGTTCTGACCCTACCCGGCATGACGATCGACGAGATCGAGGAGAAGTCCAAACTCCAGAAGAGCCTGCGCCGGTTCGACCTGGTCTTCTTCCTGATCTGCACGCTCGTCGGCCTCGACACGATCGGCGCCGTCGCCAAGAACGGCGCGCAGGGCTTCACCTGGCTGGTGTTCCTCGGCATCTTCTTCTTCGTGCCGTACGGGCTGCTGATGGCCGAGCTGGGCTCGGCGTTCCCCTTCGAGGGCGGGCCGTACGTGTGGAGCCGGCTGGCCTTCGGCCGGTTGGTGGCGGCGATCGTCACGGTGCTGTACTGGCTGTCCAACCCGATCTGGCTGGGCGGCACGCTGACATCTCCGCGTTCGGCGACTTCTTCACGCCGCTGCACGGGTTCGGCAAGCTGCTGTTCGCGCTGGTGTTCATCTGGTTCGCGGTGGTGTCGGCGATCGTGTCGTTCCGGCTGGGCAAGTGGATCCCGAGCATCGGCGCGTTCGTCCGGGTCGGCGTGCTCGGCTTCTTCACGCTGTCGGTGCTGCTCTACGCCGCGCACAACGGGGTGCACGGGTTCGGGGCGTCGGCGTTCTCGCCGGGGTACGCGGTGTTCATCGCGGCGGTACCGGTGCTGATCTTCAACTACGTCGGGTTCGAGCTGCCCAGCTCGGCCAGCGAGGAGATGGTCGATCCACGCAAGGACGTGCCGCGCACCATCGCCTGGTCGGGCCTTGGCGCGATCCTGCTGTACGGCATCCCGATCCTGGCCATCCTGCTGATCCTGCCGGCCTCGAAGGTCACCGGCGTCGGCGGCTTCCTCGACGCCATCAAGCAGGTGTTCACGGTGTACGGCGGCAGCGTGGCGGCCGACGGTACCGTGACGCTGACCGGTGCCGGCAAGGTACTCGGCGACCTGGCCGCGATCGCGTTCATCTGGGCGCTGCTGTCCAGCGGTACCACCTGGATCATGGGCGCGGACCGCACCCAGGCGGCGGCCGGCTTCGACGGCGCGGCGCCGCGCGTGCTGGGCCGCATCAACCGCCGGTTCGGTACCCCGCTGACCGTCAACGTGCTCACCGGCATCTTCTCGACGATCGTCATGCTGCTGGCGTTCTGGCTGTCCGGCGGGAACGCGGAGAGGTACTTCGCCGCGGTGCTGGGCCTGGCCATCTCCACCACCACGATCTCCTACCTCGGCATCTTCCCGGCCCTGGTCCGGCTGCGGCACACGCAGCCGGAGGCGCCGCGCCCGTACCGGGTACCCGGCGGCACGGCCGGCGTCTGGATCGTCACCGTCCTGTCGACCCTGTGGGCGCTGGTCGCGACGATCTCGTTGCTGTGGCCCGGTTTCGGCGTCGGCTGGTTCGGTACCGGCGGAAACCCGGACGACTCGCTGCCGGCCGGCATCGGGCGGGGTGCGTTCGAGCTGACCCAGATCCTGCCGCTGCTGGTGATGATCGCCGTCGGTGTGGTTTTCTACCTGGCGGGCGCGCCGACCCGCGCGCACCGGGCGAGCGCTGCCGAGGTCTCGGCCGCCGACCAGCGCGGGATCGGCACCGCGCCGGGCTGAATCTTGATGTTCAGACCGGGTTAACCCGCGGTCGCGTCCGGGCAACGAGGATGGCTGCGGTCGTCACGCACACGTGTTCGGGAGGGAGTTCGTCGTGCACCGGAACCGGAGAGCCGCCGCGCTGACGTCGCTGGCGGTGGTCGCCGCGGCGCTGGTCGCGGTACCCGCGGCACAGGCCGCACCAGCCACACCGGCGGGCGGGGCCGGCATGGCATCAGCCGGCTCGAACTGCCGGCTGAGCCCGAGCGGCAACGGCATCAACCATGTCATCTACCTGCAGTTCGACAACGTCCACTTCACGCGGGACAACCCGAACGTGCCCAGCGACCTGGAGCAGATGCCGAACCTGCTGAACTTCCTCACCCACAACGGTGTCCTCGATGCCGACCACCACACCCCGCTGATCGCGCACACCGGTACCGACATCCTCACCTCGCTGACCGGCGTGTACGGCGACCGCATGGGCCAGCCGGTGTCCAACTCGTACCGGTACTTCACCCCGGCCGGCACCTCGAACCCGGCGGTCACGTTCGCGTACTGGACCGACGGCGTGTTCGATCCCACGACCGCCGCGCCCACCGACACCGCGCCGACGATGGTCGCGCCGGACGGCAAGGTCGCGCCGGCGCCGTGGGTACCGTTCACCCGGGCCGGCTGTGACGTCGGCGCGGTGGCGGCGGCCAACACGATCCTGGAGAACACCGGACCGGACGTGCCGAAGGTGTTCGGCCCCGGTTCGCCCGAGGCGGCCGAGGCGGCGGCCAATCCGAGCCTGGCCACCACCGACTTCGTCGGGATCGGCGTGCACTGCGCCAAGGCGTCGGCCCGGTGCGCGGCCGGCAACGCCCGGCCGGACCTGCTGCCGGACGAGCCGGGCGGGTACACCGGGTTCGACGGGCTGTTCGGCGCCAAGTACACCAACCCGGTGATCTCGCCCAACGGGCCGGTGACCACGGTCGACGGCAGTACCCCGATCGTCGACTCCGCCGGCCGGCCCGGCTTCCCCGGCTTCGACGGGATGAGCGCCGCGAACACGCTCGGGTACGTCGCGCAGATGCAGGAGGCCGGGGTACCGGTCACCTTCGGGTACATCTCCGACGCGCACGACCGGCACCCGTCCGGCGGCGCCTACGGTCCGGGTGAGGCGGGCTACGTCGCGGCGCTGAAGTCCTACGACAACGCGTTCGGGGCGTTCTTCCAGCGCCTCGGCCGCGACGGCATCACCCCGGCCAACACCCTGTTCGTGGTCACCGCCGACGAGAACGACCACTTCGCGGGCGGCCCGCCGACCCCGGCAAACTGCGACGGCATCCACGTCCCGTGCACCTACTCGCTACTCGGCGAGGTCAACACGAACATCCGCGGCCTGCTCGCCACCCAGCAGCAGACGACCACGCCGTTCCAGGTGCACGCCGACTCGGCGCCGAACTTCTACCTCGACGGCCGGCCGGCCGCCGACGCGCCGACCACGCGGGCGTTCGAGCGCGCGGTCGGACGTACCACGGCGACGAACCCGTACACCGGGCAGAACCAGACCATCGTGCAGTTCATGGCCGATGCGACCGAGCAGCGGCTGCTGCACATGACGACGGCCGACCCGCTGCGTACCCCGACGTTCACCGCGTTCGCCGACCCGGACTACTTCCTGTTCGCCGGGGCGCCGAACTGCACCGCGCCGTGCGTGTCGGTCAACCCCGCGTTCGCCTGGAACCACGGTGACTTCAGCCCGGACATCAACGTCACCTGGCTGGGTGTCGCCGGGCCGGGCGTGCGGCATCTCGGGGTCACCCGCGACGTGTGGAGCGACCACACCGACATCCGGCCGACCATCCTGGCCCTACTCGGGCTGCGCGACGACTACCGCTCCGACGGCCGGGCGCTGTGGGAGTTCGTCGAGCCGTCCGCGCTGCCGCGCGGGCTGCGCGGGCACCGGTCCACGCTCGACGCGCTGGGCGCGGTGTACAAGCAGCTCAACGCCTGCGTCGGGGAGTTCGGGTCGAACACGCTCGCGGCAGCCACGACGGCGATCCGGTCGGACACCCCGGGTGATGCCCGGTACCAGGCCACGGTGGCCGGGCTGACCGCGCTCGGACAGGCCCGTGACCGGGTCGCCGGGCAGATCGCCGCGCTGATCGACGAGGCGACGTTCGGTGGCGGCCGCATCGACGAGCGGCGGGCCCGCGAGCTGACCGCCGAGGCGCAGTTCATCATCGGGCTGTCCGCGGTCGGCGTGCACACCTGAGTGCGGCTGTGGGGGCCCGGCCGCCCGGCCGGGCCCTCACACGTTTCCGCCAGCGAGCCGCCGGGTACCAGCCGACGTGTCAGCGACCGGGACGCCGCCGACCGCGGCGCCTGAACGCGAGCCGCAGGAGGCGCAGCCCCGGCGGCGCGATCCACTGTGGGCGAAGCTGCTGGTGGTCTTCGGGGCGTTGCTGATCGTGGCCAGCGGCACGCTGCTCATCGGGTACCGGCTGCTGGTGGCCAGAGCGAACGGCAGCGTGACGCAGAACAACCTGCTCGGTGACGCCGGCAACCAGGCGGGCCGCCACGTCAACATCAACGGTCCGGTCAACATGCTGCTGGTCGGCATCGACACCCGGCCCGGGCAGAACCCGACCGACCAGTCCCGCGCCGACTCGATCATCATCGTGCACGTGCCGGCCAGCCACGACCAGGCGTACCTGGTGTCGATCCCGCGCGACACCCTGGTACCCATTCCGCCCGACCCGGCCACCGGCTGGGCCGGCGGCAAGGACAAGATCAACGCGGCCTTCGCCTACGGGTCGCGCAACGGTGGCGGCGTGGCCGGCGGGGTACGCCTGCTCGGGCAGACGATCAGGTCGCTGTACGGCATCGGGCTGGACACCGCCGCGGTCGTCGACTTCGCCGGCTTCCAGCAGGTGGTCGGGGTACTCGGCGGCGTCGACATGTGCATCGACGAGAAGGTCACCTCGATCCACGTCGGGTTCACCGCCGACGGCAGGGAGACGGTACCGTTCCGCCAGGACGCCGACCTGAGCCTGCACCCGATCCCGGGCGTGACCCCGAAGGTCTACGAGCCGGGCTGCCGGCACCTGGCGGCCTGGGAGGCGCTGGACTACACCCGCCAGCGCGACCTGCTCGCGAACGGCGACGCGGACTACGGCCGGCAGCGCCACCAGCAGCAGTTCATCAAGGCGGTGTTCAAGCAGATCCTCAGCGCCGGCGTGCTGACCGACCCGGGCAGGCTCAACCGGGTCCTGGACACCGTCGGCAAGGCGATGACGGTGGACAACGGCGGGGTGTCGATCCAGGACTGGATCTTCGCGATGCGCCACATCGGCGGCGGCGACATCCTGACCGTCCGGACCAACAACGGCCAGTTCAACACGATCAACGTACCCGGCATCGGCGCCTGCGAGGTGCTGACCGACACCAGCCTGCAACTGCTCCGGTCGGTGCGCGACGACACGGTGGCGACCTTCGTCGCCGCGCACCCCGACTGGGTCTCGTCGAGCTGACCCTCAGGCGCCCGCCGCGGCGCAGCGCCGGTCACGGCGAGCCCGCGCCGCGTACCGCCGGCGGCGGCTACCTCGACATCCTCCGCCGGGTCGCCCGCGCGAGCGCGGTGAAGAACCGCTCCCCCTCGGCGCCGAACGGGTTGTCGTGCACCATGTACGTCCACGTCGCCGTCGGGCGTACCAGGCCGGCGTCGGCGATCCGCCAGTCCGGCCCGGTGATCTCCGCCTCGTCGAACGTCGCCACCGTGCGGTCGTCCACGTCGGACAGCAGCTTGGCGAACGCCGGTACCGTCGCGCGGTGGTACTCGTCGAGCGGGTCCAGCCGGGCCAGCGCCCGCAGGTGCACGCCCTCCCGTACCTCAGCGAGGTAGGCCAGATGGTCGGCCCAGGCCCGGTCCAGGTGGTACAGCGCGATCGACCGCGCCATGCCGGCCAGCGCCTCATCGCCGACCAGCTCGGACACCTCGGCGTACCGGTCCGGGCTGCGCTCGGCGAGCAACCGCGCGGCGGCGTCGGTGCCGACCAGCTCCGCGCGCCGCGCAGCGAGCAGCTGGCGCTGCCGTTCCACCAGCACGCTGTACCGCCACGTGTTGCGGTGGATCTCGAAGGTGATCCCCTCGGCCACCCGCTGGGCGTGCTCGACGGCCCGGCTGACCCCCGGATCGTGTACCCGCCCGTTCGGCCACACCTTGCGCAGCGCCGGTACCTCCTCGGCCGCGTGCCGGGTGACCAGGTCGTCCTCGACGCTGACGAAGAACACCGAGCCGCCCGGGTCGCCCTGCCGCCCGGCCCTGCCGCGCAGCTGGTCGTCGACCCGGCGACTGTCGTGCCGGCCGCTGCCGACCACGTACAGCCCGCCCAGGTCGGCGACCCGGTCGCGGCCCGCCTCGTCCCGGCCGCCGAGCCGGATGTCGATCCCCCGGCCGGCCATCTGCGTCGACACGGTGACCGCGCCCGCCCGGCCGGCCTCGGCGATGATCTCCGCCTCCTCGGCGTCGTTGCGGGCGTTGAGCACCACGCACTCGACGCCCGCGGCGCGCAGCCGGGCGGCGAGCCGCTCGGACTCCTTGACGTCGAGCGTGCCGACCAGTACCGGCCGGTCCTCCTCGTGTGCGGCGGCGACCTCCTCGACGAGGGCCGCCTCCTTGTGCTCCCGGGTGGCGTAGATCCGGTCCGGCTCGTCGACCCGGATGACCGGGGCGTTGGACGGGATCACCGCCACCTCGAGCCGGTAGAACTCGCGCAGCTGGTCGCCGACCAGCGCGCCGGTGGCGGTCATCCCGCAGGTCGTCCGGTACAGCCCGATGAGCGCCTGTACCGTGATCGTCCCCAGCACCTCGCCCTCGGCGGTGGACTCCAGGCCCTCCTTGGCCTCCACGGCCGCCTGCAGCCCGTCCGGCCAGCGGCGGCGGTGCGCGACCCGGCCGCGGTACTCGTCGACCAGGTCCACCTTGCCGTCGCGCACGATGTACTCGACGTCGCGGTGCAGCAGCGTCCGGGCGTACAGCGCCAGGTTGACCGCGGTCAGCCGGTCCAGGTGGTCGGGCGAGTACAGGTCGATCCCGCCGAGCGCCTCCTCCGCCGCCGCGGCGCCGGCCTGGGTCAGCTCGACGCTGCGGCCGTCCGCGGAGACCTCGAAGTCGCGTCCGGCGCGCATGCCGTGGACGAGGCCCGCGGCCACCCGCAACGGATCCTGGTCGCCGGCACGGGCGCCGGCCAGCACCAGGGGTACCCGGGCCTCGTCCACGAGGATCGAGTCCGCCTCGTCGACGAGCACCGTGGCGAGGTCGCGCTGCACGGCGTCGTCCGGACCGGCGGCGAGCTGGTCGCGCAGGTAGTCGTAGCCGACCTCGCTGAAAGCACCGTAGGTGACGTCGCAGGCGTACGCGGCCCGGCGCTCCTCGGGCGTGGACAGCTCGTTGATCCAGCCGACCGTCACGCCGAGCCGCCGGTACACCGGCTCCATCCACTCGGCGTCGCGGCGGGCCAGGTAGTCGTTGACGGTCAGGATGTGCACCGGTTCGCCGCGCCGGGCGTACCCGAACGCCGCGATCGCCGCGGCCAGCGTCTTGCCCTCGCCGGTGGCCATCTCGGCGACGTGGCCGGACAGCATCGCCAGCGCGCCGAGCAGCTGCACGTCGAACGGGCGCTCGCCGAGCCCGCGCTCGGCCGCCTCCCGGGCCAGGGCGCAGATCGCGACGAGATCCTCCGGCTCCACCGCGGCGGCCTCCTCGGCCAGCTCCGCGTCGGTCAACCCGGAAAGCTTCCCGCCGTACTCGGTCACCTGCGGCAGCAGCGCCTCGAACGGCCGCAGGTCCACGGTCGTCCCCGGCCGCTCCAGGAAACGCCGGAACCGGTTCTTCAGCCGCTCAGACACCCGCACCCGCCAACCGTACCGGGGCCGGGTCGCGGCCATGCCATCGCTGGCTCAGCTTGACGGCGGACCGCAGAAGATCAACCGCCAGGCGCTATCTTCCGCCGCACCGCCCCGGCTATCGGCCGGATCGACAATCATGGTGGGTCAGCGGTGGTGACCGCGAGATCTTGGACGCCGGTACCCCTTGCAGGGGGTGGTCCCATCCAAGATCGCCGGGCTGGGTGGTCCGCGCGGCCTGTGGCCGGATGCCGGTGGTGGGACCGGCGGCCGTGCGGTTGACTTTCAGGGTGAGCCACGCGCACCCGCACGCCCCCGCCGGGCACCACCACGGCGTGAGCGCCGACGCCGACCGGCGCTGGCTGGCCGGTGCGCTGGCGCTCATCGTCGGGTTCATGGCGGCCGAGGTGCTCGCCGGCCTGGTGGCGCACTCGCTGGCGCTGCTGTCGGACGCGGCGCACATGCTCACCGACGCCGGGGCGATCCTGCTGGCGCTGGTCGCGATGCGGCTGGCCGCCCGGCCGGCGCGCGGCGGGTACACCTTCGGGCTCAAGCGGGCGGAGATCCTCTCCGCGCAGGCCAACGGCACCACCCTGCTGGTCCTCGCCGGCTGGCTCACCTGGGAGGCGGTCCGCCGGCTGGTCAGCCCGCCCGTGGTGGCCGGCGGCCTGGTGCTGGTGACCGCCCTGGTCGGGGTGGCGGTCAACCTGGTCGCCACCTGGCTGCTGTCCCGCGCCAACCGGACCAGCCTCAACGTGCAGGGCGCCTACGCGCACATCCTGACCGACCTGTTCGGGTTCATCGCCACCGCGGTCGCCGGTGCCGTGGTACTGGCGACCGGCTTCGCCCGCGCCGACGCCATCGCGACGCTGGTGGTGGTGGTCCTCATGGTGCGCGCCGGGCTGGGCCTGGTCCGCGCGTCCGGCCGGATCTTCCTGGAGGCCGCGCCGGCCGGGGTCGACCCGGACGCGATCGGCGACCGGCTGGCCGGCCGGCCGGCGGTCGTCGAGGTGCACGACCTGCACATCTGGCTGATCACGTCGGCGCAGCCGGCGCTGTCGGCACACGTGCTCGTCGAGCCCGGCGGGGACTGCCACGCGGTCCGGCGGGACCTGGAGGAGGTACTGCGGGAGGGGTACGCGATCACGCACACCACGCTGCAGGTGGACCACGTGCCGGAACAGATCCTCACCGTCGGCCGGCCGGGTACCGATCCGGAGCACTGCGCGGACGCGCACGGCCCGGTACACGGCCGGGACGCCCATCCGCACTGACCGCCATGGGGGCCGCCCATCGGGCCACCGGCCGTCCTGCGGCGCGGTCCGGTCAGCTGACCGGGTTCGGGGTGGCGCGCAGGCCGGCGACCGCGGTGGTGGCGAGGTGCTCGACGGTACCGATCCCGCCGCCCTCGGTCGGGTTGTGGTCGGACAGCACCGCGACGAGCCAGTCGTGCCCGGGCTCGATGATGCGCCCGACGCTGTTGACGATCCACCGGCCCCGGTCCGTGACGCTGGCCAGCCAGCCGTCCTTGACGTAGACCGCGGTCGGGCCGGCGGCCGCCCGGGGTACCCCCCAACGCTGGCCGGCCCGGACCCGCGCGAGCAGCCCGAGCGCGTACCCGCGACTACCCGCCGACAGCGGACCGGCCGGGTCGGCCAGCACCCCGAGCAGCCGTACCTGGTCGGCCGCCGTGGTCGTGGTCAGCCCCCAGTACCCGGCCCGGTTCGGCGTGGTGCGGGTCAGCCCGAAGACGCGGTTGGCCTGCGCCAGGCCGCTCGCGCCACCGATCTCGGTCCACAGCGCGTCCGCCGCCTCGTTGTCACTCTCGGTGATCATCTCGGTGGCCGCGTGCTTCTGGCCGGCGCTCAGCGGCCGCCCGGTCCGCTGGTGCTGCCAGAGCAGCGTGGCGAGGATGTCCAGCTTCACCACGCTGGCGGTGGGGAAGCGCGCGCCGTCCTCGTACCCGACCGCGCGGCCGGTGACCCGGTCGAGCACCGCGATGCCGGTGTGCGCGCGCCGGGCGGCTGCGTACCGCGCCAGGGCCGCCCGCACCGCCGGTACCGGATCCGGCAGCGGCGCCTGCGACGGACCGGGCAGCAGCGCGAGGGGCACCACCGGCGCGGCGGTCGGCACCTGCCCCGGCCGCCGCTCGACGAGCAGGTACGAGCCGGCCAGCAGCCCGCCCACCACCGCCGCGGCGGCCGCGACCCGCAGCCGGTGCCCTCTGTTCGCCACGCGTGGATGTGACCAGAAGGGACCGGGGTACCGCGGCGGAACGCCGCCGATTCACCCCGTAGGGCGCCCGGCCGCACATCGCCGCGGCCCCTGCGGCGATCGATGAACCTCGCTAGACTGGCCGGATGCTGCGACGGATCGCGACGCTCGCTGCCCTGACCCTCCTCACCGCCGGGACGGCCGCTGTCGCTGGATCCGTCCCGGCGTCGGCCGGGTCCCGGTTCCCCGCGAGCATCTCGATACCGAACGGGTTCCAGCCCGAGGGCTTCACGATCGGCCGGGGTACCAGCTTCTACGTCGGCTCCCTCGCGGGCGGCGCGGTGTTCCGCGGCGACCTCGCGACCGGCCACGGCGCCATTCTGGTGCCGCCCACCGACGGCGCCGCGAAGACCGGCCTGAAGGTCGACCGGCACAACCGGCTCTGGGCCTGCACGGCCGACGGTGGCGGCGCGGCCGTCTACGACGCGCGCACCGGTGCCCTCCTGGCGTCCTACCGGTTCACCACCGACCCGAACACGTTCGTCAACGACGAGATCATCACCCGCGACGCGGTGTACTTCACCGACTCGGCGCGGGCGTTCCTGTACGTGGTGCCGCTGGGTCACGACGGGCGGCTGCCCGGCCAGTCCGCGGTGCGGTCGCTGGCGCTGAGCGGACCGGCGGCGGACCTGACCGCGTTCAACAACGGCATCGTGGCCACGCCGGACGGCCGGCTGATCGTGGTGCAGATGATCGCCGGCCGGCTGGTCTCCATCGATCCCCGTACCGGTTCGAGCCGGCTGGTCGACCTGCACGGGTACTCGGTGGTCAACGGCGACGGGCTGGTCCTGCGCGGCCGCACCCTGTGGGTGATCCGCAACATGGACAGCCTGGTCGCGGTGCTGCACATGGACGACGGGTTCCGCTCCGGACACCTGGTCCGCGAGATCACCAGCCCGCTGCTGCGGGTACCGTCGACCGGCGACCTGTTCGGCCGCTGGCTCTACGTGGTCAACGCCCGGTTCGACGTCACGCCGACGCCGGACACCGACTACAACGTGGTGCGGGTACCCGCCTGATCAGGCCTGCTCGGCCGCCTCGGCCTCGCTGGCCCGCCAGTTGAGCCGGGTGAGCAGCGCGCGCGCCTCGTCGGCGACCTCGGCGTGTACCGTGACCGCGTACTGGCCGGCCACCAGCGAGCTGGCCGAGGCGAAGTCGCGCCGGCCGCCGGTCATCGCGTGCGCCACGGCACCGAAGACGGCGCCCCAGACCGCGCCGATCGCGATGGCGGTCAGGATCAGCAGGAACCATCCGGTGCGCGCGAAGATGCCGATCAGCAGGCCGATGAACAGGCCGAACCAGGCACCGCTCGCGGCACCGGCGAGCGCCGCCCGGACCACGGTCAGCCGGCCCAGTACCCGCTCGACCAGGCGCAGGTCGGTGCCGACGATGGCGGTCCGCTCGACCGGGAACTTGTTGTCCGACAGGTAGTCGACGGCCCGCTGGGCGAGGGCGTAGTCGGGGAACGTCGCGATGGTGACCGTGGGGATGGTGGCGCGGGTGTCGCGGGTACGGGCGGGCGTCGCCGGTACGCCGCCGGGAGCGCCGGGCATCGAAGTGGTCATGCCCCTCATGGTGCCACCACCCGGGAACGGCGGCCGGCGCGGCGGTTCCGAACCGGGTCGGGCCGGCGTAGCGTGAAACCACGCCGACTGGTGCGAAACGGCCTGTGACAAAGGGGGCGGCAGCGATGAAGGCACGAACCGGCGACCGGCTGGTCATGGAGGGCGCGCACGTGGGCACGCCGCGGCGGATCGGCATCGTGCTTGAGGTACATGGGCCGGACGGCACGCCGCCGTACCTGGTCCGCTGGCAGGACAGCGGTCACGAGACGCTCTGCTTCCCCGGCCCCGACGCGCACGTGCAGCCGGAGCAGCAGACCACGTGAGTGACGGTCAGCCGCGCGGCTGACCTTCGGCGTAGCCGGCGGCGCCCTGTACCCCGACGACCGCGCGCTCGCGCAGTTCGGCAAGGGTGCGGGCGCCGACGTAGGTGCAGGCGGAGCGGATGCCGGCCACGATCGTGTCCAGGACGTCCTCGACACCGGGCCGGGCCGGGTCGAGGTACATCCGGACGGAGGAGACGCCCTCCTCGAACAGTGCCTTGCAGGCCCGCTCGTACGCCGAGTCGTCGGCGGTACGGCGGCTGACCGCCCGGGCCGACGCCATCCCGAAGTTCTCCTTGTACGCCCGGCCGTCCGCGTCGTGCTGCAGGTCGCCCGGCGACTCGTCGGTACCGGCGAACCACGACCCGATCATCACGTTCGACGCGCCGGCCGCCACCGCGAGCGCCACGTCGCGCGGGTGGCGGATCCCGCCGTCGGCCCACACGTGCACCCCGCGCCGCCGCGCCGCCTGCGCGCACTCGACGACGGCGGAGAACTGCGGCCGCCCGACCCCGGTCATCATCCGCGTGGTGCACATCGCGCCCGGCCCGACGCCCACCTTGACGATGTCGGCGCCCGCGTCGGCGAGGTCGTCCACCCCGGCGGCGGTCACCACGTTGCCGGCCACCACCGGGACGCTCGGGTTCAGCCCGCGCACCGTGCGCAGCGCGGCCAGCATCCGCTCCTGGTGCCCGTGCGCGGTGTCCAGTACCAGCACGTCGACCCCGGCCGCGAGCAGCTTGTCGGCCCGGTGCGCGACGTCTCCGGAGATGCCGATCGCGGCGGCCACCCGCAGCCGCCCGCCGGCGTCGGTCGCCGGCCGGTACAGCGTCGCCCGCAGCGCCGCCTTGCGGGTCAGGATGCCGACCAGGGCACCGCGCTCGTCGATCACCGGTGCCAGCCGGTGCCGGGCGCTGGCCAGCCGGTCGAACGCGTCCTGCGGCCCGATCCCGGCCGGCAGCGTCACCGGCTGGGCGGACATGACCGCGCCGAGCTGGGTGAACCGGTCCACACCGGCGCAGTCCGCCTCGGTCACCACGCCGACCGGGCGGCTGTCCTCGACCACCACCAGCGCACCGTGCGCGCGCTTGGGCAGCAGCGCCAGCGCCTCCGACACGGTGTCGGTGGGCCGCAGCACGATCGGGGTGTCGTAGACCAGGTGCCGCCCCTTGATCCAGGAGATCACCTCGACCACGACGTCGACCGGGATGTCCTGGGGAAGCACGACCAGCCCGCCGCGCCGCGCCACCGTCTCGGCCATCCGCCGGCCGGCCACCGCGGTCATGTTCGCCACCACCACCGGGATGGTGGTACCGCTGCCGTCGTCGGTGGTCAGGTCGACGTGCATCCGCGAGTCCACGTGCGACCGGGCCGGGATGAGGAACACATCGTCGTAGGTCAGCTCGAACGGCGGTTCTTGCAGAAGGCGCATGACTGTCAGTATCGGTTCCGGCTGCCACCCCAGGTGGCCGGGGTGGCGGACCGGTGAGCCGGGTCGCGATGATGTTGCGGTGGTGCGCGCGGCGATCTGGACCGGCGGGCTCACCGCGGCCGAACACGCCGCGCTCGCTCCGGGGGTACCGGATGGGCTGGACCGGCAGCCGGATGTGCTCGTCGTCGGCGGCGGTGCGGTGGGCCTGGCGACCGCGGTCGCCTGCCGGTCGGCGGGCCTGGGCAGCGTGGTCGTCCTGGAGCGGGAGGTGCGCCTGGCGTCGGCCGCCTCCGGCGGCAACGGCGGCGCGGTCTCCCCCGACCTGCACGCGCTGACCGACCCCGCGGAGTTCGTCGCGTTCGGCCGGGTCAGCCTCGCGCTGCACCGGGAGCTGGACGCCCGCTGGGGTACCGGGCTGCGCACCACCCGGTGGCTGCTGCTGTGGCCGGGTGCCGGGCCGGCGCAGCTGCCGCCCGGGTACCAGCGGCTGGATCCGGGCACGGTGCGCGAACTGGAGCCGGACGTCGCGCTGCCCGACCGGGTGACCCCGCTGCTGGTCACCGGCCAGGGCGCGGTGAACCCGCAGCGGCTGGCCGCGGTACTGGCCGGCCACGCCGGCGCGGTGGCGACCGGCGTCGCGGTGCGCGGGGTGGACGTCACCGGCGACCGGATCACGACCGTGCACACCACGCTGGGTGACTTCGCGCCGGGTGCGGTGGTGATGGCGACCGGGCTGGTACCCGAACCGTGGGCGGCCGGCGTCGTCCAGCGCCGGGTCAAGGGGCACATGCTCGCCGTCGCGCCCGGGCCGTGGCGGCTTTCCAGCGTGCTGAGCAGCGAGGTAGGCGGTGGCGCACCGCAGCCCGGCGGCGCGATCGTCTGTGGCGGTACCTTCGACGACGGCGACGCGGGCCCGGAGGTCCGGCCGGAACCGGTGGCGGCGCTGCTCGCCGGGCTGCACTGGCTGCTTCCCGCGGCCCGCGGCGCCACCGTCACGCACGCCTGGTGCTGCTTCCGGCCGGTGGTCGAGGGGCGGCAGCCGGTGATCGACCGGCTGCCGGGTACCACGAACGGGTGGGTGTCGGCCGGGCACTTCACCACCGGCGTCATGATGTCCGCCGGTACCGGGCGGGCGCTGGCGCAGTGGATCGGGGCGGGCCGGCGGCCGGCCGGGCTGGAGACGTTCAGCCTCCCCTAGGCTGCCGGGGTGGACACCATCACGGCCACCGACTACCACACCGCGGGCGAGCCGTTCCGGATCGTCACCGGTGGGGTACCGCCGATTCCGGGCACGACGGTCGCCGCGCGCCGCATCAGCGTCCCGCCCGCCGTCGACGCGGTACGGCGGCTGCTGTGCCACGAACCCCGCGGGCACGCCGACATGTACGGCTGCTTCCTGGTACCGCCGGACGACGAGGCGGCCGACCTCGGCGTGCTGTTCTGGCACAAGGACGGGTACTCGACAGCGTGCGGCCACGGCACGATCGCGCTGGGCGCCTGGGCGGTGGAGTCCGGCCGGGTACCCGCCAAGCCGGACGGCGAGACCGTGGTCACCATCGACGTACCGTCCGGCCGGGTCACCGCCCGGGTCCGCTGCGCCGGCGGCGTCGTGCAGGGCGTGGCCTTCCGCAACGTGCCGTCCTACGTGCTCGCCCGGGACGTGCCCGCGGCCGGCGTGCGCGTCGACCTCGCGTACGGCGGCGCCGTCTACGCCAGCGTCCCGGCCAGCGCGTTCGGCCTGGCCGTCGAGCCCCGCCACTACCCCGGCCTGATCGCCGCCGGGCGCGCGGTCAAGGCCGCGCTGGCCGGCAGCGACCTCGCCCGGCACCCGACCGACGAGCGGCTGTCCGGGGTGTACGGCACGATCCTGTACGACGACCTGGGCGACCGGCCGGACGGGCCGCACCAGCGTAACGTCACCGTGTTCGCCGACGGCGAGGTGGACCGCTCGCCGTGCGGCTCGGGTACCTGCGCGCGGGTGGCGCTGCTGTTCGCGGACGGCCGGCTGATGCCCGGGCGGGTGCTGCGGCACGACTCGATCGTCGGCAGCAGTTTCACCGCCCGGGTCGCCGGGCAGCGGCCGGAGGGCGTGATCTGCGAGGTGGACGGCACCGCGTACCGGACCGGCGAGCACCGGTTCGTCCTCGATCCCCGCGACGACCTCGGCACCGGGTTCGTGCTGCGATGACCGGGTGGGCGATGACCGGGTGGGCGCGGTGAGCGCGCCGCCGTACCTCGACGTGGCCGCCCTGGTGCCGATGCCGGCCGCGATCGACGCGCTGGAGGCGGCGCTGGCCGGTGGGCTGGACCCGGAGGCCGGGCCGGCGCGCGCCGTCGTCGAGGTACCCGCCGGGCAGATCCTGTCCATGCCGGCCGCGGTGGGACGGTACGCCGGTGTCAAGGTGGTGACCGTGGCACCGGACAACGCCGGGCGCGACCTGCCCCGGGTACAGGGGGTGTACCTGCTGCTCGACGGTACGACGCTGGCGCCGCTCGCGCTGCTGGACGGCATCGCGCTGACCGCGCTGCGTACCCCGGCGGTGTCCGCGGTCGCGGTACGCCACCTGGCGGCGCCGGATGCCGCGCGGCTGCTCGTGTTCGGCACCGGACCGCAGGCGTGGGGCCATGTCGCGGCGGTCCGGGCGGTGCGGCCGGTGACCCACGTGGACGTGGTCGGGCGCCGGCCGGAACGGGTCGCCGCGCTCGTCGCGCACTGCCGCGGCCTCGGCCTGTCCGCGACCGGCCGGTCCGCGACCGAGGCAGCCGCGACCGCGGCGGCCGCCGGGGACGTGGCCGGCGCGGACGTCGTCTGCTGCTGCACCACCGCCCGGGTACCGCTGTTCGACAGCGACCGGCTGGCCGCGCACGCCACGGTCGTCGCCGTGGGTACCCACGAACCGGACGCCCGCGAGGTCGACGAGCGGCTGGTACGGCGGGCGACCACGGTCGTCGAGGCCCGCTCGGTGGCGCTGCGCGAAGCCGGCGACATCGTGCTGGCCGGCCCGCCCGACCCGGCGGCGCTGGCCACCCTGGGCGAGCTCGTCGCCGGCCGGGTCGCGGTAGCGCCCGACCGGCCGCGGTTGTTCAAGAGTGTCGGCATGGCCTGGGAGGACCTCGTCGTCGCCGCGGCGGCCTACGACAGCCGCTGACCGCGCGCCCGCGGCCGCGCCCGCGGACCGGGCCGCGCCCGCCGCCTCGCGACATCGAACCCGATGAGTTCTGTATTTCCCGGTGGTCTGTACAGGTGGAAGACAGCCAGGGACCACCGAGGAAGTGACATGAGCCATGATCACCACAGTCGACCCCATCACCACCACCCGCGCGGCGGCGCTGTTCCTGAGCACCCTGTGCGTCGCCGACAACCCGAGCACGGCCGAGGTCGTCGGCGCCATCGAGCGCGCGCTGCGTACCCACGGCGGCAGCGCGGGCTGTGCGGCCGATGTCGCGCAGGCCTACGGCGACCACCCTGAGCTGGCCGCGCCCCGGATGCGCTGGGCGCGTCGGCTGGTCGGCCTGGTGTTCCCCGAGCCGGGCGGGTACGCCCTCGCCGCCTGATCAGGGGTGCCAGGTACCCGTGACCGCGTCGATCGTCCAGTGCGCGTGCCAGGCCAGCGACACGCTCGTACCCTGCACGGTCAGCGGCAGCCAGATGTACGGCGAGGTACCCAGGCTCGACGGGATCCAGCGGTCGCCCATGAACATGTACGTCGCGCCCTTGCTGCCCACCACCGGCAGCACGAACGTGGTCTGCGAGTTGAACGTCTTGGAACCCTTGGGCGCGAACAGCTTCCACGCCGCCCAGCCCTTCGACAGCGAGGTCGACGTCGTGTACTCGTTGTCGTTGGTCCGCCAGCCGGTGCGGTGCGAGCCGAGGACGTAGTACCGCCCGGCGACCTTGAAGATGGCCGGCGCCTCGAAGTCGTCCAGCACGGTCACCAGGCTCGCGATGCGCAGGAAGTCCGCCGACAGCCGGTACATCCGCAGCTTGCCGGCCGCCCGCGCCTCGCTGAGCAGGTACGCGGCGCCGTCGTCGTCCACGAACAGGGTGATGTCCAGGCTGATGTTGCCCTGCGGCTTGAAGCTGCCCCGGTAGGTGTAGCTGCCGCAGACGGTCGGGCTGGTCGCCACGCCGACCTTGGTGACGGTGTGCCCGGGGTCGTCGACGTGCATGTACATCACGTACTGCTTCGTCGCCGGGTTGAAGATGACCTTGGGTCGCTCGATGACCCGGTTGGGTCCGAGGTCGCCGCTCTTCTGCCGGGTCAGCACGTTGGCCACGAACTTCCAGTGCGCCAGGTCGGTCGAGGAGTAGCAGGGCACGTTGCGGAAGACCGCGTTGTCCTGGCTCTCCCCGGTCTTGTCCTCGCCGAACCAGTACCACGTGGCGCCGACCTTGATCATGCCGCCGCCGTGCGCCTGGATCGGCCGGCCCGCGGTGTCCTTCCAGGCGGTACCCGGACTGATGGTGACCTCGGCCGCCGACGCCGGCAGCGTGGCAAGAGCCACCACGGCAGCCACTCCCAGCGTCGCGAGCCCAATCAGCGTGCGCCTCATCCGATGAATGTCATCGATGCGTCGCTAGGCCGTCAAGGCTTCATTCCACCTCCGCGCTGCCAGTTACCCGCAGCTTGCGCCGGGCCCGCTCATAGAACGTGGTACCGCCCAGCCGCACCACCTGGGCGGCGGCCCGGGTCGCGGTGACCGGCAGCGCGTCGCCCGGCCCGACCTCGCCGCGTACGATGCCGTCCACCTCGACCGCGAGGCGGCCGCTGGTCGGCAGCACGTCGAGGACGAGCTGCTCGTCCAGCGACAGCAGCAGCGACCGGTTGAACGCCGAGTGGGCGGCGGCCGCGCCGACCAGCAGCCCCTCCACGGTCGGCGAGACGATCGGGCCGCCGATGGAGAAGTTGTAGGCGGTGGAACCGGTCGGCGTCGACACGATCACCGCGTCGGCGGCGTACCGCACGAACCGGTGCCCCTCGACCGTGATCCCCACCGCCGCCAGCCCGTCCCCCGGTACCCGTACCAGGGCGATGTCGTTGAACGCCGAGCACGGGGTACCGTCCGGGAGCACCGTGCCCACCGCGGTCCGCGGCTCCACCGTGTAGCGATGTTCGTCGATTGCGGACAGCGCGGCCGGCAGCTCGTCGATGTCCACCTCGGCGAGGAAGCCCAGCCGGCCGACGTTCACCCCGAGCACCGGCGTCTTGCTCAGCTGCACCAGCCGCATCGCGCGCAGCATCGTGCCGTCGCCGCCGAGGCTGACCACCAGGCCGGCCCGGTCGACCAGTTCGGCCTCGGTGACCGCGACCGGTTCGACGTCGCAGGTCAGCCGCGTCACCTCGGCGGCGAGACCGAGCACCGTCACGTCCCGGGCCCGCGCCCAGCCGGCGATCGTCTCGACCGCGACGCCGCACTCCCGTCTGGGATGCAGCACCAGACCGACCGCGTGTACCAGGCCCATCGCGTCACTGTACGGTCCGCGCCCGGCGCAGGCACACTTGCGCACATGGGGTACCGGGTGCTGGCCGAGACGACGATGGTGGCGCACTTCGCGTTCATCGCCTTCGTCGTGACCGGTGGGCTGCTGGCCTGGCGCTGGCCGGTGGCGATCTGGCCGCACCTGGCCGCGGCCGGCTGGGGTCTGGCGATCACGGTGTTCCACCTGGACTGCCCGCTGACCTGGCTGGAGGACTGGGCACGGCGGCGGGCCGGCGAGCGCGGGCTGTCCGCCGGGTTCATCGACACCTACCTGACCGGGGTGATCTACCCGGCCCGGTACGCCGGCCTGATCCAGGTGCTGATCGGGGTGGTGGTCGTGGCCAGCTGGGTGGGGTTCGCAGTCCGCTGGCGGGCGACCGCCCGTTAGCCCTTCCCCGGCTTGCCCTGCTCCTCGTCGGACAGCTTGATCACCGTGGTGTCGTCCGGGCCGGGCGGGCGGTCCATGCCCGGGGGTACCCGGATCACCACGGTCTCCTCCTGGTGCGCGGGACGGGGCGGTGACATGACGGCCACGGCGGCGACGTCGGACTCCGACGGCGCCGCGGTGGTCGCCGGAGTGGCCGGGGGCGGCGGTACCCCGCGCTCGCTCTTCGCGCCGACCGGATCGATGACCTTGCCGGACAGGTACCCGCCACCGGAGATCCCCATCAGCACCAGCAGCGCGGCCGGGACCTGCGGCAGCCCGTGCGCCGGATGCGTGGTCAGCTCCAGCACGAAGTACCCGGTGGTGAGCAGGGTGAAGGCGAAGTACTGCGCGTCGAGCAGCGCGCCCCGGCCGTGGTCGTCGGACACCACCTCGCGCAGCCCGGGCAGCACGCCGACCGAGTCGGGACTGGCGGCCGGCGTCTTCACCTGGGCGGACGGTTCGGTGCCGACGGCTTCCGGGCTGCCCGCCTTGGGTACCGCCGGGTCCTCGGCGGCGCCGGTCTTCGCGTCGATCTGGCTGAGCGCCTTGAGCACCTGCTGCTTGGCGGCCACCGCCAGGGCGACCGGCCAGCCGAGCAGCACCAGGTACTCCCAGCGGAAGCCGGACCCCAGCAGGTCGCCGAACGACACGCCGGCCATCGGGTTGGCGGGGCAGCTGCCGCGGTGCGCCCCGGCGGCGGCCCACGGGCAGTTCGGCGTGCGCCCGACCAATAGCAGCAACAGCAGCCCGAAGGCCAGCGCGACGCTCCAGATCACCACCTGGACCTGGGAGGTCGAGGCCCGGCCGTCCGCGCCGACGACCAGCCCCTTGAGCCCGGAGCGGCGGAACTCCACGATGCGGCGGGCCCGCTCGGCCGGCTCCATCGTGGCCAGCGCCGCCGCGGTCGGCCGTTCCGGGGTACCCGGGGACAGCCGGATCGCCCAGTGCGTGCAGACCAGGGCGAGCACGACGATCGCGAGCGCGACGAGCGCCGCCCAGCGCGCGGTGAACCGGAACGCGAGCACGTCGCCGAAGCCGTACCAGCCGGCCACGCCGAGGACGCTGACCGTCCAGCCGAGGAGGATCAGGAGTGCGACGACGAGGACCAGAACCAGCCGCACCCGGCGGCGCCCACGCCGGCGTGGGTCATCCATCTCGTGGCCTCCTCCCCAGCCATGACCGAGCGTAGGAGTGGTCGATCGCGGTCACAACCCGGGCGGCTTGACGCCCACCCGGGCCGGTCGGTTACCGTGCAGTAACCCAAGGGAGGCGACAGTGCAGTTGGACGCGGCGGTGGCTCTGGTGACCGGCGGCGCACACGGTATCGGCGCCGGGATCGCCCGCCGGCTGGCCGGGCTCGGCGCCCGGGTGGTGGTCGCCGACGTCGACACCGCGGCCGGTAGCGCCCTGGCCGCCGAGCTGGGCGGGGTCTTCGTACCCTGCGACGTCGGCCGGTTCGCCGACAGCGGGCACGCCGTGGCCGAAGCCGTGCGCGCGTACGGCGGCCTCGACATCGTCGCCCTCAACGCGGGCGTGACGACCGGCTTCGGCGTCGGCGAGGACTTCGACCCGGAACGGTACCGCCGGGTCATGTCGATCAACCTGGACGGTGTGGTGTACGGCGCCCACGCGGCCCGGCCGGCGCTGCTGGCCCGCGGCGGCGGGGACATCGTCGCCACCGCCAGCCTCGCCGCGTTCGCCCCGACGCCGCAGGAGCCGGTCTACGCGGCCAACAAGGCCGGCGTCGTCGGCCTGGTCCGGGCGCTCGGGCCGGCCTGGGCCGGCGACGGGATCCGGGTCAACGCGCTGTGCCCGGCCTACGCCGACACCGCCATCGTCAACCCGTTCCGGTCGGCACTGGTCGACCGGGGCATCCCGTTGCTGGATGTCGACGACGTGGTCGACGCGTTCGTCGCGATACTTGCCGCGCGCCGGGCCGGCGAGTGCTGGTACGTTCAACCGGGCCGGCCGGCCGAGCCGTTCCGGTTCCCTCATGTGCCTGGTCCCCGACCGGCGCTCTCGCGCCAGGAAGGCTGACATCGTGCGCGCCATCCGCATCACCGAGTTCGGCGGTCCCGAGGTACTCACCCTGGCCGAGGTATCGGAGCCGGAGCCTCGCGACGGGCAGTTGCTGGTCGAAGTGAGCCGGGCCGGCATCAACTACGCCGACACGCACCAGGCGGAGAACAGCTACCTGGCGCCCAGCAAGCTGCCGTTGATCCCGGGCAGCGAGATCGCCGGGCGCACCGCCGACGGGCGGCGGGTGGTCGCGATGCTGGGCGGCGGCGGGTACGCCGAGCGGGCCGTGGTCGACCCGGCGGTGACCTTCGAGGTACCCGACGGCGTCGACGACACGACCGCACTGGCCATCGTCGTGCAGGGCAGCACCGCGTGGATGCTGCTGCGGCGCACCGTCAACCTGCGCGAGGGCGAGAGCGTCGTGGTACACGCGGCGGCCGGCGGGGTCGGCAGCCTCGCCGTCCAGCTCGCCAAGGCGTTCGGCGCCGGGCGGGTGATCGCCACCGCGAGCAGTGCCGACAAGCGCCAGCTCGCGCTCGACCTCGGCGCCGACGTCGCCGTCGACGCGCAGGCGCCGGACATGAAGGCGGCGCTGCGCGAGGCCAACGGCGGGCAGGGTGTCGACGTGGTGCTGGACATGACCGGCGGCCGGATCACCGACGAGAGCGTGGCCGCGCTGGCGCCGTTCGGCCGCCTCGCGTTCTACGGCATGGCCAACCGCCAGCCGCCCACCCCGGTCGCGCCGGCCAGCCTGCTGCTGCACTCGACCACGATCGGCGGTATGTGGCTGCCGCACGCGTTCCGCATCCCCGGCCTGATGAACGAGGCCATGGCCGAGCAGTTCGCGCTCGTTGCGGCCGGCCGGCTGCGGGCGATCGCCGGCGGCGAGTACCCGCTGTCCGAGGCCCGCCGGGCGCACGAGGACATGCGCGCCCGGCGTACCGTCGGCAAGCTCGTGCTCGACCCGTCGCGCTGACAGATCGCGGCCCTGACAGATCGCGCAGGGCCGCGTGGCGCCGCGTGGCGGCTGCCGCTACGCGGCCTGGGTGATGTTGCCGCTACGCGGCCTGGGTGATGTTGACCAGCCAGGAGACGCCGAACCGGTCGATGCACATGCCGAACTCGTCGCCCCAGACCTGCTTCTCCATCGGCATCACGACGGTGCCGCCCGCGGCCAGCTGGTCGAAGTAGTCGCGCAGCTTCGTGTCGTCGCCGCTGAGGCTGACCGAGAAGCCGGAGATCGGGCGGGGTTCCATGTCGCTGGTGATGTCGGCGGCCATGACGCAGTACCCGTCGGGGGTCTCCAGCATGGCGTGCATGATCCGATCGGCGTCCGGCGAGTCCTTCGCACCGAAGTCGGCGAACGTGTTGGTGACCAGGTCGCCGCCGAGGACGCTCTGGTAGAACTCCATCGCCTGTCGGGCGGTGCCGTTGAAGTTGAGGTACGGGTTCAACCGGGATGCCATGCGGTCAACGTATCAGCCGCCGCGGGTACCGAGGAGATCATCCGGCTGCGCTGCGGTGAGCGGCTTGGCGAAGTGGTACCGGTACGAGAACATCCCGGCGCTGGTCGGGCAGCTGGCGGCGGACCTCGCCCGGCTGCCCGAGGGCGACGCCCGCCGGTACTTCCACGCCACCTACCTGCGCACGACGCGGGCCGTGGCGCAGGAGATCGACCGGGGTGGGTTCGCCGACGGCGCCTGGCTGGAGCGCTGGGACATCGTCTTCGCCGAGCTGTACCTCGACGCCCTGCACGCGGACCTCGCCGGCGACCCGGTCTCCGAGCCGTGGCGCATCGCCTTCGACACCGCCGCCGAGCGGCCCGCCATGCCGCCGCTGCGACACGTGCTGCTGGGCATGAACGCGCACATCAACTACGACCTGCCGCAGGCGCTGGTCGCGGTGATCAGCCCGGCCGAGTTCGACGACCCGAAGCTGCGGGCCGGCCGGGCGGCCGACCACGCGCACGTCGACGAGGTGCTGCTGGCCCGGGTCGGCGCCGAGGACGACGAGCTGTCCGCGGTCACCCGGCGCAGCCTGCTCGACCGGCTCCTCGCGCCGCTGAACCGGGCCGCCACCAAGCGGCTGCTGACCGAGGCGCGGGCGAAGGTGTGGCGCAACGCGGTCGCGCTGGACCGGGCGCGGCGGGAGAGCCCGGGCCGGTACGCCACGGTACTGGCCGAACTGGAGGCGCTGTCCGCGGCGCGGCTGGCCGAACTCGTCGCGCCCGGGCAGGTGCTGCTCAAGCTGACCCGGCACGGTTTCGGCGTTGTCCTACCGGACGCACCAGCGGTTGCCCCGGGCGGTCCGGACGGGTAGGCAGGAAACTAGGCCGATCCCGGGAGGCATCAATGCTTCGACGTCCGCTCGCGCTTGCCATCCTCACGACCGCGGCGCTCGTCGCCGCTCCCGCCGGCCCGGCCGGCGCGTCCGCTCCCCCGCCCGCGTCCCCGGTGGCGGTCGGCTTCGGTGGCGCGGTCGCCACCGTCGACGCCGACGCCACCCGTACCGGCATCGAGGTGCTGCGGGCCGGCGGCAACGCGGTCGACGCGGCCGTCGCGGCGGCGGCCACGCTCGGGGTCACCGAGCCGTTCTCGTCGGGTATCGGCGGTGGCGGGTTCTTCGTCTTCTACGACGCGCGCAGCCACACGGTGCACACGATCGACGGCCGGGAGATGGCGCCGGCGTCCATGGACGTCAACGCGTTCGTCAACCCGGCGACCGGCCAGCCGTACGCCTTCCAGGAGGCGCGGGTCAGCGGCATCTCCGTCGGGGTACCGGGATCGCCGGCCACCTGGGCCGCCGCGCTGCACCGCTGGGGCACGATCTCGTTCCGGCAGGCGCTGCAGCCGGCCATCCGCACCGCGCAGCGCGGGTTCCTCGTCGATGCCACGTTCAACAGCCAGGTCGCCGGCAACCGCGACGCGTTCGGCCAGTTCAGCTCGACCAGCGCGCTGTACCTGCCGGGTGGCCAGCCGCCCGCCGTCGGCTCGACCTTCCGCAACCCGGACCTCGCCCGCACGTACCAGCTGCTGGCCCGCGAGGGTGTCGGCGCGCTGTACCACGGCCCGCTGGCCGGCGACATCGCCGACACCGTGCAGCACCCGCCGCTGTCGCCGACGCCGATCGGTACCTGGGCGTTCCCGATCCGGCCGGGTGGCATGACAACCGCCGACGTGGCGAGGTACCAGGCCCGGTTCCCGGCGCCCACGCACAGCCGGTACCGCGGCCTGGACGTGTACGGCATGCCGACCCCGTCCAGCGGCGGTACCGCGGTCGGCGAGGCGCTGAACATCCTGGAGAACTTCGACCTGCGCGCCATGACCCGCACCCAGGCCGAGCACCACTACCTCGAAGCAAGCGCGCTGGCCTTCGCCGACCGCAACCGGTACGTCGGCGACGGTACCCCGCGGGCGGTACTCGACGAGCTGCTCTCCGACCGGTTCGCCAAGCAGCGGGCCTGCCTGATCGACCCGACGAAGGCGCTGCCGAAGCCGGTCGACCCCGGTCCGCTCGACCTGTCCGGCAGCTGCCCCACCGGTACCGCGGCGGCCGCCGGCTCGACCGAGCAGAGCACCACCAACCTGACCGTGGTCGACCGGTGGGGCAACGTGGTCGAGTACACGCTGACCATCGAGCAGACCGGCGGCAACGCGATGGTGGTACCGGGCCGCGGCTTCCTGCTCAACAACGAGCTGACCGACTTCAACTTCACCCCGACCCAGGGCAGCGCGCCCGACCCGAACCTGCCCGCCCCGTTCAAGCGGCCGCGCAGCTCGATGTCGCCGACGATCCTGCTGAAGAACGGCAAGCCGTTGCTGGCAACCGGGTCGCCGGGCGGCGCGACGATCATCACGACGGTACTGCAGATCCTGATGAACCGGCTGGACCTCGGCATGAGCCTGCCCGACGCGATCGCGTACCCGCGGGCCAGCCAGCGCAACAGCCCGACCACGCAGGTCGAACCGGCGTTCCTCGCGCTACCCGAGGCGGCCGGGCTGACCGCGCTGGGGCACGTGCTGGCGGTCAACACCACGGCACCGGAGATCGGCGCGGCGACCGGCGTCGAGTTCCTGCGCGGCGGCGAGCTGCTCGCGGCGGCGGAACCGGTACGGCGCGGCGGCGGCTCAGCGGCGGTGGTCAAACCGGCCCGGTAGCCGCGGCCGGGTCTGGTTTCGGTACGGCATCAGCCCGCGCGCAGGAACTCCTGCGCACCCCGCAGGCGGGTACGCAGGAGCGACGCGGCCTTGTCGATGCGCAGGCGCACGTCGGTGGGCCGCGCCAGGTGCAGGTCGGCGAGTCGGCCCGCACGCAGGCGGGCCGGGTCCAGGCCGTCGCGGCGGGCCACCAGCACCCCGAGGTCGTACCGGCTGACCGCATCGCTACCGGCCACGTTGAGGATGCCGGGGTACCCGCTGCCCGCCAGCTCCAGCACGGCGTCGGCGAGGTCGTCCACGTGGACCGGCGTGCGGATCTCGTCGGTGAACAGCACGCCGTCGGCCTCTCCCGAGGCGAGCCGGTGGGTGAGGCGCTCGTGCACGCCGCGTCCCCCGCCGATGATCAGGGACGTCCGGACGACGGCGGCGGCCGGCGCGATGGCCCGGACCGCCGTCTCGGCCGCGGCCTTGGCCGCGCCGTACGGGTACACCGGGTCGGGCGGCGCGCTCTCGTCGTAGTGCACGTCGCGGCCGGAGAACACCGCGTCGCTGGACACGTGCACCAGCCGGATGCGCAGCGCCGCCGCGGCGAGCGCCACGTGGGCGGCACCGTCGGCGATCACCCGCCAGTCCTCCCGGCCGGCGGCGGTGTGCACCACCGCATCCGGCCGGACCCGCTCGACGAGCCGGCGGACCGCCGCCGGGTCGCGGATGTCGAGCGGCTCGCCGGCGGTACCGGTGGGTGTGGTGTGGTAGGTACCGACGACCACCGCGCCGGCCTCCGCCGCCCGCTGTGCGACCTGGCTGCCGAGGTGCCCGCTCGCCCCGGTGACCAGGATGCGTGCCGCCATGAGCAGGCACGGTACCGGTCAGCTCGCCGGTACCGTGAACCGGTCGTGCTCGGTGAGCAGCTTGTCCAGCCGGGCCTGGTCGACCCGGTTCACCACGCTGGTGTCCTCCTGGTAGTCGCGCACGCACTTGGCGAGCGTGGTGCTGGATTGGTCATGCCGTCGAGTGTCGGGCGCCGCGGACGGCGGGACCTGAGTACGGATGCTCAACCGGACGCGCGCGGCGACTCATGGTTGACTTGCGGGATGCTGCCATGGGACGCCGAGCTCGCCGGCCGGCTGGACCGCACCATGATCGTCTCACCGCTGCTGCGCGGCAACCCGCTGGGCGACCCGCACGAGCGGCCGCTGTGGGTGTACCTGCCGCCGGGGTACGACGACGACCCGGCGGTGCGCTACCCGGCGGTGTACGTGCTGCAGGGGTACACCGGCCACGTGGCGATGTGGGCCAACCGCACGGCGTTCCGGCAGCCGTTCATCGAGACGGCCGACGCGGTGTTCGCCTCGGGTCAGGCACCCGGCTGCATCGTGGTGTACGTCGACGCGTGGACCGCGTACGGCGGTTCCCAGTTCGTCGACTCCCCCGGCACCGGGCGGTACCACTCGTACCTGTGCGAGGAGGTCGTACCGTTCGTCGACGCGCGGTACCGCACGCTGCCCGACCGGGAGTCGCGCGCGGTGTCCGGCAAGTCCTCCGGCGGCTTCGGCGCGATGATCACGCCGATGCTGCGGCCGGACCTGTTCGGCGCGCTCGCCTCGCACGCCGGCGACTCGCTCTACGAGCTGTGCTACATCCCCGAGTTCGGCAAGGCGGCCCGGTACCTGCGCGACTGGGACCACGACATCCAGCGCTGGTGGGCCGACTTCCGGTCGCGCACGGCGTTCACCAAGGAGGGCGACGGCCTGCTGGTGATGCTGCTCGGCGTCACCGCCTGCTTCTCGGCCGGTCCGGACGGTACCCCGGAACTGCCGTTCGATCCGCTGACCGGGCAGCTTCGGCCACCGGTGTGGCAGCGGTGGCTGGAGTGGGACCCGGTGCGCATGATCGACCGGTACGCCGACGAGGTGCGCTCGCTGCGCGCGGTGTGGCTGGACGCGGGTACCCGCGACGAGTGGTTCCTGGACCTGGGTGCCGAGGCGTTCCGGGCCGGGCTGCGCCGGGTCGGGTTGCCCGAGGAGCGGATCTCCTTCGAGCTCTTCGACGCCACCCACGCCGCCATTGACTACCGGTACCCGCAGGCGCTGGCCTGGCTGGCCCACCGGCTGGCGCGCTGACCTGGGCATTCCTACCCACCACGGGCGTTGAACGCCCCCTAAGGGCATTCTGCCATGTCGATGTCTTACCGGGCACCCTAGCCTGGCCGTAAAGCTAGGCATCGCACTATGTGAATGCGCCCAGCCTACCGGCAGTGCCATTGCCGATAACCGAACCGGCACCGTCCACACAGGACAGTGAGCCGCCGTCCGGCGGGTGAAGCGCGCGCATGTCATGCGGGCCCAACGGGCATTTGTGTGGGAGGCTCAATGTACGGCAGGCGCAAACCTGATCGGCCCCTCGTATCCCGGCGGCGGCGCCGGGGCTGGCTCAACCCCTGGTTGGTAACGGGCGTCGCGGTGGCGCTGGTCGCCGGCGTCGGCGGAATCGCGTTCGCGCGCACCGGTAGCAGCGGCATCGCCATCGGACCGTTCGCGACACTTGAGGTACAGAGCCTCGACGGCTCGGGCAACAACAAGGCCCACCCGACCACCTGGGGCGTCGCGGGGAAGCCGTACTCGCGCGTCGGACCGGCGCACTACGGCGACGGCAAGGGTTCACAGGTCAGCGGGCCGAACGCGCGTTCGGTCAGCGACCGGGTGTTCAACGACGAGACCCAGAACGTCTTCTCCGAGCGCGTCGTCAGCGCGTGGGGCTGGGCGTTCGGGCAGTTCATGGACCACAACATCGGCCTCGCGCAGGGCGGCACGGGAGCCGCGTCGAACATCACGTTCAACGCCAACGACCCGATGGAGAAGTTCAAGAACAACCTCGGCGCCATCCCGTTCACCCGGGACGCCGCCGCGCCGGGTACCGGTACCAGTACGACGAACCCGCGCCAGCAGATCAACACCCTCAGCTCGTTCATCGACGGCTTCAACATCTACGGTGGCACCGCGCAGCGGCTGGAGTGGCTGCGCGACGGGCCGCTCGACGGAAACATGGCCAACAACGGGCCGACCCTGATGCTGCCGGGCGGGTTCCTGCCGACCCGGGACGCCCGGGGTAACGTGAGCGCCGCGCCGACCATGGCCGTCGACGGGCGGCTGCTGGCCACCCCGGCCAAGGCCGTGGTCGCGGGCGACGTGCGGGCCAACGAGAACCTCGTGTTGACCTCCATCCAGACGCTGTTCGCCCGGGAGCACAACCGGATCGTCGGGGTGCTGCCCAAGACGCTCAGCGCCGAGGACAAGTTCCAGATCGCCCGTCGGGTGGTCATCGCCGAGATCCAGCTCATCACGTACAACGAGTTCCTCCCGGCGATGGGGATCAACCTGCCCGCGTACACGGGGTACAAGTCGACCGTCGACCCGACGCTGAGCAACGAGTTCGCGACGGTCGGGTACCGGGGACACAGCCAGATCCACGGTGACATCGACGTCCAGACCCAGAAGTCCCGGTACACCGCGGCACAGCTCGCCCAGTTCACCGCGGAGGGCATGCAGGTCGAGGACGGCGACAGCCCGGGCATCGTGAGCATCGCCATCCCCGACAACGTGATGTTCTTCGACCCCCAGGTGCTCAAGCAGGTGGGCGAGGGCCCGGTGCTGCAGTCGCTGTCCCTCGAACCGCAGTACAAGAACGACGCGCTGATCGACGACGAGCTGCGCAGCACGCTGTTCCAGGTGCCCAAGCCGGGTTCCACCAGCGCGTGCAACGAGCCGGCCGTCGACCCGCGCTGCTACACCGGCGTCGTCGACCTGGGTGCCATCGACATCCAGCGCGGCCGCGACCACGGCATGCCGACGTACAACCAGCTGCGGGCGGCCTACGGCCTGCCGGTCGCGCGCAACTTCGGTGACGTCGTCGGTAGCGGACCGAACAGCGAGACCTTCCCGAGGGACCCGAAGCTGACGCCGGGCAACGAGGTCAACCAGCCGGCCGCTCTCGACTTCACCGGGCTGTCCGACGTCAACGGCAACCCGATCGCGTTGAACTCGCCCGACGCGCAGACCAGGGCGGTCAACTCGAAGCGGCGAACCCCGTTGGCCGCCCGGTTGAAGGCCATCTACCACGACGTGAACACGCTCGACGCGTTCGTCGGCATGATGGCCGAGCCGCACCTGCCGGGCAGCGAGTTCGGTGCCCTGCAGAACGCCATCTGGACCAAGCAGTTCCTGGCGCTGCGCGACGGCGACCGGTTCTTCTTCGGCAACCAGCCGGTGCTCACCCAGATCAAGGATGTGCTGGGCGTCGACTTCCACACCACGATGGCCCAGCTGATCGCGCGCAACACCGACATCCCGCTGTCAGCCCTGCCGGCGAACGTCTTCCAGTCCAAGTTCGACCCGCCGTCGAGCGCCACGTCCACAGTGGACGGTAGGGCGCCCGACTTCGGTACCGCCGCGGTACCGGGGCAGGTCGCTGGACGGCCGGAACAGTTCCCGATGTCCTGAAAGGAGATCGCAGTGCGGGAGGCGGGCCGGTGGCCCGCCTCCCGCACTTACGGGGTCAGCTCGTGGCGCAGCACCTTGCCCATCGCGCTTCGGGGTACCGCGTCGATCCAGCGCCATTCCCGCGGCCGCTTGTAGGGGGCCAGCCGCTGGGCACACCACCGCGCGAGATCGTCGGCGTCGAGGTCGCCCGCGGGTACCACGAAGGCCACCACGGTCTCCCCCCACTCCGGTGACGGCGCACCCGCCACCGCCGCGTCGGCCACCGCCGGGTGCGCCCGCAGGACCTCCTCGACCTCGCGCGGGTACACGTTGTACCCGCCGCTGATGATGAGCTCCTTGGCCCGCCCGGTGATGCGCAGGTACCCGTCGCCGTCGCGCACGCCGAGGTCGCCGGTGCGGAACCAGCCGTCCCCGGTGAAGGCGGCGGCGTCGGCGTCCGGGCGGTCGAGGTACCCCTTGATGACATTGGGCCCGGTCACTTCGATCTCGGTGACTCCCCCCTCGCGCGGCGCCAGCCGCAGCGAGACACCGGGCAGCGGGAAGCCCACGGTGCCCGGGCGCCGCTCCCCCTCGTACGGGTTGGACGTCAGCATCACGGTCTCGGTCATGCCGTAGCGCTCCAGCACCCGCTGCCCGCTGCCGTCCGCGACCGCCGCGTGCAGGTCCGCCGGCAGCGGCGCCGACCCGCTGACCGCCAGGCGCAGGCCGCGCAGCGCGTCCAGGTGCGGCGAGCCGGCCAGCCGGTGGTACATCGTCGGTACCCCGAAGAACAGCGTCGCCTGCCGTTCCCGGATCGCCTGCGCCACAACGGCCGGCTCGAACCTCGGCAGGATCAGCGCGGACGCGCCGGTGGTCAGCGTGCCGTGCAGCCCGACGCCGAGGCCGTGCATGTGGAACAGCGGCAGGCTGAGCACCAGCCGGTCCTCGGCCGTCCAGTGCCAGGCGATGCGTACCGCGTGCGCCCCGGCGAGCAGGTTGGCGTGGGTCAGCGGCGCGCCCTTGGGCCGCCCGGTGGTACCCGACGTGTAGATGACCAGCGCCACGTCGTTGGGCCGGCGGGTATCGAGCTGCGTCGTCACCGGCGCCGGAAGCTGGGCCAGATCCGGTGTGGCGCAAGGGATTGCGCTCACCCGCGCCGGGTCGTCGAGCACCGCGAGCCGCGGCGCCGCCTCGCCGACCAGGTTGGCGACCTCGGCCGGGGTGTAGGCGGTGTTGACCGGTACCACGACGAGGCCGTACCGCAGCGCCGCCACGTAGGCGATGACGAGGTCGACGCTCGGCGCGGCCGACATGAGTACCCGGTCGCCCGGCGCCAGGCCGGCGGCGGCGTACCGGCCGGCCGCGGTGGCGGTCCGTTCCGCCAGTTCCGCCGCGGTGACCGTCGCACCGTCCATTGTGGACAGTGTTGGCCGGCCGGGATCGCGCGCCCACGCGGCGGTCCACGCGCCGGGCAGCGTGCCGCCCGAAGCCAGCTCGCGATTCATGACCCGAGGTCGACGATCGCGGCCACCGGTCCGCCCCCGTCCGGGCCCTGGTGCGCGGCGGAGACCGAGACGAACACCGCCGGGTCGCCGGTCACCGACGCGGCCACCCCGCCGACGCACGCCTTGATCTGCCGGTGCCAGTGCACGTCGGAGTCGTCGAGCATGGCGTTGCGCCGTCCGCGCACCTGCCCGTCGCTGGACGCCTCGCACTTGAGGAACACGTTGACCAGCCGGCCCTGCAGGTCGCCCGGGTGCGGGCGGGCGGGCAGGAACAGCCCCGCGTCGCGGATCGCCGCCCAGATCCCGTCGGCGTCCAGCGCGTCGCGCATCACGCTGTGGCCGATGCGGTACCGGCCGCCGACGCCGCGCGCGTTGCCCACCACCACGATCTGCGCCCGGTCGAGCTCGACGCCGGACGAGCAGGACGCGACCGACGAGTACATCGCCCGGTTGTGCAGCACGTCGGCGTCGGACGGCGGCTCGATCTCGCCGAGCGCGACGGCGATACCCAGCGCGGTGGTGCCGTTGGACAGGTCCATCGACTCGTGCGTCTGCTCGGTCCACACCGTCGCGCCCCGGCTCTTCGCCTCGCGGATCGTGTGGATGGTCAGCAGCGGGGTCTTCGTCTGTACATAGTGGACGTCGGCCGGGTCGGTGATGCCGGCTCTGGCCATCGCCTCGGCGACGCCGGTCGCGACCTTGTCAACCATCGCGCGCCGGCCGATCTCCTCGGGCAGGATCGGCTCGCTCATCGTCACGCCCACGGTCAGCCGCGGCTCGTCGGTGCGGGCCACGCTGTCCGCCGGTACCGTGGCGAAGACCGTGGCGTGCGGTGACAGCACGCCGTCGGTGCCGCCGGACCAGACGATCGGGATCCGGGCCACCTCGTCGGGCTTGCGGGACCCCTTGTCCTGCAACACATCCCGGAACGCGCGGTCGGCGATGATGCGGGTGTAGTCGTTCACGCCGCCGTTGCCCTCGGTCTTGCCGATGACCGCGATCACCCGGTCGGCCTCGACGGTACCGTCGTCGATCAGCGCCGCGAGGCCCGACGCGTCGCTGACATGCTGGAGCGGTATCTTGCGCACCTCGATGGGCTCGGGCATGGTCACCTCCGGGTTACGACCGTACCGGTACCGCCGGCCACGGCGTCGGCGATCCGGTCCAGCGATGTGATGACGGCGCGCTCGCCGCCGGCCTCGACGAACCGGCAGGCGGCTTCGACCTTCGGTCCCATGTCGCCGCTGGCGAACTGGCCGTCGGCGGCGTACCGGCGCAGCTGCGTCGCGGTTACCGCACCGATCGGGCGGGCGTTGGCGGTACCCCAGTCGAGCGCCGCGGCTTCCACGTCGGTCGCCAGTACCAGCGTCTGCGCGTTGGTCGTGCCGGCCAGCAGCGCGGCCGCGAGGTCCTTGTCGATGACCGCCTCGACGCCGCGCAGGGTACCGTCGGGTTCGCGGACGACCGGGATCCCGCCGCCGCCGGCCGCGACGACGAGGTACCCGGCGGCGAGCAGCGCGCCGACCGCGGGCGCGTCGAGCACCTCCAACGGTTCCGGCGAGGCGACCACGCGCCGCCAGCCGCGCGCGCCCCGGTCGTGCCAGACCTGTCCGTGCTCGATCATCAGCTTCGCCTCGTCGGCCGGCAGGTACCGCCCGATCGGCTTGGACGGCGTGCGGAACCCGGGATCGGCCGCATCCACGACGGTACGCGTGACGAGTGCGGCGACCGGCCGGCGACCGGCCAGCGCGCGTTCCAGCGCGTTGCACAGCACGAAGCCGATCGTGCCCTGGGTCTGCGCGCCGCACCAGTCCAGCGGCACCGGCGGTACCACGGCCGCGGCGAGCTCGTTCTTCACCAGCAGGTTGCCCACCTGCGGCCCGTTCCCGTGCGTGACAAGGACCTCCGCGCCGGTCGCCGCGACCTGCGCGATGCGGCCGGCGGCCCGGCCGAGCGCGGCGATCTGGTCGGCCGGGGTGGCCCGCCCGTCGGGTGCGGTCATCGCGTTGCCGCCCAGGGCGATGAGGACGATCACCGCCGGTCCACCTCGGGATAGGGCTTGCCGGCCAGCAGCCGGTAGCCGAGGCCGCGGTCGAACAGCAGGGGGAGCCGGGCCTTCCGCCGCGCCCGCACCGCCTCGGTGGCGTCCCGGTCGCCGAGGACGACGCCGTAGTCCTCCCGGGCGCCGGTCCGGGACACCTTGCCCCACCGCACGTCCCGCACGACCTCGTCGTACGGCCGGTCCAGCGGGTCGCCCCAGCCGCCGCCTCCGGTGGTGCGGATCCGGATCACCTCGCCGGCCCGCACCGGCTCGGCGTCGGCGAGCGCGTCGACGGTGCGCTCGTTGGGCCCGCCCGGGTCGACCACCACGCTGAACGGCTGGCCGGCCCGGCCGCCCTTGAGGCCCCAGCAGGCCAGTCTCGACCGGTCGGCGATGGACATGAAGTACCCGTCGCGCAGCATCCGGAGGTGCTTGTCGTACCCGAGCCCGCCGCGGTACCGCCCCGGGCCGCCCGAGTCGACCGCGAGGCCCAGCCGTTCCACCACGAACGGCCAGCGGGACTCGGCGAACTCCACCGGGATGTTGCGCGAGTCCGGAACGATGTGCACGGTGTCCTCGCCGTCGGCGTAGGGCCGGCCGCCGGAGCCGCCGCCGAGCACCTCGCGCATCAGGTACGGCTGGCCCTCGGCGTCGGTGCCGTACACCCCGGTGTACCGGATGGTCTCCTGGTCGGCCGGCATCCGACCGTCGACGGCCTTGGCCAGTACCCCGGCGAAGACCCCGAGCAGCCGCAGGATGACGAACGTGCGCGCGTTGGTCGGCGCCGGGAACACCGGTGTCAGCAGCGTCCCCGGCGGCGGGAACCGCAGTTCCAGCAACGGCACCACGCCCTCGTTGACGTCCAGCTCGGCCATCCGCTCCGGGGTGTCGGCGAGGTTGCGCAGGATCGGCGCGAGCCACTTGGCGAGGAAGTTCCCGTCGGCGTAGTTGCCGGCGTGGTTGATCGGGCCGCGCGCCTGCGGCGAGGTACCGGTGAAGTCCAGTACCAGCTTGTCCGGCGTCTTGGTCAGCGTGATGCGCTGGGTGTGCAGCCGCGGCGGGTCGACGCCGTCGTGTTCGGCGTAGTCCTCCCAGACGTAGCTGCCGTCCGGGATCTTCGCGAGGATCTCGGTGCGGAACGCCTTCGTCGTGTTGTCCAGGATCGCGTCGAAGCAACCCTCCACAGTGGACCGTCCATAGCGGACGAACAGCTCGGCCAGCCGGCCGGCGCCCATCAGGCAGGCGGAGCACTCGGCGTCCAGGTCGGCGGCGAGCGACTCGGGCATCCGCGAGTTGCGGGTCATTATCTTCAGCGCCGCCTCGTTCGGGACACCCTTGTCCCACAAGCGGATCGGGGGGACCATCAGGCCCTCCTCGAAGACGCTGGTCGCGGTCGAGGGCATCGATCCGGGTACCGCGCCGCCGATGTCGTCATGGTGGCCGAACGCCTGCACGAAGGCCACCACGTCGCCGTCGTGGAACACCGGGACCGTCACGCACAGGTCGGGCAGGTGGCCGATGCCGCCTTCGGAACGGTACACGTCGTTGTGGAAGAACACGTCGCCGGGCCGCATCGTCGACAGTGGATAGTCGCGGACGACGGGATGCACCAGGGCGGAGTACGACCGGCCGGTCAGCTTTCGTAGCCTGCGGTCGTGGATGCCGGCGCGGAAGTCGTGCGCGTCACGGATCATCGGCGACCGCGCGGTGCGGCCGATCGCGGTCTCCACCTCGCGCTCGATCGAGGCGAGCGTGCCGCTGACGATCTCCACCAGAATCGGGTCAGCCGTCACGGGTCACCACCAGGTTGCCCAGGTCGTCGACGCGGGCGGTGAAGCCGGGATGCAGCGGTACCGTCGAGCCGTACTCCTCGACGACCGCCGGCCCGGTCAGCACCTCGCCGGGCGCGAGCGACGGCCGGTCGTAGATCGCAGTGTCCACAAAGGACCCGTCGAAGAGAACGGGCCGGCTGCCCGCGGGCGCAGCCGCCGGCCCGGCCCGGCCGTGGCCCGACGGCAGCGGGCGCAACGGCGGGCTCGCGATCGGGCCGATCCCGCTCACCCGCAGGTTCACCCATTCGACCTCCTGCTCCGGCCGGTCCCGGAAGCAGTACCCGTAGAGGCGCTCGTGCGCGTCGTGGAACAGTGCCACGGTCGCGTCCGGATCGCCGCCGGCCGGTACCGGTACCTCGAAGGCCTGCCCCCGGTACCGCAGGTCGGCGGTGCGGACGAACCGCTGCCGGGCCGGTGCGAAGCCCTCCGCGGACAGCGCGGCCGCGGCCCGCCCGGTCAGCTCGGTGAAGAGACGCTCGACGACGTCGCGGTCCACCGATGCGTGCCGCGCCACGTACGTCTGCACGTAGTCGTTCTTCACGTCGACGGTCAACAGCCCGAACGCGGACAGGTTGCCGGGATCGCGCGGTACCAGCACGGCGGGCAGGTCGAGGATGTCGGCCAGCCGGCACGCCAGCAGCGAACCGGAGCCGCCGAACGTGGTGAGCACGAAGTCGCGCACGTCCAGGCCGCGCTTGACGGTGACCTGCCGCAGCGCGTTGGCCTGGTTCCACGCGGAGATCTCCAGGATGCCGGCGGCGAGCTTCTCGGTGGGCAGGCCCAGTTTCTCGCCCAATGCGGCGAGGCCCTCGCGGGCCGCGGCCACGTCGAGCGGTACCTCGCCGCCGAGCAGGTGCGCCGGAATCCGGCCGAGCACCAGGTGGGCGTCGGTGACGGTCGGCTCGATGCCGCCACGGCGGTAGCACAGCGGGCCGGGATCGGCGCCGGCCGAGCGGGGGCCGACGCGGAGGGTACCGTCCCGGGTCAGCGACGCGACCGATCCGCCACCGGCGCCGACGGTCACGATGTCGATCATCGGGATCTTCGACGGGTACCCGCCGACGGAGCCCTCGGTGGTCAGCGTCGGCTGGCCGTGCAGCACCACGCTGACGTCCGTCGAGGTACCCCCGCCGTCGAGGGTGAGCACCTTGTCGAAGCCGGCCGTCTGCGCCACGAGCGCGGCGCCCAGCGCCCCGGCCGCCGGGCCGGACAGCACCGTGGTGATGGGCTGGTGGACCACCTCCTCGGCGGACACCACGCCGCCGTTGGACTTCATGATGAGGAACGGCACCGGCCCGGCGTACCCGGACAGGCGCCGCCGGATCGTTGCCACGTAACGGGAAACGCGCGGCTTGACCGCGGCGTCGATGAGCGTGGTCATCGCCCGCTCGTACTCGCGGTACTCACGCAGCACCTCGCTGGACAGCGACACCACGGCAGCCGGGTGCTCGGCGGCGAGGATGTCGCGCATCCGCTGCTCGCGCGCGGGGTTGGCGTAGGCGTGCAGGAAGCACACGCCGACCGCGTCGATCCCGTTGTCCCGGAAGAACCGGGCCGCCTCGCGGGCGGCGTCGTCGTCGAACGGGCGCAGTTGCGCGCCGGTGTGGTCGAGCCGGCCGGGCACGGTACGCACGAGGTCGGCGGGCACGATGCGGGGCGGCTTGACCCAGAAGTAGCTGTTGCCGTAGCCGTCCGGCACGCTCTGCCGGGCGATCTCCAGCAGGAACTCGAATCCCTCGGTCGTGATGAAGCCGAGCCGCTCGATCCGGCCCTCCAGCAGCTGGTTGGTCGCCACCGTCGTGCCGTGGCTCACCGACGTCACGTCAGCCGGGGTACCGTCCATTGTGGACAGTACCTTGTGGACACCGGTCATGAAGCCCTCGGCCGGGTCGGCCGGTGTCGACGGCGTCTTGGTGGTCACGATCGCGCCGCTGTCCTCGTCGACGGCCACCACGTCGGTGAACGTACCGCCGGTGTCGACCCCGATGCGGATCCTCATCGGGCGTGCGGGAAGCTCGTGGCCGCCGGGCGGCGCAGCTCGTCCAGATGGTGCCCGATCAGCGCGAGGTTGCGCTCGGCGAGGTGGTCGAACCGTTGCGGCACACTGGAACCCGGTGTCAGGCTCGCCATCGCGGTGGCGGGGTCGAGGCGGGCGGTGACCCAGCCGGCGTGCGAGGCGCCGCGCGCGACGACATCCGCGATCGGTGTGACGATCATCGAGTTGCCGAAGTAGATGACCCCGGCCGGGTCGGTACCGGTGGCGTTCGCGGCCACCACGAACACGTGGTTGTCGTAGGCCCGGGCCCGGTTGGTCAGCTCCCAGATGTCGGCCGACCGCAGCAGCGCCGACGGCCGGCAGATCACCTCGGCGCCGAGTACCGCCTCGATCCGGGCCAGCTCCGGGTAGTCGCCGTCGAAGCAGATCATCAGGCCCAGCTTGGCCAGCGGGGTGTCCACCACGACGGCACGCTCCCCGGCGACCACCCAGTCCTCACCGCAGAACAGGTGCGTCTTGCGGTACCGGCTGAGCACGCCGCCGTCCGGCCCGACAACGGCGGCGGTGTTGTACACGGTGCCCCGCTGCGGTCCGCGCTCGTAGGTGCCGAAGACGACGTGTACCCCGAGCCGCCGGGCCGCCTCCTGAACCGGTTCGGTGACCGGCCCGGGTACCTCGCTCACCAGGTCCCACAAGGCTTCCGGCGACACGCCCGGGGTGAAGCCGGTGCTGGCCGCCTCGGGCAGCACGAGCAGCTCGGCCCCGGTCGCGTCGACGCAGCGGTCGATGAGGTCGACGCACGTGTCGAGGTTGGCCTTGACCGACGCGGGGGTCAGCGGGCCGGGTGCGGGCGGTACCTGGACGGCGGCGGCGACGAACGGCAGCATCACCCCTCACCGCCGGACCGCGGAGCTTGTCGGAGCGGCGGCCCCCACCCGGCGCCCGATGAGCGCGCCGACGACGACACCGAGCAGCGCGGCGGCCGCCCCGAACGCCACGCCGCGGGCGAAGTCACCACGCACCCGGGGCGGCGCAGGGGGCCGCTCGAACACCTCCCCGGCCGGCGCTTCGACCGCACCGGTCAGCACGTCGTCGACGGCGGCGAAGAACTCGTTCGCGGTCTTCTTCGCCACGCCGGCCAGGATCCGCTGCCCCACGCCGCCGACCGGGCCACCGACGACGGCGTCGGCGTCGTAGGTCAGCACCGTGCTGCCGTCCCCGCCGTCGGCGAGTCGCACCGTCACCACGGCCGAGACGGTACCCGGGGCACCCGACCCGGCGGCCTTGAGCAGAAAGGCATGCGGCGCCTCGACGTCGGTAAGGAGCACCTCGCCGGCGTAAGTGCCCTTGATGGCCGCCACCCCGGCGGTGACCGCCATCCGGTACGCGTCCGGCCCGACCTGTTCCAGCCGTTCGCAGCCGGGGATCGTGCGGACCAGTACCCCCGGGTCGTGCAGCGCCGCGTAGACCTTGTCCACCGGTGCGTGCAGCGTCGCCTCACCGCCGACCTTCACGGCGCGCCTCCCACAGCTCGGATGGAGATATCGGCATCCGGGTGATCGGAATGCCTTCAGCGTCCTCGATCGCCGAGGCGAGCACCGCGGCGCCCGGTATCACGCCCGCCTCGCCCGCGCCCTTGACGCCCAACGGGTTCAGCGGCGACGGCGTCTCCAGGTGGTCGATCTCGACGACCGGTACCTCGGAGGCGTACGGCATGAGGAAGTCCATGAACGACGCGTTGAGCAGCTGGCCGGCGTCGTCGTACACCAGGCGTTCGTACAGCGCCCCACCGACCCCCTGCGCCACCCCGCCGTGGATCTGCCCGTCGACGATGCGCGGGTTGATGAGGCGGCCGCAGTCGTGCACGACGGCGTACCGCAGCACGGTGATCTCCGCGGTCTCCGGATCGGTCTCCACGATCGCGGCGTGCATCCCGTCGGCGAACGTGGACCGCAGCGGCGAGTAGTAGTCGGTCGCCTCCAGCCCCGGCTCATCGTCGTCGGCCACCGGTGGCTTGTCGAGGCTCCCGCCGACCGCGAACTGGGTCGCCCGCGCGGCTTCGGCGTCGAAGGCGTACCGCAGCGGGTTCGCCAGTACCGCAACGGTTTTCAGCGCGATCTGCGCCTGCGGGGTACCCCGGACGTGCACCACGCCGTCGGTCACCTCAAGGTCGCGCGGGTCCACTTCGAGCGCCTCGCCGGCGATGCGCAACGCCTTCGCGCGTACCTTGCGCGCGGCCAGCGCCACCGCATTGCCGCTCAGCACCGCCGCGCGGGACGCGAACGTGCCGACCGCGTACCTGAACCGCCGGGTGTCCCCGGTGACGACCGTGACGGCCTCGACGGGTACCCCCAGAACGGCTGCGGCCACCTGGGCGAAAACCGTTTCGTGGCCCTGTCCCTGGGTGGTCAGGCCGGTGGCGACGACGACGGTGCCGTCGGTCTCGACGCGCACGTGCGCGCCCTCGTACGGGCCGACGCCGGTACCTTCGACGTAGCAACCGATGCCGATGCCGACCCGGCGGCCTTCCGCGCGCGCCTGGTCGCGGTACGCGGCGAAGTCGTCCCAGCCGATCAGCTTCTTCAGCTTGTCCAGGGCGGCCGGGTAGTCGCCGGAGTCGTAGATGAGCGGCCGGCCGTCCTGGAAGATCATTCCCTGGTCGTAGGGCATCTCGTCGGGCTGGATGAAGTTGCGCTCGCGCACCACGGTGCGGTCGAGGTCGAGGTACCGCGCGATCGCGTCCATCGTGCGTTCCATGACGAAGACGCCCTGCGGCCGGCCGGCGCCACGGTACGGGGTGACCTGGACGGTGTTGGTGTAGACCGAGCGGAACTCGACCCGGTACGCGCCGGGCTTGTACGGGCCGAGCAGTTGGGTCGAGGTGATGATCGGCGCGATGATGCCGTACGGCGTGTACGCGCCGTTGTCGTGCGCGAAGGTGACCGACAACCCGTGCAGCCGGCCGTCGTCATCGAACCCGACGTCGACCGCGTGCGTCTGCGCCCGCTCGTGCGCCGAGGAGATGAAGTGCTCGCGCCGGTCCTCGGTCCACTTGACCGGCCGGCCCAGCCGGATCGCCGCCCAGGGAACGAGCACCTCCTCCGGCCACGGGTGCACGATCTTCACGCCGAACCCGCCGCCCACGTCGGGCGTCACGACCTCGACCCGGTCGACGGGGATGCCGAGCTTCGCGGCGACCGCGAACCGTACCGACGTCGAGGTCTGCGTCGACGAGTACACCCGCAGGGACCGGTCGGCCGGGTCCCAGCGCGCGTAGACCCCTTTGCCCTCAAGGGGTGTGGACGCCGACCGTTCGATGTCCAGGTCGAGGTGCAACCGGTGCGGCGCGGCGTCGATGGCGGCGCGCGCGTCGCCGACCTCCTGCACCAGGTGCGCCGCAACGTTGTCGGCGACGTCCTCGTGCACGGCGGCGTCGGCCCGGAGCGCCGCGGCGATGCCGACCACGACCGGAAGCTGTTCGTACGTCACGCGGATCAGCGACGCGACGTCCTCGGCGACGTACCGGTCCACCGCGACCACCATCGCCACCGGTTCGCCGACGTGCCGCACGATCCCGTTCGCCAGCGGGTACCCGGTGCGCGGCGCATGAAGGGAAGGGTGCGGGATCAGCAACGGCAGCGGTTCGGCGACCCGCCCGTCGAGGTCCTCGTAGGTGTAGACGGCCACGAGACCGTCGACGTCGAGGGCGTCGGTCACGTCGACGTCGGTCACCCGCGCGTGCGCGTACGGGCTGCGGACAAAGGCAGCGGCGAGCGCGTCCTGACCCAGGTCGTCGAGGTAGCGCCCGTCGCCGGACACCAGCCGCGGGTCCTCGCGCCGCTGGATCGGCTCGCCGAACATCCGCGTCGTCATGCTTCGCCCCGTTGGATGGCGGCGGCGCGCAGGACGGAGGCCACGATGTTCTGGTACCCCGTGCACCGGCACAGGTTCCCGCCGATCGCCTCGCGCGCCTGCTCCTCCGTCGGGTCGGGGTGGTCCCGCAGGTATGCGGTGACGGTCGTGATGAACCCCGGGGTGCAGTACCCGCACTGCAGGCCGTGGCACTCGTGGAACGCGCGCTGCACCGGGCCCAGGCCGCCGTCCGGCGCGCGGCAACCCTCCACAGTGGTCAGTTGCGCGCCGTCGACGCTGACCGCGAACAGCAGGCACGAGCGCACCGGCTCGCCGTCCAGCAGCACCGTGCAGGCGCCGCAGACGCCGTGCTCGCAGCCGACGTGGGTACCGGTGCAGCCGAGGTCGTGGCGCAGGAAGTCGGACAGCAGCCGGCGGGCCGGCACGGTCGCGCTGCGCAGCACCCCGTTGACGGTCACGCTCACCTCATGCATTGGCCACCGCCGCCTTTCCGGCCCGCGCGGTCAGCACCGCGACGAGGTGCCGCCGGTACGCCGCGGTCGCGTGGATGTCGTCCTCCGGCCGCACGCGCGCCGCGGCCAGCGCGCCCGCCGCGGCCCAGTCGGCCGTGTCGGCGGGAAGTCCCGCCACCGCCTCCGCGAGGTCCACCGTCAGCGGGGTCGGCCCGACCGACACGTAGGCCGCGCGGGCGGCGGCGACGCGCCGGTCGGCGGACAGCGTCACGAGCACGCCGACACCGCACACCGCGAAGTCGCCGCGCCGCCGCGACACCTCCAGCCACGCGGTGCCACTGCCCTTCGGGGGTACCGGAAAAAGCGCTTCCACGGCAAGCTCACCCGGCCGCAGCGCCGACTCCAGTGGGCCGACGAAGAACTCGCCCGCCGGTACCGTGCGCCGGCCCGACGCCGAGGCGAGCGTCACCGAACCGGACAGCAGGCTCAGCACGGCCGGAAGCTCCGCGGCCGGGTCCGCGTGTACGAGGCTGCCCACCGTGGTACCCCTGTTGCGGATCGCCGGGTGCGCGACGTGCCCGGTCGCCTGGCGCAACAACGGAAGCGCGGCGAATGCCGCGGCGTCCCGCTCGACGGCGGCGTGCCGCGCGAGCGCGCCCACCCGGACCACCCCGGCGTCGACCGTGACGTGCGCCAGCTCGCCGAGCCGGTTGATGTCGACCAGGTGCCCGGGCGCGGCCAGCCGCATGTTGAGTACCGGCACCAGGCTCTGGCCGCCGGCCAGTACCTTGCCGTCGGGGCCGGTCTCGGCGAGGACGGCGAGCGCGTCGGCGACCGAGGCCGGCCGGTGGTAGGTGAAGGCCGGCGGCTTCATCGGCGGTCAGGTCCGGTCCGGAGCCGACTCCTCGTAGGCGGCCGATTCGTCGTAGGCGCCGGGCGCGTCGACGACCACGACGGCGCCCTCGCCCCGTTGCTGTTCCCGCAGGTGCGGCGGTGCGATCGCACGCGCCACATGGTACGTCCCGATCGTCACGATCGTGCCCAGAGCGATGCCGGACAGGGCGAAGTTCTTGGCGATGGTCAGCGTGGTGTTGCCGATCGCGAGGATGATGCCGGCGGCGACGGGTACCAGGTTGATGGGGTTGCCGAAGTCGACCCCGTTCTCCTTCCAGATCTTCGCGCCGAGCAGGCCGATCATGCCGTACAGCACGACGGTGATCCCGCCGAGCACGCCGCCCGGCGTGGCCTGCACCAGCGCGCCGAACTTCGGCAGCAGGCCGAAGCCGATCGCGACGATCGCGGCGACGTAGTACGCCGCCGTGGAGTAGATCCGGGTGGCCGCCATGACGCCGATGTTCTCCGCGTAGGTGGTGGTGGGCGAGCCGCCGACCGCGCTGGCCAGGGCCGTGCCGAAGCCGTCGGCCGCGATCGCCCGGCCCATCGACGGGTCCAGGTCGGTGCGGGTCATCTCGGCGACCGCCTTCACGTGCCCGGTGTTCTCCGCGATCAGCGCGATCACGGCCGGCAGGACGAGCAGGATGAACACCGCGTTGAGGTGCGGCAGGTGCCAGCCGGGGATCTCCTTGCCGTCCGGTCCGATGCTGGTGTGCGGCGGGAACCCGAACCAGCCCGCCGACTTCACCCCGGCCCAGTTGACCCGGTCGTGCAGGGTCACCTTGCCGGCGACCGGGTCGTACGAGTTGATCTTCCCGAACACGAGGTCGAAGATCCACGACAGCAGGTACCCGAAGATGAGCCCGAGGAACACCGCGATCCGGCCCAGGAACCCGCGGAACCCCAGCGCCATCGCCATCACGGCGAGCATGGTCAGCAGGGCGACCCACTGGTCCTGCGGCCAGTAGATGTTGGCCACCACCGGCGCCAGGTTGAACCCGATCAGCATGACCACCGCGCCGGTCACCACCGGCGGCAGCACCGCGTGCAGCACCCGGGAACCGGCGAAGTGGATGCCCACCCCGCAGGCCAGCAGCACCAGGCCGGCGATCAGGATCGCCCCGGTGACGTCCGGCGAGGTGCCACCCTGCGCCCGGATGGCGACCACGCCGCCGACGAACGAGGCCGAGGTACCCAGGTAGCTGGGCACCCGGCCCTGCACGATCAGCAGGAAGCAGATCGTCGCGATGCCGCTCATCATGATGGCCAGCTGCGGGTTGAGCCCCATGACGATCGGGAAGACGAAGGTCGCCCCGAACATCGCGACCACGTGCTGCGCACCCAGGCCGATCGTGCGCGGCCAGGAGAGCCTTTCGTCCGGGCGGACCACCTCGCCCGGCGGCGGCGTCTTCCCGTCGTGGACGACCCGCCAACCCAACAAAGTCATGATTGACCATGCGGCCTCGGCGGTGACCAACTCATGGGCGGGATCCGCCTAACCTCACCGTCGCCACTTAGCGAACATTGCCACCCCGCTCCGCCTCCCGCGCCCCCGCGCCGCCGCGCCGCCCCTCCTCGCCGATCTTGGAGTTGTGTCGGGGAGATAAGGGATGTCGCTCCGCGAGTCGGGCACCACAAGTCCAAGATCGACGGGCCGGGGCCGCACGGGTTCAGACCGCGGCGAAGTCCAGGACGCGCAGGGCGACGGCCACGTCGAGGCGGCGGGACGGGTCGGTGGTGAACGGGCCGACCATGCGTTCCAGCTTGCCGATCCGGTACCGCAGCGTGTTGTAGTGGAAGTGCAGCCGCCGGGCCGCCTCGGCGACGTTGCAGTTGGTGTCCAGCAACACCTGCAGCGTGTGCCGCAGGTCGGCGCACCCGGCATCCTCGCCGGCCAGCTCCCCCAGCACATCGTCGGCGTACCCGCGCAGCTCCCCCGCGTCCGGGATCAGCGCGATCAGCCGGTGCACGCCGAGGGAGTCGAAGCTGGCCCGCGCGCCGTCGCCGGACAGCCGCCGGCCGATGCGGATCGCGGTGCGCGCCTGCTCGTACGCGGCCGGCAGCGCGGCCGGCCCGGTCGCCACCCGCGACACGCCGAGGGAGAACGGACCCTCGGTCTTCACCAGGCGGTCCAGCTCGGCCACCAGCCGGGCCGGGTCGCCGTCCGCCGGCACGCCGAGCAGGGTCACCACCTCCTGGTGGAAGCTGACCACCGGGGCGCGCGGGTCACGCGAGCGCACCGCCGCCTCCCAGGCGGTCGCGAACCGCTCCCGGCCCGGCCGGGGGTCGTAGCCCGGCCGGGGGTCGTAGCCCGGCCGGGGGTCGTAGCCGGGCCGGGGGTCGTAGCCGGGCCGGGGGTCGTGGCCCGGCCGCGGGTCGTGGCCGCCGGGCCGGTCCAGCTCCGCGACGACCGCGACCAGCGGGCGGTCCAGCTCCCAGCCGAAGGACCGGGCGTAGGCGACCGCCGCGGGTACCTCGTCGACCCGGCCGGTCAGCAGGTCGCGCAGGAAGTCGGCGCGGTACTTGCCCTCCACCGCCGCGACCGCGAGCTGTTTGGTGATCGCGAGCGCGGCCACCGTCGCCGCCCGCTCCAGGCCGTGCACATCGGCGTCGGTCAGGGGTACCGGCGGGAAGGCCACGATCCGGCCGTGGTCGACCTGGCCGGCGACGATGGGTACCACCGTCCGGTTCGGCAGGGCGGCCGCGTCCCCGGCCCGGGCCAGCACCCGGCCGTCCGGCGTGGTGATGTGCACCGGCCCGGCGAGGATCCGGGCCAGCTCCGCGGCGAGGTCGGTCAGGTCGCCGCCGGCCAGCACCACCGAGACCAGCGCCCGGTGTACCTCCTCGCTGCGCGCCAGTACCGCGGCCTGCCGGTTGAGCAGCTCGCTGAGCACCTCGTTGAGCACGTCGTCGAAACCGACCCCGGCGGGGAACTCGATGATCGGGAAGCCGCGCCGGTCCGCCTCGGCGAGCATCTGCGGGGGTACCGCGTCCAGGTACCGGTGCAGCTTGATGGCCAGCGCGGCGAGGCCCCGGGCATCGAGCTCGGCGACCAGGTCGACCAGCGCGCCGGGGTCGTCGCGCAGCGGGTACCCGGTGGTGAGCAGCAGCTCGTGCGGCTTCACCCAGGGCAGGATGTCGGGTACCTCCATGACGTTGAGTCGCCGGACGATCCGGTCCAGCCCGCTCGCCCCGGCCAGCACCCGGGCACCGGCCAGGGTCGCCGCGCCGAGCACCTCCCGTACCCGCAACCCGAGCGCGGGTTCGGCGCAGCCCGCCGAAGAATCGCCGGGCGCCTTGGCAACATCCTCCATCTCGACACCATAGTCCGGCGCTTACCGTCTGAAGACGTGCAGCGGCATCTGGAGATCCGGACGGGGGTCTACCGGGACTCAGTCCAGCTGATGCAGGTCAGCCAGGCGGTACGGGACCGGCCCGGGGTATCCGCCGCGCTCGTCGCCATGGCGACGGGGCTCAACCTGGAGCTGGCCGCGGGGCTCGGGTTCGCCGCGCCGCCGGGCGCCCGGCCGGAGGACCTGCTGGTCGCCATCGCGGCCGGCGACGGGGCGGCACTGGCCGGCGCGCTCTCCGCGGTGGACGCCGCGCTGGCGCCCGGTCCCGCGCCGGCCGGCGGCCCGGCCGATGTTCCGCCCCGCTCCGTCGGGTCGGCCGTCCGCCGTGCCGGGGCGGACCTGGTGCTCGTCTCGACGCCGGGCCGGTACGCGGTGCTCGACGCGTTCGACGCGCTCGACGCGGGCGCCTCGGTGCTGCTGTTCTCCGACAACGTCTCGGTGGCTGACGAGGTGCGGCTCAAGGACCGGGCCGCCGCGCGCGGGCTGCTGGTGATGGGACCGGACTGCGGTACCGCGGTCGTCGGCGGGGTCGGCCTCGGCTTCGCCAACGTGGTCCGGCCGGGGCCGGTCGGGTTGGTCGCCGCGTCGGGTACCGGTGCGCAGCAGGTCATGTGCCTGCTCGACGCGGCCGGCGTGGGCATCTCGCACTGTCTGGGCGTGGGCGGGCGGGACCTGTCCGCCGCGGTGGCCGGGCGGTCCACGCTCGCCGCGCTGGACGTGCTGGACGCCGACCCGGCCACCGAGCTGATCGTGGTGGTGTCCAAGCCGCCCGCGCCCGAGGTCGCCGCGCGGGTCACCGGGCACGCGCGGCGGTTGCGCACGCCGGTGCGCTTCGCGTTGCTCGGGCCGGGGCGTCCCGACCTGACCGCCGTGGTCGAGGCGCTCGGTTATCCGGTACCCACGACCTGGCCGGCCTGGCAGCCGACCGCGGCCCCGGCGCCGCGGCGGGGTTCGTTGCGGGGCCTGTTCGCCGGCGGCACCCTGTGTGCGGAGGCGGCCCTGATCGCCGACGCGGAGCTGGGCCCGGACCCGGGCCGGCAGATGATCGACTTCGGGGCCGACGAGCTGACCCGGGGCCGGCCGCACCCGATGATCGACGGCACGCTCCGCCTGGAAGCCCTGGCAGCGCAGGTGACCGATCCGGCGTGCGGTGCGGTACTGCTCGATGTCGTGCTCGGGCACGCCGCGGACCCGGACCCGGCCGCGGCGCTGGCACCCGCGATCGCCGCGGCCGGCCGGCCGGTCGTGGTGTCGGTGACCGGCACGGCGGCCGACCCGCAGGGTCTGGCGCGGCAGGCGCAGGCGTTGTGCGACGCGGGCGCGGCGGTGTTCCTGTCCAACGCGCAGGCGGCCCGGTTCGCGGCGGGGCTGGTGCGATGAACCTGAACCCGACGCTCGTCACGGCCGGAGTCGCCCGGTTCGCGGATTCGCTTGCGCAGCAAGGGATTGCGCACACCGCCGTCGAGTGGCAGCCGCCGCCGGACGGGTCGGTCGACGCGCTGTCGACGGTACTGGCCGATCCGCGGCGGGCGGGCGCGAACGCCGAGGCGGCTGCGCGGATGCTCGCCGCGGGGGCGCGGCTGGTCGACGTGCGGCCGGCGCGCGAGGTCGTCGGACTGGAACCCGGCCGGTTCTGCCACGCCGGCCCGCCGGTGACGTGGGAGCGGGCGTCCGGCCCGCTGCGCGGCGCGCTGACCGGGGCGGTCCTGCTGGAGGGGCTGGCGTCCGACCCGCCCGGCGCCGAGCGGCTTCTCGCCGGCGGCCGTGTCGAGTGGGTGCCGTGCCACCGCCTCGGCGGCGTCGGGCCGATGGCCGGCGTGGTGTCCCCGTCGATGTGGGTGTGGGTACTGCACGACGAGGTGCACGACCGGACCAGCTGGTGCACGCTGAACGAGGGGCTGGGCGCGGTGCTGCGGTACGGCGCCTACGCGCCCGAGGTAATCGACCGGCTTCGCTGGATGGGTGCCGTGCTCGGACCGGCCTTGCAGGCGGCCGTCCGGCGGCACGGGCCGGTCGACGTCAAGGCGCTCGTCGGGCAGATGCTGACCATGGGCGACGAGGGGCACAACCGCAACCGCGCCGGTACCCTCATGCTGCTGCGCGACCTGCTGCCCGACCTGGTCGAGTCCGGGCTGCCGTCGGCCGATGTCGCGCGGGTGGCCCGGTTCATCGGCGGCAACGACCACTTCTTCCTCAACCTGGTGATGCCCTGCGCGAAGCTCCAGGCGGCCGCGGCGTCAGGTATCGCGGGTTCGACGGTGGTCACCGCGATGGCGCGCAACGGCACCGACTTCGGCATCCAGGTCGCCGGTACCGGCGACGCGTGGTTCACCGGCCCCGCCGCGGTACCGGACGGGCTGTTCCTCGGCGGGTACGGGCCGGACGACGCCAACCCGGACATCGGTGACTCGGCCATCACGGAAACCGCGGGGCTGGGCGGGTTCGCCATGGCCGGTGCGCCGGCGATCGTGCGGTTCGTCGGCGGTACCGTGTCCGACGCGCTGCGTACCACGCGGGAGATGTACGAGATCACGGTGGCGGAGAACCCCGCGTACCCGTTGCCGGTGCTCGACTTCCGCGGCGCGCCGACCGGCATCGACGCCGCCCTGGTGCTGCGTACCGGGATCCGGCCGCAGATCAACACCGGGATCGCGGGGCGGGTCGCCGGTACCGGTCAGGTCGGGGCGGGGCTGGTGAACCCGCCGCTGGAGTGCTTCGTGGCGGCGGTGGCGGCGCTCGCCGACGCGGTGCCGCAGTAGCCGCCGGCGGCCCGCGGGCGCCGCGCGGGCCGCGGCACGCCGCGCCGCCGGTTCCGGCGCGATCTTGGACGCGCGTGCCCCCCGCCGGGGGCGCAGGCGTCCAAGATCCCGGCACGAGGCACGCGTGGAAAGCGGTATCCGCCAGGCGGGCAGGGTCTTGCCTCGCGGCGCCGAGGTCATTTAGCGTGACCCGCAACAATTAACCATCTTCTATATTTCTATCTCCATCGCAGCCGTCCCCTGCGTCCGGGGAAGGAGGCGCATCGTGAAGCGGAAGCTCGCGGTCCTCGCCGGCGCTCTCACCCTGCTGTGCGGCGTTCTCTTCGTCACGCAGGCCGCGCAGGCACAGGTCGAGCCGGGCGGCTGGAAGCCGGTGGACCCGTCGTTCAGTCTCCAGACGGCCGGCTGCGGTCATATCAACGGACTCACGTTCCAGCTCACCTGCGGCAACAAGCGCGGCCAGCAGCGGGCCGAGCGCCGGTACGCCACCTACAGCGGCGGAAGCCACCAGTTCGAGGGCTTCTTCCGGATCACCAGCATCGGCGGCAGCCGCATCAGCCTGAAGCAGACCTTCAAGACCAGCGGCCCGTTCTTCCTGCTCGCGGTGGAGCGCGGCGGCCGGCTGTACGCGGTGAACAACGGCCGCACGATCGCCGCCGCGGGTACCGCGGTGGTCGGCGTCACCGTCCAGGTCAACACCGTCCACGTGGTGGGCAAAGAGCTGCGGGTCTACATCAACGGCTCGCTGCGGTTCACCATGTCCAGTCCGGGCGGCAGCTTCTACGACAAGTTCGGCGCCTACCGGACCGCGAGCGGTGCCGGCCCGATCACGGTGGTCTGGAGCAACATCTCATTCTGGACCAAGTAGGTCGTGTGGATGGTCGTGCGGTGCCTGCGCGGCGCCGAGCCGGTGTTCGTGGTGCGGCAGAGCCACCCGGTACAGGCACGTGTCGCAGTTCATCCGGATGTCACCGGCGAGCGCTTCGCGGTACCGCTCGACCACCACGTCGGCCAGCTCGTCACAGTCGCCGAGCACGCCGGCCACGGCCACGTCGAGGCCGGCGAAAGCCAGCGCCTGCGCCGCGACCCGCTGCGGCAGCACGCCGGTGAAAAGGAAGTACGGCAGCACGACGACCCGCCGCGCGCCCAGCCGGCGGCACCGCTCCAGCGCCACCGGCGTGTCCGGCGGCGCGAGCGAGACGAACGCGTACTCCACGCCGGCCACGTCGGTCGTTTCGGCCAGCAGCCGGGCCACCTTCGCCACTTCGGCGTTGGCGTCCGGGTCGGTGGACCCGCGGCCGACCAGCAGCACGGTGCTGTCCGGGTCCGCGCCGGCTTCGGCCAACCGCTCGCGCAGCAGCGCCAGGATCGCCGGGTGCGGGCCGAGCGGGCGACCGTAGGCGAAGGACAACCCGGGATGCCGCTGCCGTTCCCGCGCCAGCGCCGCGGGAATGTCACCCTTCGCGTGTCCCGCTGCCACAAGCATCAGCGGTACCGTGGCCAGCCGCCGCCCTCCCCCGTCCACGAGCCCGGAAACCGCTTCGGCCAACGGTGGTGGGGACAGCTCGATGAAGCCGCCGGCGACGGGTACCTCGACGCGGGTGCCGACCCGCTTGACGAACCGGCGGAACTGTTCGGCCCCTTCGGTGTCGGCGGTACCGTGGCCGGCGATCAGCAGTGGGATCATGCGAGCGGGTCTCCGTAGCGCAGCGCGTTGACCGCCGCGGCCGCGACGGCGGATCCGCCACGGGCGCTGCGGTTGGACAGTTGGGGCAGGCCGGTCGCCCGCAGTGCGGCTTTGGCTTCGACCGCGCCGACGTACCCGACGGGTACCCCGACGACCAGCGCCGGCCGGCGGGCCACCCGGAGCACCTCGTCGAGCGCGGTCGGCGCGTTGCCGACGACCCAGACCGCACCGTCGCCGACTTCCGTTGCGGCGAGCCGGATTCCGGCCGCGGTACGGGTGAGCCCGTCGGCCGCGCGGGCGTCGGCAAGGCGGCACACCGTCGGGTACCCGCTGATCCCGGCGGCCACCATCGTGACATCGACGACGAGCGGCGCACCGGCGGCGAGCGCCGCTGCTCCGGCCGCCAGCGCCGCCTCGTCGGTCACCAGGTCGTCCAGCCAGCCCGGGTCTGCGGTGGTGTGGATGATCCGCTCGACGACGTCGCGGGTGTACCGCGGCAGGCCGGTCGTGTCGACCGCGGCGCGCAGCCGGCGGTACGACTCGGTTTCGATCGGGTGCACGGTTCTCACTGGCGGTACCGCTGGTCCAGCCGGCCGAACCGCCACACGAGCACGGCGCCGCCCCAGGCGAGCACGAACGCGCCCACGATGACGTACCCGAGGATCTCGAACCGGTCGGCGAGTCCCGCGTACGCCCCGATCGGCCCACCCACGCCGGTCAGCTGCACGATGACGTCGGCGAGGTACACCGAGGCGACGAACAGCGCGACGACCACGGTCATCCCGGTGGTGGCGAGGTTGTAGTACAGCCGGCGGGCGGGCTGGCGGTATGCCCACGAGTACGCGCGGGTCATCAGCAACGAGTCGGCGGTGTCCATTGTGGACATTCCACTGGCGAACAGTACCGGCAACGTGAGCACGGCCAGCGCGGGCAGGGCGCCCTGTGCGGCGGTGGACGCCTGCAACGACAGCAGCGTGACCTCGCTCGCGGTCTCCAGCCCGAGCCCGAAGAGCAGCCCGACGGCGAACATGTGCCAGCTCTGCCGGATGAGGCCGCGCAGCCGGCTGCCCAGCATCCGGTTCATCAGGCCGCGGTTGGCCAGTTCCCGGTCGACGGCCGCCTGGTCGACCTCGCCGCGGGTGAGCCGGCGCCAGAGCCGGACCAGCGCGACGAGCACCAGCGCGTTGAGCACGCCGACGAGGGTGAGGAAGCTGACCGCCACGATCGCGGAGGCCAGCGCGCCGGCATGGCGCAGCGCGTCGAGGTGGTTGGCCGCCGCGCTTCGGGCGGCGAACGCGACCACGAGCGCGAGGACAAGCACGACGGTCGAGTGCCCCATGGCGAAGAAGAACCCGACGCCGACCGGCCGCCGGCCGCGCAGCAGCATCAGCCGGGTGGTGTCGTCGATCGCCGCGATGTGGTCGGCGTCGAAGGCGTGCCGGATGCCCAGCACGTAGGCGAGGGTACCGGCGCCGGCGAAGGCGCTGGCCGCGGCCAGGCTCTGCGCGTAGTAGAGGTACAGCGACCAGCCGAGCACGTTCAGCGCGACGACGGTACCCACGATGCCGGACAGCCGGACCCGTTCGGCCCGCGTCCACTGTCCTATCTGGACGGTCACGTCTCCTCCTCGGTTGGCTCGATGCGGACGGCGTCGACGGGGCACACCTCGACGCATTCGCCGCAGCCGGTGCACCGGTCGGGCAGCGCGTGAAGGTGACCGCCGTCCGGACGGATCGCATGGGTCGGGCAGGTCAGCAGGCAGGCACCGCAGCCGGCGCAGCCGGTGAAGGTCACGGCAGCCACCGGTACTCCCGGGGGGTGACGAGGCGGCCGGCGACGACAGTGCTGCGGCTGGAGCCGACGACGACGAGCGAGCGCATGTCCACAGTGGACGGATCGAGCGCGTCGAGCGTGGTGAGCCGGATCCGTTGTCCGGGCCGGGTCGCGTCGCGTACCACGCCGACCGGGGTGTCCGGCTTGCGGTGCTCGGCGAGGATCGCCAGCGTCTCGTCGAACTGTGCGGTGCGCCGGGCGCTGCGCGGGTTGTACAGGCACAGCACCAGGTCGGCGGCGGCACACGCGCGCAGCCGCCCGGCGATGACCGGCCACGGCGTGTGCAGGTCGGACAGGGACAGGTACGCGTGGTCGTGGCCGAGCGGGGCACCGAGCAGCGCGGCGGCAGCGAGCCCCGCCGTAATGCCCGGTACCGTCTGCACGTCCACGTCCGGGCCGGCCAGTTGCAGCGCGGGCGAGGCCATCGCGTACACGCCCGCGTCGCCGGAACCGACCAGCGCGACGGCGTGCCCGGCGCGGGCGAGCTCGACGGCGGTTCGGGCGCGCGCCTCCTCCTCGCCCAGCCCGCTGCGCAGGACCGTCGTGCCCGGCCGGAGCAGGTGCTCGATCTGGTCCACGTACTGGTCCAGGCCGACGACGGTTTGCGCACGGCGCAGGGCTTCGGTGGCCCGCGGGGTGCGCAGGTCGGCGGCGCCGGGGCCGAGGCCGACGAGGGTGAGCCGGCCGCGCGGTACCAGGCGGGCCACCGCGACGGTCGCCATCGCGCTCGCCCGCTTGGTGACGACCAGGGTCGCGTCCCGCCCCGCGTCGCGTGCCGCGTGCAGCGCCGCCGCCTCCGCCACGCTGGGGGTACCCACGGCGGCCCGCACGACCTCCGACGGGTTCGGCACGTCCACTGTGGACAGTGCGGCCGCGGGGAACGTCAGCAGCGGCACGCCGAAATCGTGCGCGGCGGCCACGATCCCGGCCTCGTCGGCCTTCACGTCCACCGTCGCCAGCGCACGGACGGACTCGATCGCCAGCCCGGCGTCGGCGAGCGCGTCGCGGACCAGCGCGGCGACCTCCGCGGCGGGTACGCCACGACTCGAACCGACGCCGACGACGAGCGACGGCGGCCGGTACACCAGGTCGCCGGTCGCGTCGAGACGGTCGGAGACCGCGACGGTCGGGTCGGTCGGGCCGGTGGGGTCGGTCGGGCCGGTCGGGTCGGTCGGGCCGGTACGGCCGGTCGGGCCGGTGCGGGCGGTCGGCAACGCCGGTACCGGCCAGGTCGCGTCGGCGACCAGGCGCACCGGTGACCCGTCGAGCAGCGCCCGGCCGACCCGTGCCAGGCCGGCCCGGTCGGCGACCCGGAACCCGAGGTCGGCACCGAACGAGTCCAGCGCCGGGTGCCCGGTCGCATCGCTCGCGGTCGTGACGACCGGCCGGGCACCGAGGACCTCGGCGACCCGGTGCGCGAGGGCGTTGGCGCCGCCCTCGTGCCCGCCGAGCAACGCGACCGCGTGCCCACCGGCCTCGTCGACGCACACCACCCCGGGATCGGTGCTCTTGTCGCCGAGCAGCGGCGCCAGCAGCCGTACCGTCGCGCCGGTCGCGAGGAAGCACACCAGCGTGTCCGACGTGTTCCAGGCCGCCCGGAGCTGGTCCGCAACAGGTCCACTGTGGACGGTGCAGCCGCCCGGCCAGGCGTCGGCCAGCCGCTGCGCCATCCGCCGCCCGGCCGCGGTCGCGGTCACCAGGCCGATCACCGCAGTACCCCGCTGACCAGGTGGACCGGGTTGGTGGCCGCCAGCCGGTGGGTACCGTCCGGCAGGGCCGTGTACCGGTTCGCCTGCAGCTGAACGGCTTCGGCCGCATAGCCGGCGCCGTCAAGTGCGGCCAGCGCGGGACCGACCCGTTCCACCGCGGCCAGCGCGACGACGAGCCGGGCCGGCCGGCGGGCGGCACCCGCGCGCAGCACGTCGAGCCCGCCGCCACCGACGAAGACCGCATCCGGGTCGGGCAGCTCGGCGAGGCAGTCCGGCGCGGCCGCCCCGACCACCGCCAGCTCCACCCCGTGCGCTCGGGCGTTGTCCCGGATGCCTTGGCAGGCAACGGGATCGCGCTCGACGGCGAGCACCGCCGCGCCGAACCGGGCACACTCGACCGCGACGGCGCCGCTGCCCGCCCCGATGTCCCACACCAGGTCGCCGAGGCGCGGTCCGAGCCGGGCGAGCGCGACCGCCCGTACCTCCGCTTTGGTGATCATGGAGTCGCGATGCGCGAAGGCCGCCTCGGGCAGCGCCCACCCCGCCGGGCCGGGCGGGTTTCCGGCGACCCAGCCCGGTGCGGCCGCGACCGGACCAGGGCCCAGAACCAGCACGACGTTCGGGTCGTGCCACCGCGCGGTGACGGCCTCGGCCGGGGTCGTCTCGGTGATCCGCTCGTCGGCCGTGCCGAGCCGCTCGGCGACGACGAGGCGGCGCGGCACGTCGCGCAGCGCGGCGCCGATCTCGGCCGGACCGGTACCGGGACCGGTGAGCACGGCGACCTTGCGGTGTGCGCGGCACGCGTGCACCACCGGTCGCAGCGACCGTCCGTGCGCGGAGACCACGAGAGCGTCGTCCCAGGGCAGGCCGAGCCGGGCGAACGCGACCGCGACCGACGACGGCGCGGGCAGCACGTCGACGTCGAGCCCGGCCGCCCGCAGGGCGCGGACGATGCCGAAGAAGCCGGGATCGCCGCTGGCGAGCACGACCGCCGGCCCGTCGTGCGCGGCGAGCCGGGCGACCGCGGCGGGTACCTCGCCGAGAACCACGGTCTCCGCCGTGGTGTCCACTGTGGACAGATGCCGGGCGGCGCCGACGACGAGTTTGGCGGCGGCGATGCGTTCGGCGGCGCCGGCCGGCAGCGGGGTTCCCAGCACGCTGATCATCCGACCCAGTCCGGCACCGTGGCGGCCACGACGGTGCGGCCGGTGAAGTCCACCATCGCGACGTCCGCGCTGATCGCCCCATCGCCGAACCGGACCAGCACATCGCGCACCCGCGCGCACAGCGCATCCCCGGCCGCGCGCAGCAGTCCGGCGCCGGCCCACAGCTCGTACCCGTGCCGGGCGGTGTTCGCCGCGTCGACCTCGGCCGCCAGTTCCGTTGTCCCGCCGGCCTCCCGGGTGATCCGGCCGAGCAGCCCGACATCGACGCGCGAACGGGTGTAGTGCGTCATGAGCACCCCGCTGGCGAGCTTGGTCAGCTTGCCCACCATGCCGACGAACACGACCCGGGTGATGCCGTGCTCGACGGCGGTGCGCAGCGCCGCGCCGGTGAAGTCACCGACCTCGATGAAGCACACCTCGGGAAGGTCGGGCAGCAGTGCCATGGCGCCCTTCTCGGTGCGGCCACCGGTGCACAGCACCACGGTCGTCTCGGTCTGCGCCGCGGCGACCTGGACCGCCTGCACGACGCTGGCCCGCCAGGAGGCGGTGGAGAACGGGCGGACGATGCCGGTGGTACCCAGGATCGAGATGCCGCCGAGGATGCCCAGCCGCCGGTTCGTCGTCTTCCGGGCCATCCGCTCGCCGTCGGGAACGCTGACGACGACGTGCACGCCCCGCTCGCCGACCACCTCGGTGACCGCCTGCGTGATCATCGTGCGGGGTACCGGGTTGATGGCCGGCCCGCCGACCGGCAGCCCGAGACCGGGTCTGGTCACCACGCCGACGCCCTCGCCGCCGGCCAGTTCCACGCCGGGCGCGTCCCGCCAGGAGACCGTCGCGGTGAGCCGGGCGCCGTGCGTGACGTCCGGGTCGTCGCCGGCGTCCTTGACCACCACCGCTTGCGCCGCCTCGCCGACCATCGCCGCACGGTCGACCGCGAACGTGACCCGGCGCCCGGACGGCAGTCCGACGTCGACCCACTCGGGTGGCGGCGGCCCGTCCTTGAGCAGCAGGGCCGCCGCCTTGGCCGCGGCCGAGGCACAGGTGCCCGTCGTCCATCCGGTGCGCAGCGCCTTCGGGCGTACCTTCGCGGTGCGCGGCAGGTCCGGCTCGCGCAGCTCCGGTTCATCCATCGCGCAGTGCCTTGCGCGCCAACGGATCCGCGCGGCGGAAACCGTGGAAGTGGCCGGGGTGGTACAGGTGGCTGCGGGTACCCGACGCGGCCAGCGCCGGGCCGACGAGGAACAGCGTGTGCTTCCACAGCTTGTGCTCGCGCACCGTCGCGGCGAGGGTTTCCACGGTGCAGGTGAGCACCAGCTCCTCGGGCCAGCTGACCCGGTATGCGACGACGACCGGCGTGTGCGGCGGGTACCCGCCGGCGAGCAGTTCCTCGACCAGTTGCCTGGTGCGCGCGGCGGACAGGAACACCGCCATCGTCGTACCGTGCCGGGCGAACTGCGCGACGCTCTCCCCTTCCGGCATCGGGGTCTTGCCGCCTTCGAGCCGGGTCAGCACGACCGACTGCGCGACCCGCGGTACCGTCAGCTCCCGCTGCACGGCCGCGGCCGCCGCGGAGAACGCGGACACCCCGGGTACCACCTCGGTCGGCAGGCCGAGCGCCGCACACGCGTCGAGCTGCTCCTGCAACGCGCCCCACAGCGCCGGATCGCCGGAGTGCAGCCGCACCACGTGCAGCCCTTCGGCCACCGCGCGCCGGTAGATGTCCACAGTGGACTCCAGCGTGAGTTCCGCGGAGTCCACGATCTCGGCGTCGGCACCCGCGTACCGGAGCACGTCGGGATGCACCAGGCTGGCCGCCCACACCACGATGTCGGCGGCGCGCAACGCGTCGGCGCCGCGGACGGTGATGAGGTCGGCCGCGCCCGGACCGGCGCCGACGAACGTCACCCGCGCGGTCACCGGGCACCGTCCCGCTTGGCCGGGATGAGCACGGTGGACAGGTATGCCGCGGTACCGTCCACATCGGACAGTGGCGCGATCCGTTCGCCGGGCAGCCCGACGTGCTCGCCGAGTACCGCGTCGCGCCCGGCGGCGGCGGCGAG
>VAWN01000040.1:115499-135120 GCA_005885555.1 Actinomycetota bacterium
TCGGAGGGCATCGGCAGCAACGCCAACGGTTCCCGCCCCTCGACGAGCACGGTACCCGCGGCGGCCGCGAGCGCCTGCATGGCCGTGATCCCGGGTACCGTCTCGACGGCGACCTCGGGCACCTCCGCGCGCACGGCCCGCGCCAGGTATCCGAACGTCGAATACACGTTCGGGTCGCCGATCGTCGCGAACGCCGCCGTACCACCGGTCTCGCGCAGCCAGTCCGCCACCCGCTGACCGGCCGCCGCCCAGTACCGGCCGCGCTGCGCGGGATCGAGGGCGAACACCACCCGCTCGATGCGCTCGGGCGACGCGTGCGCGGCGACGGTCTCCTCCGCGCGGCCGGTGTCGGCGGGATCGAGCACCGGGACGAACACCCGGTCGGCGCTCGCCAGTACCCGGGCCGCCTTGAGCGTCACCAGTTCCGGGTCGCCGGGGCCGACCCCGACACCGATCAGCCGCATGCCGCCACCAGTCCCCACGCGATCTCCGGCCGGCCGGCCCAGTGCAGGTGCAGGTACGAGGCGTGGACGTTGCCGGCGACGAAGCCCTCGGCCGCCTCGCTGGCGGCCCGGTCAACTCGGTCCGGCCGGTCCCGCCACGCCCACGCGGGTGCCGTCCCGGCCGGCGGGGTCAGCGTGGTGCGGTGGAACTCGTGCCCGGTGACGCGGGTACCGGCCGGGCCGAGCCAGGATCCGGTCAGCGCGACGGCGTCGCGGTACCCCAGCGTCAGGCGGGGTCCCATCGACGCGACGGCGGGCAGCACGCCGCACATCGGTGCGCCGTCGAGGCGCTCGCACAGCCAGAGCAGTCCGGCGCACTCGGCCGCGATCGGCGCGCCGCGCTCGGCGAGTACCGCGACCTCCTTGCGCAGCGGCTCGTTGGCGGCCAGCTCCGCGGCGTACACCTCGGGGAAGCCACCGCCGACGACCAGCGCCGCGGTGCCGGCCGGCAACGACTCGTCGCGCACCGGGTCCACGATGGACACCTGCGCGCCGGCGCCGGCCAACAGCTCGGCGGTCTCGGTATAGCTGAACGAGAACGCCGGCCCGCCCGCGACGGCGACCACCGGCGCAGCCGACACCGGCGGCGCCACGACCGAGGCCGACCACGGCGTGGCCGCAAGCGGTGGCGCGTCGCGGGCAACGGCCAGCACCGCGTCCAGGTCGACCGAACCGGTCACCAGGGAAGCGAGCGCCCGCACGGCATCGAGCGCCTCGGCGTGCCGCTCCGCCACCGGTACCAGGCCGAGGTGCCGCGACGGTGCGGCGACCGCGTCGTGCCGGCGCAGCACCCCGAACACCGGCATGCCGACCTCGTCGAGGGCCGCCCGAAGGATCGCCTCGTGCCGGTCGGAGCCGACCCGGTTGAGGATGACCCCGGCCAGCCGTACCCCGCTGCCGAACGTCCGGTACCCGTGCACCAGCGCGGCCACCGACCGGCCCTGCGCCGCGGCGTCGACCACGAGCACCACGGGAGCCGACAGCAGCGCCGCCACGTCGGCGGTGCTGCCCGGATCCCCGCCGGCCGCACCGGTACCCGCCAGCGCCCGCCCGTCGAACAGTCCCATCACGCCTTCGACGACCGCGAGGTCGGCACCGGCCGCCCCGTGCGCGAACAGCGGCGCGATCAGGTCGGCGCCGACGAGCACCGGATCGAGGTTGCGGCCGGGCCGGCCCGAAGCAAGCGCATGGTACCCCGGGTCGATGTAGTCCGGACCGACCTTGAACCCGGCCACCTTCACGCCCCGGGCACGGAAGGCGGCGAGCAGCCCGGTGGCCACGGTCGTCTTGCCGTGCCCGGACGCGGGCGCGGCGACGACGATGCGCGGTACCGCTACCACTCGATGCCCTGCTGCCCCTTGCGACCGGCGTCCATCGGATGCTTCACCTTGCTCATCTCGGTCACCAGGTCGGCGGCCTCGACGAGCGCGGGCGCGGCGTCCCGCCCGGTCACCACGACGTGTTGCGTGCCCGGCCGCTTCGCCAGCGTCGACACCACGTCGTCGACGTCGACCCAGCCCCACACCGGTACCGCTCGGCGGCCAGGTCGCGCTTGACCTGCGCCCAGCCCTCGGCGGCCTCGGCGGCGTGATCGCGCTCGTCGCCCGGCCGGGCCAGCCACGACCAGCCCTCACCCATCTTGTGCCAGGTGACCGGGGCGCCCTGTCCGGTGCGCGCGTGGTGCTCGCCGAGCGCGCGCAGCGCGGTCTCCTCGCCGACCCTCCACTTTGGACTCTTCACGAACTGGAACACGACGACCGGCCAGCCGGCGTTCCAGGCGCGCAACGCCATGCCGAACGCGGCCGTCGACTTTCCCTTGCCGATGCCGGTGTGCACGGCCAGCACGGGTTGGCGGCGGCGTTCGCGGGTGGTCAGGCCGTCATCGGGTACCTGTTCGACTTTTCCTTGCGGCATCAGGCGGCCCTCCCGCCGGTGGCGACGGCGCGCAGGCCGTCGGCGGACAGCTCTTCCAGGCGCAGGTACCGCGCCTGAAGCGCGACGGCCAGCCGACCGGCCAGCCCCAGCCGGACCGGTCCGGACTCGCAGTCGACGACCACGCAGGCGACGTCGCGCAGCGCGGGCGCGGCGCTCACCGGATCCGGCCCGGTCGTCGCCCGGCCGTCGGTGACGAGGATGACCAGCGGCCGGCGGTACGGGTCGCGCCGGTGCTCGGTCGCGACGAGCCGCGCGGCGGTCAACAGGCCCGCGGCGAGCGGGGTGCGTCCACCGGTCGGCAGGTCGCGCAGCCGGGCCGCGCCGATCTCGTGGCTCGTCGTCGGCGGCAGGGCCACCTCGGCACCGGTACCCCGGAAGGTGACCAGGCCGACCTTGTCCCGCCGCTGGTACGCGTCGCGCAGCAGGGACAGCACGCCGCCCTTGACCGCGCGCATCCGCTGCCGCGCGGCCATCGAACCGGACGCGTCGACCACGAACAGCACCAGGTTGGCCTCGCGTCCTTTGTGGACGGTCGCGCGCAGGTCGGCCGGCTCGACCTTGAGCGGACCGGTCCGGCCGCGGGCACGCTGGTGCGGCGCCGCCGCCAGTACCGTCGCCGGCAGGTGCACGCTGGTCAGCCGGTCCTCGGGACGGCGCGCGCCGACCACCCGGCCGCTGCGGGTGAAGGCCGGCGAGCGGCGGCCGGCCCGCGCTCCGGTACCGGTGCCCGGCACGGCGAGCAGGCGCGCGCGGTAGGTGGCCGCGGGCGGCGCGGTCGAGGCCGGGGCGCCCGGTCCCGCCGGTCCCGCCGGCCCGGCCGGATCGGCCGGCCCGGCGAGATCTTGGACGTTTGTCCCCCCTTCCGGGGGTGCCGGCGTCCAAGATCCGGAATCCGGCGGCGGGGCGCCGCCACCCCCGGACGGCGGTGGGTCGTCCGGGGCGTCCGGCGGGTCGTCCGGCCGCTCCGGCGGGTCAGGCTCCGCGGACCGCAGCGCCTCGTCGAGGGCCTGCTCGTCCAGCCCCGGCGCGTCGAACGGGTCGCGCCGGCGCCGGTGCGGCAGCGCCAGCCGGGCGGCGTCGCGCACGTCGGCCTCGGTCACCGCCGGCCGGCCGTGCCAGGCCGCGAGCGCGGTCGCGGTACGGGCGACCACGATGTCCGCGCGCATCCCGTCCACGTCGAACGCGGCGCACACCGAGGCCATGCGCCGCAGCTCACCGTCGGGCAGCACGACCGACGGCAACCGGCGCCGCGCCACATCGATCTGCGCGGCCAGCGTCGCGTCAGCAGCGGCCCAGGAGGACGCGAACCCGGCCGGGTCCGCGTCGTAGGCCAGCCGCCGCCGTACCACCTCGGTGCGCTCGCCCACCTCCCGCGGCGCGGCTACGTCGACCGCGAGCCCGAACCGGTCCAGCAACTGCGGCCGCAGCTCACCCTCCTCCGGGTTCATGGTGCCGACCAGCAGGAACCGCGCCGCGTGCCGCACCGACACCCCGTCGCGCTCCACGTACGCCCGGCCCATCGCCGCCGCGTCCAGCAGCAGGTCGACCAGGTGGTCGGGCAGCAGGTTGACCTCGTCGACGTACAGCAGCCCGCGGTGCGCGGCGGCCAGCAGGCCCGGCTCGTACGCCTTGACCCCCTCGGTCAGCGCCCGCTGCAGGTCCAGCGCGCCGACCAGGCGGTCCTCGGTCGCCCCGACGGGCAGCTCCACGAGCGCCGCGGCCCGCCGGACCACCGGTCCGCCGGCGTCGTGCGGCCCGTCCGGGCACTCCCCGTCCGGTACCGCGGGATCGCACCCGAACCGGCACCCCGCCACGGCCGTCACGTCCGGCAGCAGCGCGGCCAGCGCCCGGACCATGGTCGACTTGGCGGTACCCTTCTCGCCCCGCACCAGTACCCCGCCGATACCCGGGGACACGGCGTTGAGCAGCAGCGCGAGGCGCAGGTCGGCAAGCCCGACGATCGCCGCGAACGGAAACGGCGGAATCACTTTCGACTCAGGTACACCAGCACGCTCAGGTCCCTTCCGCGGGTGTCCACGCCCGCAGTGTGGCGACAACATGGCGCGGCCGGAGTCTCCTGGCTCCCGGATCGACGCTCGCCCCGGCCTTCCCTCGCGGTGGCCGTAACTCGGGGTCCACTCCCCGGTGACAGTGGCGGGACCGCCCCGGACTCGCACCGGGTTCCTCCACTGCCGCTCCGCCGGTCATGCTCCCCCATCGCCCAGCACCACGTCAACGCGGCTCACTGAGTTGGCTGGTTCGCTCCGCGAGGCGCTCCGCTGCGCCGTCTTCCCTCCTCGCTGCGCTCACTGGCCTTCCAGGTCGCCCTCCGTGGCCAGGTACGCCGACCGCAGTTGATCCAGCGTGGACGGGTCGGGCTCCGCCCACAGGCCCCGGTCGGCCGCCTCCAGCAGCCGCTCGGTGATCCCGCGTAGCGCCCACGGGTTCGACTTCTCCAGGAACTGCCGCACCGTGTCGTCGAACACGTACGACTGCGCCAGCTTCTCGTACATCCAGTCCTCGACCACGCCCGCCGTCGCGTCGTACCCGAACAGGTAGTCCACGGTCGCGGCCAGCTCGAACGCCCCCTTGTACCCGTGCCGGCGCATCGCCTCGATCCACCGCGGGTTCACCACGCGCGCCCGGAACACCCGCGTGGTCTCCTCGGCCAGGCTCCGGGTGCGTACCGCGTCGGGCCGGTGCGAGTCGCCGATGTACGCCGCCGGATTGGTGCCCCGCAACGCCCGCACCATCGCCACCATCCCGCCGTGGTACTGGAAGTAGTCGTCGGAGTCGGCGATGTCGTGCTCGCGGGTGTCCACGTTCTTGGCCGCGACCGCCATCCGGCGGTACACCCGTTCCAGATCCTCGCGCGCTGGACGGCCGGACAGCCCCCGCCCATACGCGTAGCCGCCCCATACGGCGTACACCTCGGCGAGGTCCCGGTCGTCGCGCCAGTTACGCGCGTCGATAAGCGGGAGCAGCCCGGCGCCGTACGCCCCGGGCTTCGACCCGAAGATCCGGGTGGTCGCCCGCCGCCGGTCGCCGTGCTCGGCCTCGTCGGCCAGCACGTGCGCCCGTACGAAGTTGTCCGCCGCCGGCTCATCCAGCCCGGCCACCAGCGCCACCGCGTCGTCCAGCAGCGCGACCACGTGCGGGAACGCGTCGCGGAAAAACCCGGAGATACGCACGGTCACGTCGATGCGCGGCCGCCCCAGCTCCGCCAGGGGTACCGCCGCCACGCCGGTCACCCGCCGCGACGCGTCGTCCCACACCGGGCGGCAACCCAGCAGTGCCAACGCTTCGGCGATGTCGTCGCCCTGGGTGCGCATGGCACTGGTACCCCACATCGTCAGCCCCACCGTCGCCGGCCAGTCGCCGGTGTCCTCGCGGTGCCGGGCGAGCAGCGAGTCGGCCAGCGCCCGCCCCACGTCCCACGCGTTGCGCGACGGGATCGCCTTCGGGTCGACGGAGTAGAAGTTGCGCCCGGTCGGCAGCACGTTGACCAGTCCCCGGGTGGGCGACCCGGACGGCCCCGCCGGCACGTACCCGCCATCCAGCGCGTGCAGGACAGCGGAGATCTCGCCGGCGGTCGCGGCCAGCCGCGGAACGACCTCGGTCGCCGCGAACTCCAGCACGGCGACGACGGCCGGTACCGGCGTGCCGAGCACCTCGGTCACCACCGCTGCGATCTTGTCGGGCGCCCAGTCGATCCCCTCGCAGGTGACCACGAGCTGCCGGGCGGTCGCCTCGGCACCGTCCACATCGGACAGTCCGGCGTTCTCCGCCAGGCCCAGCGCGGTTCGCAGTCCGGGCAGCGCCCCGTGCACCCCGCCCCAGACCTGGTTGGCGCGCAGCACCGCCAGTACCAGGTTGACCCGCGCCTCGCCGACCGGCGCGCCACCGAGGATGTGCAGCCCGTCGCGGATCAGCGAGTCCTTGACCTCGCACAGGTACCCGTCGACGTGCAGCACGAAGTCGTCGAACTCGATGTCGCCCGGCTGGGCCGCCACGTGCAGGTCGCGGTGCAGCTCGGCGGCCTCGATGAGGCTCCAGATCTGCGCCCGTACCGCCGGCAGCTTCGCCGGGTCCAGCGCCGCCACCGTCGCGTACTCGTCGAGCAGCTGCTCCAGCTTCGCCATCTCGCCGTAGGTCTCGGCGCGGGCCATCGGCGGCACCAGATGGTCCACGATCGTCGCATGGCCGCGCCGCTTCGCCTGGGTACCCTCGCCCGGATCGTTGACGATGAACGGATAGACCAACGGAAGGTCGCCGAGCACGGCATCGGGTGCGCAGTCCGCGGACAGGCCCAGTCCCTTACCGGGCAACCATTCCAGCGTGCCGTGCTTGCCCAGGTGCACGACGGCGTCGACGGTGCCGGCGAGCCACCGGTACGCGGCGAGGTAGTGGTGCGACGGCGGCAGGTCGGGGTCATGGTAGATGGCGACCGGGTTCTCGCCGAACCCGCGCGGCGGCTGGATCATCAGCGTCACGTTGCCGAACCGCAGCCCGGCCAGCACGATGTCGTCCCCGTCGACGTACAGCGCGCCCGGTGGCGGCCCCCAGGCCCGGGTCATCGCCTCGCGCAACGACGCCGGCAGTGACGCGAACCAGGAACGGTACAGCGACCCGGGCACCCGGATCGGCGCGGCGGCCAACTGCTCCTCGGTCAGCCATTCCACGTCGTGCCCGCCGGCCGCGATGAGCCGGTGGATGAGCGCGTCGCCGTCCTCCGGGTACCCGCCGACCGCGTACCCGGCCTCGCGCAGCGCCCCCAGCAACGCCACCGCCGACGCCGGCGTGTCGAGCCCGACCGCGTTGCCGACCCGCGAGTGCCGGGTCGGGTACGACGACAGCACGATCGCCAATCGCTTGTCCTGATTGGGAATGCGCCGCAGCCGGGCGTACCCGAGCGCGATGCCGGCCACCCGCGCGGCCCGTTCCGGATCGGCGACATAGACCGGTACCCCGTCCGGTCCGGTCTCCTTGAACGAGAACGGCACGCTGACCAGGCGGCCGTCGAACTCCGGGATGGCCACCTGCATCGCGGCGTCCATCGGTGTCAGCGCGGCGGTCGACGCCAGCCAGGCGGCGCGCGACGAGGTGAGGCACAGCCCTTGCACGACCGGTACGTCAAGCGCCGCAAGGGTTTCGACCGACCAGGTGTCCTCGTCGCCACCGGCGGCCGCGTCGGCCGGTCGGGTACCCCCGGCGGCGAGCACGGTGACCACCAGCGCGTCGCACCGGCGCAGCAGCGCGGTGAGCCCGTCGTCGACGGCGCGCAGCGAGGCCGCGTACACCGGCAGCGGGTTCGCCCCGGCCGCCTCGACGGCGGAGCACAGCGCGTCGACGAACCCGGTGTTGCCGGACAGCGCGTGCGCCCGGTAGAACACGATCCCGACCGTGGGACGGCCCGGGTCGGCCGCCCACGAACCGTGCACGCCGTAGACCGGCATCGACGCGGGTGGCTCGAACCCGGAACCGGTCAGCAGCACCGTGTCGGACAGGAACCGGTGCAGCTCGCGCAGGTTCGCCGGCCCGCCCTCGACCAGGTACCGCTGCCCGTCGTGAACCACTCCCGCCGGTACCGTCGACAGGGCGGTGAGTTCCGCGTCGGGGCTGGCCTCCCCACCCAGGGCGACCACCGCAAGCCCGGTGGCCAGCACCGCGGCCAGGCCTTCGGGCCACGCGCGCCGCCCGCCGAGCAGCCGGACCACGACGAGCGCCGCACCGTCGAGCAGCGCCGGCAGCTCGGCGGGGTCGAGCCGGGCCGGGTTGGCCACCCGCCACGGCACGCCGGCCGCGCGGGCGGCCAGCAGGTCGGTGTCGGCGGTGGACAGCAGAACGATCGGCCGCATGGCCTTACCTCCCCGCGGGGTCCGCGCCCCGGGTCGCGTGAGCGTGCGGGCACGCCGGCGGCGTACCCGGGGCCCCTGCCGCCCGGAGCAGATCCTACGGCCTGGCTAGAATCGGGTGATGGCCCGCTGGTACGAGCACATGACCAGTTGGTACGAGTCGGTCATCGACCGGCAGATCCGCGAGGCGCGGGAGCGGGGCGAGTTCGACGACCTGCCCGGCGCCGGAAAGCCGCTGCCCGGCTACGGCCAGCCCGACGACGAGGACTGGTGGCTCAAGGACCTGGTCGTCCGGGAGAACATCACCGGCGTGCTGCCCGCGTCGCTGAAGCTGCGCCGGGAGATCGAGGACATCCGGCACACGGTCGCCAAGCTGAAGACCGAGGCGGCGGTCCGCAGGACGGTCGAGGACCTGAACGAGCGGATCCGCCGGGCGCAACGCGGCCACCTCGACGGGCCGCCGGTCGTACTGTCCACTGTGGACGCCGACGAGGTGGTCGAGGCCTGGCTCGGCCTGCGGTGAAACGGGGTCAGTCCAGGCGGGCGGCCAGAGCCAGCAGCTCCGCGTCACCGCCGGGCAGGCCCACCAGTTGCGCGCCGACGGGCAGGCCGTCACCCGGCAACGGTACCGACACCGCCGGCAGCCCCAACGTGCTCCACGGCACGGTGAAGGCGAGCAACGCGTCGCGCGTGGTGTCCCACCCGGCCACGCCGTCGCGGAAACCCAGCGGCGGAGCCGGTACCGGCACGGTCGGCAGCACGAGCACGTCCACCCCGGCGAGGCGGCGCACCGCGGCCGCGCGCAGTTCGTGCATCCGGCGCAGCGACCGGGCGTACTCCCACGCGGGTACCCGCTCGGCGAGCCGCAACCGGTCCAGCGTCTCGGGGCAGAAGAGTTCGGGTGCGGTGTCCAGCCGCTCCCGGTGGATCGACACCGCCTCGGCGGACTGCACGACCCGGTACAGGTGGTAGAGCTCCTCGGCATCGGGTACCGCGACCTCGCGGGCGTCGCCACCGAGGCGCCGTACCGCGTCCTCGACGGCGGCGGCCACGCGCGGCTCGACGCGATCGAACCACGCCCCGGTCGGCACGCCGATGCGGATGGCGGACGGCGCCTCGGGCAGGTCCTCCCGGGCACCGGCCAGCACCCGCCAGCCGAGCGCCACGTCCGCGACGCAGCCGGCGATCGGCCCGACGGTGTCCAGCGACCAGGACAGCGGGAAGACACCGGCGCCGGGTATCCCGTCGGGCGAGGGCCGCAGCCCGGCCACCCCGCACAGCGCGGCCGGGATGCGCACCGAGCCGCCCGTGTCGGTACCCACGGCCAGCGGTACCAGTCCCGCGGCGACCGCGGCCGCGGACCCGGCGCTGGACCCGCCGGCCATCCGGGCCGGGTCGTGCGGGTTGGCGCACGGCCCGTTCGCGGCGACGTCGCCCATGGGACCGTAGGCGAACTCGTGCGTGGTCGTCTTGCCCACGATCACCGCGCCGGCACGGTCGCGTCGCCGGCCGGCAGGTGACCGGCGAAGTGCCGGGACCCCATGGTGGTCCGCAGGCCGGCGGTGTCGACGATGTCCTTGACCGCGACCGGTACCCCGTGCAGCGGCCCCCGGTCGGTACCGCCGGCCAGCTCGCCGGCCGCACGTACCGCGGCCGCCCGCGCACCCTCGGCGTCGACGGTGACGAACGCGTTGTAGCGCGGCTGCGCCGCCTCGACCGCGGCGAGGGTCGCCTCGACCAGCTCGACCGGCCCGGTCCGGCCGGCCCGCAGGTCGCGACCGACCTCGGCGAGCGTGCGACCCGCGAACGGTTCGTTGGGATAGCCCATCATCCGTGGCAGCATAACCACCGTGGACCTCATCGACCTGTACCGGCGCAGCGTCGCCGGCTTCACCGACCGGGTACGGCAGGTGCGCCCCGACCAGTGGTCGGCACCCACCCCATGTACCGACTGGGACGTTCGTGCCCTGGTCAACCACGTCGTGTCCGAGGAGCGGTGGATCCGCCCGCTGCTGGCCGGAGCGACCGTCGAGGAGGTCGGTGACCGGTTCGACGGCGACCTGCTCGGCGCCGACCCGGCCGGTGCCGCGGCGGGCGCGGCCGACGACGCCGACGCGGCCGTCACCGGGCCCGGCGCCCTGGACCGCACCGTGCACCTGTCGTTCGGCGACTTCCCCGCCACCGAGTACCTGCGCCAGATCCTGGCCGACCACCTGGTGCACGCCTGGGACCTGGCCGCCGCGACCGGTGCCGACCGCGCGCTGGACGCGGCGGCGGTGGCGGAGTGCGCGCGATGGTTCGCCGGCGTCGAGGACGCCTACCGGAGCAGCGGCGCGATCGGGCCGCGGGTCGAGGTACCCGACAGCGCCGGCGAGCAGGACCGGCTGATCGCCGCGTTCGGCCGCGACCCGTCCTGGAAGGGATGAACGCGGCGCCGGCGGTAGCTCAGCCGACCGCCACACCACCGGTCTTGCGCGCGGCCATCCAGGTACCGAGCGCCTCGGGCGTCAGCGGCCGCGCGAAGTAGTACCCCTGGGCGACGTCGCAGCTCAAGGCGCGCAGCACCGCCAGGGTCTCGGCGTCCTCGACCCCTTCGGCGGTGACCGACAGGCCCAGGTTGTGCCCGAGGTCGATGGTCGACTGGACGAGCATGGCGTTCGTCGGGTCGGTCGCGACGTTGCTGACGAACGACCGGTCGATCTTCAGCTCGTCGACCGGGAGCAGCTTGAGGTAGGCCATCGAGGAGTACCCGGTGCCGAAGTCGTCGATCGACGTCATCACGCCCAGTGCCCGGATCCGGCCGAGGATGTCCAGCGCCTGCTCCGGGTTGGCCATGATGCTGCCCTCGGTGATCTCCAGGCAGAGCAGCTCGGCCGGTACCCCGCAGCTGTGCAGCAGGGCCGCGACCGCCTCGGGCAGCCGGTTGTCCAGCAGGCACCGGGTGGACACGTTGACCGCGACCGGCAGCCGTACCCCGCGGTCGGCCCAGGCCCGGGTGTGCCGCAGCGCCTTCTCCAGCACGTGCACGGTGAACGGGTAGCACAGGTTGCTGGACTCGGTCGCCGCGATGAACGCGTCCGGGTACAGCAGCCCGCGGGTCGGGTGCCGCCACCGGGTCAGCGCCTCGACGCCGATCAGCTGCCCGGTGTCCAGTGCGATCTTCGGCTGGTAGTGCAGCTCGAACTCGTCGCCGTCCAGCGCCCGGCGCAGGTCACTGAGCAGGGTCAGCCGGGTCATCGTGTTGTCGTCCTGCTCTTCGGTGTAGTGCGCGTGGCCCAGCCGGTACCGCTTGGCCACGTACATCGCGGTGTCCGCGCGCCGGACCAGGGTCAGCACGTCGTCGCCGTCGGCCGCGACCGCGATGCCGATGCTGGCCTCGATGTCCAGGGTCACCCCGTCGAGCACGAACGGCTGGCGCAGGTTCTCGGTGATCCGCTCGGCGACCTGGGTCGCGGTGACCTGCCCGCCGTCGGCGATCAGCAGCGCGAACTCGTCACCACCCAGCCGCGCCACGCTGTCCTGCGCCCGTACCGCGTCCAGCAGCCGCGCCGCCACCTGCACCAGCAACTGGTCGCCGACATGGTGCCCGAGCGTGTCGTTGACCTGCTTGAACTCGTCGAGGTCCAGCAGCAGCACGGCCGGCTCCATCGGGGTACCGTCAGCCGCCGTGAGCAGCCGCCCACACCGGCTCTGGAACCGGGTCCGGTTGGGCAGCCCGGTCAGCGGGTCGTAGGCGGCCTGGTTCTCCACGGTGCGCCGGAACGAGCGGGTCATCAGCGCGAACAGGCCGAGCAGCAGCAGCCCGGCGCAGAGCACGACCGGGGCGCCCAGCCGCAGCAGCCGGGACTGGCGGGACAGCTCCCGGTGGGCCGCGTCGCTCTCCGCCCGGCTGTTCCCGGTCAGCACCCCGAGCTGGTCGAGCATCCGCTGCTCCAGCGGCCCGATGCGGTCGGTGTGCAGGGTCAGCGCGGCGCTGGTCTGGCCCGCGGCGGTCAGCGTGAAGAACTGGCCGGTCAGCCCGAGGTAGACGGTCTCGTCGCGCAGGACCAGCGCGACCGCGGGCGCCCGGCCCGGGTCGATCGACCGGGTGCCGTTGAGCACCGCGACGAACCGGGCGGCCAGGTCCTGGTGCCGGACCGCGGCCACGACGTCGCCCGGGTCGCGCAGCGCCCGTACCCGTTCGGCGTGCGCCAGCGTGACCAGGAACCGGGCGTCCTCGTAGTTGCCGGCCGCCTGGGCGGCCCGCCCTGCCCGGCTGACCACGGTCGCCTGGCGCCATGTGTCGACGAACCCGGCAAGGCTGACCAGCACCAGTACCGCGGCCAGGCTGAAGCCGATCCCCCGGCGGGTCCGGGCGGCGCCCAGCCGCCCGGCCGATCGGGATCGCGCGCTGTCGGAGCGCGGCGCGGAGACCGTCATGTGCCTCTTATCGGCCGCTCCGCACGGTCGCTGAGTGGTTGTCGTCGAGGTGCGGGTTCAGGGCGCTGGCAGGAATTCGAGGAGCAGCCGGTTTACTGCCTCCGGCGCGCTCGTCGGGATCCAGTGGCCGCCGTCCACCCGCTCGTACCGCCAGGGCCCGTCGACGTACCCGCCGGACCCGCGCATCTGCGCCTCGCCGAGGAATTCGTCCCCCGACGACCAGATTCCCAGCGTGGGGCAGCGGACCCGGGGCGCCGCCGGCAACTCGGGCACGACGTACCTTTCCGGCTTGATGTTCGCGCGGTACCAGTTGAGCGCGGCGGTCAGCGCCCCCGGCCGGGACAGGTCCGCGATCTGGCGCTCGCACTCGGGGTGCTCCCCCGGTCCGGCGCCGCCCCAGGCCCACTCGCGGTACAGCCGCCAGTCCTGGGCGGGGAACACCGCCTCGGCCACGCCGGGAAACTGGAACCACAGCATGTACCAGGACAGCCGGCGCTGCTCCCACCCGGCCGCGACGCCCGCGGCGTAGTGGCCGACCGACAGGACCGCCAGCCGCTCGACCAGCTCCGGCCGGTGGAAGGTGAGCTGCCAGGCGAGTGAGGCGCCCCAGTCGTGCCCGACCACCGGGGTACGGGTGATCCCGGCGTCGGCGCACACCGCGAGCACGTCGCCGAGGAGCTTGTCGACCGTGTACCCGGCCACCTCGGCCGGCCGGTCGGACTCGCCGAACCCGCGCAGGTCCGGCGCGACGACGCGGTACCCGGCCGTGGCCAGCGCCTCGATCTGGTACCGCCACACCAGCCACGAGTCCGGAAATCCGTGCAGCAGCAGGACCGGTGGCCCGTCGCCGGCGGTGGCCACGTTGAGCCGGACGTCACCGGTGTCCACCGGGCGCTGGATGATATCGACTGTCATGCCCGGCATCATGCCCGCATGATCGTGGCGATGGGGATCCGGGCCGCCCGGATGGCCGGTACCATTCACCAGACGCAATCCCGGCCGCCCCAGGTTGCCTCCGGGTCGCCACCGACTACGGGTCGGCGCGCCGCAACGGACCCGGCCACCAGACGAACCGGCCCACGTCGACGGTCAGCGCCGGTACCAGCAGGGTGCGCACCACGAGCGCGTCGAGCAGCACGCCGAACGCGACCGCGAAGGCCAGCTCGGCGAGCACCAGCAGCGGCAGCACCGCGAGCGCGGCGAACGTGGCGGCCAGCACCACGCCGGCCGACGTGATCACCCCACCGGTCGCGGCGAGCCCGGTCAGCGTGCCGGCCCGGTGCCCGCGCCTGGGTACCTCCTCGCGCACCCGCGACATCAGGAAGATGTTGTAGTCCACCCCGAGCGCGACGAGGAACACGAAGGCGAACAGCGGGAACGACGAGTCCGCGCCGGCGAACCCGAACACGTCGCGGAACATCACGCCGCACACGCCGAGCGTCGCGGCGAACGACAGGATCACCGTCGCGACGAGGATCAGCGGCGCGACCACGGCGCGCAGCAGCAGCATGAGCACGACGAGGACGAGACCGAGCACGAGCGGGATGACCACCTGCCGGTCGCGCTGCGCGGTCAGCTGCAGGTCCAGGTTCGTCGCGGTGTACCCGCCGACCTTCGCGGCCGCGTCGGGTACCGCGTGCACCTTGTCGCGCAACGCCCGTACCGTGGCCGTCGCGCGCGGCGAGTCCGGCGCGGCGTCGATCGTCACCGAGATGAGCACCTGCCCGTCGACCTGCTTCGGCGGCGGCGCCGGCTGGCCGGCCTTCTGCCGGTCGAAGGCCTCCAGCGGATCGACGTACGCTCGCGCCTTCGTCACCCCGGGCACGCTGTCGGCCGCCTGTACCACGGCGTCGAGCCGGCCGGCGTTCGCGACGACGAGCACCGGGGTGGCCGACGCGTCGGAGAAGTGCCGGCTCAGCACGTCCTGCCCGGCGTTGGAGTCGACCGGGGCGAGGAACGAGTTGGTGCGCGGTACCCCGTGCGCCTCCAGCCGCGCGGTACCCAGGGCGAGCCCGCCCAGCGCCAGCACCGTGAGCACCCACACCAGCCGGCTGTGCCGCCCGATCCCGGCGGCCAGCCGCGACCAGAAGCCGCGCTCGCCGGTGGCGGCCGACCCGTACGCCGGCCGGAACGGCCAGAACGCCCACCGCCCGGTCAGCGCGAGCACCGCGGGCAGCAGCACCAGCATGGACACCAGCGCGCAGGCGATGCCGACCGCGGCCACCGGGCCCAGGCCGCGGGTCGAGCCGAGGTCCGAGGCGAGCAGGCAGAGCAGGGCCAGGATGACCGTCGAGCCACTGGCCACGATCGGCTGCACGACCCCGCGCCACGCGGCCGAGATCGCCGTGTACCGGTCGCGGCGGCGGCGCAGCTCGTCGCGGTACCGCGCGGTCAACAGCAACGCATAGTCGGTACCCGCACCCAGCACGAGCACGTCGAGGATGCCCTGCGCGTCACCGGAGACGGTCAGCACGCCCTGCTTCGCCAGCAGGTAGACCACGCCGTTGGCCAGCCCCAGCGCGGTACCGGCGACGCCCAGCACCACCAACGGCAGCACCGGGCTGCGGTAGGCCACCACCAGGATCAGCAGTACCGCACCGAGCGCGACGAGCAGCAGCACCCCGTCGACCTCGCTGAAGACCTCGGTCAGGTCGGTCAGCGCCGCGGCCGGCCCGGCGACGTGGAAGTCCAGGCCCTCCGCGTTGGCACCGGTCGCGCGCAGCGTGTCGACGTCGCCGCGCAGCCGGTTCGGGTCCGAGCCGATGAGGCTGACGATGACCTCGCCGACCTGGCTGTCGTCGGAGATGATCGGGCCCATCGGCGGCGCGGCGAGGTGTGCGCTCAACTGTTCGGCGATCTGCAGGTCGACCAGCGTGATGTTGATCTGGTCCTGCTTGGTCAGGCCGGACGCCCGCTGGTACACGAGAATCGCGGTGGTCGACTCGATGCCGGTGAACTTCTGGTACCGGTCGCTCACCCCGGTCGCCTCCGCACCGGCCGGCAGGTAGGCGGTCGCGTCGTTGCGCTGTACGTCGGCGAGCTTGCTGCCGGCGCTGCCCAGCGGGCCGGCGACGAGCAGGAAGGCGATCGCGAGCAGGGCGAAGGGTACCCACCTCGGCCAGCCGCTCATGCTGGCCGGAGTCTGCGGGCGGGTTTTCGTCGGGGCGGTCATGGGCGTTCTGTCCGGAGACTACGGCTCCTCGCCGCACACCGGAAGCACGCTCACATATCGATGTCAGTCACTTACTGAGGGTGGCCCGTACTTGGCCAGGCCGGCGTTCGCGGCCGGACAGTGCCCGGCCGCCCGGCCGCACGCGTCGAGGTCGCACAGCCGGCAGATCCAGGCGCCACCCTCCTTCGCCTGCACCACGTTGGCCAGCACCTTTCCGAGCAGCCCGTGCAGCGTGTCCCGCTCGGTACGGGAGAGCCCGGCCAGCGTGCCGGACAGCAGCGCGGCGCGCGCCGCCGAGATCCGGGTGGCCGCCCGCCGCCCCCGCGCGGTCAGCGCGACCGACCGGGAACGCCCGTCCGCACCCGGCCCGCGGGTCACCAGCCCGGCCTCGACGAGCCGGTCGACCAGCCGTACCGCGCCGGACGGCGTCAGTCCCAGTACCTGGCGCAGCCGGTCGATCGTCGGCCGGTCGAGGAAATGGTGCAGGGCGGACAGTGCCGCGGCCGCGGACGGCGACTGGCCGGCGGCCGCGGCGGCCGCGGCGGCGGTCTGGTCGGTGATGACCAGCGCGAGCGCCCCGAGCACGTTGGCCTCGCGGTCAAGGTCTGTCACCCGAGGTCATAATCCAGTGCCAGCGGCAGGTACGGGTAGTCCGCGTGGGTGGACCGGCTGGTACCCGATCCGGTCAGGCCGGCCAGCTCGCCGGTCGCCTCGACGACGCGGTAGCGGATCTGCGCGGTGGTGCCGTCGTAGGTGCCCTCGCCCTGCAGCACGATGCCGCCCGCCCGGCCGTCCAGCGTGGCGTCCAGCGACATGAGCGTGACATAGGTACCCGTGCCGTCCGCGCGGTAGTACATCAGCGCCTCGAAGGCGCCCGCGGCCAGTCCCTCGCCGGCCGAGCCGGTGAGCCTGACCTCGGCGCGGGTGAACCGGCGCCCGTCGGGCAGCTCCCGGTAGGGCTTCTCGTCCCAGTCGGCGATCTGCAGCTTGGTCTCCAACGTCCTGGTCATGGCCTCACCATATGTGTGACTCACGCAACTATCAAGCCCGCCGCCGGTCGGGGACGGAGCGAGGACGCTTCGGGGACACCGGCCGGCAGAGTCGGCACCGACGGTCGATCCACCGCCACACGATCAACGGACCGGTTCGAGGGGGGCGGTGGATCGACCGGATGAACCGGGCCGCGTGCGGCGGACTGGACACGGCGCTCTACTCTGGCGCGTGAACTTCCACGTGCTGGAGCGAGCGGTCATGCGGTTTCGGATCCTCGGTCCGCTCCAGATCATGGTAGGCGGGCGCGAGCTGGACCTGGGTCGGTCCCGGGAGCAGCGGGTACTTGCGGCGTTGCTGCTCGGCGCCAACCGGGTGGTGTCCCTGGAGCGCCTCGTCGACGCGGTCTGGGACGACCGTCCCCCGGAGACGGCCGGCAAGCTGGTCCGCAACTGCGTCTCGACGCTGCGCCAGCGGCTGGCCGAACCGGACCGGCCGGATGCGATCGGCACCACACCGGCCGGGTACGTGCTGCGGATCGCGGCCGGCGAGCTGGACGCCGAGGTGTTCGGCCAGCTCGTCGACCAGGGCCGGCGCAGCGGCGCGGCCGGTGACCTCACCGCGGCGGTCGCGGCGCTGCGCGAGGCGCTGGCACTGTGGCGCGGGCCGGCGCTGGCGGGCATGTCCGGCCGGATGGTCGACGCGGCCGCGGCGGCGCTGGACGAGCAGCGGCTGACCGCGCTGGAGGAGTGCCTGTCCTACGAGCTGTCGCTCGGCCGCGACCAGGAGCTCGTCGCCGAACTGTCCGGCCTGGTCGCCGAGCACCCTTTGCGGGAGCGGCTGCGCGGCCAGCTGATGCGGGCGCTGTACCGGGCCGGCCGGCGCGCCGACGCCCTGGAGGTGTACCGCCGCGGCCGGCAGAGTCTGGTCGACGAGCTGGGCCTGGAGCCGGGCGCCGAACTGCGCGAGCTGGAGCGGGCGATCCTCGCCGACGAGACCGATGCCGAGCCCGCCGCCCCGGCCGCCCCGCCCCGGGTGGTACCCGCGCAGCTGCCGCCCGACGTCGTCCACTTCACCGGCCGGGCCGGGTACCTCACCGTGCTGGACGCGCTGACCAGTGGCACCGTGACGATCGTCGGCGCGCCCGGGGTCGGCAAGACGACGCTCGCGGTGCACTGGGCGCACCGGGTGCGGTCGCGGTACCCGGACGGTCAGTTGTATGTCAACCTGCGCGGCTACGGCGGCGGCGACCCGCTGCGTGCCATCGACGCGCTGGCCCAGTTCCTGGCCGCGCTGGGGGTGCCGGACACCGAGGTACCGGTCGAGGTCGAGGCGGCCGCGGCGCGGTACCGCAGTGTGCTCGCCGACCGGCGGGTGCTGGTGCTGCTCGACAACGCGGCGAGCGCGGAGCAGGTCCGTCCGTTGTTGCCGGGCGGTTCGGGCTGCCTGGTGCTGATCACTGCCCGGGATCGGCTGGCCGGTCTGGTCGCCCGCGACGGTGCCCGGCTGCTCACGCTCGACGTGTTGAGCCCCGCGGAGGCGTACGACCTGCTGGTCGAGGCGCTCGGGGAGAAACGCGCGACCGGTGACCCGGCGGCCACCGCGGAGCTGACCCGGTTGTGCGCGCGGTTGCCGCTGGCGTTGCGCATCGCGGCCGCCCACCTGACCGAGCGGCGGCACCGGCCGCTGCGGGCCTACGTGTCCGGTCTGGCGGAGGGCAACCGGATCGCGGCGCTGGCCGTGGAGGGCGACGCGGACACCGCGGTACGGTCCGCGTTCGACCTGTCCTACGCGGCCCTGCCGGACGAGGCGCGGCGCACGTTCCGCTGCCTCGGGCTGGTACCGGGTCCGGACGTCACCGCCCCGGCCGTGGCGGCGTTGACCGGTGCGCCGTCGGCCACCGCGGCCGGGCGGGTGCTGGACCGGCTGGCCGCCGCGCATCTGGTGCAGGAGCACGCGGACGGCCGGTACACCTTCCACGACCTGTTGCGCGCCTACGCCGCCGACCGCGCGGCCGAGCAGGACACGCCGGCGCAGCGGGATGCCGCGACCGGGCGGCTGCTGGACTGGTACCGCGACAGCGTCGACGCCGCCGCCGGGCTGCTGTTCCCGGAGATCCTGCGACTGCCCTGCGCCGAGCGGGTCGGGACCGGCGCGCCGTTCACCGACTCGGCCGGTGCGCTGGCCTGGCTGGACGCCGAACGCGCCAACATCGTCGCGGCCGTCACGCACGGTCCGGCCCGGTTCGGCTGGACGGTGTCCGACCTGCTGCGCGGGTACTTCCACCAACGGATGTGCACGGTCGACTGGCTCACCGTCGCCACCGCCGGACTGACGGCCGCGCAGCGCGACGGCAACGTGCAGGCCCAGGCCGCCGCCGAGCTCAGCCTCGGCGACCTGCACTGGCGGCTGAGCCGGTACCCGGAGGCGATCGTCCACTATCGACAGTCCGCGGAGCTGGCCGCCAAGGCCGGTTGGGTGCACGGTGCCGGTGCCGTGCACGGCAACCTGGGCAACGTGTACCAGCAGGGCGGCGCGCTGGACCAGGCGGTCGAGGAGTACCAGAAGGCGCTGGCCAACGCCGAGCGGCTGAACTGGGGTGTCGGCATCGGCGCCAACCTGGAGAACCTCGGCGCGGCGTACTGGGAGGCCGGCCGGCTCGCCGAGTCGGTCGAGTACGCGTCGCGGGCGATCGCGATGTGCCGCAAGACCGGCTTCCGGTTCGCCGAGGGGGTCGCGCTGACCGG
>VAWN01000066.1:0-530 GCA_005885555.1 Actinomycetota bacterium
CGGATGCACGCCGACGCTGATGCATCCGGACTACAAGTTCGAGAACACCATCGCGAACGGCGAATTCCTGGTCGCGACCTCAGTTGTCGGTGCATCCAACGGCCTGCGCGACAAAGCCTGGAACCCCCAGAGCATGTGGGGCTGGTCGAACCCCTTGGTGCAGAAGGCAACCGACGCCACCTACCACCGGGTGTTCACGGTTTTCGGGACCGTCACGCTCGCCGTGATCGGCCTGTACCTGCTGTGGCGTTCCCGGCAGTCCGACATGAGCATTGCAATGACCACCGCCGGTTGGGCCATTCTGATCATGGTGGCCGTCACAGCCATCGCCGCCTGGCCGGTCCGCTCCGCTCAACTGGCCGACCAGAGTCTCGTGAGTGGGCTGTCAGCGGTGCACGAGGCGGTCGGGCCACCGGCTCAGGACACTCCTCCGGACGAGTGTGTCAAGCTGCCGAATCCCGAGCAGTGCAAGGATCAGCGACCGCCCGCCCAGCGCGCCAGCGACATCGCTGTGCAGACGATCCTCTATC
>VAWN01000066.1:549-22252 GCA_005885555.1 Actinomycetota bacterium
TACGGCCCTGTCCTGTACGACTCGAAGACGCTGACCTGGGGCCAGTACCAGGAGATCAAGGACGAGATCGAGAAGTACCGGAACAATCCCAACGACCCGAATGCCGGCAAGCAACGCAAGCAGATCTTCAGCGACAAGCAGGCCGAGTGGGAGAAGGTCGCCAAGCAGATCAAGGTCGAGGATCCGGCGGCATACCAGTACCTGCAAGGCACCAAGGGCATGGACCGGATCGGTTCGGGATTCATCGCGATCCTGTCGGCAGTGTTCTTCGCGCTGTTCGACATCACCGCCTCGATCCTGGTACTGCTCGGGTTCCTCATCTTCCGGTGGGCGGTCATCGCCGCGCCGGTCCTCGGTACCGTCGGCATGCTGCGCCCCGCCAGCACCGGCATCCGCCGCCTGGCCAACGCCGTCATCGCCGCGATCTTCAACATCATCATCTTCGGTACCGGCGCCGCGATCTACCTGTTCGCGGTGGACCTCATCATGAGCACCGCGACCCTGCCTGCCTGGCTCCAGGTGACGCTCATCCTGCTCACCGGCATCGTCGGGTGGCTGCTGCTGCGGCCGTACCGCCGGATCACCCAACTCGGCGGCCACGACTCGGCGCGCCAGATCGCCACCGCATCGGGGCACCGCAGCTTCTTCCGCGACCTGCGTACCGCGGCCACGCTTGGCCTGGCCGCGCCCGCCGTCGAGTCGTTGACCGACCGGCGGCGGGGTAGCAACGGTCCGATCCCGGACGCGCCGTCGGCACACCGTCCCGAGACGCGCGCCGACGACGCCGGCGAGGTCCGCACCGAAGCCCGCCCGCGCACCGAGGACCGCGCGATCCCGGAGGAGCGGACCACTCCGGCAACGCGACATCGTCCACAGTGGACGGAACCGGAGTACGCCGACCCGGCGCCGTCCTATTCGGTGTACCGGCCGGCGACGCGCGAGCCGAGCCCCACCCACCCGGCCAACCCCGGTCGACGCCGGCCGGAATCGGCAGACGTGCGTGGGTGATGCGCGATGCGACAGGTACTTCGGCTCATCGGCAACCGTTACGGTGCCGCCGTGTCGATCCTGGTCGTCATCGCGGTGGTCGTCGCCTTCGGCAAGCTGGTCGGTGGTTCCCGCACCGGCGCGCAGGCGGGCGGGCAGGAATCGCCCGCCGCGGTGGTGACTGCGCCGCCGGGCGCCAGTACCTCACCGCTAGCGGATGACGGTCTCGGTCCGGGTCAGAATGTCGCACCGTCGGCGTCCATCAGCTCCGGCGCGGCCGGACCGCAGATTGTCGCCGTCGACTTCACCAAGGCCTGGCTCAACCACCACAATGTCAGCGCCGCCGACTGGCACAAAGGCATCGCGAAATACTCCACCAAGACACTCTCCGACCGGCTCGACGGAGTGGACCCAGGGTCGGTACCGGCCGAGCAGATGACCGGCGCCGCAACGGTCGACGACCAGGAACCGTCCTATGTGGACGTTGCGGTACCATGCGATGCCGGTACCCTCGTCCTGCGCATGGTGGTCGACGGCGGCCACTGGCTCGTCGACGGCGTTGATTGGCGCCGGACATGAGGCGACGCATCCGTGCCGGCTACCTCGTCTCGATGGTCGTGACACTCAGTCTCCTGTGCTGCGTCGGTGGTGCGGTCGCGTTCTTCCTCCAGGACCTGTCGAGCTCGGTCAACAACGCGGCGTTCGGCGCCGGGTGTGGCGGGAAGACCGTCAACGTCCAGATGGCCAACCTGCCGAAGCTCAGCCAGCTCAGCGATACGCAGATGCACAACGCGGCGATCATCATCGGGGTCGGCCAGCAGATGAAGGTACCGGCGCGGGGCTGGGTGATCGCCATCGCCACCGCGTTGCAGGAGTCGGACCTCATCAACCTGCCGAACCTGGGCGGCCGCAACGACCACGACTCGCTCGGGCTGTTCCAGCAGCGACCGAGCCAGGGCTGGGGTACCGCACAGCAGATCATGGATCCGCAGTACTCATCCACGAAGTTCTATGAGCATCTGCTTCAGGTGCCGAATTGGATGTCGCGGGCATTGACCGACGTCGCGCAGGCCGTGCAGCGCAGCGCCTTCCCCGACGCGTACGCCAAGCACGAACCCCTCGCGACGCAGGTGGTCAACGCGCTGACCGGCGGCGGCGCCCGCGCCGCGGCCGGCTCGCTCGCCCAGTCGGGCTGCGCGCAGCCCGGCGAGATCGCCGCGTCCGGGTGGACCGCCCCGGTGGTCGCGGCGATCATCTCCGGCTTCCGCACGCCCGACCGCCCCACCCACGACGGCGTCGACCTCGGCGCGTCCCGCGGCACACCGATCCGCGCCGCGGCGGCCGGCGTGGTCACCCTGATCCGCTGCCAGGCGTACACCGCGGCCGGCACGTGGTGGGGCTGCGACCAGGACGGCTCGCCCGCGATCCTCGGCTGCGGGTGGTACCTCGAGATCAAGCACGCGAACAACGTCATTACCCGGTACTGCCACCAGCTGCGTCAGCCGCTCGTCACGGTCGGCCAGCTCGTGGCGCCCGGACAGGTGATCGGCATCGTCGGTACCACCGGCAACTCCTCCGGGCCGCACCTGCACTTCGAGGTGCATCTCAACGGTGACCGAAGCTCGGCGGGTGCGATCGACCCGGTGCCGTTCATGCGGGACAAGGGCGCGCCATTGGGCAACGGGAAGTGACCGACTGGGTTCCGGAGCCGCCCCGGCCGATCGTGCCGGTACCGGCCGCCGGCCGGGAGGATCTGCGCGGCCGGCGGGTACTGGTCGGGCATCCGGGGCTCGGTTGGCGTGGCGACCTGCGCGCGGACGCGGCCGTCGTGCAGGGGCCGCGCACCTACGTGCCGGTACTGACCGAGCACGAGTGGTACCGCGCCGAACTCGAACAGATGGAGACCTTCGCCCCGCTGGTACCCGTCGATCGCGTGTGGGTCGAGGTACCGGCCGAGAAGCCGGCCCGCGACGAAGGCAGCCTGGACCTGTTCGACCGTCTGGTGTCGCTGGACACTCCGGCGGTACGGCATCCGGTGTCCGCGCGGCTCGTGTCCGGGTTGAGCGGACGGCGGGTCGTCCGGATGAGCCAGACCGGCGAGCACCGCGACCTGCGGGCGGTCACCGAGCCGCACCAGAACACCGAAGGCGACGTGTGCGTACGGGTGGCCCGGGAACGCGACTGGTACCGCTGGGCCTGGACCGGCCAGACCCCCAAGACCCTGGAGGTAGCGGTCTACCTCCTCTGGATCGAGTGATCGCTAGTCGGTTTCGTGCGCACGGCACACCCGCCAGCCGCCCTCGTTGTGCGTGTTGAAATGCCAATGCTCGACTTCACGCTTCGGCTGCCCCTGGAGCACCGTCGACAGAACGAGATCGACCGCAACCTGTGCATCCGGACCCGACTCCTGCATCTTCGTCGCCGAATCGACCGAGTAGGAGAACCTCACGCCGTACTTACGTTCGCGATTGTCGATGTCCGAACGGAGCGCACGGATCTCGGCCAGTCCTGAGTCATCAGTGCACTGGTACTGCCTGGCCGAATAGTCATCACGGTCGACGAGGTATGCCTCAAGGTACTTGCGGGTGACATGTTCAGGGGTGCTGAGATCGGGCCTGGTCGCGCGGTCGTAGAACAGAAACCCGACAGCGACGCCACCCAGAGCTAGCAGCGCGGCGAAGCACAATCCAACCACCATGAACTGGCGGGTGGCGCGCCGCCTGCGTGCACGCGCGTCACGCTGCCGTTCCGCGGGACTCAGCGGCGCCGGCGGCCCGACTGTGGCGTCCGGACCGACACCGGGTTGCGGCGGCTGCGGACGCTCCATCCTCCGAGCCTATCGAAACGTCGCGCCAAGTCACTCCGCGTGTGGTGCCACGATCGATCTGCGGCGGCGCGCGGCGACGACCATGGCGACAACGACGACGGCCAGCAGGCCGAATCCTGTCCACACCCAGATCAGCCACCGGCCAGTCTCACTGTGGTCCGACGCAGCGGACCCTCCGGGTGCCGCCGATGGGGTGGCCGACAGACTGGGAACGTCGGCGGTCAGCGCACCGACCAGGTTCACGACGCCGTACCCGTACTCCGGATCGCGACCCTTGGGTCCCTTGTCGATCGCGGTCGCTGTCAACCGATGGATGACCTCGGCCGCGGACAGCTTCGGAAACCGGGACCGCACCAATGCCGCAGCCCCCGCCACGATGGCCGTCGCATCACTGGTACCACTGCCGGTCCGGTACCGGCCCCCCGGAGCGATCGATTCGATGTCGGCAGCTGGGGCCGCCAGTACGACCTCCGGTCCGGTCAGCGAGAACGGGACGACGCCCGGATATGCCGCAGGATAAACGATCTGGGTGGCCTCGGGCGCGTTGCCGACGGCTGCAACGACGACGATGTCGTGCGCGGTCGCGTCCTGCACCGCCTGCTGCTCGTCGTGAGTGGGATCTCTGCCAGCCGAGATGGAGATCACTTTCGCGCCGTGGTCGATGGCCCACTCGATACCCGAAGCGATGGCAGTGATCTGATCGCCCCCGCTGCTAGCCCTCACCGGCAGGATCGTCGCCTTGGGTGCGATCCCGAGAGCGCCATCGGCGCTGCCCGGGCCGTGCCCGTGCGCCGCGATCAGTCCGGCCATTGCTGTTCCATGGCCGTCAATGTCCGTCCACCCGTTGCCAGCGCCGCCGATAAAGGTCTCCGTGCCGGCCGCCACGTTGCCGGCCACGTCCGGATGCGTTCCGTCCACACCGGTGTCCACCACGGCCACCGTGACGCCGGCGCCCTCGCTGTAGTGGTGCGCCGTAGCAACATCCAGGAATCCCAGATGCCACTGCTTCGCACGGACATCGTCGGCCAGCGCAGGCGACGGTTCGACAACCGTGGTCGCCAGCACCCCGACAACTACACCCGCGGCGACAGCCCGGACGGTCCACCAGGTCACCGGTCGATCCCGATCACACCTGGCCCCGGATCATGCACCGGCTCAGGACCCGGCTCGATCACCGGCCGCACGCCCCGGGGAGCCTCCCACTCGACGTACGGTTCGGACCGGCGCCCACTACGGCTCTGCCCCGCCCGTGCCCCCACGCCGCCCGGACCACCCACCAGGCCACCCATCTCCCGCTCAGCCGGCAGCTTCTCCGCCCCTGGCGCAACCGGCGCCCCTGCCCGCCCGGACGGGCTCACCGCATCAGGCGCCGCCCCCACCGGCCGCTCCGGCCAACCACCGGACGACGGCGCCGGCATGCCGATCACCCCACCAGCCCGCAACACCCGTCCCCGGGGTGTGTCCACCATCCAGGCCCCTGGGACCCCCGGCCCGGGCGACGTCCCACTACCACCGCCACCCGGCGGAGGCGCCCCGGCCCCGGGCCCTGCCACCGGCGCCGGCCCGCCGGACAGCACCGGACCAGGCCCGGCCGACCCTCCACCAGCGGCCGGCACACCACCGCCGGAACCGTCCAGCGGAGCGACCGGCGGAACATACGGCGGTCGGACCGCCGGACCAGCCGCGGGCGTACGAGCCTGGCCGGAGTCCCCGGAAGGCCCGTCGGTACCGGCAGGCGAATCCCAATCGCCTGGCCCCCAACCTCCAGGCGGAGCCCAGGCTCGCGGCCGGACCAGGCGGGACTGGTAGGCGTACACGGCGTTGTCCGTCTCGTGCATGACCTGCGCCGCCTGCTGATTCAGTTGCTCCTGCCAGGGCTCCATACCCGTGGAGTACTCCGGATCCGGCAAGGTGTCCCGGTTCTGCTGCCACTGCACGTTCAGCTGATCCACCTGCCGGCGCGCACCGTCCAGCGTCTCGACCGGCGGAACATACGGCGGTCGGACCGCCGGACCAGCCGCGGGCGTACGAGCCTGGCCGGAGTCCCCGGAAGGCGCGTCGGTACCGGCAGGCGAATCCCAATCGCCTGGCCCCCAACCTCCAGGCGGAGCCCAGGCTCGCGGCCGGACCAGGCGGGACTGGTAGGCGTACACGGCGTTGTCCGTCTCGTGCATGACCTGCGCCGCCTGCTGATTCAGTTGCTCCTGCCAGGGCTCCATACCCGTGGAGTACTCCGGATCCGGCAAGGTGTCCCGGTTCTGCTGCCACTGCACGTTCAGCTGATCCACCTGCCGGCGCGCACCGTCCAGCGTCTCCAGTACCCCGCTCAACGCCCCTCCGTTGCTGGCGGCCGCCTCGTGCACGTCGCCCAGCGAGGCGATCATCGAGTCCAGCCGACCGAGGTACATCGCCGCCGCCGGGCTGCGCTCGGGCGGCCAGACCTCCGCCAACCGGTCCCGGATCCGCTGCACCGCCTCCTGATATTTGGCCGCCATCGCCGCCGTGCTGTACCACGCACCGACGTGTGTCCACGCCGGCCCGAGATCCTCGTCCAGGAACCCAGCCATGTCCCGCACCACGTACCGGTCCCAGTCGGTGCGCCCACCGGGGTAGTCGCCGTTGGCCACGGAGTCACCCGCCCCGCTGGTCGTCGACGTTGGCCGTCGTGAAGGCCTGCCTCAGCTGATCGAGCGACATCGAGGCGAGCGCGTCGGTGCCCTGGTATCGGCTCAGGATCTCGCTCGCCGCATCCACCAGCCTCGACGACTCGTTGACATAGCTCGCGAGCCGGTCGACGGTGTCCGCCAGGCAGTCGACATACTTGCGCCGTACGGCATGCAGGTCGGCGCTCGGGCTCCTGGCGCCGAAACACGCACCGCCCTGGTACTGGTCGAACAGTTGCGACACCGACGGCCGCAGGTGATAGGAGACCTCGGCGGACAGCGTCTCAGTCAGCTGCTGAAGCGACGCCAGATCGACGCGGATCTCCTGCCAGTCGGCGGTGTCCCGATCACCGTGCCGCATGCCGCCTCCCCAAGCAGACTCCACCCGCAAGCGAGCGTAGCGGGGCACACGGGTGTCTGACAGGCCCTGTGGATAACCCGGTATGCGCCGGTCCTACCTCCTTCGCTCCCGCTGGGATACCTTCTTGCGGAGGAGGTGAGGCTCGCGTGGCGAAGCTCCGGCCGAGCGTGGAACAAGCCGCCGCGCTGCACCGCCGGGCGGCCGCGATGGCAGACGCGGCACAGCTCGCGCTGGAGGGTTCCGCGGCCGATGCGGTACCCCCGCACCTGCACGAACTCGCCGCAAGCCTCCGCGCGGCCGCGACCACCCTCGCGCCGGGTTGGCTCGGCGCACCACTCAACGCAGCGCCGCCGGCCGGCGCGCCGGGCGGCGGTGGCTTCGTGCGGATCGGTGAGGCCCGGCCGCTCGACGACGCGCGCTTCCCGGCGATCGTGCCGTTGCTGGGCACCGGCCATCTCGCGATCAACGCCGACGCGCGCGACCTGCGGGTGGTCGGCCTGCTGCGCAGCCTGGTGCTGCGGCTGGTCGCCGCACATCCGGCGGGTGCGCTGCGGGTGAAGACGGTCGATGCGACGGGTACCGTGTTCGGGCCGTTCCAGCAGCTGGTCCCGGTGGGCCTGATGTCCGCGCCGGTCACCGACCGCGCGGGGTTGCAGGCCGTGCTCGCAGACGCCGAAGAATGGGTACCGGCACCAAGCGCCCGCTCCTCCCTCCTGCTCGTGATCGCAGCGTTTCCGCAGCTGACCGACGGTCCGGATCTGGCCAGGGTCGCCGCGCTGGCACAGGCCGGCCCGGCCGCGCGACTGCACCTGATCGTGGCCGGGTGGCCGCCCGCCCCGGTCACTGCGGAGACCACGCAGCCGCCGCTGCCGCTTGCCACGCACATCGCGCTGCGCAACCCGTATGCCGTGGTGGGCAACCCGCCGGGCGGCGAGTTCGGTGCCGCCGGCGCCCTCAACGCACCGGTGTATCTCGATCCCGATCCGCCGCTGGAAACCATCGCGGCGGTGACCGCGCAGCTTGCCGGGCGGGTCACCGGTACCGGCTCGACACTGGCGGAACTGCTGCCGGAGCAGCCGTGGCAGGAGAACTCTGCCGAGGGTCTGGCGGCGGTTGTCGGGCGGGCCGGCGACGTCACGCTCACGTTGCGGCTGTCCGACCTGACGCCGCACTGGTTGATCGGCGGCCGGTCCGGGGCGGGCAAGACGGCGTTCCTCATCAATGTCCTGTATGGACTGTCGGCCCGGTACGCGCCGACCGAACTGGTCCTGTACCTCCTCGACTTCAAGGAAGGCGTCAGCTTCACCGAGTTCACCCCCACCGAGCGCGATCCGAGCTGGATACCACAGGCACGCGCGGTCGGCGTCGAGTCGGACCGCGAGTACGGGTTGGCCGTCCTGCGCGAACTGGACGCGGAGATGGGCCGGCGGTCGGAGGCGTACAAGGATGCCGGGGTGACCCGGTTCGCCGACCTGCGGCAGGCCCGGCCGATGCCACGCGTCGTCTGCGTGATCGACGAGTTCCAGGTGCTGCTGCAGGGTACCGACCGGCTGGCCCGGGAGGCGGTCGCGCTGCTGGAATCGTTGGCGCGCAAGGGCCGCTCGTACGGCATCCACCTGATCCTGGCCAGCCAGACGATCCGCGGCGTCGAGTCGCTGTATGCCAAGCGCGACTCCATCTTCGGCCAGTTCCCGGTGCGGGTGGCGCTGCCGGGCGGCGGCGACGTGCTCGACCCGCTGAACCAGGCGGGCAACGTGCTCGGTCTCGGGCAGGCCGTGGTGAACACCGCGGGCGGACTCGGCGGGCCGGCCGGCGCGTCCCGGGCGCACGAACGGCTGGTCGAGTTTCCCGACCCGCATGCCGAACCGGAGGTGCTGACGACGCTGCGGCACAAGCTGTGGAACCTGCGGCACAGCAACGAGCCGCCGTACGTGTTCCAGGGGTACGCGCCGCAACACCTGCCCGAACGGCTCCCGCGTGCGCCGACGCCGACCGCGTACCTCGGCCGGGTCATCGACGTACCACTCTCCCTGGCCGCTTTCCCGCTGGACTCCAGCCCGGGCCGGCATCTGGCGGTACTGGGGCCGAGCGGCCTCGGTGCCGACATCCTCGATGCGGCGGCCCGATCCCTTGCCGCGCAACGGGAACCGGGTACCGTCCACTTCGTGCTGACGTCCAACGTTGCCGCCGCCGAACCGATCGTCGCCGCGCTCGACGCGACACTGCGCGAGCAGGGCCACAAGGTCCTCGCCGCCGGTGACGAACTGCCCGACGACACGTACCTGTTCGCCTTCGGCGCCGACGGCACCGTCGTCCGCGGCATGCTGCGCGACGGCCCGGCCCGCGGTGTGCACCTCTTCGGCTGGTGGCGCGGCCTGCGCCGGTTCAGCGAGGACACCGGCGGTTCGCTGGCCCGCGAGGACGTGGCCGGGCTGCTGCTGCTCAACGTGCCGGCCGCCGACGCCGGACTGCTGCTCGGCGACGTCAGCGTGGAATGGCAGCCGCGACCCAACCGCGCGCTGCTGCACGACCGGCATACCAACCGCACCGAGGTCATCGTGCCATTTGTCCACAGTGGACGGACCGGATGAGCGCCTGGGACGAGTACCTGACGGCTGCGCAACGGCTGGACGCCGCACAGCGCGACGCCACCGCCGCGGCGGCCGCTCGGACGACCGCGGTGCAGAACGCCGGCCAGGAACTGGCGATGGTGCGGCAACGGCTGACCCTGCAGGCCGCCCGGCTGTCCGGTCTGGCCGTGCGCGCCGGTATGCCGGCCCCGCTGCTGACCCCCGACGCCCCGGTACCCGAACCACCCGACCCGGTCGCCGCCAGCGCGCTTCTCCGGGCCGCCATAGCCGAGATCGACACCGCCGATGCCGCACTGTCCGAAGTGGACACCGGAACCGTGACCCGCGGCCCGTTGCCCGACCTGCCGCAGACGACCCGCAACCTGATCGTGTACGGCGCGGTCGCGCTCGTCGTCCTGATCACCCAACTGATCCTCTTCTTCGTCGCTTCGGGCCCGGCCGCCTCGGTCGGCGCGCTGGTGTGCGGTGCCGCGCTGCCCGCGCTCGGGTATGGCGTGTCCTGGGCGAGCATCGGTCTGCTGTACGGCAAGGTGGACCGGTCGGCTGTCATCGGTGCCGGGGTCAGTGCGGCACCGGTTGTGTTGCTGTGCGGCGGCATCGCCGTCACCGCCTTGCTGCGATAGGAGCGCCATGCCCAGCGTCGAAGACGTGAAGCTGCACGTCGCCGTGTCGATCCAGCAGGCCGAGGCGGCGTCGCTGGGCCTGCGCGGCGTACTGGAGCGGCTCGATGAGTCGCTCGCCCGGCTGCACCTGACCACGGTCGGCAGCGTGCACCCGAGCGCCGCGCAGGCACTCGTGCGACTGGAGGCGGCCCGCAGTCAGCTACTCGAAGCGGAGACGCTGATGCGCGGCGCGATCGACGCGGCCGACCAGTACCGCGCGGTCATCTGAGCCGGTCGCGCCGCCGGATCTGGCAGCGGAGCGCCCGCCAGAGTCGCCCGACGGCGAGGAAGCGAAAACGCCGACCGCGCAGCCACAACACGACGCCGGCGAGGAAGAGCGTAAGAGATCCAGGCAGCGTATTCAGCCGGTACAGGGCGAGCACCGGACCTGACGAGACGGTCACCTCGCCGTCGCAGCTCACCACGACCGGCCGGCTCGTTAGCGGATTGGCTTGTCGTCCTGGGTCGGAGATCCGCCTCAAACCAGGGACATACACGTCGCCAACCGTCGCGCCATCGCTGGTGGTGGCGGTGCACCGCACGTCGTCGAACTGGTCAACGGCGAGGTAGACAGCCGCGCCCGACCGCCAGAGGTACGGGTGCTGCTTGTCGATCGTGACCGTGCTCTGGTGTGCAGCGATCCAGGCCGCGATGCCGACAGCGACGGCCAAGCCGCCAAGGATCAGCAGAGCTGGCACAGCCAGGCGAAGCATCTGTCCACGGGCCGGCTGCGGTGTAGGTACCGAGATCATCGGGCGAACTCCTCCAGCTGCGCGGCGATCCGCTGCGGGTCGAGCCGCTCAGCCGCCTGCTGGGCAGCTTTGCGGAACGCCTCCGCGTAGGCCGGTTCCCGGAGGGCATCCACCAGCCGGATGCGGCCATCGCGCACCTGCTCGCCGATCTCCCGCAGGACCGGGTCGTCGCTGCGGAGCAACGCATCGCCCGCACGTTGCCGGCGAGCGGCGGGGTCGCGCAACTCCCGCCCGAGAGGCGTGCCGTCCAACTGCCGGACCAGATCCCTGATCCGTTGCTGAGTGGCGGCGATATCGGCGGCGCTCATCGGGCCGGGCCAATCTTGACCTTGCCGACGCCGGACTGGTCGCCGGGCAACTGAAGGTGTGCGGGTTCGAGCGCGGGCAGCTTCGCCTCGATGTTGACCGCGCCGGAACGCGACAGGAAGGCGGCAAGGTCCTCGATCCCGGCCTTGATCGCGGCGAGGCCGGTAGCGATCCAGTGGATCGTCTGGAACATCTCCAGCGCATCCACGGCAGCGGCTGCGCCGAAGGCGATCGGACCAACGACAGTGGACGCCGAGGCCGCGGCGGCGATCGCTTCGGCGATGAAGAGCAGGACGAGGTCGATCAGTTCGCTCAACAGCTCGCCGACCTGCTCGAAACTGCGGTGCGCGCTCTCGGCGGCCGCCTGGTATGCCGAGCCCAGGTCGGCGAACGATTGCTTCGAGCCATCGAGTTGGTCGGCGACCTTGAGTACGTAACCGGTCATGCCGTCGGCAGCGTTGCCGGTCCAGACCTCGGGGACGTCGTAAGCCATGGTGCGCAGGTTCATCGTCATGGCGCCGACCGCATCGCCAACGTTGCCGTAGACATCGGCACAGGCGCGCATCCCGCTCCAGTCGCCGGTGAGCGGCTTGAGAATCTCCTCGTAGGGATCCCACCGGTGGCCGAGACCCAGCGACTCCGCCAGCTCGGTTGCCTTGATGATGAGCTGTCGACCCGTCGAGGCCGGGGTGATGATGTTGAGCTGGAAGGGCTCGTCGGGGAACTCGGTGTGGTGGTCGGGCGGTGCGACGTAGTGGTCGGTCGGCTTGGCGACGTCGCGGAACCGGGCACCCAGCGCCGATGACGAGTAGCTCGTCGCGCCGTAGTTGCCGGCCACGTCAGCGTGTGCCGAGGTCGTCGCTGGACAGGCCGCGTCGAGCGAGGCGGCCGCCTTGGCGTCGGCGTGCGCGTAGTACGTCATCGCCGCGCGGACGGCCTCCCCCGTGTTGCCGGCCACGGGGCCGCCGAGCTTCTCCAGAAAGCCGCGCACGTCGTGGCGGATCCGCTCGTGGTCGGCGGTGATGTCGTTGAGCACGCCGCCGTAGGACAGCTTGGCGTGGTCGCCGACGTAGGCCGAACCGCGCAACGCGTCAAGCTGCAGGCGGTCGAGTTGGTCCGGAAGGCCGGCCAGACCGGCCGCGTTCACCGTAAAGCTCATTCACAGCCTCCCCGGGTAGCCGTTGCCCGGTGAGGCTATCGAGCCGCGCGGTCGCGGTACCAATAAAAGTTCGGGCCTGTGGATAACCGCGGATCAGGCGTGGATGATCAGGCTCATCGCCTCGGCGCGGACCTTGCCGTCGCGCTGGAAGACGCCGCGCACCGCGGACGTGACCGTGCGGGCGCCGGCCTTCTGGATGCCGCGCATGGACATGCACATGTGCTCGCACTCCAGTACCGCGATGACGCCGCGCGGCTGCAGCTTCTCCATCAGCAGGTCGGCGATCTGCGAGGTGAGCCGCTCCTGTACCTGCGGCCGCCGGGCGTACACGTCGACCAGCCGGGCGAGCTTGGACAGCCCGGTGATCCGCCCGTCCTCGCCGGGGATGTACCCCAGGTGCGCGCTGCCGTGGAAGGGCAGCAGATGGTGCTCGCAGAGGCTGAACACCTGGATGTCCCGGACGAGCACCAGTTCCTCGTGGTTGGCCTCGAACGTGGTGGTCAGCACGTCGGCCGGGTCGACCCGCAGGCCGGCGAACAGCTCGGCGTACGCCTGCGCCACCCGGGTCGGCGTGCGCCGCAGCCCGTCGCGGTCCGGATCCTCGCCGATGGCGATGAGGATCTCCCGTACCGCGTCCTCGATCCGCCGCAGGTCGACCGCCTTCTCGACGGGTACCCCACCGAGCCGGCCGTTGACCAGCCGCGCAGCGAGATAGTCGAGTTCGCCGCCCGGCACCTCGCTGTCGTCGTCGGGCTCCGTCGAGGAGTGGGTGTCCCGGTCGCTCAGCGAGGACCGTCCGAACCGCCGGACAGTGCCTGCACGCCGTCGGCCTCGGCCTGCGCCTTGAGGCTGTCCTTCTCGGCCGTCGTCAGTACCGGCGGCTGGTCGGACGGCTGCCGCTTGCCGAAGCCGTTGTACGGCGCCATCGGCGGCCGCTTGACCACCCGCTCGGCCAGGCGCGCCATGTCGGCCTGCGAGATGGTCTCCTTCTCGAACAGCTCCAGCACGATGTTGTCGAGCACGTCGCGGTACTCGACGAGGATCTCCCACGCCTCGTCGTGCGCCAGCTCGATCAGCGTCCGTACCTCGGCGTCGATCTCGGCCGCGACGGTGTCGGAGTAGTCGCGCTGGTGGCCCATCGTCCGACCGAGGAACGGTTCGCCGTCGGTCTGGCCGTACTTGACCGCGCCCAGCTTGGAGCTCATCCCGTACTCGGTGACCATCGCCCGGGCGATGTGGGTCGCCTTCTCGATGTCGTTGCCGGCACCCGTGGTCGGCTCGTGGAACACCAGTTCCTCGGCCGCGCGGCCACCCAGCGCGTACGCCAGCGTGTCGATCAGCTCGGCACGGGTCTGCGTGTACTTGTCCTCGGTCGGCAGTACCAGCGTGTGCCCGAGCGACCGGCCGCGGGACAGGATCGTCACCTTGTGTACCGGTGCCGAGTGCGGTAGCGCCCACGCGACCAGCGCGTGCCCGCCCTCGTGGTATGCGGTGATCTTCTTCTCGTGGTCGCTCATCACCCGGGTGCGTCGCTGCGGACCAGCGATCACCCGGTCGATCGCCTCTTCCAGGAAGTCGTTGGTGATCGCCCGCTTCTCGTTGCGCGCGGTCAGCAGCGCCGACTCGTTGACCACGTTGGCCAGGTCGGCGCCGGTGAAGCCGGGCGTGCGCCGGGCCACCGCGTCCAGGTCGACGTCGGGCGTGAACGGCTTGCCCTTCGCGTGTACCCGCAGGATCGCCTTGCGCCCCTCCATGTCCGGGGTGTCGACGGCGATCTGCCGGTCGAAGCGGCCGGGTCGCAGCAGGGCCGGGTCGAGGATGTCCGGCCGGTTGGTCGCGGCGATCAGGATCACGCCGCCCTTGGTGTCGAAGCCGTCCATCTCGACCAGCAGCTGGTTGAGGGTCTGCTCGCGCTCGTCGTGGCCGCCGCCCAGGCCCGCGCCGCGGTGCCGGCCGACCGCGTCGATCTCGTCGACGAAGACGATGGCGGGTGCGTTGGTCTTGGCCTGCTCGAACAGGTCGCGTACCCGGCTGGCGCCGACACCGACGAACATCTCCACGAAGTCGGAGCCGGAGATGGAGTAGAACGGCACCCCCGCCTCGCCGGCCACGGCGCGGGCGAGCAGCGTCTTACCGGTGCCGGGCGGCCCGAACAGCAGCACGCCCTTCGGGATCTTCGCGCCGAGCGCCTGGTACTTGGCGGGGTTCTGCAGGAAGTCCTTGATCTCGTGCAGCTCCTCGACCGCCTCGTCGGCACCCGCGACGTCGGCGAAGGTCGTCTTCGGCGTGTCCTTGGAGATCAACTTTGCCTTGGACTTGCCGAAGTTGAGGACCCGGGAACCGCCGCCCTGCATCTGCGACATGAACAGCAGCAGCAGGATCACCAGTACCGCGATCGGCAGCAGGTTGACCAGCAGGCCGAGCAGGACGCTCTCCTTGGTCACCTTGGTGTCGACGGTACCGTCGATCTTGCCGGCCGCCTTGGCTTCGTTGATCTGCTTGAAGACCTCGTTGACCGACAGCGCCGGAACCTGCGCCTTGATCTTCGTGGTCGACGCGTTGTTGAACGTGGCGGCGCTGCGCAGGTCGAAGTCGACCGTCTGTTCCTTGTCCTCGATCAGCACTTTGTGGACGTTGCCGCTCTGCAGCTGGCCGAGAAGCTCGGACGTGGTGACCTGGGTGTAGGTCTGACCACCGGTGAACAGCGAACTGACCGCGATCGCACCGATGATCACTAGCACGATCCAGACCACCGGTCGGCGGAAGAAACGGGTACGTTCCATGCTGTTGTCGAGCGCTACGCGCCCAGCCCCTCCGAATCCTCGAGACCGCTGCCGCCGTGGCCGTCGGCAGCTCGCCACGGCATGCGCTGGACGCCCAGCGCGACTATTCGACGGTACACCGCGCGGTCCCGCAGCGCGTTACGGCGTCTGCCCCGGAAAAGGCTATTCGGACAAAAGCAACTAAGCTCTGGGCGAATCTCAGCCGGGTCTCAGGCCCGCACGTAGACGCTCGACTTGAGTACCCCGACATAGGGCAGCTCGCGGTAACGCTCGGCGTAGTCCAGGCCGTACCCGACGACGAACTCGTTCGGGATGTCGAAGCCGACGTACTTCACCGGTACCTTCACCTGGATCGCGTCCGGCTTGCGCAGCAACGCGACCACCTCGACGCTGGCCGCCGAGCGGCTCTGCAGGTATCTGAGCAGCCAGGACAGCGTGAGGCCGGAGTCGACGATGTCCTCCACGACGATCACGTGCCGGCCGGCGATGTCGCGGTCGAGGTCCTTGAGAATGCGGACCACGCCCGAGGACGTGGCCCGCTGCCCGTACGACGACACGGCCATGAACTCCAGCTCGACCGGGTGACCGTGCCGGCCCATCTCGCGGGCGAAGTCCGCCATGAACATGAACGCGCCCTTGAGCACGCCGACCAGGAGCACCGATTCCACCGCCCGGTAGTCGTCGGCCACCTGCTTGGCGAGGTCGCTGATCTTCTCCTTGATCTGCTCCTCGGAGACGATCACGTCGTCGATATCCCCGTCGTACCAGCTGCCGTCGGCCATGGCACAAGCGTGCCGCATGAAGCGCCTCGGTGGGGCGCCGGGGCGCTCGTCAGAGACGTGGCGTCGGAAGCCGTTCGCCGTCATGCGTTGACGGCCAGTTGGTGAAGGTTCGGCTGTCGGTGACCCAGCCGGCGACGCCGGCTACGGCCAGTGCCGCGATGAGTACGAGGAAGAAGAGGAAGGCCATGAGACAAGGGTTTCTCGCTGCTCAGGCCGCTGACAGTGGCAGGATCGCCATACCTCCGCGATTATCTGCCATACTGGCGTGATGCTGACCAGCGTCGCCGTCATCGCCCTGGAGGACATCGCCGCGTTCGAGCTCGGCGTGGTGTGCGAAGTCTTCGGCACCGACCGCGGGCCGGACTTCCCGCGGTACGACTTCAAGGTCTGCACCGTCGACGGCGGTCCGGTGACCACCCAGTCGGGGTACCGCATCGCACCGCAGGCCGACCTCGCACCGGTCGCGACCGCGGACCTGGTCGTCGTACCGGCCCACCCGATCGGCACCCGGGCACCCGAGGTGGTGCTCGACGCGCTGCGCGCCGCCGCCGGGCGCGGGGCCTGGGTGCTGAGCGTCTGCTCGGGCGCGTTCCTGCTCGGTGAGGCCGGGCTGCTGGACGGCCGCCGGTGCACGACCCACTGGATGTACACCGACGAGCTGGCCCGGCGGCACCCGCGGGCGACGGTGGTACCGAATGCGCTCTACGTCGAGGACGGCAAGCTGCTGACCAGCGCCGGCACCGCGGCCGGCATCGACCTGTGCCTGCACCTCGTGCGCACCGTGCACGGTTCCGAGGTGGCGACGCGGCTGGCCCGGCGGATGGTGGTGCCGCCGCAGCGGTCCGGCGGCCAGGCGCAGTACGTCGAGGCGCCGCTACCGAAGGCACCCGACGCGCCGACGCTGGAACCGGTGCTCAGCTGGCTGATCGAGCACCTGGACCGGCCGGTGGACATCGACGCGATGGCGCGCCGGGCGCACATGGCGCCACGCACGTTCGCGCGGCGGTTCCGCGCGGAGACGGGTACCACGCCGCACGACTGGCTGACCGGGCAGCGGGTGCTGCTGGCCCGCCGGCTGCTCGAAGAGACCGACCTGGGCATCGACGCGGTCGCGGCGCGCGCCGGCTTCACCGACGCGGCGATGCTGCGGCATCACTTCAGCCGGCGGGTGGGGGCGACTCCGCAGGGGTACCGGTCGACGTTCCGGGACAGGTCAACCGACCGTCGCGCCGCATGACCCGGATGCCGCCGGGCAGCGCGACCGGACCCTGACCGTGCCAGCCGACCACGAGCGCGTCCAGCGCGTCGACGTGCACGGTCGACAGCGCCCCGGCCGGAGCGCCGAGGCGCAGGGCGAAGTCGCGCAGGACGCGGGTACGCAGCGCGGGCGGTAGGGCGAGGAGTTCGGCCACGACGGGTTCGCCGGTCGGTGCGGCGGCTGCGGCCAGCTCGTCCAGCAGGGCGGTGTCGGCGGCGAGCAGGCGCGCGGTACGGGCGAGGTTGGTGACGACGTCTGCGCCGAGCGCGTCGACGAGTACCGGAAGCACCGCCCGGACCCGGGCGCGGGTGTAGGCCGGGTCGGTGTTGTGCGGGTCCTCCCACGGGGTGAGGCCCTGCCCGGTACAGGCGGCTCGGGTGTCGGCCCGGGACACGTCGAGCAGCGGGCGGCGGAAGATCCCGCGCTGCGGCGGCATCCCCGCCAGACCCCGCGGGCCGGCACCGCGCGCGAGGGCAAGCAGTACCGTCTCGGCCTGGTCTTCCCGCGTGTGGCCGAGCAGGACCGCGGCCGCGCCGTGCTCCTGCGCCACGGCGGCCAGGGCCGCGTAACGCGCGTCGCGGGCCGCGGCCTCCGGCCCGCCCGCGCGTCCGACGGCGACCCGCACCGCGACGCTCGGCGCCAGCCCCCGCCCGGTACCCCAGGCGGCCACCTGCGCGGCCCGGTCGGCGGAGCCGTCCTGCAGCCCGTGGTCGACGGTGACCAGGCCGGCGCGCAGGTCGAGCCGGGGCGCGACGAACGCGGCGGCGCTGGCCAGCGCCAGCGAGTCGGCGCCGCCGGAGCAGGCGACCAGCACGAGGGTACCGGGCGGCAGGTCCAGCGCGTTTCGGACGGCGGCACGGACGGCCGCTACCGGCGGCGCAAGCCGCGGCCTGCGGGCCTCGGCTGGGGGCCTGCGGGCCTCGGCCGCCGGACCGCGGGGCTCCGCGCCCGGACCGCGGGGCTCCGCGCCCGGCCCGGCCTCCGAGATCTTGGACGCTTGTTCCCCTTGCAGGGGGTACGGACGTCCAAGATCTCGCTCGACGGCCGACCCCACGGTCAGCCGTGCACGCGGGCGACCCAGGCGTCCGGATCGCCCAGCTCGTTGAGGTACGGCAGGGTGAGCGGCGACTCCCAGACCCGGTTGAACCCGGTCATTCCGACCCGCTCGACGACACCGTGCACGAACCGCCGGCCCTCGGCGTACTGGCGCAGCTTGACCTCGATCCCGAGCAGCTTGCGCAGCATCCGTTCGAACGGGTTGGCGGCCTCACGGCGGCGGTTGAAGCGGGAGCGGATCTCCTCGACGCTCGGTACCACCTCCGGGCCGACGCCGTCCATCACGAACTCGGCGTGCCCTTCGAGCAGCGTCATGATCGCGGTGAGCCGGTCCAGAACCGCCTTCTGCGCCGGCGTCTGCACCAGGTCGAGGACCGACGCCCGGCTGTCCGGGTTGCGGATCGAGTCGGCCAGCGCGCCGACCGCCCGGCGCAGCCGCTCGGCGAGCTGCTCTCCTGGGGACTGCGCGGCGTCGACGAACGCGCGTACCTCACCGAGGAAGTGGTTGCGCAGCCACGGTACGGCGGTGAACTGGGTCCGGTGGGTGACCTCGTGCAACGCCACCCACAGGCGGAAGTCGCGCGGCTCGGCGCCCAGCTTGCGCTCCACCTCGACGATGTTCGGCGCGACGAGCAGCAGCGTGCCCGGATCGGAGGAGAACACCTCGTACTGGCCGAGCACCTTGCCGGACAGGTACGCGAGCACCGTGCCGGCCTGTACCCCGGTGACCCGGGAACCGACCGCGTTGACCAGCGGCCCGGGATCACGGTCGCCGGTGAGCTTCGCCACCAGCGGGTTGATCACCTGACGCAGGCCACTGATGTTGATGGCCGCCCAGTCCTTGCGGTCGACGATCCGGACCGGCGAGGCCGGGCCGGAAAGCTGCGTGTACTCCGCCACGTGCCCGGCCGCCTCGTCCGCCAACCGGCGCAGCTCAGCGACGACCTCCGCGGCCTCGGTGTACGACACGTTCGGGCCGGCCTTGCCCAGAGCACCGGCGGTCGCCGCGGCCAGGTCCCAGTCCACGAGCTGCCCCATGCACCCACCGTACCCGCGAGTTGCCAGTACCCAGCGGCTCAGCTTCCGCGCCGCGACGGCTGCCCGTGGTCGGCGGCTCGTGGTCGGCGGCTCGTCAACCCACGTTGGCCAGCGCTGTGCCGATCCGGTCGAGGGCGGCCTCGGCGGCCAGCGCGTTCGTCGGCACCTTGTCGGCGAGCACGGCGAACACGAGCAGCCGGCCCTTCGCGTCGACCACGTAGCCGGCCAGGCCGTTGATGCCGGTCAGGGTACCGGTCTTGGCGCGCAGCAGACCGTCGGCCGGGTTACCGTTCGGGCCGCGGTACCGGTCGGCGAGGGTACCGGAGTAGCCGGCGACGGGCAGGCCGGTGAACAGGGCGTGCAGCGCCGGCCGGTCGGCGCGGGCGGCCAGCGTCAGGATCGCGCTGAGCAGCTGCGGGGTCACCCGGTCGTCCAGCGACAGGCCGCTGCCGTCCGAGATCCGCACCCCGGCGGTCGGCACGCCGAGATCGGTGAGCTGGTCGAGGACGGCGGTACCGGCACCGGCGAAGCTGGCCGGCTCGTTGCGGGCCAGCGCGACCTGCCGCGCCACCATCTCGGCCACCGTGTTGTCGCTGGTACGCAGCATCTCCTCCAGGATGCGGACCAGCGGCGGGGACGAGACGACGCCCAACTGGGTACCGGGTGCCGGTGCCGTAGCCGCACTCGGCGCCGCGCTCGCGTCCTGGTGTGCCGGGGCGTGGCCGGCCGCAACGCCCGACGTGGGCAGCCCGAGCAGCTTCGCGAAGGCCTGGCCGGCGGCGATGTCCGGGGTCGAGGTACGCGGCGACGGGTTGTCCAGCTGCTTCGGGTTGGTTCGGCCGCCGTCGAGCATCAGGGCCGTGATCCGGGCGGTGTACCCGAACCCGTCGACCACGTTGGGCTCCCAGTTCGGTCCCAGGTTCGGGCCGGTGAAGAGCGAGGAGTCGACCAGTACCTTGGTCGGCGCCGTGCCGCCGAGGGCCTTCCTGACCTGTCCGGCGAGGTCGTCGAGGCGGGCGGCGTCAGGGTAGCTGCCGGCGCCGCTGACCGAGAGGGTCGGGTCGCCGCCGCCGACGAGTACCACCTCGCCAGGGTTCTGGCCGGCGACCGCTCTCGTCTGCATCTGGTACGCCGGGCCGCGGACGGCCAACGCGGCAACCGAGGTGACGAGCTTCATCGTGGACGCGGGTACCGCTGGGTCGCCGGCGTTCTGGGCGAACAGCGACTGCCCCGTCGCGGCATCGGTCACCTGTACCCCGACATGGCTGCCGAGCCGCTGATCGGCGAGCGGGCCACGCAGTGCGGCCGCGATCGCGTCGGCAGCGGGTACCGGTGCGTCGCTCGGGGCCGGTGCCAGTACCGGCGACGGCGGCGGCGCCGGGGGTACCACGGCCGACGGGCTGGCGGCGGCCTTCGGCCCGAACAGCGCGGCGGGACGGAACACGAACACCGCGGCTCCGGCGGCGATGAGCAGTACCACGACGCCGGCCAGGATCACCAGCCACAGCCGGCGGCGGCTACCGTGATCAGCGACATCGGGCGCGGTCCACGGCGGCGCGGCTGGACGCTGGACGTCGGCGACCTGCGAAGCGTACGTCGTCGGGCCGAGCCGGCGACTGAGCGGGCCGGCGGGTCCATGCGCGGCGGGGCGTTCCTGAGGTCGGTCGGCCGCCGGGGGCGTGGACTGCGGGTGGCCGGGAGCGGGATGCGGCGCGACCGTGGGCGGTGTCGCGGCCGTGGGCGGTGTCGCGGCCGTGGGCGGAGTCGTGGCCCTGGGCGGTGTCGTGGCCCTGGGCGGTGTCGCGGCCGTGGGCGGTGTCGCGGCCGTGGGCGGTGTCCAGCCGACGTTGACCCGGCCGGTGGCTGCCTGGGACTGGAAGACCTGGGTGTCGTCGGCGTTGGCGCTGCCGGAGACCGGCTGGATGGGCCAGGGCTGCCGCGACTCCGGCGGTCGGGGGGCGCCAGGAGCGGGGGGCGGGGCCGCGGCGCGCGGTGACGGGCCGATCGGTGGAACCGGCGGCTGGGCGCTTCCAGGCGGCGGGGCGCTTCCAGGCGGCGGGCCGGTCGGGGGGATGCGGGCGCCGGTCGACGGCGCCGGTGGACGGCCCGGAAACGGCGCCGCCGGTGGAACGTTCGTGGGTGGCGGCGCGGCTGGTGGGCCGCTCGCGGTCGGGTTTGCGGCGGGCGGGCCGCTCGCGGGCCGCGACGGCGCTGGCGGACCGCTGGAGGGCGGGGTTGCGGCGGGCGGGCCGCTCGACGGCCGGTTTGCGGCGGGCGGACCGCTCGACGGCCGGTTTGCGGCGGGCGGGGCGCTCGCCGGCGGCGGCACGGCGGGCGGGGCCGACGTGGGCGGGGCCGGACGTGCCAGCCCGGTCGGCCGACCGATGGGGACCGGCGCGGACGCCGACACTCCCGGCCGATTCGATGCGGCGCCGGGCGAAACCGGTGGTACCGACGCACCCCCCGAAGGCCCATACG
>VAWN01000067.1:0-3030 GCA_005885555.1 Actinomycetota bacterium
ACGCTGGCCGACCGGGGCGGCTTCGCAATTCTGCGTTTCGAGAAGGACAAGCCGCCCCTCGGCTACATCGAGACCCTCGCTGGGGAGCTGTTTCTTGAGTCCAGCAAGGAGATCGGCCAGCTTGAGTCGGTGTATGACCACCTCAAGACGCTCGCGATGTCGCCCGTCGAGTCAATCAAGTTCATCAAGGAGAGAACCCGTGGAACCTAATGTCTGGCGGAAGTCCGGCCGCTCGGGGAGCAATGGCCAATGCGTCGAAGTGCGTGACGACGGCGACAGCGTCGCCATCCGGGACAGCAAGAACCAGGCCGGTCCCGTCCTCACCTTCCCGCCCGACGAGTGGCGCCGGTTCATCGCCGCGACCAAGGACGGCGAGTTCGACGCCGGTCAGAACAAGGTCAGCTCGTCGCGTACCACACCGCGCAGCGCGTCGTAGTCCAGCACCACGCAGCGGATACCGCGGTCCTCGGCCAGTACCCGCGCCTGCGGCTTGATCTCCTGTGCCGCGAAGATCCCGGCCACCGGAGCGAGCAGCGGATCCCGGCCGAGCAGGTCGAGGTACCGGGTCAGCTGCTCCACCCCGTCGATCTCGCCGCGCCGCTTGACCTCCACCGCGACAGCGACCCCGGCCGCGTCCCGGCAGAGCAGGTCGACCGGCCCGATCGCGGTCGGGTACTCCCGGCGGACCAGCGTGAACCCGTCGCCGAGCACCCCCGGCATGGCGGCCAGCAACTCCTGCAGGTGCGCCTCGACGCCGTCCTTCCGCAGTCCCGGGTCCAGGCCCAGCTCGTAGGAGGTGTCCTGGAAGACCTCCTCCAGGGTGATCCGCAGTTCCTCGCCGGCCTTGTTGACCACCCGCCAGACGCCCGGCGCCTCCTCGATGCGGCAGGGCGGGCTCATCCAGTTCAGCGGCTTGTACGCGCGGTCGTCGGCGTGCACCGACACCGAACCGTCCGCCTTGACCATCAACAGCCGGGTCGCCACGGGCAGATGTGCCGTGAGCCGACCGATGTAGTCCACCGAGCACCGCGCAATCACCAACCGCACCCCGGGAGGGTACTCCGGTGGCGGACTGGCGTGACGATGCCATGCTGGTACCCGTGTTCGAAGCGCTCACCGGAGCCGGCCTGGCGGCATCAGCGGGGTTAAATGCGTGGATCCCGCTGCTGTCGGTCGGCCTGCTCGCCCGGTACACCCACCTGATCACCCTGCCCGGCAACTGGCACTGGCTGACCAACGGTTGGGTACTGCTGATCCTCGGCGTCCTGCTCGCCATCGAGATGGTCGCCGACAAGATCCCCGTGGTCGACCACGTCAACGACGTGCTGCACACGGTGATCCGGCCGACCGCGGGCGGGCTGGTGTTCGGCGCGGCATCGCAGTCGCAGACGAAGACGGTCACCGATCCCGGGCAGTTCTTCTCCAGCCATCAATGGATACCGATCGCGGCCGGGGTGGTCATCGCGTTCGCGGTGCACGGGGTGAAGGCGAGCGCCCGGCCGGTGGTGAACGTGAGCACGATGGGTGTGGGCACCCCGTTCGTCAGCTTCGCCGAAGACGTCTTCAGCACGGTGATGACTCTGGTCGCCATCGTGGCGCCGATCCTCATCGTGCTGTTCCTGCTGGGGATCGTGCTGTTCTTCGTGTGGATCGTCCGGCGGCGCAAGCGGCGCAAGGCGATGAAGGCCGCGGCCCGCGCCGCGCGGGTCAGCGCAGGCCCGCCGCCTGCCGTACCACGGTGACAAGGTCGTCGACGATCCCGGTCAGCTCGAAGTCCTTGGGGGTGAACACCCGCGCCACTCCGGCGTCGCGCAACGCCGCCTCGTCCGCGGCCGGGATGATGCCGCCGACCACCACCGGCACGTCGGCCAGTCCCGCTGCGCGCAACCCGTCCAGCACCGCCGGTACCGCCGCCAGGTGCGACCCGGACAGCACCGAGAGCCCGACGAGGTTGACATCCTCGTGTACCGCGGCGGAGACGATCTGCGCGGGGGTGAGCCGGATGCCCTGGTACACCACCTCGAAGCCGGCGTCGCGGGCGCGTACCGCGATCTGCTCGGCGCCGTTGGAGTGCCCGTCCAGGCCGGGTTTGCCGACGAGCATGCGCAGCCGGCCGGTGCCGAGTTCCGCGGCCGTGGCGGCGACCCGCTCCCGGACCCGCGCCAGGCCCGGGTCGGAGCCGGCGCCGGATGACGCCGTCAGGCCGGTCGGGGCACGGTACTCCCCGAAGACCTCGCGCAGCGCGGCGGCCCACTCGCCGGTGGTGACCCCGGCCCGCACACAGTCCACAGTGGACGGCATGAGGTTGGCTGTCGTGGCGGCGTCGGCCCGCAGCCGCGCCAGCGCGGCGTCCACAGTGGACTGATCGCGCGCGGCCCGCCACTTCGCCAGCGCCTGCACCGCGTGCGTCTCGACCGCGGGGTCGATCCGTTCCACAGCAACGGCTCCGGCCTCGGTCAGCGGCGACGGCTCGGTCTCGGTGAACCGGTTGACGCCGACCACGACGTCCTCGCCGCTCTCCAGCCGCTGCCGCCGGCGGGCGAGCGACGCGACCAGCGCGCTCTTGAGGTACCCGCTCTCCACGGCGGCCACTATGCCGCCCTGGTCGAGGATCTGGTCCAGCTCCCGGCGCGCACCGTCCACAATGGACGACACGAGTCCCTCGACGACCGGGGAGCCGTCGAACAGGTCCGGATACTCCAGCAGGTCCGACTCGTAGGCCAGTACCTGTTGCAGGCGCAGCGACCACTGCTGGTCCCACGGTCGCGGCAGGCCGAGCGCCTCGTTCCACGCCGGCAGCTGCACCGCCCGCGCCCGCGCATCGCGGGACAGCGTGACGCCGAGCATCTCCAGCACGATGCGCGCGATGTTGTTCTCCGGCTGGGCTTCGGTCAGCCCCAGCGAGTTCACCTGGACGCCGTAGCGGAACCGGCGCTGACGCGGGTCGGAAACCCCGTACCGGGTAAGGGTTATCTCGTCCCACAGCGCGGCGAAGGCGCGCATCTTCGCCAGCTCCTCGACGAAGCGCAC
>VAWN01000067.1:3057-25880 GCA_005885555.1 Actinomycetota bacterium
GACGTCGCCGAAGCGCTCCGGCGGCACCTGCCCCGAATCCCGTACCGCATCGAGCACCGCCACCGCGGTACCGAGCGCGAACCCCACCTCCTGTACCGGTGTCGCGCCGGCCTCCTGCAGGTGGTACGAGCAGATGTTGACCGGGTTCCACTTCGGCAGCTCGGCGACCCCGTAGGCGACCAGGTCGGCGGTCAGCCGCAGCGACGGGCCGGGCGGGAAGATGTAGGTACCCCGGGACAGGTACTCCTTGACGATGTCGTTCTGCGTGGTACCCGCGAGCGACGTGTGGTCCGCACCGTGCTCCTCGGCGACGACGACGTACAGCGCCAGCAACCACATCGCCGTGGCATTGATGGTCATCGACGTGTTAGCGGACCCTACGGGAATGCCGTCGAAGAGCGCCCGCATGTCGCCCAGGTGCGCGATGGGTACCCCCACCCGCCCGACCTCGCCGCGCGCCAGCTCGTGATCCGCGTCATAGCCGGTCTGCGTCGGCAGGTCGAAGGCGACCGACAGCCCGGTCTGCCCCTTGGCCAGGTTGCGCCGGAACAGCGCATTGGTGGCGGCCGCGGACGAATGCCCGGCGTAGGTCCGCATCACCCACGGGGAATCGCGCTTGTCCAGTCGGTACGCCATTTCCGCAGACTACTGAACGGTAGCTGAGGCGCGCGGGTGAGTTCGCTCACCTGAATTTCGGCATACTGTGCGGCATGACCGATCAGCCGGCGATCCGCGTGCGCGGGTTGCGGAAGAGCTATGGCAGCCAGGTCGCAGTGGAGGACCTCGACCTGGATGTGGCACGGGGCGAGTGCTTCGCGCTCCTGGGCCCGAACGGGGCCGGCAAGACGACGACGGTGGAGATTCTGGAGGGGTACCGGCCGCGCTCGGGAGGCGAGGTGAGCGTGCTGGGCGTCGACCCCGCCAAGCCGAACCGGGACTGGCGCGCCCGGATGGGCATCGTGCTGCAGGGCACCGGCGAGTTCGAGACGGTGACGGTACGGGAGATCGTGTCGCACTTCGCGCGGTACTACCCGGCACCGCGCGACCCGGAGGAGGTCATCGCGGCCGTCGGGCTGACCGGGAAGGCCACCGCCCGCGCGGCGGCGCTGTCCGGCGGGCAGCGCCGCCGCCTCGACGTGGCGCTGGGCATCGTCGGCCGGCCCGAACTGCTGTTCCTCGACGAGCCGACGACCGGCTTCGATCCCGAGGCGCGGCAGGAGTTCTGGGAGCTGATCCGCGGGCTGTCCGCGGAGGGCACCACGATCCTGCTCACCACGCACTACCTGTACGAGGCGGAGGCGCTGGCCAACCGGGTCGGCGTGATCGCGAAGGGCCGGATGCTCGAAGTCGCCACCCCGGCCTCGCTGGGCGGCCGCGCGGAGGCGGCGACGCTGGTCGGCTGGGACGGTCCGAGCGGCCGGGAGATCCTCTCCACCGATACCCCCACCGCCCAGGTAGTCAAGCTCTCCGAACAGTTCGGCGGCGAGATACCTGGGCTCACGGTGGCCCGGCCCACCCTCGAAGACACCTACCTGGAAATGATCAGCAAGGCCGAGGTGACCGCATGACCGCCACACCAGCCACCGTCCGGGCCGGGCACGGCCCGCTGCACGCCGCCAGCATCGGTTGGGAGCGCGGCAAGCTGGAGCTGCGCGAGTTCTTCCGCACCCGGGAGTCCGTCGTCTTCACCCTCACGTTCCCGCTCATCCTGCTGCTGTTCTTCACCCAGGTGATCAACTATCCGATCCGGGGCGGGCTGACCTTCTCGCAGTACTTCGTGCCGGGGGTACTCGCGGTCGGGCTGTTCGGCGCCTCGTTCCAGACGCTGGCGATCCAGATCTCCATCGAGCGCGAGAAGGGCATCCTCAAGCGCCTCGAAGGTACCCCGATGCCGCCAGCGGCGTACTTCATCGGGAAGATCATCATGGTCTTCACCGTGGTACTCCTGGAGACCGCCATCCTGCTCGGCGCCTCCGCGGCGATGGGCAAGGTGAAGCTGCCCACCGAGCCCGGCAAGTACCTCACCTGGCTGTGGATCACCATCCTCGGCGTGGCGGCCGGCTCGGTGCTCGGCATGGCGTTCTCGTCGGTCGCCCGCAGCGGCAAGGCGGCACCGGCCGTGGTGACGCCGGTGGCGCTGGTCCTGCAGTTCATCTCCGGCGTGTACTTCGTGTTCGCCTCGTCGCCGACCTGGCTGCAGATCACCGCGTCGATCTTCCCGCTGCGCTGGATCGCCCAGGGCTACCGCTCGGTGTTCCTGCCCGACTCGTACGCCGACCAGGAGGTCGCGCACGGCTGGGAGCACGGGCGCACCGCGCTGGTACTCGCCGCGTGGGCGATCCTCGGCCTGCTGGTCACCGCCCGCACCTTCCGCTGGCGCAACGGTCGCGACGCGTAGCTTGTCGGCTGTACCCCCGGCTGCGGCCCCAGCCGCGGCCGGGGCCGCCCGACCGGCTCGTCGCGTTGGCCGAACGCGCGCTGCTTCAGTAGCTGTAGAAGCCCTTGCCGCTCTTGCGACCCAGGTCGCCGGCCGCCACCATGCGCTGCAGCAGTTCCGGTGGGAAGAACTTCTCGTCCGCCGTGTCGGCGTAGATGTTGCGGGTGGCGTGCAGCAGCACGTCGACGCCGGTGAGGTCGGTGGTCGCCAGCGGACCCATCGGGTGGCCGAAACCCAGCCGGCACGCGATGTCCAGGTCCTCGGGTGAGACCACGCCGTTCTCCACCAGCTTGACCGCCTCCACCACGAGGGCCGAGATCAGGCGGGTGGTCACGAAACCGGCCACGTCCCGGTTCACCGTGATGGTGGTCTTTCCGATCCCTTCGGCGAACGCCTTCGCGGTGGCCAGGGTCTCGTCCGACGTCTTGTACCCGCGCACCAGCTCACACAGCTTCATCATCGGTACCGGTGAGAAGAAGTGCGTGCCCACCACCGACTCCGGCCGCTGGGTGACCACGGCGATCTGGGTGATCGGGATCGCGCTCGTGTTCGTCGCCAGCACCGCGGAGTCCTTGCAGAGCCGGTCGAGATCCCGGAAGACGTCCTGCTTGACGTCCAGCCGCTCGAACACCGCCTCGACCACGATGTCCGCGTCCGCCGCCGCGTCCAGTTCCCCGGTGGTGCGGATCCGGCCCAGCGCCGCCTCGGCGTCCTCGGCCGTGACCGTGCCCTTGGCCACGAACCGGTCCAGCGAGCCGCGGATCGCCTCGTACCCGCGCGCCAGCGCCTCCGGCGTCACGTCCCGCATCGTGACGTCCCAGCCGGCCTGCGCCGCGACCTGGGCGATGCCCGAGCCCATCAGTCCCGCCCCGACCACCGCGAGCCGACCCGCCATCTCGCCCCTCCCCGACCCAGAACGACTCAGAATGCGAAAGCTGGCTCCTCGGGAGCCACACCGCGCTCGACCGTCACGCCGAGCCGGCGCAGGTCCGCGACAAAGTCAGGGTAGCCGCGGTCGATGTGGTGCACGGCGGCGACCTCGGTCACCCCGTCGGCGCACAGCCCGGCGATCACCAGTCCGGCACCGGCGCGGATGTCCGTGGCCCGCACCGGCGCACCGGACAGCCGGTCCCGTCCCCGTACCGCGGCGTGGTGCCCGTCGATCCGGATGTCGGCGCCGAGCCGGGACATCTCGTTGATGAACATGAACCGGCCGTCGAAGATGTTCTCGGTGATGAACGAGGTGCCCTCGCTGACCGCCGCCAGCCCGACCGCCATCGGCAGCAGGTCGGTGGCGAACCCCGGGTACGGCAGCGTGGACACGTCGACCGCGGCCGGTCGGCCGTCCATGGTGACCCGGAACGCACCCGGTTCGGTCATCACCTCGGCGCCCGCGCTGACCAGCTTGTCCAGCGCGATTTCCAGGTGCCCCGGCTCGACCCCGCGCACGGTCACCTGACCGCGGGTCATCGCCGCCGCGTACGCCCAGGTACCGCCGACGATCCGGTCGCCCACGGTGCGGTGCTGCACCGGTCGCAGTTCGCCGACCCCCTCGACGAGCAGCCGGGAGGTACCGGCACCGGAGATCCGCGCGCCCATCGCGATGAGCATGTCGCACAGGTCGATGATCTCCGGCTCGCGAGCGACGTTGTCCAGTTCGGTCACCCCGTCGGCGAGTACGGCGGCCATCAGCAGGTTCTCCGTCGCGCCGACGCTGGGGAAGTCGAGCCAGATCGTCGCTCCGTGCAGCCCGTGGGGTGCGGACGCGATCACGTACCCGTGCTCGCCGGCGATCTGCGCACCCATCCGGGCCAGCCCGGCGACGTGCATGTCCAGCCCGCGCGATCCGATCGCGTCGCCGCCCGGGTGCGCCACCCGCACATATCCGCACCGGGCCAGCAGCGGACCGAGCACGCAGATCGACGCGCGCAGCCGCCGTACCAGGTCGTAGTCGGCCTCGGTGCCGGGCTTGTCGGGGGTGTCCACGCGGACGGTACCGTCGGCGAACGACACCTGGCAGCCGAGCCGGCGCAGTACCTCCGACATGATCAGGATGTCGGTGATCCGGGGCACGTTCGCGATCATCGACTCGCCGGGCGCCAGCAGCGCGGCAGCCATCAACTTCAATGCCGAATTCTTCGCGCCGCCGACGACAACCTCGCCGGCGAGCCGCGCTCCGCCAACAACCCGGATCAGGTCCACGCGGGCCATCGTAGAAGCGCCCGACCCGGGGCGGGCGGCGGGTGGACTGACGAGCGCAGCGAGGAGGGAAGCCGCCGCCTCAGGAGCCCCGGGTCCGCGCGAGCGGAGCGAGCGCAAGCGCCACCGAGCAGGGTCGTACGCTCTGCCCATGGCAGTGCACCTGACCCGCATATATACCCGCACCGGCGACGCGGGTACCACCGCGCTCAGCGACGGTACCCGCGTGCGCAAGACCGACCCGCGCCTGTCCGCGTACGCCGACACCGACGAGTGCAACTCCGCCATCGGTGTGGCGCTCGCGCTCGGCGACCTGCCCGACGACGTGCGGGAGGTGCTGACCCGCGTCCAGAACGACCTGTTCGACGTCGGGGCGGACCTGTCGACGCCGGTGGTCGCGCAGCCGAAGTACCCGCCGCTGCGGGTGACCGAGGGCTACGTGGCCCGACTGGAGCGGTGGTGCGACGAGTTCAACGCGCGGTTGGGCAAGCTGGACTCGTTCATCCTGCCCGGCGGTACCCCCGGCGCGGCGCTGCTGCACGTCGCCCGCACCGTCGCCCGCCGCGCCGAACGCTCCGCCTGGGCGCTGGCCGAGGTGGACCCGCACGGTACCAACCCGGTGGCGCTCACCTACCTCAACCGCCTCTCCGACCTCCTGTTCATCCTCAGCCGGGTGGCCAACCCCGGCGGCGACGTGCTCTGGAAGCCCGGCGGCGACCGGTGACCGGACTGCACCACCTCGAACTGTGGGTACCGGATCTCGCCGAGGCCCGCCGCTCGTGGGGTTGGCTGCTCAGCGAGCTCGGCTGGACCGTCGCCGACCTGGGCGGCACCATGTTCGAGGCGCACCACGACGACGTGTACCTCTTCGTCGAGCAGTCCCCCGCGCTGTCCACGGCAGCCCATGACCGGATGGCTGGCGCCTGCTGTTCGCCGTCGCGTCCTGACCTCGCCGATCTTGGACTTGTGGTGCCCGACTCGCGGAGAGGCATACCTTTTGTCGCCGACACAACTCCAAGATCGCGGAGCGGGGGCGGCTATCTCGCTGCGAAACCGATCGAGACCGCCCCGGGTGGGGCGGCCTCGATCCAGGACAGGAAGCCAGCCAGTGTGGTCTGCGCCATGGCGATCTCGACGGAGTCGCGCTGGCTGGTGCAGCGCAGGACTATCCAGTCGGCCGGCATCGCCAGGCGCTCCGTGGGCGTGGGCTGCCGGCGGATGTCGATGGCCAGGGCCCGCCGGCTCAGCGTGCGGCGCGGGCGGAAGGCCAGGCTGAAGACGCGGTACCAGCGCAGCTCGTCACCGACGAACCGGGCGATCCCCGGTGACCACCCGCGACCGGGCAGCCGGGTGGACAGCCGGAGGTTCACCTCGATGGTGCCCCGACCACGCCCGATGATCTCGCGCCGGATGAACAGGACGCCGAGCGCGCACAGCAGGACGAAGACGCCGATGCCGATCCCCTCGATGATCCTCATCGGCGTCGGCCGTCAGTTCGACGGGCTGGTGGGTTGACAGTCCTCCGCGAGGACGGTCACCCCGTCGGCGGTGACCGAGAGGAACCCGCCGGTCACCTCGAAGGTCAGGTCCTGTCCCGATGACTGCCTGATGCGCACCTGGCTCGGCTCGGCCAGCTGACCCAGCAGCGGCATGTGCCCGTGCAGGATGCCCAGCTCGCCCTCGACCGTCTTGGCGATCACGATCTCGGCGTCGCCGGACCAGACGCTCTCCTCGACGGCTACGACGTCGACATGAAACTGATTGGCCACGGCGTGCGGGTCTCCTGTCGGAAAGTCGGGGACGACGAAAGTCTAACGAGCACGGCGGCCACCCCGGGTAACAGGGTGGCCGCCGTCACGCAACGAGTGTCAGCTTTCCTTCATCAGCTCGCGCGCCTGGCGCTCCAGGTCCTCGAGCCCGCCGCACATGAAGAACGCCTGCTCGGGGAAGTGGTCGTAGTCGCCCTCGGTGAGCTTCTTGAAGGCTTCGACGGTCTCCTTGACCGGTACGAAGGAGCCTTCGATACCGGTGAACTGCTTGGCCACGAACGTGTTCTGGGACAGGAAGCGCTCGATCCGGCGGGCCCGCCCAACCGTGATCTTGTCTTCCTCGGACAGTTCGTCCATGATGATGTCCTGCAGGTCCTTGTACCGCTGGAGGATCCGCTTGACCTCGGACGCCACCGCGTAGTGCTCGGCGCCCACGTACTCCGGCGCGAGGATCCGGGAGCTGGAGGCCAGCGGGTCCACGGCCGGGTAGATGCCCTTGTCGGACACCGACCGCTCCAGGTTCGTGGTCGCGTCGAGGTGGGTGAACGTGGTGGCCGGCGCCGGGTCGGTGTAGTCGTCGGCGGGCACGTAGATCGCCTGCATCGAGGTGATCGCCTGACCCCGTACCGAGGTGATCCGCTCCTGCAGCTCACCCATCTCGTCGGCCAGCGTCGGCTGGTACCCCACCGCGGACGGCATGCGGCCGAGCAGCGTGGACACCTCCGACCCGGCCTGGGTGAACCGGAAGATGTTGTCGATGAACAGCAGCACCTCCTGACGCTGTACGTCACGGAAGTACTCGGCCATGGTCAGCGCGGCGAGGCCCACCCGCAGACGGGTACCCGGCGGCTCGTCCATCTGCCCGAAGACCAGTGCGGTCTTGTCGATGACGCCGGTCTCGGTCATCTCGGTGATGAGGTCGTTGCCCTCGCGGGTACGCTCGCCGACGCCGCCGAACACGGACACGCCACCGAAGTTGTTGGCGACCCGGTAGATCATCTCCTGGATGAGCACCGTCTTGCCCACACCGGCGCCGCCGAACAGGCCGATCTTGCCGCCCTTCACGTACGGGGCGAGCAGGTCGAGCACCTTGATGCCGGTCTCCAGCATCTCGGTCTTCGGTTCGAGGTCCTTGAACGCGGGTGCGTGCCGGTGGATCGGCCAGCGGTCCTTGATCTCCAGCTTGTTCGCGTCGGCGTTGAGCACGTCGCCGACGACGTTCCAGACGTGGCCCTTGGTCACGTCGCCGACGGGTACCGTGATCGGCCCGCCGGTGTCGGTCACCTCGGCACCGCGCACCAGGCCGTCGGTGGGCTGCATAGAGATCGCCCGCACCATGTTGTCGCCCAGGTGCTGCGCGACCTCCAGGGTCAGCGTCTTCCTGCCCTCGGACAGCTCGACGTCGACCTTGAGTGCGGCGTAGATCTCGGGCATGGCGTCGCGTGGGAACTCGGCGTCGACGACCGGGCCGATGACCCGGGTGACCCGCCCGATCCCGGTCCTGGTCTCCTCAACAGCTGCAGTCATCACTCTTCACTTCCCGCCGCGGCCAGGGCATTGGCCCCGCCGACGATCTCGCTGATCTCCTGGGTGATCCCGGCCTGGCGGGCCGAGTTCATGTCGCGCGTGTACTTCTTGAGCAGCTCTTCGGCGTTGTCCGTCGCCGCCTTCATCGCCCGCCGCCGCGACGCCGACTCACTGGCCGCCGAGTCCAGCAGCGCGGCGAAGATCCGGGTGTTGATGTACTTGGGCAGCAGCGCGTCGAGCAGCAGCTCGGCCTCGGGCTCGAACTCGTACGACGGCAGTACCCCTTCCTCCGGCTCCTCGACCTGCATCGGCGCCAGGAACCGGGCCGCCGGCGTCTGCGTCATCAGCGACTTGAACTGGGTGGACACGATGTGCAGCTCGTCCACGCCGGGGCCGCCGTTGCCGTTGTCGCCCGCCGCGCCGGCGACGAACGCCGCGATGAGCGACTCGCCGACCTCGCGGGCGTTGTCGAAGTCGGGCCGCTCGGAGAACCCGGTCCAGCTCGCCTCGATCGGCCGGTTGCGGAACCGGTAGTAGGTGACGCCCTTGCGGCCGATCACGTACAGCACCGGCTCCTTGCCGTCGTGGCGCAGCCGGGCGATCAGCTCCTCGGTGGTGCGGATCGCGTTGGCGTTGTAGGCACCGCACAGGCCCCGGTCGCTGGTGATGACCAGTACCCCGGCCCGCTGTACCCGCTCGCGCGGTACCAGCAGCGGGTGGTCCAGGGCGTTGGTGCTGGACGCCAGCGCGGTCAGCACCCCGGTGATCGCCTCGGCGTACGGCCGGGCCGCGGCGACCCGCTCCTGCGCCTTGGCGATCCGGCTGGTCGCGACGAGCTCCTGCGCCTTGGTGATCTTCCTGGTCGACTTGACCGTGCGGATCCGCCGCCGGAGCGTCTGCAACTGGGCTGGCATGGCGCTATCCGTCCGACTTCGGCCGCGACACGCGCTTGACCGACTCGCGTGTCTCCACGCCGTTCTCCATCTCCTTGGCCGGCGGCTCGTTGATCTTCAGTTCCTTGCCCTCGCCCTTGAACTGACGCTTGAACTCCTCGACGACCGCTTCGAGCTGGGTGACGACGTCGTCGTTCCAGGTGTTCTCGGCGATGGTCGTGAGGATCTCCTTGTGCGTGTGCCGCAGGTACTGCAGGAACTCGGCCTCGAAGCGGCGCACGTCGCCGATCGGGATGTCGTCGAGCTTGCCGGAGGTACCGGACCAGATCGAGACGACCTGCTCCTCCACCGGGTACGGCGAGTAGTTCGGCTGCTTGAGGATCTCGACCAGCCGGGAACCGCGCTCCAGCTGGGCACGCGACGCCTTGTCCAGGTCGGAGGCGAAGGCGGAGAACGCCTCCAGCTCGCGGAACTGGGCCAGGTCCAGGCGCAGCCGGCCGGCGACCCGGCGCATCGGTGCGACCTGCGCCGCGCCACCGACCCGGGACACCGAGGTACCGACGTTGATGGCCGGCCGGACGCCCGCGTTGAACAGGTCGGACTCCAGGAAGATCTGGCCGTCGGTGATGGAGATGACGTTGGTCGGGATGTACGCCGAGATGTCGTTGGCCTGCGTCTCGATCAGCGGAAGTCCGGTCATCGAGCCGCCACCGAGCTCGTCGGACAGCTTCGCGCACCGCTCCAGCAGGCGGGAGTGCAGGTAGAAGACGTCGCCGGGGTATGCCTCGCGACCGGGCGGGCGGCGCAGCAGCAGGGAGATGGCCCGGTACGCCTCGGCCTGCTTGGTCAGGTCGTCGAAGACGATCAGCACATGCTTGCCGGCGTACATCCAGTGCTGGCCGATCGACGAGCCGGTGTACGGCGCGAGGTACTTGAACCCGGCCGGGTCGGACGCCGGTGCGCAGACGATGGTGGTGTACTCCATCGCCCCGTGCTCTTCGAGCGTGCCCTTGACCGAGGCGATGGTGGAGCCCTTCTGGCCGATCGCCACGTAGATGCAGCGCACCTGGCGCTTGGCGTCGCCGGACTGCCAGTTGGCCTTCTGGTTGATGATCGTGTCGATGGCGACGGTGGTCTTGCCGGTCTTGCGGTCGCCGATGATGAGCTCACGCTGGCCCCGGCCGATCGGCGTCATCGAGTCGATCGCCTCGATACCGGTCTGCAGCGGCTCCTTGACCCCCTGGCGCGCCATCACGTTGGGCGCCTGGAGCTCCAGCTCGCGGTACCCCTCGTTCTCGATGTCACCGAGCCCGTCGACGGGCAGGCCGAGCGGGTCGATGACCCGGCCCAGGAACGCGTCGCCGACCGGTACCGACAGCACCCGGCCGGTGCGCCTGACCCGCTGGCCCTCCTGGATACCGGAGAAGTCCCCCAGCACCACGACGCCGATCTCGCGCACGTCGAGGTTCAGCGCGACACCGAGGGTGCCGTCCCCGAACTCCAGCAACTCGTTGGCCATCGTCGAGGGCAACCCCTCGACGTGGGCGATGCCGTCACCCGCGTCGGCGACGATACCGACCTCCTCGCGGGAGATCTCCGGCGTGTACGACGAGACGTAGCGCTCCAGCGCGCCACGGATCTCGTCGGAGGAGATGGTCAGCTCGGCCATCCGGACTTCCCCTTGTATGTGGTAGCGATTGGGATTCGGGTCATCGGGTCAGGGCGGCGCGGGCTTCGGCGAGCCGCCGGAGCACGGTCCCGTCGTACAGGTCACTGCCGATCTGGACGCTGAGTCCGCCGATGACTTCGGGATCGACCGTCCCCTTCACGGAGATGTGTCGACCGTACCTCTGGCCCAGAAAGGCGCCTAGTCGCTCCTCTTCCTCGTCGGTCAGCGGTACCGCCGAGGTGACGTAGGCGACCTGCCGGTCGCGCGCGGCCGCGGCCAGCTCGACCAGCCGGGTGAGCGAGGCGGCGAAGCCGCGCCCGCCGAGCCCGACGAGGGCGACCTTGACCAGCCGGACGGTTGTCGGACGTGCCTTGCCGTCGAGCAGATCGTCGACCAGCGCGGCGCGCGACTGGACCGGAGCACCGGGATCTCCCAGTACCGTGGCCAGCCGCGGTGAGCCGTCGACCACCTGTGCGAAGCGGAACAGCTCGTCCTCCACGTCGCCCAGCTCGTCGGACCGTTCCGCCGCGGCCAGGATCGTCTCGACGCCGAGCCGTTCGGCGGCGTTGCGCAGCTCGCTGGGCCGCGACCAGCGGCCGGAGACCAGCGCATCGAGCAGCGCGAGCGTGTCGTCGTCGACCTTGCCGCGCAGCAGGCCGCGCAGCAGCTCCACCCGGTCGTCGGTCGACCGGGACACGTCCGCCAGCGCGCGGCGCATCCCCGGCTCCCGACCGAGCAGGTCGGCGACGGCCAGGAGCTGGTCGCCGATTCCGGCCAGCACATCGGGCTCGGCACCGGTCGCGAGGTCCGCGAGCCGGTCGCTCGCCGGCCCGTACGACTCGCGCATGGCCGACTCCATCAGCGCCGTCCTCCGGCGCCCGCGGTACCGCTCTCCGCGGCCTGGACCTCCGCGAGGAACCGGTCGACGGTGCCCCGCTGCCGGGCCTCCTCGGCCAGCGACTCGCCGAGGATCCGGCTGGCCAGTTCGACCGCCAGCTCGCCCAGCTCGGCGCGCAGCTGGCGGACCAGCGCGTCGCGCTCGTGCTGCAGTTGCTCCCGGCCCGATTCGAGGACCCGGTCGCGCTCCTGCACGGCCTGTTCCAGCATCTCCTCGCGGATCGCGGCGGCGTCGGCGCGGGCCTGGTCGCGGATGGTGGCCGCGGTGGTACGCGCCTCCTCCATCGCACTGCGGTAGTCGGCCTCGGCCTGCTTGAGCCGCTCGGACGCCTCCCGACCCTCGTCGAGCTGCGCCTTGATCATCGCCTGCCGGTCGGACATGGCCTTGCTCACCGGCGGTACCACATACCGCCAGAGCACGAACAGCACGATCAGGAAGGCGATCAGCTCCGCGATGAACGTTCCGTTCGGAATCAGGAAGTTCCCCGCGGCCATAACGCTCGTGTTCATGGCAACTACTTGATGACGTAGACGAACAGGATCATGAACGCCAGGTTGATGAAGTACATGGCCTCCACCAGACCGACGGTGATCAGGAACAGGGTGAACAGGCGTCCCTGCGCCTCCGGCTGCCGGGCCACGCCGGCGATCAGCTGGCTACCGGCGATGCCGTCACCGATCGCGGCACCGACGGCGCCGCCACCCAGGATGAGCCCACCGCCCACGAGGGCGCCGGCCATCTCGATCGAGTCGTTGAGGTTTGCTGCCACCGTTTCTCCTACTGGTTACGGGAAATATCAGTCGCGGTACTGCGTCGGTGCGCGGTGCGTCAGTGGCCTTCGCCCGGGGCGAGCTGCAAGCTGAAATACGTGATCGTCAGCAACGTGAAGATGACCGCCTGGATCACGCCCACGAACAGGTCGAACAGCGTCCACAGGCCGTGCGGCAGCCACAGCACGGCGCCGGGCAGCAGGCCGATGATGCTGATCATGATGCCGCCGGCGAAGATGTTGCCGAAGAGCCGCAGCGACAGCGAGACCGGCTTGACCAGCTCCTCCACGACGTTCAGCGGCAGAAGCCCGACCAGCGGCTTGGCGTAGTGCCCGAAGTAGCGGCCGGCACCGTTGCGCCGGATGCTCGCGACGTGCACCCAGATGATGACCAGCAGAGCGAGCGCCCACGTGGTGTTGGCGTCGGCGGTCGGCGCGGGCAGGTGGTGCTGCGTCGGGATCAGCTCGATCCAGTTGCAGAACAGGATGAACAGGAACAGCGCGACGCCCAGCGGGACGGTGTACGGCGCGACCGACACGCCCATCAGCTGCTCGACCTGCCCCTGGATCGCGCCGACCAGGGTCTCCCAGAACAGCTGGATCCGGCCGGGTACCGCCTTGCTGGTCACCTGCGACCGCAGGAAGAAGCCGAGCAGGATGACGACGATGCCCACGATCACGGTCGAGATGATCGTGTCGATGTTGAAGGTCAGCCCGAGGAACTCGACCGTGGTGTGCGTGCCGACCTCGATCTCGGCCAGCGGTACCCCGGTCACCGCCGCAGCTCCTTGAACACCGGGACCGCGGCCCCGAACAGCACGAGGGCCTGGAAGATGGCGATGCCGGCGAGCAGGCCGACACCGTCGGGCTTGACGAAGTACACGGCCACCAGGCAGGCGGCGGTCAGCAGGAACAGCCGGCCGAGCATGCCGCGGACGAAGCTGCCCTTGCTGCGGCGCTCACCGTAACGGACCACCGATCGCTGCATCAGCCGGGTGTTGAGCACCCCGAAAGCCAGCCCGAGGACCACGAAGAAACCCGCCAGGGGATGGCCGAGCAGAGCCAGTGCCGCCAGCGCCAGCGCGCCGACGGGGATGGCCAGGACCAGCGACCGCTTGAGGTTCGCGGCCGCCCGGGGCGGTACCGCGAGACCAGAAGGTAGGGCGTTGACCACTCGACGACCTCTCAACTCAGGTAGGGACGGATCATGCGGTACGTGATCAGGCACGCGACTGCGACGCCGAGTGCGAGTCCGACAAGAATGAACACCGGAGTGGTACCGGCGACGTGGTCCACCAGCCATCCGAGCCCGCCGCCGGCAACCACGCAGACGGCGTTCGTCGTGCCCAGGGTGAGCAGGTCCCAGGCGGTCGGTTGCGACTTTGCAGCCACGTCATCACGCCCTCCCGGCTGTCTTGTCGGCCGTCCGCCGACCCGGCCTCCAAAACCAGCCGATCAGGTGTTTCTCAGGTTGCCGGGAACGTATCACATGCGTTACCTGGCTCCATGAGCGGGTCCGGCCAGTGGTAACCCGAATCAGGTGGGATACGCTGAAAACTTCGCGACCAGCGTGCCGATCTCCTCGGCCAGTTCCGCCAGGGCCGGCGCACCGGATACCGCCCGGACGGCGCGGCCGACCAGTCCCGCGATCTCCCGCATCTCCGGCTCCCGCATGCCCTGCGTGGTCACCGACGGGGTACCGACGCGGATGCCGGACGCGAACGCGGGCTTGCGCGGGTCGTACGGGATCGCCGTCTTGTTCAGCAGGATCCGCGCCGCCGCGCACCGCTGCTCCGCCTCGGCACCGGTGACGCCCAGGTCGCGCAGGTCGAGCAGGGCCAGATGGGTATCGGTACCCCCGGACACCGGCCGCATGCCCTCGGCCGCGAGTGCCGCGGCCAGCGCCCGCCCGTTGGCGACCACCTGGTGGGCGTACCGCCGGAACTCCGGCCGGGCGGCCTCGTGCAGCGCCACCGCCTTGGCCGCGATCACGTGCATCAGCGGACCGCCCTGGGTGAACGGGAACACCGCCTTGTCGATCCGCTCCGCCAGCTCCGCGCGGCAGAGGATCATGCCGCCGCGCGGCCCGCGCAGCACCTTGTGCGTGGTGGCGCAGACCACGTCGGCGTACGGCACCGGCGACGGTACCGCGCCGCCGGCGACCAGGCCGATGATGTGCGCGGCGTCGACCATCAGGTATGCACCGACCTCGTCGGCGATGTCCCGGAACGCGCCGAAGTCGATCAGGCGCGGGTACGCCGTCGCACCACAGATGATCATCTTCGGCCGGTGCGCGAGGGCGAGGTCGCGTACCTCGTCGTAGTCGATCGTCTCGGTGTCCTCGCGGACGTGGTACCCGACGGTGCCGTACCAGCGCCCGGAAAAGTTGACCTTGCTGCCGTGGGTGAAGTGCCCGCCATGCGGCAGGTCCATCGCGAGCACGGTGTCCCCCGGCTGCACCAGCGCCGCGTACGCGGCCAGGTTCGCGCTGGTGCCGCTGTGCGGCTGCAGGTTGGCGTGCCCGGCGCCGAACAGCGCCATCGCCCGCTCGATCGCCAGCGACTCCGCCCGGTCGACCTCCGCACAGCCGGGATAGAAGCGCCGGTCCGGGTACCCGTCGGCGTACTTGTTGGTCAGCGTCGAGCCGAGCGCCGCCAGTACCGCCGGCGAGGTCAGGTTCTCGCTCGCGATCAGCTGCAGCCCGCCGCGCAGCCGGGCCAGCTCGCCGAGCAGCACGGACGCGATCTCCGGATCCGTGCGCTCCAGCTCGCCGAAGTCCGGACCCCAGAACGTGGCCACACCGACAATCTAGACGGATGTGCCCGCCTTGAACCTGGAATCAAGGCGGGCGCATCCGGTGGAACTACTTGGCGCTGTCCGCGAGGCTCACGATCGCGGCGGCGGCCCGGAAGTGCTTGTTCCGGCCCAGGTCGCCGACCGTCTTGATGTTGAACGCCTCCTGCAGCAGCTTGGCGTCGCCCTCGCTGACCCCGGCCAGCGCGGCCACCGGGGCGTCGACGAGCTCGGTGAGGCTCTTCTCCTCGTACGCCTTGTCCAGCACCTTGGACAGATCTGCGGAAACCGACACGGGTCCTCCCATTCATGGCTCACCCCCGAGGGGTTCCCGCTCACATTTCCACGCGGGCATACCCGTCGGCACAGCGGGTCGGCTGCCGTTCCCTCAGCCGAACAGCGCCGCCGCCAGCGGCCGCACCACGTCGTCGATCTCGCCGGCCACCCGGGTGAAGAAGACGTCGCCGCGCCCCCAGGGATCGTCCAGCTCGTCGGCCAGGCGCGGTGGCTCGCCCCCGCGGGCCGCGTCGACCGCCTCCACCAGCGCGACGCCGCGCGCGTAGGTCGCGTCCGGGTCGGGCGCCGCGGGCGGCAACGCGGCCGGGTCGATCAGCCCGAGCAGCCGGCCGAACTCGCCGATCACGAACGTCCGGGCCGCCGCGTCCGGGCGCAGGTCGCGGACGAAGTCGACCTGCTCGGCGGTTGCCGTGAGCACCAGGTCGGCGGCGTCGACGTGCTCGGCGAGCAGCCGCCGGGCCCGGAATCCGGTGTCCACCGCGCCGCGGCGACGCAGCTCCCGGGCCGCCGGCGGGTTCATCGGGTCACCGGCATGCCAGCCACCGGTACCGGCGCTGCGCGTCAACAGCAGCTCGTCCACCTTGTCGCCGACCCGGTCCCGGGCGGCCCGGTGCAGCAGCCGCTCGGCCATCGGCGAGCGGCAGATGTTGCCCATGCACACGTGCAGCACGGAGAACGGGGTCATGCTCCCTCGATCGTGGGTACCACGGCGCGCAGCTTCTCCAGCGGTATCGCGCCGGCGCGCAGCAGCCGGGGTACCTCGCCGGTGAGGTCGACGATCGACGACGGGGTGCGGTCGGGCAGCTCGCCGGACTCCAGGTACACGCTGACCGAGAAGGCGAGCTGGGCGCGCGCCTCCTCGGCGGTACCGGCCGGCGGCTGGCCGGTCTTGTTCGCGCTGGACACCGCCATCGGGCCGGTCTCCCGCAGGATCTCCAGCGCGACCGGGTGCAGCGGCATCCGTACCGCCACCGTCCCGTCCAGGTCGCCCAGGTCCCACTGCAGGCTCGGCGCGTGTTCCACGACCACGGTCAGCGCTCCCGGCCAGAACGCCTCGACCAGGTCGCGGGCCGCGCTGGGCAGGTTGTACACCAGGCCGTCCAGGGTGGCCCGGGTGCCGACGAGCACCGGCGGCGGCATCTGCCGGTCCCGGCCCTTCGCGTCGAGCAGTGCGGTCACCGCCCACGGCTTGAACGCGTCGGCGCCGATCCCGTAGAGCGTGTCGGTCGGCAGGACGATCAGGTCGCCGCGCTTGACGGCGTCGATCGCCGCCTCCACGCCACGGTCGCGGTCGGCGGCGGTCCGGCAGTCGTAGAGCATCACGAGGTGAAGTCTGCCAAACGCCGGGCGGTGGCGAACCGCGGGCGTCCGGCGAGGTCGAGGTGGTCGGTGACGTCACTCCACGCGCCGGTTGCGCGCAGCAGCGCGGGTACCGTCGCGCCGTGGCTGTCGTCGTGCTCGATGCCCAGCCAACCGCCCGGATGCAGCAGGGCGGCCGCGCGACCGGTCACCGGCCGGATCACGGCCAGCCCGTCCGGCCCGGCGAACACCGCCCGGTGCGGGTCGTGGTCGGCGACCTCCGGCTGGACCGGGGTACCGTCCGGCACGTACGGCGGGTTGCACAGCACCAGGTCGACCTGTCCGTCCACAGTGGACAGCGTGGCCGGGTCGGTGACGTCGCCCGCGACGACGGTGACCGCGTCGGTCGCGTTGCGGCGCAACCACTCCAGCGCCTGCGGATCGTCCTCGAAGGCGAACACCCGGGCGCCCGGATGCTCCTGCGCCACCGAGAGCGCGATGGCTCCGGTACCCGCGCAAAGGTCCGCAACGAGCGGCGCGGCGAGCCCGCGCAGCCGCGTCAACCCCCAGTCGACGAGCAGTTCGGTCTCCGGGCGCGGGATGAACACCCCCGGACCCACCGCCAGCTCGCGCAGCCGGAACGGCGCGTACCCGACCAGGTGCTGTACCGGTCGCCGCGCGGCCCGCTGCTCCACCAACCCGGCGAAGCGCGCCGCGGCCGCCGCGTCGAATCCGGGGGCCAGGGCCAGCCGGCCGCGCGGCACGCCGAGGACCGCGGCCGCGAGCAGTTCCGCGTCCACCCGCGGGGCATCGATACCAGCCTCCGTCAATACGGCCGTGGCCTCTGCTATCGCTTCGCGGACCGATCGCACCCCATAATCATCTCGATGACCGGTGCGGGCCGGTCACCGAGGGGGTCGCGTGGGTCACGCCGCAGGCGGGCTGCCACGACTGCGCCGGTTGCTGGCTGACGGTCGGGCTGCGGAGGCATTGAGCCTGATCGATATGCTGCTCGAAGAGGACCAGCCCGCCGACGCGGCGTCCGACCTACTGCTGCGGCGGCTGGCCGCGCTGATCAGCCTGGGCCGGCGGCGGGAGTACGCGAGCGCGCTGGACGCGGCGAACGAGGCGGTCGCGGCCGACCCGGACCCCGAACGGCACGGTCGGCTCAACGCGCTCGCCGCGGTCATCGCGCACCTGGACAACTCGCTGGAACGGTGCGTGGCCCACCTGGTCAAGAGCTACCGGGCGCTGGGCCTGGTCACCCGGGTCGACGAGGACGTCGCCTCGGCGTGGCACGAGCTGGCGGCGGCGTACTCGTTCGCGGGGTTCCACGGCCGGGCGATGTCCGCCGTCGAGATGGCGCGCCGGGTGGCGGTGACCGCGGGGATACCCGAGTCCGACTATGCGAACCCGGCGATCCGGGTACGGCTGGCGGTCTGGTACGACCACCACGGCGACAGCGACGCCTGCCAGCGGATCCTGCACGACGTGCTGTCCGACCTGCCGTGGGAGGGCGACCGGGTACGCGGCGGGCTGGCCGAGGTACGGCCGATCTACTGCGGCTCGTACGGGTACGCGGTGACCCGGCTGGCCGCGCTCGGCCACCGGACCGGCCGGGACCCGTGGCCGCTGCTGGAGGGCGCCGGCCAGTCGGTACGGGCCCGCGACCTGCGGCTGATGGGCAAGGTCTGCGCGGCGATCGAGTCGGGGAACGCGACGACCGCGCTCGCCCTGCTCGACCAGAGCACGATCGCGCCGGCCACGATGGGGGCCGCCGAGCCGATCCGGCTGCGGGCGCTCGCCCACCTCGCCGGCGGGGCGCACCCGGAGGCGCTGGCCGCCGACCGGCGCGCGTTCCGGATCGCCACCGCCCAGGAGGAGCGGCTGCGCGACCTGCTCATGGACGGCATGGCGGCCCGGCTGGACCACGAGAACATGCAGCGCACGGTGTCCCGGTTCCGCGGCGAGGCGCTCACCGACCCGCTGACCGGCCTGCCGAACCGGCGGCACCTGGAGGAGTACGTCAGCATGCTGGTCGGCGGCGGGGGCTCCGCCGTCATCGGGGTGTGCGACCTGGACGGGTTCAAGTCGGTGAACACCGTGCACGGGCACCTGGCCGGCGACGCGGTGCTGCAACGGGTGGCCGGTGTGCTGGCCCGGGTGATGCGCAAGGGTGACTTCGTGGCACGGTACGGCGGGGACGAGTTTGTCGTGGTACTGCCCGGTGCCAGCCAACTGGAGGCGCGCGACATCGCCCACCGGATCGTCCGGGCGGTGCAGAACGAGGACTGGGCGGCGCTGGTACCGGGTACCCCGGTCGGGATCACCGTCGGCTGGGCCGAGGCGACCTCGATCCAGGGCATCGCGCAGGCGTTCGCCGCCGCCGACCGCGCGATGCTGCGCCGCAAAGCCTCCTGACCCGCTCCCCGCGCCGCGCGCCGCGCGCCCCGCTCGCCGATCTTGGACTTGTGGTGCCCGACTTGCGAAGCCACGCGGCTTTTGTCGCCGACACAAGTCCAAGATCGCGGAAAGCCAGGGGGCGCCGCGGCGGGCGCTGAGGCGCGGGTCAGCGCCTCGACAGTTCCGCGTCGCCGGCCAGGCGGGCCGCGCGGTCGGCCTCGGTCAGCGCGTCCAGTACCCCGTCCAGGTCCCCGCCGACCACCAGGTCCAGGTTGTACGCGGTGTACCCGATCCGGTGATCGGAGATCCGGTTCTGCGGGAAGTTGTAGGTGCGGATGCGCTCGGAGCGGTCGACGGTGCGCACCTGCGCCTTGCGCGCATCGGCCGCGGCGGCCGCCGCCTGCTCCGCCGCGAGCTGGGCGAGCTTGGCGCGCAGCATCCGCATCGCCCGGTCCTTGTTCTGCAGTTGCGAGCGCTCGTTCTGGCAGGACACCACGATCCCGGACGGCAGGTGGGTGATCCGTACCGCCGAGTCGGTCGTGTTCACGCTCTGCCCGCCCGGACCGCTGGACCGGAACACGTCCACCCGCAGGTCACCCGGGTCGATCGTGACGTCGGTCTCCTCCGCCTCGGGCGTGACGAGCACCCCGGCGGCCGAGGTGTGGATGCGACCCTGCGACTCGGTCGCCGGTACCCGCTGCACCCGGTGCACCCCGCCCTCCCACTTCAGCCTCGACCAGACCCCGTACCCGCCGTCGGGTACCCCGCGGGTCTTGATCGCGACCGCCGCGTCCTTGTACCCGCCCAGGTCGGACTCCTGCGAGTCGAGGACCTCGGTGACCCAGCCGCGGCGTTCGGCGTACCGCAGGTACATCCGCAGCAGGTCACCGGCGAACAGCGCCGACTCCTCGCCGCCCTCGCCGGCCTTGATCTCCAGGATCACGTCCTTGCCGTCGTCGGGATCGCGCGGCGCGAGCAGCTCGGCGAGCCTCTCCTCCAGTACCGGCAGACGCTCTTCGAACGCAGCCGCCTCGGCGCCGAACGACGCGTCCTCGGCCGCCAGCTCCCGGGCGGCCGCGAGGTCCTCGCGGGCCCGGCCGAGTTCCGCGGCGGCCTTGTGGATCGGGGTCAGCTCGGCGAAACGGCGGCCGACCCGCCGCGCGGTGGCCTGGTCGGCGTGGATGGCCGGGTCGGCGAGCCGCGCTTCCAGCGCCGCGTACTCGTCGAGCAGCGTCCTGAGGCGGTCCTCACTCATGGGGTTCCTTCGGGAGATGCGAAACGGCGCCCGTCCACCGGCGATGGGCCGGGGACAGGCGCCGGATATGGCGCTACTTGGCCTTCTTGGCCTGTGCCTTGGCGTACTTCTGCTGGAACTTGGCGACCCGGCCGGCGGTGTCGAGCACGCGCTGCTTTCCGGTGTAGAACGGGTGGCACGCGTTGCACGTCTCGACGTGGATCACGCCGTTCTTCGCCGTGCTGCGGGTCTCGAAGCTGTTGCCGCAGGAACACGTTACCGTGGTCGGCACGTACTGCGGGTGGATGTTCGGCTTCATGTGCTGGTTACCTCTCGTCGTGGTCGCCGGGTCGCCCGCTGGGGCGTGAACCGGAACCTGGGCCGCACCTAGTGTGCCATGCGGGAAGGTAACGCCCGGGGCGGGGGCGTACATTCCCGTCGTGCGCCGGACCGTCAAGTACCGCGTCGTCACCACTCTGGAACGCCTGAACAACCGGCTGACCAGGGCACTTCTGCGCCGCGGCCGGGCGCCGCGGTGGTTCGGGCTGCTGGAGCCGACCGGCCGGCGGACCGGCCTTGCGCGGCACGGTACCGGTGGGATGCCGTGCTCGGCCGGCTGATGGCCGCCACCCCGCTGACCGTCCGGATCGATCTCGACGCCGACTGAGGGACGCCGATGGCCACGCTGACGATCACCCGGGGGCTGCCCGGCTCGGGCAAGACCACCTGGGCCAGGCAGCAGGCCGGGCACGTCCGGGTCAACCGCGACGAGCTGCGCCGGATGCTGCACGGCGGACCGCTGCACACCGGCTGGGCCGAGGTACAAGTGACGCTGGCCCAGCAGGCCCAGGTCGACGCGCTGCTGCGGGCCGGGCTCAACGTGATCTGCGACGACACCAACCTGCGGGCGAGGGCGGTCCGCGAGCTGGCCGAGCTGGGTCGCCAGGCCGGGGCGTCCGTCGTGGTCCGGGATTTCACGCAGGTACCGGTGGAGGTGTGCATCGCCCGCGATGCCCTGCGACCGGAGCCGGAGCGGGTCGGCGGGGACGTCATCCGGGAGATGTGGCAGCGGTACCTCGCCGGCCGGCGCCTGCCGCCGCCGGTACCCGACCCGGCCCCCGCGGTCACGCCGTCGCACTACGAGCCGCCACCCGGGATGCCGGAGGCGTTCCTCGTCGACATCGACGGCACGGTGGCGGTGATGAGCGACCGCAGCCCGTACGACGAGACCCGGGTACACGAGGACCGGCCGAACGAGCCGGTGATCCGGGTGGTACGGGCGCTGCACGCCGCCGGGTACCGGATCGTGTTCTGCTCCGGCCGCACCGACGGCAGCCGGGAGTCGACCGCGGCCTGGCTGGCCGAGCACGTCGGCGTACCCTACGACGCCCTGCACATGCGCAAGTCCGGCGACCAGCGGAAGGACTCGATCGTCAAGGCCGAGCTGTTCGACCGGCACGTCCGGCACGCGTACCGCGTCGTCGGCGTGCTCGATGACCGCATGCAGGTGGTGCGGATGTGGCGCAGCCTCGGCCTGACCGTGCTCCAGGTGGCCGAGGGCGACTTCTAGCGGCTCAATGCACGACCAGCCGGCCGGTCGACTCGAAAGTGGCCAGGTCGCGCAGGGTCAGCCGGACCGACCCGGCCAGCCGGCCGGGTAGCTCGTCGGGCGGGAAGAAGCGCGCGTCGGTCGTCTCGTCGGTGCTGGTCACCAGCTCGCCGGCCCAGGTATCCACCCGGAACGCGGTGCTGTGCAGCTGGTACGCGTGGCCGAACATGTTGGTGTGCAGGAACCGCTTGCCGGTGTAGAGCGCGAACGGGGTCAGGCCGGTGGCGGTCAGCCCGGTCTCCTCGTGCACCTCGCGGGCGGCCGTATCGACGATCGACTCGCCGATCTCCATCGCGCCGGCCGGCAGTGCCCATTCACCGTTGTCGGTACGTTTGATCAGGAGTACCCGTCCGGCCGGATCACGGACGACGGCCCGCGCGCCGACGAACAGCAGTACCTCCTCGTCGCCGACCCGGGCGCGCAGCCGGCCCAGGTACGACTCGTCCCAGCCCACGGTGTTCGCCACGGATCACACCGTACGCGACCGCCACGCAGGCTCGACGTCGCTCGATCGGAGGTGCGACCCATGACCGCGGGAGATACCGCGAGGCCCCGGCCGGAGCCGGGGCCTTCGGGGCTCACTCGCCCGGTGTCGACTGGGCGATCTGCATCAGGAACTCGATGTTCGTCCGGGTCTTCTTGAGCCGGTCGAGCAGGAGGTCCAGCGCCTGTTGTGAATCGAGCGCGTGCAGTACCTTGCGCAGCTTCAGCACGATCGCCAGCTCGTCCGGCGCGAGGAGGATCTCCTCCTTGCGGGTACCGGACGGGTCGATGTCGATCGCCGGGAAGACGCGCTTGTCGGCGATCTTCCGGTCCAGCTTGAGCTCGGCGTTACCGGTGCCCTTGAACTCCTCGAAGATCACCGTGTCGCCGGTGGAACCGGTCTCCACCAGGGCGGTCGCGATGATGGTCAGGGAGCCGCCGTTTTCGATGTTGCGGGCCGCACCCAGGAACCGCTTCGGCGGGTACAACGCGGTGGAGTCGATACCACCGGACAGGATCCGCCCCGAGGCCGGCGAGGCGTTGT
>VAWN01000113.1 GCA_005885555.1 Actinomycetota bacterium
CCCTCCGCAGCCGCCGGATGTTGAAGACCATCGCCGGTACCACCAGCAGGAACAGCAGTACCCCGAGGGCGCTGCCGAGCCCGTTGTCCTGGCCGCCGCCGAAGGACACCTTGTACATCTGCACCGCGACGACGGTCGCCGCGCTCTGCGACGAGTCGGGCGCGAGGATGTACACGAGGTCGAAGATCTTAAGTACGTTGATGACCAGGGTAACCATGACGACGACCAGTACCGGCCGGACCAGCGGTACCGTCACCATCCGGAAGACCTGCCACTCCGTCGCGCCGTCCACCCGGGCCGCCTCCAGCGACTCGCGCGGCAGGGCGGCCAGGCCGGCGGAGATGAGTACCATCGCGAACCCGGCCCAGATCCACAGGTACGACACGATGATCGACGGCGTGATCAGCGACGGGCCGAGCCAGGACACCCCACCGAACGGCTGGGCAAAGTCCGACCTCGGCAGTTGCAGCGTGTACCCGCCGCCGGACAGGCCGGCGAACCGGAAGGTACCGTCGGCCCCGGTCTTCGTCGTGCCGACCACCGTGCCGTCCCGGACCGCCTGCACGGTCAACCCGGGCAGCCCCTTCTCCGCCGGGTCGATCGCGCCGGCCGTGCCGCCACCGCCCCGGGTGAAGTCCAGCCACACCACTCCGGCGAGCCCGCCCCCGTTCGCCGGCCCGGTAGCCGGTCGCGCGCTCGCCGGTACCTTGTCCGGGCTGAGCCCCACCAGCGGCAGCGCCACCGGCGTACCGGCGGCCGCCGGCGTGACCGTCCGGTAGTCGCCGCCGGCCGTCCCGGTCAGCACAGTCGCGTCGCGCGGGTGCACACCGGCGTACGGCGTCGGCGGCGCGAACACGTCGTGGACCCCGACGATGATCGCATTGAGCACCCCGCGGTCCGGGTTCTCGTCGTACACCAGCCGCCAGGTCACCCCGGCGGACAGGAACGAGATGGCCATCGGCATGAACAGGATCGCCTTGAACGCGGTCGCCAGCCGGATCCGTTCGGTCAGCACCGCGAACAGCAGGCCGAGGATGGTGACCACGGTCGGCGCGACCACCACCCAGATCATGTTGTTGGTGATCGCCCGCCGGGTCTCCGGTGCCTTGACCATCGACACGTAGTTCGACAGGCCGACGAACGTGGTACCCGTGCGGTCGTGCAGGCTCAACCAGAACGTGTTGACGAACGGCCAGACCACCAGCACCGCGAGCATGACGAGCGCGGGCGCCATGAACAGCACCGCGATCGTGCGCCGTTCCCGCCGTTCCTGCCGGATGCCGCGATGGCGGCGGCGGGAGCGTGGCGGGCCGGACGCGCCCGGCCGGTCGACAAGGTCGACCGTGCCAACGGGTACCTTGGCGGCCGGTCCGGACGCGTATGCCATCACTTGCTCCCGTAGTCCTTGGTCGCGGCGGCTTCGAGCGCGGCGGCCGTAGCGGCCGGGTTGCCCGGGTTGCCGAGGAAGTCGGTCAACAGCTTCCACTCGTCGGCGCCCTTCTGCCCACCGAACGCCTGCGGCGTCTGGTCGGACATGTCGAACGCGACCTGGCTGGACTTGGTCAACGCGTCAGCGATCTGCCGCGTGGTGTCGTCCGGGTAGGTGGACGGGGCCACCTTGCTGTTCGCCGACAGGAACCCGCCCTTGGCCGCCCAGATCGCGGCCGCGTCCGGGCCGGCGAGGTAGGCCGCCAGCGCCCTCGACCCGCCGTTGTCCTTGAACATCACCAGCTCGTCGCCGCCGGTCACGACGCTGCGCTGCGAGCCGCCCACGGTCGGCCAGGGGAAGAACTTGGCCCCGGTGCCGACCTGGACCTTGCCGGACTTCTGGATCTCACCGGCCACGAAGTCGCCCTCGTACAGCATCGCGGCCTTCCCGGTGGCGCCGAACACGTCGGCCACCGACTGGGTGAAGCTGAGCTGGGTGCCGCCCTTCTCCACGAAGTTGGGCTGCTTGAAGTAGTCGCCGAGCAGCTGCAGGGACTGGACCACGGTCGGGTCGGTCCAGGGGATCTGGTGCTGGGCGAGCTGGTTGTACCTGTCGACGCCGGCGACCCGCAGGTACATGTTCTCGAACCAGTCGGTCATCGGCCAGCCGTCGCCACCGGGTACCGCCATCGCGGTGGTACCGGCGTCGGACAGCGTCTTCGACGCCTTGACGAAGTCCTCCCACGTCACCGGCGGCTTGACGCCGGCCTGGTCGAAGGCGTCGGTGCGGTACCAGACGGTGGACTTGTTGGCCACCTTGTAGAAGAACCCGTACTGCTGGCCGTTCACCTGGCCGAGCTTCTGCCAGGCCGGGGAGAAGTTGGCCTGTACCGCGGTCAGCGCGTCACCGCTCAGCGGCTTGATCGAGCCCTTCTGGGCGAACTGGGCCACCACACCGGGCTGGGAGATGGCCGCCAGGTCCGGCGGGGAGCCGCCGGCGAGCCGGCTGTTGATGAGCACGTTCTCGTCGGTACCGCCGGAGGTGTAGGTGACCTCCGCGTGCGTCGCGTCGGTGAACTGCTTGAGGACCGCCTTGAACGCGTCCTGCTCGACACCCGTCCAGGTGGCGATGACCTCAAGCTTCTGGCCGCTGAGGTCAGGCAGGCCGCCGGCGCCGGCGGAGGAGCCGCCGGAGGGGGTACCGCTCGCGCCGCACCCGGCGGCGGCCAGTGTGGCCACCATCGCGACGGCCAGCCCGAGCTGGGGGTTTCGCATTGTCGACCTTTCTTGTCGTAAGGGTGTTACCAGATGGCGCGGCCAGTATCCAGATCGAAGAAGTGCAACCGGCCGACGTCGACCGCGACCTGTACCGGTGCGCCCTCCCGTGCCCGCGAGCGGGGACTGAACCGGCCCACCACGACGGTGCCGGCCGGTGCGGTGCCCGCGTCGGCGAGATCGGTACCGGCGTCGCGGGCGAGTTCCCTGGTGTCCTCGGTGACCACGCCGGGCACCGGGAGTCCGAAGTGGACGAGCAGATCCGACCCGAGCGCCTCGGTCAGGTCGACGACCGCGCCCAGGATCGTGCCGTTGTGCGCGCCGGTGAGGGAGGCGTCGGCGAGGTCCTCCGGCCGGATCCCGACGGCGACCGGGCGGTCGAGGTACCGGCTCAGTCCGGGGCGGCGTGCCAGGACCGCCTGCGGCATGGTCAGCCGCTGGTCGCCGAGGAGCAGTGCCAGGCCGGTACCGTCGGCCCGCAGTACGCCCTGCATGAGGTTCATCGCGGGGGAGCCGATGAACCCGGCGACGAACAGGTTCGCCGGCCGGTCGTAGAGCTCCTGCGGCGCGGCCACCTGTTGCAGCACGCCCTTCTTCATGACCGCGACGCGGCGGCCGAGCGTCATCGCCTCGGTCTGGTCGTGCGTGACGTAGATGGTCGTCACGCCCATCTGCCGGGTGGTCCGGGCGATCTCCGCCCGCATCTGCACCCGTAGCTTGGCGTCCAGGTTGGACAGCGGCTCGTCCATCAGGAAGGCGGCCGGTTCGCGGACGATCGCCCGGCCCATGGCGACCCGCTGGCGCTGGCCGCCGGACAGCAGGCCGGGCCGGCGGTCCAGGTAGTCGCGCAGGCCGAGGATGTCGGCGGCCTCGTTGACCCGGCGGTCGATCTCGTGCCTGGGCAGCTTGCGCAGCTCCAGCCCGAAGCCGATGTTGCGTCGGACGTCGAGGTGCGGGTACAGCGCGTAGCTCTGGAACACCATCGCCACATCGCGGTCGCGCGCCGGTACGTGGTTGACGATGCGGTCCCCGATCCGGATCGCGCCCTCGTTGACCTCTTCGAGGCCGGCGATCATCCGCAGCGCGGTGGTCTTGCCGCACCCGGACGGCCCGACCAGTACCAGGAACTCGCCGTCGGCGATCTCCAGGTTCAGATCGTCGACGGCCCTGGTGCCGTCGGGGTACACCTTGCTGACCTTCTCGAGCACGACCCCGGCCAACGCCTCTCCCGGCTTGTCGGAGAACCAACTGACGTGCTGACTATTCATCGCGTGGCAACACGCCGTCAGCAGGGGAAGCACGGTCGAAACACAACCGAGAAAGTGTTCACAAGATCGACAACCTGGGGTACCGCCGAGCGCCCTACCCTGGGGCGCAATGGTCCTGGATTATGCCGCGAATGCTGTTTCCGGCCGGCTGCGTGAACGGAACTTTATCGGCTCGTGATATGCGTCGGCCAATGTTCTGCCAGTCTGATATCGGGCTTGAGCCCGTCAAGATCCGCACCGGAGGGAGGGGCGTGGCGACGTCGCAGCGATCGCGTACTTTGGCGCCGCCGGTGGGGATTGCGCCGTTGGCGGGGTACACGGTGGCGGTGGCTTCGGATCGGCGGCGGCATGGGTTGGCGGGGTTGTTGGAGGCGGTGGGGGCGCGGACGGTGAGTGTGCAGGCGGTGCGGTCGTTTGCGTCGGCGGAGGGTGTGGGGGTGCGGGAGGCGACTCTGGCTGTGCTTGCCGGGCGGGTGGATGACTTGCTGGTGGCCTCGGATTTCGGGTTTCGGGCGTGGTTGAAGGCGGCGCGGCGGTGGGGGTTGGCGGATCGGCTAGTAAAACATGTGACGGCGGGCCGGTTGTTGGCCAGTAATGCGCGGGCGGCGGATGCGTTGCGGGAGGTGGGGTGTTCG
>VAWN01000196.1:0-380 GCA_005885555.1 Actinomycetota bacterium
CGAGGCTCTCATCGGTACCTTCACCGAGCTGTTCACCGCCGTGGGCGAACTCGAGCGGACCGGTCGGATGACCGACGGCTGGCAGCGGCTGGCCGGGGCCGACGTGCTGCGCGCCGACCTGGGCACGACGACCGTTCCCGCGGTAACGGCGGGAATCCTCGCCGCCGAGCAGGCCGGGCGGCACCTGGTCGGGCTGCGCTATCTCGACACCCTCGTCGCCGCCGACCTGCTTCAGGTCTGTCCGGCCGGACCGCTCGGCGCGGCCCTGGCCGCCGGCACCCGTACGGTCGCGGTCGGTACCGACCGGCGGATCGGGCTGCGTCTGGACGGCGACACCGGCGAAATCACGCTCCAGGTCGGTCCCGACGGCGCGGTCGTGC
>VAWN01000196.1:578-980 GCA_005885555.1 Actinomycetota bacterium
CTCGGTGCCGAGGAGTTCTCGCGGTGGCCCGCGACGTGCCAGTGGAAGAGCCTGATCGCCCGCGCCCGGATCCGGCTGGCCGGGTCCGCTCGCGGGCGCGCGGATCTATCCTTGAGGCCCCGCGACGGACGAGGTACCGATGACGCCGGCATGGTGCTTCCACCTGCTCGGCCCCATGATGGTCAGCTATGGCGGCAAGGCAGTCAACGTCGGCGGCCCGACCGCGAAGGCGTTGCTGGCGACGCTGTTGCTGCGTGGCGACTCGTACAGTGGCACCGACGAGCTTATCGAGAACGTCTGGGGCGCACCGGGCGGTACGACTCGCGACACTCTGTACCAGTACGTCCGGTCACTGCGCACCGCGCTGTCGATCGGGCCTGGGCTCGAGTTCGTGACCGGCCG
>VAWN01000196.1:1188-2350 GCA_005885555.1 Actinomycetota bacterium
CGGCCGCCGAGGACCTGGCCGCGGTGGAGCTGGCCCGCGGCCGGCCGGCACGTGTCGTCGAGCTGCTGTCTGACGAGCTGGTCAGGGTACCGGGGCGGGAGCGCGCGGCCACCCTGCTTGTCGACGCGCTCGTCGCGACGGGGCACCGGGGCAGCGCCGGCGAGGTGTTCCGGCGTACGCGTGCATACCTCGCCAACGAGCTCGGTCTCGACCCCGGCCCCGAGCTGACCCGGGCGCACCAGGCGGCCCTCGCCGGCGCACCGTCGGAGCAGCCCGTACTGGACTCGTGGTACCCGTCGGCGGATGGTCACTTCCGTGGCCGGGCCCGTGAGCTGTCCCGGGTACGCGCGGCTCTCCTCGCGGCCAGTGAAGCGCGGATGTGCACGGTTCACGGGATGGCCGGCGTCGGCAAGAGCGCGGTCGCGCTGCATGCGGTGCGGGCGCTCGGTGAGGACTTCCCGGACGGTGTCGTGCTCGTCGAGCTACACGGCCACGCCGGTGGGTGCCCGCCGATGCCCCCTGACGACGTTGTCGACCAGGTGCTGCGCCGCCTTGGTACTCCCGCCCAAGCCATCCCCGCGGACCTGCACGAGCGCATCCGCCTGTTCCGCCGCCGTGTTCGACGACGTCCGCGAGACCGCTCAGATCCGGCCCCTACTGCCGGCGGAGCCGACCTGTGCGGTGCTCGTCACCAGCCGCCGCCGGTTGGCCGCCCTCGAAGCCACGACGGTACCGCTCGACGTGCTACCGCTGCCGGACGCGGTCGAGATCTTCCGGTCGGTCGCCGGGCAGGTCCGCTTGGCCGGAGATCCGGACGGCAACGGCATCGTGGCGGACATCGTCGAGCGGTGCGGCCGGTTGCCGCTCGCGATCCGGATCGCGGCCGCCCGGTACCGGGTGTCCGCGACACACCGCCTTGCCGACGTGAAGGCCGATCTGATGGACGCCCACCGCGCGCTTTCAGTGCTCGACGACGGTGAGCGCAGCGTGGCCGCCTCGATCTCGATGTCAGTCGCCGACCTGCCCGAGACCCTCCGCACGGCGCTGGTGGCGCTCGCGGCGCATCCCGGTTCCGACATCGAGGGGCGGGCTGCAGCCGCCGCCATCGGTACCGACACCGCGCACGCGGCCTGGTGCCTCGACCAGTTGGCCGATCGCCACC
>VAWN01000068.1 GCA_005885555.1 Actinomycetota bacterium
GACCGGCAACCCGGGCAGGCGCACAGCACCGAGTCCGCCGAGACCGTGCCGCTCGACCTGTCGGTCGACGAGTCGGGCCGGCTGCACCAGGTGGCGATGCGCAACGGGTTGACGGTGAACACGGTGGTGCAGGGGGCGTGGGCGCTGTTGTTGTCGCGGTATAGCGGGCAGCGTGAGGTGGTGTTCGGTACCACGGTGTCGGGGCGGCCGGCGGAGTTGGCCGGGGTGGAGGACATGGTGGGGATGTTCATCAACACGGTGCCGACCCGGGTGCGGATCGAGGCGGGTGTGCCGGTGTTGGTGTGGTTGCGGGAGTTGCAGGCGCGGCAGAGCGCGGCGCGGCGGTATGACTTCGTGTCCCTGGCCCAGCTTCAGGCATGGAGCGCCGTCCAGGGCGCGCTGTTCGACAGCATGGTGGTGTTCGAGAACTACCCGTTCGACGACGCCGCGACGGCGCGGGCCGGCGTGCGCATCCGTGACATCCAGGCGCTGGACACCACCAACTTCCCGATCGGCGTCCGGGCGTACCTCGCCGACCGGCTCGGCTTCGACGTCGCCTACGATCCCACGCTGTTCGACGAGTGCACCGCGCGCGGGATCGCCGACCGGCTGCGGTTGATCCTCACCGGGATCGCCGCCGATTCCGACCGCACACTGGCCGCGCTGCCCTGGCTGACCGACGCCGAACGGCGCGACGTGCTGCGCTGGGCCACCCCGGCGCCGTGGTCCACCCCGCCCGACCGCACGCTCGTCGAGCTGTTCGAGGCCCGGGTCGCCCGTGCCCCCGACGCGGTCGCGGTGGTGTGCGACGGCACGGAACTGTCCTATGTGGAGCTCAACGAGCGGGCGAACCGGCTGGCCCGCCTGCTGATCGCGGGTGGCGCCGGCCCCGAGGGCTTCGTGGCCCTGGCGCTGCCCCGCTCGCTGGACCTGGTCGTCGCGGTCGTCGCGGTGCTCAAGGCCGGCGCCGCGTACCTGCCGCTGGACCCCGACTACCCCGCCGACCGGATCGCGCACGTCCTCGCCGACGCCGGGCCCGCCCTGCTGGTGACCGTCGGGTCCACTGTGGACAGTCCGGTGCCGGAGCTCCGGCTCGACGATCCGGCCGTCGCCGCCCGGCTGGCCGCCCAGCCGGACGGCAACCCGACCGATGCCGACCGGTCCGCCCCGCTCCTCGCCGCCAGCCCCGCCTACGCCATCTACACCTCGGGCTCCACCGGCAGGCCCAAGGGCGTGGTGATCCCGCACGCGAACGTGGTACGCCTGTTCTCCGCGACGGAGCACTGGTTCGGATTCGGCGCGGACGACGTGTGGACGCTGTTCCACTCCTACGCCTTCGACTTCTCGGTGTGGGAGCTGTGGGGGCCGCTGCTGTACGGCGGTCGGCTCGTCGTGGTACCGCACGCGGTGTCCCGCTCGCCCGAGGAGTTCCTGTCCCTGCTCGTGCGGGAACGGGTGACCGTGCTGAACCAGACGCCGTCGGCGTTCTACCAACTGGTGCGCGCCGACCGGGAGGACCCCGACCTGGGCGACCGGCTCGCGCTGCGGTACGTGGTGTTCGGCGGTGAGGCGCTGGACCTGTGGCGCCTCGCGGCGTGGTACGACCGGCACGGCGACACGGCGCCGGTGCTGGTGAACATGTACGGGATCACCGAGACCACCGTGCACGTGTCCTACTTCCCGCTCGACGCGGCACGCGCGGCACAGGCCGCCGGCAGCACGATCGGGGTACCGATCCCGGACCTGCGGGTGTACGTGCTCGACGGGGAGCTGAACCCGGTACCGCCGGGGATCACCGGGGAGATGTACGTCGCCGGGCACGGCCTCGCGCGCGGGTACCTCAACCGGGCCGGCCTGACCGCGCAACGGTTCCCGGCCGACCCGTTCGGCCCGCCCGGCACCCGCATGTACCGCACCGGCGACCTCGCCCGCTGGCTGCCCACCGGGGACCTGGAGTACCTTGGCCGGGCCGACCAGCAGGTGAAGATCCGCGGCTTCCGGATCGAGCTGGGCGAGGTCGAGGCCGCGCTGGCCGACCATCCCGAGGTCGCCGAGGTTGCCGTGCTCGCCCGCGAGGACCAGCCCGGTACCAGGCGGCTCGTCGCCTACCTGGTACCGGCCGGCGGCGGTGCGCCCGCCCCTGCCGACCTGCGTGCCCACCTCGCCCGCACCCTCCCGGACTACATGGTGCCGGCCGCGTTCGTCGCGCTGGACCGGTTGCCGCTCAACGCCAACGGCAAGCTCGACCGCAAGGCGCTGCCGGCGCCCGATGCCGGCCGCCCGACCGACGGGTACCGGGAGCCCCGCACCGACGCCGAACGCGCGCTGGCCCGGATCTGGGCCGAGGTACTGGGCGCCGAGCGGGTCGGCGCCGACGACAACTTCTTCGAGTTGGGCGGCGACTCGATCCTCAGCATCCGGCTGGCCTCGCGGATGCGCGCCGAGTTCGGCGTGGACGTCTCCCCCCGGGCGGTGTTCACGCACCCGACGGTGGGCGGGCTCGCGGCCATCCTGCCGGAGGCGTCCACAGTGGACGGTACGGGCGTCCCCGTCCTGGACCGGACCGGACCGCTTCCGCTGTCGTTCGCCCAGCAGCGGCTGTGGTTCCTCGACGAGTTCGAGCCCGGCGGCACCGAGTACGTGACCTACAGCGCCCTGCGACTGCGCGGCCCGCTGAACCGCGACGCGCTGGCCGTGGCGCTCACCGGCCTGGTCGCCCGGCACGAGCCGCTGCGCACCACCTTCGACGCGGTCGACGGCCGGCCCGTGCAGGTGGTCCACCCGCCGGCCGAGGTACCGCTGCCCGTCACCGACCTTTCCGGCCGGCCGGATCCCGAGCGGGCGGCCGAGCTCGACCGCCTCCTGGCGGCCGACAGCGCGATCCCGTTCGACCTGCGGACCGGGCCGCTGCTGCGGGCCAACCTCATCCGGCTGGCCGAGGACGAGCACGTGCTCACCCTGGCCCTGCACCACATCGTCACCGACGGCTGGTCGATGGGCCTGCTGGTGGACGAGCTGAACACGCGGTACGCGGCCGCCGTCCGGGGTACCGGGCCGGACCTGCCCGCGCTGCCGTACCAGTACGCGGACTTCGCCGCGTGGCAACGCGACCGGCTCGCCGGCGCCGTCCTCGCCGATCAGTTGGCCTACTGGCGCCGGCAGCTCGCCGGCGTGGAACCGCTGGAGCTGCCGACCGACCGGCCCCGGCCGGCGGTGCAGACCCGCAACGGCGCGGTACACGGGTTCGCCGTACCGGCACCGCTGACCGGCCGGCTGCGCGACCTCGCCGCGCGGCACGACGGTACCCTGTTCATGACGCTCGTCGCCGCCTGCCAGGTGCTGCTGCACCGCTGGTCCGGGCAGGACGACATCGCCGTCGGCACCGTGGTCGCCGGGCGGGAACGCACCGAGTGGGAGCGGCTCGTCGGCCTGTTCGTCAACACGCTGGTCCTGCGCTCCACAGTGGACGCAGCGCAGCCCTTCTCCGGGTTGCTCGACGACGTCCGGCGTACCGTCCTGGACGCGCTGGCCAACCAGGAGGCGCCCTTCGAGAAGGTGGTCGACGAGGTCCAGCCGGCCCGGGACACCAGCCGCACCCCGCTGTTCCAGGTGATGGTGGCGCTGCAGAACCTCGGCAACCGGGTACCGGAGCTGCCCGGCGTCACCGCCGAGGAGCTGGCTGCGCCGGTGGTGACCGCGAGCTTCGACCTCAGTATCGACTTCCACGAGGACGCCGGCGGTCTCACCGGGGTGCTGGAGTACAACACCGACCTGTTCGACGCCGCAACGATCGCGCGGCTGGCCCGGCACCTGCTGACCCTGCTCGACGGCATCGCCGCCGAGCCGGACCGCCCGGTCGCGGACCTTCCGCTGCTGACCGGGGACGAGCGGGAGACGGTACTCACCGCGTGGAACCGCACCGACGGGCCGGTACCGGACCGCACGCTCCACGGGTACTTCGAGGCGCGGGCCCGGCGTACCCCGGACGCGACCGCGCTGGTCTGCCGCGACGTTTCGCTCAGCTTCGCCGAGCTGAACGCGCGGGCGAACCGGTTGGCGCACCACCTCATCGACCTCGGCGTCGGCCCGGAGCGTGCCGTCGGGTTGGCCCTGCCCCGCTCCGCCGACCTGGTCGTCGCGCTGCTCGCCGTCCTCAAGGCCGGCGGCGTCCTGCTGCCGATCGACCTGGACCTGCCCGCCGACCGGATCGCGTTCCTGGTGACCGATTCCCGGCCGGTACTGCTGCTGACCACCGGCGACCGGGAACTGCCACCGGACGTGCCGTGCCTGCGGTTGGAGACCGCGCCGCAGGAGCGGCCGGACACCGACCCGACCGACGCCGACCGGCGCGCCCCGCTGCGGATGGGCAACGCGGCCTACGTCATCTACACCTCCGGCTCCACCGGGCGGCCCAAGGGCGTCCTCGTCGAGCACCGCCAGCTGGCCAACCTGTTCCTCCACCACCGCTCAAACGTCATGGCCGGTGCGGACGAGCACCGCCGGCGGGCGGCGCTGACCGCGGCGATCTCCTTCGACACGTCGTGGGAGGGGATCCTCATGATGGTCGCCGGACACGAGCTGCACCTGATCGACGAGGAGACCCGGCTCGACCCGCAGGCCCTCGTCGACTACGTGGCCGAGCGGCGCATCGACCTCATGGACGTCACGCCGTCCTACGCCCGCCAACTGCTCACCGCCGGCCTGCTCGGCGACGAGCGGCACCGCCCCGGTACCCTCCTCATCGGCGGCGAGGCCGCGGACCCGGCGCTGTGGCGCGAGCTGTCCGCCGTGCGCGGGACGGACACCTGGAACCTTTACGGGCCAACCGAATGCGCCGTGGACGCGCTGTGGTGCCGGGTCGCCGAGTCGCCCCGGCCCCTCGTCGGCCGGCCACTGACGAACCTGCGCGCATACGTGCTCGACGCGCGGCTGCGGCCGGTACCCCTCGGGGTGCCCGGGGAGCTGTACGTCGCGGGCGCGCAGCTCGCCCGCGGGTACCTCAACCGTCCCGGCCTGACCGCGCAACGGTTCGTGGCCGACCCGTTCGGGCCGGCCGGCGGGCGCATGTACCGCACCGGCGACCGGGTCCGCTGGACCGCCGCGGGATCGCTGGAGTACCTGGGCCGCACCGACGAGCAGGTGAAGATCCGCGGGTACCGCATCGAGCCCGGCGAGATCGAGGCGGCTCTCGTGGCGCATCCCGGGATCGCCGAGGCGGTTGTCGTGGCGCGCGAGGACGGGGGGCACAAGCGCCTCGTCGCCTACGTCGTGCCGAGCGGGACGGCGGCACCGGCGACGGCCGAGCTGCGTACCGCGCTGGGCCGGACGCTGCCGGCGTACCTCGTGCCGTCGGCGTTCGTGTCGCTGGACCGGTTGCCCCGCAACGCGAGCGGCAAGCTGGACAGGCGGGCGCTGCCGGCACCCGACGTGGCACCGCAGCCGCAAACCGTTTACGTGGCACCGCGTACCCCCGTCGAGGCGGAGCTGGCCCGGCTGTGGTCGGCGGTCCTGGGCGCCGAGCGGGTCGGGGTGGACGACAACTTCTTCGAGCTGGGCGGTGACTCGATCCTCAGCATCCAGGTGGTCTCCCGGGCCCGGCAGGCCGGGCTGCGGCTGACCACCAAGGACGTGTTTCTGCACCAGACCATCGCCGCGCTGGCCCCGCATGTGGCGACCGGGCCGGCGGCCGAACCGGCGCGCCCCGAGCCGGTGGCCGGCCCGGCGCCGCTGACCCCGATCCAGCGGTGGTTCTTCGCCGACGGGCCGGGCCACCCGTACCAGTTCACCATGACCACCGTCGCCGAGCTGGCCGACGACGTGGATCCGGGCGCGCTGCGCACCGCGGTCGACGCGGTGGTGGCGCACCACGAGGCGCTGCGGATGCGGTTCTCCCGGGCCCGGGGGCAGTGGCGGCAGGAGCCCGCGCCCGCGCAGACCGCGGACGTGTTCGAGGTCCGCGAGCTGTCCACAGTGGAGGAATTGGAGCGCGCGGCGATCGCGGCCCAGGAGAGCCTCGACATCACCCGCGGGCCGCTGCTGCGGGCGGTGCTGTTCACGTTCGGGTCCGCGCAGCCGCCGCGGCTGCTCGTCACCGTCCACCACCTCGCGATGGACGGCGTCTCGTGGCGCATCCTGCTGGGCGACCTGGAGTCCGCGTACCGCCAGGCCGCGGCCGGGTCACCGGTCGATCTCGGCGAGCTCGGCACCGGGTACCGGCAGTGGGCGCACCGCCTTACCGGGCATGTGCGCTCCGGCGCGTTCGACGACGCGCTCGACTGGTGGGTGCGTACCTGCGCTGAGCCGGCCGACCTGCCGGTGGACCGGAGCGGCCCGAACACCGCCGGATCCGCCCGTACGCTCACCGTGCGGCTCGGGCGGCAGGACACCGACGCGCTGCTGCACCGGGTACCGGCCGCGTACCGCACCCAGATCAACGACGTGCTCCTCGCCGCGCTCGGCTGGGCGCTGGCCTGGTGGACCGGCCGGGACCGGGTACTCGTCGGCCTGGAGGGCCACGGCCGGGAGGACCTGTTCGAGGGGCTGGACCTGTCCCGCACGATCGGCTGGTTCACCGCCGAGTACCCGGTCGCGCTGGCCATACCCGGCTCGCCGGACCTGGCCGGGCTGCTCAAGTCCGTCAAGGAACAACTGCGTGCGGTACCGCACCGCGGGCTGAGCTACGGCGCGCTGCGGTACCTCGCCGGTGCCCCCGAACTCGCCGCGGCGCCGGTACCCGGGATCAGCTTCAACTACCACGGCCAGTGGGACGCCGGTACCGACGGCACCGGGCTGTACCGCGGCTGGCACGGCGACGTCGGGCGGGACCTCGCACCCGACGCGGTCCGCACCTACCTCATCGACGTCACCGGCGTCGTGGAGGACGGCGAACTCGAACTGGGCTGGACCTACTCCACCGAGGTCCACGACGAGGCGACGGTGCGGCGGGTGGCCGAGGACGTCATCGCGGCGCTGCACGGCATCGTGGCGCACTGCCTGCGGCCGGACGCCGGTGGCCGCACGCCGTCGGACTTCCCGCTCGCCCGGCTGACCCAGGAACAGGTCGACGCGATCGTCGGCGACGGCCGTGACGTCGACGACCTGTACCCGTTGACGCCGCTGCAGGCCGGCATGCTGTTCCACAGCCTCGTCGAGCCGACCGGCGCGTACCTCGACCAGATGACGCTGCACCTGTCCGGCGTTTGCGACCCGGCCGCGCTCGCCGAGGCGTGGCGGCGTGTCGTCGACCGTACCCCGGCGCTGCGTACCAGCGTGGTGTGGCAGGGCGTGGACGAGCCGGTGCAGGTGGTGCACCGCGCGGTGCCGGTACCGGTGGCGCAGCACGACTGGCGCGGACTGTCCGATGTGGACCGTGCCGCCGAGCTGGACCGGCTGCTGGCCGAGGACCGCGCGAGAGGCCTCGACCTCGCCGCCGCCCCGCTGCTGCGGCTGGTCATCGCCCGACTCCCGGCACCCGACGAGGTCGCGCTCGTGTGGACCTCGCACCACATCACGCTGGACGGCTGGAGCGCCGGTCAGGTGTTCGCCGAGGTGTGCGAGCAGTACGTCGCGATCACCGGCGGGCGCGAACCCCGACTGGTCGCGCGCCGGCCGTTCCGGGACTACCTGCGCTGGCTCGCCGGGCAGGACCTGCGCGCCGCCGAGGAGTACTGGCGTGCCGAGCTTTCCGGCCTCGAATCGGCCACGCCGCTGCCGTACGACCGGCAACCCGGGCAGGCGCACAGCACCGAGTCCGCCGAGACCGTGCCGCTCGACCTGTCGGTCGACGAGTCGGGCCGGCTGCACCAGGTGGCGATGCGCAACGGGTTGACGGTGAACACGGTGGTGCAGGGGGCGTGGGCGCTGTTGTTGTCGCGGTACGGCGGGCAGCGTGAGGTGGTGTTCGGTACCACGGTGTCGGGGCGGCCGGCGGAGTTGGCCGGGGTGGAGGACATGGTGGGGATGTTCATCAACACGGTGCCGACCCGGGTGCGGATCCAGCCGGGTGTGCCGGTGTTGGTGTGGTTGCGGGAGTTGCAGGCGCGGCAGAGCGCGGCGCGGCGGTATGACTTCGTGTCCCTGACCCAGCTTCAGGCCTGGAGCGCCGTCCAGGGCGCGCTGTTCGACAGCGCGCTGGTCTTCGAGAACTACCCCGTCGACGAGGGGCTGGCCGCCGACGGGCAACTGGCGGTGCGCGCCGTCGACGCCGTGGACACCACGAACTTCCCGCTGACCCTCAGCGCGTACCTCGCCGACCGGCTGCACTTCGAGCTGGCCTACGACGCCCGGCTGTTCGACGCGTCGACCGCGCACGCGATCGCCGACCGGCTCCGGCTGATTCTCACCGGGATCGCCGCCGATCCGGACCGTCCCCTGGCCGCGCTGCCCTGGCTGACCGACGCCGAGCGGCGCCAGGCGCTGACCGGGTGGAACCGCACCGACCTACCGGTACCGCCGGCCACCGTTCCTGAGCTGTTCGCCGCCCAGGCCCGGCGTACCCCCGACGCGACCGCGCTGGTGTGCGGCGACGTCGGGTGGACCTTCGCCGAACTCGACGCGCGGGCCGGCCGCCTGGCGCACCAGCTGATCGCCGCCGGCGTCGGGCCGGAGCGGGTGGTGGCGCTCGCGCTGCCCCGCTCGGCGGACATCGTGGTGGCGATCCTGGCGGTACTCAAGGCCGGCGGCGCATACCTGCCCGTCGACCCCGACCTCCCGGACAGCCGCGTCGACTTCCTGGTACGCGACGCCGGTGCGGCGCTCGTAGTGTCCACTGTCGACGGTGTGGACGCACCTGCGACGGAGCAGCGCGACGCTGCCCCGCTGCGCCCCGACAACCCGGCGTACGTCATCTACACCTCCGGTTCGACCGGTACCCCGAAGGGTGTGGTGGTACCGCACCGGGCGCTGGTGAACCTGCTGTACCAGCACCGGCAGGGCTACGCCAGGGTAGCCGGCGGCGGCCGGATGCGGGTCGCGCTGACCGCCGCGTTCTCCTTCGACGCCTCGCTGGATCCGCTGCTGCTCCTGGTCGACGGGCACGAGCTGCACGTGGTCACCGACCCGGTGCGGCTGGATCCCCGGGCGCTGACGGACTACGTGGCCGCACACCGGATCGATCTGGTCGACCTGACGCCGTCGTTCCTGCGCGAGGTGCTCGCGGCCGGCCTGTTGCGGGGCGACCGGCACCGGCCGCGGATGCTCGTGGTCGGCGGCGAGCCGATCGGTACCGACCTGTGGCGGGAACTGTCCGCGGTCACCGACACGGCGAGCTTCAACGTGTACGGCCCGACCGAGTGCACAGTGGACGCCTTGTGGTGCCGGGTCGGCGAGGCACCGAAGCCGGTCGTCGGGCGCCCGATGGCGAACATCCGCGCGTACCTGCTCGACGCCGACCTGGCGCCGGTACCGGTAGGGGTACCCGGTGAGCTGTACCTGGCCGGCGCTCAGCTCGCGCGCGGGTACCTGAACCGTCCCGGCCTGACGGCGCAACGGTTCCCGGCCAACCCGTTCGGGCCGCCCGGTGAGCGGATGTACCGCACCGGCGACGTGGCGCGCCGGCTGCCTACCGGAGAACTGGAGTACCTGGGCCGGGCGGACGCGCAGGTGAAGATCCGGGGCTTCCGCATCGAGCCGGGCGAGATCGAGGCGGTGCTGTCCGGCCATCCCGCCGTCGCGCAGGCCGCCGTCGTCGCGCGCGAGGACCAGCCCGGTGTCCGGCGCCTGGTCGCCTACGTGGTGCCGGCCGGCGACGTGACGCCGGACGAGCTTCGCGACCTGACCCGCGCCGCGCTGCCGGAGTACCTGGTGCCGTCGGCTTTCGTGACGGTACCGGCGCTGCCGCGCACAGCCAGCGGAAAGCTGGACCGGCGCGCGCTGCCGGCACCGGACTTCGCCGGCGCGGCCGGCGATGCGTACGTCGCCCCGCGTACCCCGGTGGAGCGCGCGATCGCGGACGTCTGGGCGCAGACCCTCGGGCTGCAACGGGTGGGCGTCGAGGACAACTTCTTCACCCTCGGCGGCGACTCGATCCTCAGCATCCGCGTGGTATCCCGGCTGCAGGTGGCGCTCGGCGTGGAACTGTCACCGCGCGCACTGTTCGCCACCCCGACCGTCGCCGCGCTCGCGGCGTCGCTCGAACCCGAGCAGGTGCGAGCGCCGGCGCCGATTCCCGCGCTGTCCCGGCGGGACGGCCTTGCGCTGTCGTTCGCGCAGCAGCGGCTGTGGTTCCTCGCCCAGTTCGAGCCGGACAGTGCCGAGTACGTCTCGGCCGCCGCGCTGCGGCTGCGCGGCGCGCTGGACGTCGGGGCCCTCGGCGCTGCCCTGACCGGACTCGTCGCACGGCACGAGTCGCTGCGGACCACGTTCGAGGAGCGCGACGGGCGCGGCGTTCAGGTGGTACACCCGCCGTACGAGGTGGCGCTGGACGTGGTGGATCTGGGCGGGCTGCCGGAGTCCGAGCGCGACGTGCGGCTGCGCGAGGCGCTGTCCCGGGAGGCGCTGCGGCCCTTCGACCTGTCCCGGGGGCCGCTGCTGCGGCTCGCGCTCATCCGGCTCGGCGCCACGGAACACGTGCTGAGTATGGCGATGCACCACATCATCACCGACGGCTGGTCGACCGGAGTGCTGACCGAGGAGCTGAGCGTGCTCTACCCGGCCGCGCTGCACGGTACCGCGGCCGGCCTTCCGCCGCTTCCCGTGCAGTACGCCGACTTCGCCGCCTGGCAACGGGACCGGCTGTCCGGTGACGCGCTGACCGGACAGGTGGACTACTGGCGGCACAAGCTGTCCGGGGTACCGGCGCTGGAACTGCCCACCGACCGGCCCCGGCCGGCGGTGCCGGGCCGCGCCGGCGCGGTACTGGAGTTCGTGGTACCGGCGGCGGTCACCGCACGGCTCAAGCGCGTCGGGCAGCGGCGGGGCGGTACCCTCTTCACCGTCCTGGTCGCCGCCTGCCAGGTGCTGTTCAGCCGGTGGTCCGGTCAGGAGGACGTGGCTGTCGGGACCGTCACCTCCGGCCGGGACCGGGCCGAACTGGAGCGGCTGGTCGGGTTCTTCGTGAACACCCTCGTGCTGCGCTCCACGGTCCGCGGCGACCGCACCGTCGGCGACTTCCTCGACGACGTGCGGGGTACCGTGCAGGACGCCTTCGCCCACCAGGACGTGCCGTTCGAGCGACTGGTCGACGAGCTGGCACCGGTCCGGGACACCAGCCGCACCCCGCTGTTCCAGGCCATGGTGGTGCTGCAGAACACCCCCGGCGGCGCACTCGACCTGCCCGGCCTGTCCGTCGAGGACGTCGAGCTGCCGGTGGTGACCGCGAGCTTCGACGTCATGGCGGAGTTCCAGGAGTTCGACGGGGAACTGCGCGCGGCGCTGACCTACGACCGGGAACTGTTCGACGCGGCGACCGTCGAGCGGATGGCGGCCCATCTCGGCGCGCTGCTCGACGAGATCACCGGCGACCCGGACCGTACCCTGGCCGACCTGCCGACGCTCACCGCGGCGGAGCGGCGACAGGTGCTGGTGGAGTGGAACGACACCGCCCGACCGGTACCGGCCGGCACGGTACCCGGACTGTTCGCCGTGCAGGCCCGCCGGACGCCGGACGCGACCGCGGTGGCGTGCGGGGCGGCCGGCCTGACGTACCGGGAGCTGGCCGAGCGGTCCGACCGCCTCGCCGCGCACCTGATCCGGCTCGGTGTCCGGGCGGAGGACCGGGTCGGGCTCCTGATGGAGCGCTCGGTGGAGCAGGTGGTCGCGATCCTGGCGGTGCTCAAGGCGGGCGGCGCGTACCTGCCGCTGGACACCCGGGCGCCGGTGGACCGGATGCGGCTGGTGCTCGCCGAGGCAGGCGCGGGCGTCGTCATCACCGACGAGGACTGGGCTCCGATCGCCCGCGAGGTCCACAGTGGACATCTCGTGGTGGGGGAGGACGGGCCGCCCGGCCCGGTCGACGTTGCGGTCCACCCGGATCAGCTCGCGTACGTCATGTACACCTCCGGCTCCACCGGTACCCCGAAGGGTGTGGCGGTGCGCCACCGCGACGTGGTGGATCTCGCCGTCGACCGACGCTTCGCCAGTGGCGCGCACGGGGCCGGCGGGCATGACCGCGTGCTGCTGCACTCGCCGCTGGCGTTCGACGCGTCAACGTACGAGCTGTGGGTACCGCTGCTGCGCGGCGGCTGCGTCGTCGTCCCGCCACCCGGCGACGTGGACGGCGCGGTGCTGGCCCGAATGGTGGCCGAGCACGGCCTCACCGCCGTCTGGTTGACCGCCGGGCTGTTCCGCCTGCTGGCCCAGGAGACGCCGGAGTGCCTCGCCGGCCTGTGCGAGGTGTGGACCGGCGGCGACGTGGTACCGGCCGCGGCCGTGCGCCGGGTACAGGCGGCGGCCGGCGGGGTGACCGTGGTCGACGGGTACGGCCCGACCGAGACCACCACGTTCGCCACGTCGTACCCGATGCCGGCCGGGCAGCCGGTACCGGAGCGGATCCCCATCGGCCGGCCGCTGGACAACATGCGCGTGTACGTCCTGGACGCCGCGCTCCGCCCGGCCCCGGTCGGCGTGCCGGGCGAGCTGTACCTCGCCGGATCCGGCCTCGCCCGCGGGTACCTGAACCAGCCGGGGCTGACCGCGCAACGGTTCCCGGCCGACCCGTTCGGCCCGCCCGGCACCCGGATGTACCGGACCGGCGACCTGGCCCGCTGGCGCCGCGACGGCGTGGTGGATTTCCTCGGCCGCACCGACGACCAGGTGAAGCTGCGCGGCTTCCGGATCGAGCTCGGCGAGGTCGAGTCGGCCCTGCGGGCCCATCCGGAGGTGGCCGAGTGCGTGGCCGTGGTCCGGCAGGACGACGGCGGCCCCAAGCGCCTGGTCGCGTACGTGGTATCGGCGGCGCCGGACGCCGCGCGGCTACGCGGGTACCTGGCGCGGACGCTGCCGGACTACATGGTGCCGTCGGGGTTCGTGTTCCTCGACGGGCTGCCGTTGAGCGCCAACGGGAAGGTGGACCGCCGGGCGCTGCCGGCGCCGGACCCGCAGCCGGATTCCGGCTCGGCGTACGTGGCACCGGGTACCCCGACCGAGCAGACCCTCGCCGCGCTGTGGGGGGACATCCTCGGCGTGGCCCGGGTCGGCGTCCACGACAACTTCTTCGAGCTGGGCGGCGACTCGATCCTCAGCATCCAGGTGGTATCCCGGGCCCGGCAGGCCGGGCTGCGGCTCACCACGCGGGACCTGTTCCTGCACCAGACGATCGCCGCGCTCGCCCCGGTGGTGACCGTGGCGGAGGCCGCTGACGCCGGTACGGAACCGGTGGTCGGGCCGGCGCCGCTGACGCCGATCCAGCAATGGTTCTTCGCGCACCACCCGGTCAACCCGGGGCACTTCAACCAGTCGGTACTGGCGGAGCTGACCGCGACCCCGGACGAGCCGGCGCTGCGGACCGCGCTCGACGCGCTCCTGGTACACCATGACGCGCTGCGGCTGCGCTTCTGGCACGCCGACGGGCGGTGGCGGCAGAGCCACACCCCGGCCGGCGAGGTCACCGCCGTACTGCACCGCCACGATCTGTCCGATGTGGACGGTGACGACCTGCCCGGTGCGATGGAGAAGGTCGCCGACGACGTGCACGCGAGCTTCGACCTGGCCCGGGGCCCGCTGCTGAAGGCGGTGCTGTTCGACACCGGTACCGGCCGGCGGCCCTACCTGTTCCTGGCCGCGCACCACCTGGTCGTCGACGGCGTGTCCTGGCGGATCCTGCTCGACGACCTCGACGCGGCCTACGCACAGGCGGTCCGCGGCGAGGTACCGCACCTCGGCGCGAAGACCACGTCCTTCCAGGAGTGGGCGCGACGGCTCGGCGACCACGTGGCGGCGGGCGGGTTCGACGGCCAGCTCGCGCACTGGGCCGACGCCGTCGACGGCGCTCCGCTTCCGGCGGACCACGCCGCCACCGAGCCGGCGGCACAGACGCGTACCGTGTCCGTCGCGCTGGACGCCGCGGACACCGACGCGCTGCTGCGCGCCGCGCCGACCGCGTACCGCACCCGCATCAACGACGTGCTGCTCGCCGCCCTGGCCTGGGCGCTGGCCCGGTGGACCGGCCGCGGTCGGGTGTGCGTCGACCTGGAGGGCCACGGCCGGGAGGACATCCTCGACGACGTCGACCTGTCCCGCACGGTCGGCTGGTTCACCAGCATCTACCCGGTCGCGCTGGACGTGGGCGCGGCGGCGGAGGGTGACCGCACCGACTGGCGCGCCCTGGTGAAGCTGGTCCGGCGACAGCTGCGAACGGTGCCCGGCAACGGCTTCGGCTACGGCGCCCTCCGCTACCTCGGCGCCGATCCGGTGCGCGAACGGCTTTCCCGCGCGCCCGGACCGCAGGTGGTGTTCAACTACCTCGGTCAGTGGGGCGCACAGTCCCCGGAGGAGGACGCCGCCGGGCTGGTCCACGCCGTACACGGCTCGCTCGGACAGGACCACGACCCGGGCAACCGCGGCGCGCACCTGCTCGAGGTGGTCGGCGCGGTCGACGGCGGGAGGCTTGAGTTCCACTGGTTCTACCAGGCCGATCGGCACGACGAGTCCACTGTGGAGCGCGTGGCCGGCGAGTTCGCCGGCGCGCTGGCCCGGATCGCACAGGACTGCAGGGGTACCGCTGCCCCGGTGGGGAGGCCCGAATGACGACTCCGTTGTCCCGCAACCGCAACTACCAACTGCTGTGGGGCAGCCAGGTGCTGTCCGAGTTAGGCTTCAACGCCGCCACGATCGCCTTCCCGCTGCTGGTGCTCGCGGTCACCGGCTCCGGCGCCGCGTCGGGCCTCGTCCTGGGTACCGTGGCCGCGGCGCAGCTGGTCGCCGGGCTGCCGGGCGGGGCGCTCGTGGACCGCTGGAACCGCAGGACGGTCATGCTCGCCTGCGAGGCGGCGCAGGCGGTCGCGGCCGGCAGCCTGGTCCTTGCGCTCTGGCTGAACATCGCGAGCGTCGTGCACATGGTTGTCGTGGCGGCGGTGTTCGGGGTCTGCGGCGCGCTCTTCGAACCGGCCGAGGACGCCACCCTGCCCAGCCTCGTCTCCGACGAGCAACTCCCGACGGCGGTGGCGATGAACTCCGGCCGGACGTCCCTGGGACACCTGGCCGGTACCGCCGCCGGCGGCTTCCTGTTCGCGGTCGGCAGGTTCGTCCCGTTCGCCGTCGACTTCGTGACCCACACGCTCGCGTTCGTCGGCCTGTCCTTCATGCGCGTGCCGGCCCGGGGCGCCCCGGCCGAGCCGGAGAAGCGGCACCTGGGCCGGGAGATCGCGGCCGGCCTGCGCTGGGTGTGGGGACAGCGGCACATCCGGATGACCACCGCCTGCGCCGTCGTGCTGAACCTCTTCTTCAGCGCGTTCTACCTCGTCGTCATCGTGCTCGCCCAGCGGCGGGGGGTACCGTCCGGGCAGATCGGCGTGATGGCCGCGATGCTCGGCCTGGGCGGCATCATCGGGGCGCTGGCGGCTTCGTATCTGACCCGGCTGATGAGCCCGTACCTGTCGATCGTCGCGGTGTTCTGGGTGCTGGCCGCGCTCACCCCGCTGGCCGTGTTCGCGCACAGCGGGTACCTGATGGGCGCGCTGTTCCTCGCGATGGCGCTGCTGCCGCCGACGGCGAACACCACCATAATGAGCCAGCAGCTTCTGCTCACCCCCGACGATCTGCGTGGGCGGCTGGGCAGCGTGCTCGGGCTGGCCGCCGGGGTCGCCGCCGCGCTCGGTCCGGTACTGGGCGGGGTGCTGATGACGCTCGTCCCGGCCAACCGGGCGGTGCTGATCTGCGNNNNAGCCCGGCGATGCGCAGCTTCCCCCGGCCGGAGCCGGCCGAGGGGTCGGAGGAGTCACCGGCCGCGCCCGGGGCCGGATTATCTGTTGGTACGGAAGGAGAGGTGTGATGGACGACGACGCCCGATACCAGGTGCTGCGCAACGACGAGGACCAGTACTCGCTCTGGCTCGCCGGTCACGAGGTACCCGCCGGCTGGTACAGCGTCGGCAAGGAGGGTACCCGGGACGAGTGCTCGGCCTACGTCGACGAGGTGTGGACGGACATGCGGCCGCGCAGCCTGCGCGAGCGGATGGAGGGCGCGACCCCGGCTTGACCCGACCGCTCGGACGCGCCTCGCCCGGCCGTGTGTCGGGCGAGGCGCGTCGCCCGCCGTCGCGGGTGCGGGACGGGTCGCGGCTACAGTCCGGCGCGACTCTCGCAGCCGGCGCTGCTGATCGCGCGGCAGGCAGAACCCGAGCTCGACGCACGGTTCGTTGAGAAGCTGCTGGACCTCGCACGTCGAGCGTGCCGTGGGGGTCGCCGAGCGGGTCGCTGCCCACCCACATGGCGGCCACCGCACGCGCGAGCGGTTCCCGGTCAGGTACCAGGTCTTTCACTTGATCGCGTGGCGTGGGCGCCTTCGACTGTGCGACCCGCGGCGCCCGGGTAATGGTCTTGAGCTCGGCCAGCCACCGCGCGGTGTCAAGAGTGCCCAACTGCGCGTCCAGGTAGGCCACCACCGCGGCGATGTCGCCGAGTGCCAGCGCGTGGTACAGCGCCGCCGGCTGGTCGTCCCGCTCGGCGAGGCTGTACCCGCGCAGTCGGGTGTTTACCGCGGACCAGCTGTCGGGGTCGTTGCCGGGTCGGCCGGCGAGCGCGTCGAGCAGGATCCGGCGCAGGAACGGATGGAGTACCGGCCGCGTCGGCCGAGCCGGTGTGCTCACGCATAGGTCGGTGGCGCAGAACTGATCCAGCGCTGCCGGGCCGGCGTCGGCCGGCAGCCCGAGCGCGTGCCGGCGGGACGCGGAACCGATGTCGGACGCCGCGGCGCAGCGGAACGGCGCTTGCTCCCCGGCTGTATCGCAGAATCACGTCACGGTCGCGAGCGTCGGCGCGGTCCAGCCGCACCGGATACAGCCAGGACGTCAGGCTACCGTCGCGGCCGTTCGTCCAGTCGGTGTAGCTGGCGCGCGCAGGCGTCCGAGGCTGCGGTTCGGGACCGCCTGCGCTGGCGAAGCTGGGGAAGCGGGTATGCCCGGCGGCGACCACCAGCAGCGGGTCGTGGCCCTCGCGG
>VAWN01000041.1:0-300 GCA_005885555.1 Actinomycetota bacterium
TCACCGACGACACGCAGAAACTGTCGAGTCCGGTACGCCTCGATCGCGGTCTGATGCGGCACCGGAGCCAGCCGTACCGCGACCTTCTGCTCCGCCTCGCCATAGCGGGACCGGACAATGCCATCGATGACGGCCGTGGCGAAGTCGGTGGTGTCCCGACGCAGCCGGGACACCATGCCAGTCACCTCGACCCGCCCGTCCGGAATCGAGTTACGCATTGCTTCCCCGGCGTGCCGGATGGTTCTGATGACCTCGGGATCGAAGCGGAAGCGGGCGGTGCCGACACGTACCGGCAGGCGC
>VAWN01000041.1:406-5591 GCA_005885555.1 Actinomycetota bacterium
TGGGTGGCCACGCAACGCCTCACCTGCCGCCGACAGCGTTGCCCGTACGCCGCGATGCGCATGCAACGAAACCTGCCGGGCAAACGGGCGCGCGCCGTCGGCACTCGGATCGAGCCGGATTCCGGGATCGCCAGTTCGGCGGTGATGATCCAGCTGCCGGCCTGCGGAGTTCCCAGCCGTATCCGGCGTGCGAAATCCCGCACAGCTGTGGGGCGTCGACCCTGCACCAGCAGCGGACGGGGCAGCGTGCTCGCGTAGGTCGCCGCCATCAGGAGCTCCCGAACGCCCTGCAGCGCATCAGTCCCGTTGAACAACGGGATCGTTCCGGGCGGACCGTCCGGTAGCAGCCGGAACGTCATCGTGTCTGAGCTGATGTTGGTCAGATCCGAGATGATCATCGATACCGGTCGGTCCTCGACCACGGCGACGGTGCTCAACAGATCGAACATGCGCAGCCCGAAGTCACGCAGCCGCCGGTGGGTGGGGAGCATCACCCCGAATTCGTTGGTGCCGTCCGTCAACGTCCACAGTGCTACTCCGGTAGACACCTCCCGCGGACTCCAGCCCGCGCTGGCCAGGTAGCTGCGCACCGCCTCCGGCGACAACTCCTGCGCAGCCCGCAGATCCTCGGCGCTCGGACTGCTCGCCCAGTCGCTCATGGCGTCACCCGGAGAACCGGGCTCGGGCTCATCAGCGCACGCATCGCAGCCACCGTGAGCAGATTCCGTTTGGGAACCCGTACCGTAACGCTTCGCTGGACGGCGGCATCGAGCGGCGCCTGGTCCGCCAGCGAAACCCAGTAGCTGCTGTGACGCAGCCGCAGCATCTCCACATCAGCCTCGGCGTAGATCGCGCGGTCGGCCGGCACCACGATCAAGAACAGGTACCGGGGCACGTGATACCCGGGACCGGCCAGGTCGTTGAAGTGGTCGACCGTCATTCCGTAGTGCCACATGTCCGCGGAGCCCGCCGGGCTCGACCAGGACTTGACCTGCGCCTCGATCTTCGGGTACCGGGTGGTGCCACGACTGCCGGGAAAGTCGAACGAGAAGTCGACGCCCGTGACATCGATGTCCTGCTTGCCCGCCACGAGTCCGGCAGCGCTGGCCAGGACCCGCACGAAGGATTCGCCGAAGTACCCCTGGTGGTTGTAGCGCCCGTACCGCATCCGTCGCCTTCGCCGTCCACGTACGTCGATGCCGATCCGCTCTGTGCCATCGGCACAATACGCTGAGTCAGCCCGCACATGGAACCCGTGATCGCCCGCGCGGGGCGCGTGGAACGGAATTGCGCAGGTACGGCCCGCAGGCAACGGCCAAACGCCTTCGACAATGCGCACCCGACCGTCAACGTCCCTACACCCTATGCGTGCCCTACAGTGGCCGGCTATGAACGCGGAAGCCGACGCAGGGCGGTTCGACACCAGGGAAGATGACCAGACAATTCGCCCCACGCAGGCGGAGGCGCTGGCCAGCGTGTTGGCCGTGCTGCACCTGTGCGGGGCGGGCAAGCTGCGGTGCAGCGAGAAGACCCAGCGGCCGGCCGCCGCGACTGTTGCGGCGGTGGCGGAGGTGCTGGCCGGTGGGGACTTCTACGCTACGGAGCCGATCGCCGCGTTCGCGTGGCCGCTGCTGATCCAGGCCGGTGGGCTGGCCGAGCTGGCCGGCAGCCGGTTGCAGTTGACCGCGAAGGGGCGCGCCGCGTTGGGTCAACCGCCAGCCGAGACGATCCGTGCGCTGTGGCGCTCCTGGGTCGGTAAGGCGCTCATCGATGAGCTGAGCCGGGTGGAGCACATCAAGGGCCAGCGCACCGCCAACACGCTGACCTCGGCCAAGACCCGCCGCCAGACGGTCGCCACCGCACTGGCGCGCTGCCCGGTCGGCGAGTGGGTGCCAGTCGACGACCTGTTCACGCGGATGCAACGCGGCGGGCTGTCACCGAGCGTGGCGCGTAGCGAGCGGGCGTTGTGGCGGCTGTATCTCACCGATGCGCAGTACGGCAGCCTCGGCTACGCCGGCTTCGCGGACTGGCCGATCCTGGAGGGCCGCTACACCCTGGTCGTGCTGTTCGAGTACGCCGGCACGCTGGGCCTGTTCGACCTGGACTACACCGACCCGGCCGGCGCGCGGGATGACTTCCGCAGCAACTGGGGCACCGACGAGCTGGACTACCTCAGCCGCTACGACGGGCTCCGCGCGGTGCGGCTCAACCCGCTGGGCGCGTACGCGCTGGGGTTGACCGACCGGTACCAGCCGCCCGCCGCGAGCGATACGGCGGTGGCCGGGTCGCTGAAGGTGCTGCCCAACCTGGACATCGTGGTCACCGGTGAGTTGCCGCCGGCCGACCGGCTGATGCTCGACACGTACGCGCAGCGCACCGCGGACCGGGTCTGGGCGCTGCGCGAGGCGACCTTGCTGGCGGCGCTGGACGCCGGGCGTGGCCTGGACCAGCTACGCGCGTTCCTGGCCGTCCGCGCCACCCATGAGCTGCCCAACCCGGTGACCACGCTGCTCGCTGATGTCACCGACCGGGCCGGGCGGCTGGGTAACCTGGGCGTGGTGCGCCTGGTGGAGTGCGCCGACCCGGCGCTGGCCGCCCTGATCGCGAACGATCGGCGGCTGCGCGGCCTGTGCCAGCCGATCGGCGACCGGCATGTGGCCGTGGCGATCGACCGGGAGGCGCAGTTCCGCAAGGCGCTGCGGGCACTGGGTCACCTCCTGCCGGCCGACCCCCCGGCCTGATCGCCGCCCGAGCACATCAGGAAGGATCGCATCCATGCAGCCCACTCGGAGCCTGACCCGACCAGCACCGCGTGCGGCGGTGTACCAGATGGCCTACTTCCCGCCCGACCAGTACGAACAGGCCTGGGCGCAGGGCCTGCTGAATGCCACCAGCTACCGCGACCACGGCGACTACCGTCGGGAAACCGAACAGACCATGCAGGCCCTCGCCGACCGCAGCGCCAGCCCGATCCACATCCTCCCGATGGACGTGGCCGACCTGCTCGCCTACGCCCAACGCACCGGCAAGGACCCGGCGGCGCGACCAACCCGCTTGGCCTACACCGGGTGGCTGCACGAGACCGGCCACACCGGGGTGCTGTGGCCGCCGGAGCGTAACTCCCCCTGCTGGTGCGGCTCCGCCACCAAGTACAAGAAGTGCTGCGGCAACCCCGTCTTCCTCGCCGTCGAGCCGCCCGACCCGGCGTCGCTGATCCTGCGCATCGACCTGGACGGCGTCACACCGGCGGTGTGGCGGCGGGTGGCGATCCCGTCCAACACCACCCTGGATGTGGTGCACCGGATGATCCAGGACGCGATGGGCTGGTACGACGAGCACATGTACGTGTTCGAGACCGACGAGCACACCATCATCGACCCGCGCTCCGACTCCGGTGAGGTGCCCGCCGACGGTGAGCGGCTGGTGTCCATCGCCACCGACGTGGGTGCCGCGTTCACCTACGTGTACGACTTCGGCGACGAATGGAGGCACACCGTCACCGTCGAGGAGATCCGCCCCGGCGGCCCCGGCAACATGTTCACCGTCCTGGATGGCGGCGGGGCATGCCCACCCGAAGACGTCGGTGGCGCCGGCTGGTACCAGCACCTGCTCGCCGCCCTGACCGACCCGACCAGCCCGGATCACGACGACGCGGTCGAACGCCTGGGCGACGACTTCGACCCCGGCCGCTGGCACGGCGCGCCCGCCGGGCAGGAGTAGCGGTGGCCACCAGCCGGCGCCGCACCACGCCGGGACTCGGCGAGTTCCTCGACACGCTGGAGGCCCGGCTACGCACCTTGGGTGCGGAAGGAACCATCACCGCGCTGCTCGCGCACGCCCAACGCCTTCCCGCCACGAGCCGGCAGGAGTTCCTGGCCATCTTCGGTGAACCGGGTATCCCGAAGGCCGCGGCCCGCGACGACGGGCTGCTCGCCGACATCGACGCATTCGCCCAACGCGCCCGCGACGGCGAGTTCGACGCCAGCCACGACGGGTACAACGATGACTGGTACGACGACTACCACGACGACGAGTACCGGGCCGACGCGGAATGGGTGCAGGAAGCCGACGCACTGTTCGCCGCGGCCGGACAGGTGTTCCTCGCCGGCCACCTCGATCAGGCCCGCGAGGCATACCACCGGCTGTTCACCCTGTTCCGCCCATCGCACCAGGGCGGGGCCGACCTCGACACCTGGATGCTGGCGACCACCGACCTCGCCGAAGCCGCCGCCCGCTACCTGCGCTGCGTCTACGACACCACCCCGGCGCCGCAGCGCGGCCCGGCCGTGTACCAGGCGTACACCGCCCTGAACGCCGGTCCGCAGCCGCCGCTGCTGCGTGACATCGCGACCGCGCGCCGCGGCGACCTACCCGACCTGCCGGCGTTCCTCCCGTCGTGGATCGACGCCCTGCTGGCCGAGACCCCGGCGCTGTCCACCGGGCAGCGGCGGCGCCTGCTGACCGAGGCCACCCTGATGCACCGCGGCGTGGATGGGCTCGCCGACCTGGCCCACCGCCCCGGCCCACACCAGCCCGGCACCTACCTGGACTGGATCGACGCCCTGACCGACGCGGGCCGGATCGGTCATGCCGCGGACGCTGCCCGCGAGGCACTGACCATCACACCCGCCGCCCCGATCCACCTGGCGCACGCCGCCGACCGGCTCGCCGAACTCGCCACCCGCCTGCGCGACCTGTCGGGGGCGGTCGAGGCCCGGCGCCGCGCCTGGCGGGCGGACCCGACCCGGGAACGCCTGATCGCGCTGGTCACCACGGCGCGAGTGGCCGGTACCGAGGACAGGACCCTCGCCGCCGAGACCAGGCACGCCCGCGGCCGTACGGATCGGCTGTCAGGCGAGCTGTTCCTGCTGGCCGGGCGGATCGACACCGCCGCGGCCGCACTGACCCACGCACCCTCGCGGGGCTGGTCGAGACCGGCCCATCCCGGACCCGTCGTGCTGCCCTACCTGCTGGTCGCCGCAACCGCGGCCGCACCCCCAACCGCCGACACCCAACTGGGCCAACTGTTCGCCGGCATCGACACCATCCCCGAGATACCGATCTACCACCGTCTCGACGCCGACCACGGCATGGACGAGGACGACCCCGACGACCTCGACACCGAGGATGTCGACGTCACCGACGACGAGCCCGGCGGCGACACGAAGGACCGACCCGCATCGCT
>VAWN01000041.1:5632-131151 GCA_005885555.1 Actinomycetota bacterium
AATGGCTCGCTGCCGCCGAGAGCGTGGTCGCGCGGCGCGTCGAGGCCATCGTCAGCAACAAGAACCGCGGCGCCTACGCCCGCGCCGCTTCCCTGATCGTCGCCTACGCCGAAGCCCAGACCATCACCGGTACCGGTACCGGTACCGGCAACGGGCACGACTACGTCGCCGGCATGCGCCAGCGATACCCCCGGCACACCGCCTTCCGCGCCGAACTCGACCGTGCCACCCGTGCCTCGGCGCTGGCCGGCCAACCCGTAAGCCACGCCCGCCCACACCGTTAAGGCGGCCTTTCGCCGTGGCGGCGTCGCGACCGGTTCAGGTGTGCGCGCGGTGATACGCCTGCCGGACCTCGACCGGAATGCGCCCACCACGGCTGACCTCCAACCCCGCGGTGTGCGCCCAGGCCCGGATCTCCGCGGCGGTCGGCGCCGGCGGCGCGGCCGGCTCCGGCAGATCGGCCAGCCGACTCAACCCCGTGCGCGTCATCGGCGGCGTGCGCCGCGGCGGCGGCGGCCAGGAAACCGGTACGTCCACTCCTCGGCCAGCGGCCGGGTGTCGGCGAACACGATCGGGATCGCCGGTCAGGTCACCTGCAACTCGGCCAGCGCGTCGGCCACCACCGCCGGGCGTACCCGATCCTGCTTGAACACCGCCGCGTACCGGTCCTCCACCACCACCGCCGCGTGCGGCAGCGCCGCCAGGTCCGCCAGCGCGTACTTCAACCTCGCCCCGGTCACCGAGGAAACCAGGTCCACCAGGGACTTGCGTTCCACCGTGGCCACCAGCCGCCCATCCACCATCACCGCATAGTCACCGGCCGGCAACGGCCGTCGGGTCACCCGCACCCGCTGGTCGGCGAACCGGTACGGGTACTGCTCCCGGATGTCGACCAGCACCTCCAACTCCGGGATACCGGCCGCGCGGGCGGTCGGGCGGCGTACCCCCGGCCGGGACTGCTTGACCGTGCGCGGTGACTGCCAGAACACCACCTCCCGCCTCCGGGCGGTGGTGAACACGAACTGCGAGCGGTGCCCGTTATCCGGTCCAGCACCAGGTTGATCGCCGCACCCCGGCGCACACACGACCGCACCGGTACCCGCTCCAACACCTCCACATCGCCCGGTAGGTCCTCGATCGGGTGGCATTACACCGCGTTGGTCCGCGGCCAGGTGCCGCCCGCCTTGAACGCCAGGCCCCGCTCCCCCAGCGGTACCCACAACAGGTAGGGCAGCCGCGAGTCCGGCTCGGGGTTATGGGCGATCACGAACTGTGCCATGACACTCCAGTCTGCCAGGCACGCCTGGGACCTCCCCGGACTACTCGCCCGCAAGATTGTGCCCGCTTCGGACCGCCACCCCACTGGAAGCAACGGTCCCTGCTCGCCGCGGACGACGAAGAGGAACGCCGAGTCGACGAGCCCAGATCCGTTCTCGATCGGCTCGACCCGGCACCGAAGGTTCTGACCGTGGGCTACGCGTGCAGCGCCCGCCTCGGCCTGCTCGATGTCTCCTGGGGCGAGGCGGCGCTGGGTGATGATGGGCGAGCTGCACTGGTAGCACGACGAGCAGGTCCCCCCGAACGGACCCGTCGGCCGACGTTGACTGGACCCCGGTGCAGGTGACGGAGATCAAGCGTTCCGTCGACCAGGCGGTGAGCAGTCGCACCCGAAACGGGGAGGGAATCCAACTCACCTCATCCATAGGTGTGGAGGATCCCCTCCATAGCTGGCACCTGCGCAGCAGCCGCTGGCCTTATCCGGCGGCTCGCGGCGACGCTCCCCGGACGTATCGGCGAGGGGCGAGACCTTGCAGCGGGACATGCCCGCCGCGGCGTCGGTCACCGTCCGTCCGCTCATGCCGGCAGGAAACCTTCACAGCTCCGGCCGGGGTGTAAAGGATCATCGACGCCACGACGTCGACACCGATGTCAGCGCCCGCGCCGGGGCTGTGGTGGACTGTGCGTCGTGAGTCCGAAGAGTCGGGGTCGTCCCGCGGGTCGGGGCCGGCCGCAGCGCAAGCGTCATGGTCCGGTACGCGAGCTGCGCCTGTCCGATCGGGTGCTGCGCGACGCACCGACCATCGCCGGACAGGTCGACGTGCTCGAGGCCGAGCGGTGGGCCAGCGGGTGGCTCGGCACCGCCTGGGTACAGGCCGGAATGGGCGAGCGCGAGCCGGAGACGACGCTGTGCCTGGAGGTGGTCGACCGGGCCTGCACCCGCCCGTCCCCGTCCGGCTATGCCGCGGTCGCGGCACTGCGCCGGGTCGCCCCGGCGGGCGAAGAGGGCATGCTCGACGAGACGCTGGCGATCCTGGCTGCGACCCAACCCGGCCCGTCCTGGCTCGGCGCGCCCGGTTTCACGCCGGTACGGGCCTTCCGCGCCACCGACGTGTGGGACAGCGAACGGGTCCTGTTCATCGAGTACGACACCACCGATCCGCACGCCACCACGCACACCCTGATGGCGCAGATCCTCGAACCCGGCGGCACCATGGTCACCCGGCTAGGCATCCTCCGCCCCGGCGCCGCCCAGCACTGGGACGACCTGCGCGAACCCGACGAGGTACCGATGCCGGTCGTCGAGCAGCCCGTCGAGGCGGTGCTCGCCGAGCTGGCCGCCGCAATGCGCCAGACGGATATGTACTGGCCCCGTCCCGACGACGAGGACTACGTCGAACTGCGCGCCCTGGCCTGGGCGCGGTGCCGCCGGTACCTGCCGGACTGGCCGGATGCCCCCGACCTGCCCGACGAGCAACGCCAGGAGCTGCTCGACGCGTTCCTCGCCGACCAGTATCCCGACCGCGCCGCCGCCGCGGTTCGTGAGCTGGCCGACCTGTTCATCGACTATGGCGACGGCTACCTCACCCGAGGCGTCCTCGCCTGGAGCCCCGCCTGGGTCCAGCTGTTCCTGACCGACTGGCTACCCCGCAAGGCGTTCCTCGACGACGCCCAACGCGACGCGCTCGCCGAAACCCTGCGCCGGTGGCTGCGCTTCGCCCTGCACCGCCGCCACGTCGACCCCCAGTGGATCGAACCGGTCGTCGCCGCCGTCGACGAACACCTGCCCGAATACGAGGCGGCCATCGACGACGAAACGTCTTGGGGACCGGCCAAGCAGATCGCCGCCGAACTGGCCGCCCGCGGCGTCGACCTCACCGACAAGACCGCCGTCGACGCCGTCATCAGCGAGCTGAACGCCACCCGCCTCGCCCAACGCCTCATCGACGGGTAACCGGCCCTACCGCCAACGCCCGTGGTCCGGATCCCAGCTACCGGCTACGGTTCCCTCCAGAAGCGGGTCAAGGTATGGCCGTACCTTCGCCAGCGCATCCGCCAGCCTGCGCGCGGTCGGTACGACAGCACGCCGAGCCTCGGCGGCGTAGCCCGGCTCCCACAACGCCACATCAGGAACGTCGAACCGCGCCGGCAGAGTGATCCGCCGTCGGGCCGCCTCCGAGGCGAGGGCGTCGCCCTGGGCTATGCCGGTCGTGCGCACGTGGGCAATCAAGCTGACCAGGTCGACCAGGTCCTTGAACCGGGTGGACGGTCTCTGCACGGACCCCTGGCGTTCGATGATCGCGCAGGTCTTGTCGGCGATGTGGTCGATCAGCGGGTACGCACGGTAGCCGGACTGGCCCAGGCCAGGGATCGCGATGGCGGTGAGGGCGGGTACGTGCTCGGGCGTGCCGGTCATCCGCACACCCTCACCGACGATGTCGATGTGGAACCGAGCCCAGGTCGTGGCGCCGAGGTCGGCGACGACGGGGATACGCAGTCCGGTTGCTGCGTCGGCGACCGGTCGTGCTGGGCCGGCCTCGAAGCGGAACCAGTCGCCCGCGTCAAGGGCGAGTGCCCTGCGCAGGTCATGCTCTGCCTCTTCCCGGTGCGTCGCGCGGTAGATGTCGATGTCGACGGTATGCCGTACCGCGATCCGGCGCGCCAGCATCGCCGTCGCGCCCTTGAGGATCCACGCATCGTCCAGCAGGTACAGGCGAGTCAGCAGCCGATCGTAGGCGAATTGGCGCTGCAGATCCGGCAGCGGCCAGGATCCGTGCGGGGCGGCAATCGCCCGCAGCCGGTCGGTCAACGCACGGCGAAAGGCTGCCGGCGTCGCGTATGGCAGTCGCGGCGTGGAGGTCACGACGGGGTTCCCTGATGATCGTCGCGGGCCTGTTTCATCCAGGCGTGACGTTCGGGATCATCGGTGAGATCCAGCAGCCACTCCAGCAGTGCCAGCCCATCGCCGTCGGCGAGCCCGAACCTGCCGGCGTACGGCGCGATTGCCCGCGCCACCGTCCCTGGATCGTCATGGACCCCCCGCAGCGCATCGGCGATCACCTGTGCCACGGCCCCGGGGTCCTCGCGGTCGGCGAGCAGGTCGGCTGCCGTACGCGCCGGCCGGGTGACCGGCATCCCCGCCAGCGTCGTCCACTCATCGCGGGCAAGATCCGCTCGGTGCAGGCGAACATCGGGACGCCGGGACTGCCGCCGGACCGGCAGGATGAAGTGGTGGACGTCGGCGGGCAGGTGACCGAGGCCGTACACGGCCGCCGCCGACCGGTGCGACACCACCCCCTGCGCTGCGGTGCGCTGCCAGACCGGGGTATCCGGGCTCAGTTGCAGCCAGGCAGCCCGCAGCGCGAGATGGTCAACCGGGGGTGTACCGCGCAGCCGGTACACTCCATGCGCCACCCGCTCGGTGGCGTTGTCCCTGGCCAGGCGGGCCAGAGTGGTCCACGCCATCCCTGTGGCCTCCGCTTGCCGACGGGTGAACAGGCCCCACTGGTCCTCGGCCACCTCGGCCAGGACTTCCAGGGTCACCCCACGTGGCATGACTGCATTGTATAGCGTTTCCGCCATACTTTGCAGTCCACGATGGGTGGCCAGCCAAGCAACCACTACGACGTCACTCCCGCCCGCTTGTGGCCGTTGATGCGCCCGCCCGCTGGAAGATCGACGTAGCCCGCCGGCAGCACCACGCCCAGCTCGCCAGCCCGCCGCCGCAGCGCACCCGAGGTCGCGGCGTGCCGGATGTTGCGCAGCTGCCTTGCCGTCAACCGGTACCGCTCCCGGGCGACGGCATCGGTGACCGGCCCCACAGCAACCTCGCCGTCGGCACACATCCGAATCGCCTTGCGGCCCTGCTCGCAGGCCACATGCAGCTTGGTAGTCCAGCCGCCCCGCGACCGGCCCAACGCGTGATCGTCGGGCTCGTCACCGGCCACCCCACCCGGCGGTTCGACCTGTAGATCCGGCCGCTTGCGAGCACCGGCGGCGTGCTGATGGGCACGGGCGATGGTCGAGCCGACGCTCACATCCCAGGTGATCAGACCCACCGCATCGGCCCGGCCCTGCAACGCGGACAGAACCCGCGCCCAGGTGCCATCACGCTGCCAGCGCCGGTACAGCCCGTACACCGAGCGCCAGTGCCCGTAACAGTCCGGCACGTCCCGCCACAGCGCCCCGGTCCGTACCCGCCACCTGATCCCGTCGATCAACTGCCGCTTACTCCACTTCGGCGGCCGACCTGGCTTCTTCGGCTTGGGCAGCAACGGCTCCAACAGCGCCCACTGCCCGTCGGTCAGGTCGAACCGCCTCGTCACCGCTACGCTGGCCACGAGGTCTCCGTGCAGAAGGTTGTCTTGGTCGACAAACCATCTACCGGAGACCTCACCCCATATCGAGCACGACACGCCCTCGGTCAGCTCAGCATGACTTCTGAAACACGGCCTAGGGCTCACGCCGCTCATACACGCCCGGTGCGATTCGTTCGTAGCGGGTTTCCAGGCCACGGACCGGGTGGACGAGTCCGGAAAGGTACGCCCGGGTTTCCGCGTCCGCGGAGTAGATCATCGTTCCACGCATTCCACGCGTCAGCAGCACCTTGTACGTGTTGCGGATCAGCCGATCGGCCGCTGCGTCGCTCGTCGCCTTGCCCTTGAGCGCCGGATCCCGGGACTGGTCGCGCCGGGCGACCAGCTGGCCGTCCCGCGCGACGAGGTCGGGGCCGATGATCACGCCGGACCATTCGTACTCGAAGCCCTGGGCGGTGTAGACGCACCCGACCTGGCCGAAGCCGGCCGGGTCGGTCGCCCAGTACGAGCTGCCCGGCGCCTCGCCGATGCTGCGGTCGCTCTTGACGTTCCAGGGCCGGCTCCAGGATCCGATCTGTACGTCGGGCACGAGTGACCCGTCCGCTCTCGGATCGCTCCAGGGCCAGCAGAACCCGGCCGAGAGCCGGGCCGTCTCACCGTCCGCCTGCCGGCCGGCGAGGAACGCCTCCATCTCCTCGGGTGAGCCGGCCAGCCGGAGGTCGACGAACCCGTCGCCCTGCCAGACCAAGGGCCCTTCGGAGCCGAGGCCGAGCAGGCGTACCACCCACTGCTCGTACTCCTTGCTGCCGCCGCACCGGAACTGCCCGTGCAACGACACGATGTCGACGGTCAGGCCCAGGCGGTTGGCGTGGTTCCTGATGACGTCGACGGTACCGGTTTCGCCCGGCCGTACGACCTGGTGCTCGTCGAGCAGGAACACCGGTACCCGGGCGGCCGAGATCAGCTCGTCGACCTGCGGCCGGCTGCGTTCCCGTACCTCCCGCCGGGTGTACCGGTTGGCCGACGTCTCCCGGATCCGGTGCGCCTCGTCGCAGACCAGCACCTCGATGCCGTTGCGCCGGGCATCGACGAAGTTGTTGAAGTACTTGAACAGGTTCTGCGTCCTGGTCGAACCGCGACCCGCGTACCTGCGCAGGGTCTGGGTGAACGATCGGGAACCGGTGGCGTGCAGGACCGGGTACCCCTGGCGGGCCATCTCGCCGAGCATGGTCAGGGCGATCACGCTCTTGCCGCTGCCCGGTCCACCGGTCACCACGACGACGCTCTTGCCGTCCTCGTCGCGCGCGCGTTCCACGGCGTGCAACACCAGCTCGTACGCGACGCGTTGTTCGTCGAGCAGGGTGAAGTGCGCGCGCTGCCGCATGATGTCGGCGGCGTACGTGAGCAGGTGCTGGCTCGGGCGTACGGAACTGGCCAGGAACCGGTCCGCGGCAGCGGCACCCGGCTCGGGGGACAGGACGCCGCACAGGAAGTCCAGGAACTCGCCGCGGCGCTGGCTGGTGAACAGCCGGCTGTGCTCGGTGGCCGGCACCGCGAGCAGGTCGCGCACGCCGTCGTCGCTGGCGTTGTGCAGGTACGCCGCGCCGCGGATGAGGCCCGGCGCCTGCGCGGCGACCCCGAGAAAGTCGGCGAGATACTCGCAGTACCCGCTGACCTGGACGCCGGGGTGCAGCCGCGGCCCGGCGACGTGCTCCACCGACACCAGCGTTGACAAGCCCTCGAACGACCAGGCCCGGGACCACTGCTTCAGCTCGACCACAACGTAGGAGTCCGCACCGGTACGGGGATGCCGTCCGGCGAGTACGACGTCGGCGCGCTTGCTGGTCAGCGGCAGCTTGTACTCGACGATCACCTCGACCCCGGCGAGCCCCGCGTCGGACAGGTCGTGAGCGAACCCGGCGAGGCTGCGCGACCAGGACACCCGCTCGCCGGGGCCGACGCCCGAGCCACTCATCCGGACGTGTTCGTCAACCCGGTCGACCAGGGTCCCATTCTCGGCCAGCCGTAACAGGCTGGCCGCCGAAACGCGGAACGCCGACACCGCTGAATGCCCCCGGGCAGCACGAAAGGCTCGTGCGGATGGGGGGCGTATCCAGCATTTGGAAGCCCGTCGGACCGCTCTGTGACATGGGCACTCTAGCGCGGAGCCTTCGCCGCCGTACCACGAGCCCGATCCACCGGGTACCGGCGAGCCGAGTCGCGCAGTTTCGCGGTAGCCGCTACCACGAGGTCGATGCCGAGCACGTCAGCGAGCCGCGTCAGGTAGATCATGACGTCGCCCAGTTCGGCCCGGACCCTGGCGCCGGCGTCCGGATCGGCCATCACCGCCGCCGATTCTGCCGGGGTCAGCCACTGGAGTTCGGCGAGGAGTTCCCCTACCTCGGCTGCCAATGCCATCGCGAGGTTCTTCGGGGTGTGGAACTGTTCCCAGTCGCGGTCAACGGCAAAGGCCCGCACCGCTTCGGTGAGCGCCGTCAACCCCGGGACCGGTTCCGCAGCATGCTCCATGACGGCAATTCAAGCATTTCCCGCGACGGCGACCCGTCGGTGCGCAGGTCGTCACCATCCCCACTCGGGCTGGCCGATCACCGCGTGGCCGACCTGGGCGGCCAGCCACGAGGCACGCCGTTGCTCCTCCTCGCGGCCACCGACGTGGACGTACACCGTGTGGTCCGGGGCGGGATGCAGCTCGTCGATGTCGCGGCTGTTGAGGGTCAGCTGGACGTGTGCGTGCTTGCGCTGCTCGAGCAGGTCCAGTTGGGGCAGCGCCGGCCAGCCGGGCAGCCACCAGGTCACGGTCGCCCGGTCGGTACCGGCGAGTTCGATCCAGCGCAGCGGATCCGCGCCTGCGATGGGCTCGCGGGCCAGCGACACCTCGGCCACCAGCGGTGGCAGGTCCCGGAGCAGGTCGGCAAGGGGTACCTCGTCGGTGCGGGCGGTCGTCACCATCAGCCCGTCGCCGGACCACGGGCCGATGCCGTCGTAGCCCGGCAGCAGCGCGCGGACCTGCTCCGCCAGCGCGGCCGGTACCTCGACGTTGATCACTGCGAGCTGCGGCGCCGCCACCTACCGGGCCAGCCCGGGATGGCTGAGGGTGAGCGCGCGGAAGTCGACCTCGCCACCTGGTACCTCCGCGAGGCCGATCAGGCGCTGGGCGATCCGGTACGCCTCGTCGATCCGGTCGGTCCGGACGATCGGCCACGCCTGCGAGTTGCTCATGGCGCCCGAGTATGCCGGTGGTCGATCGCCGGCCGCACGTGTAATGCTGGCAGCCCACCCCGATCGAGGAGGGCGCCGTTGTCAGCCACAGAAGCGGTGCGGACCCGGCCGGCCCGGCGGTCGCTGCGGTGGATGCGGTTCGCCGCAACGATCACCGGGATCCTGGTGCTGTTGTTCGGCCTGCCATGGTGGACGGTCGTCGGTGCCGACGCGCGGTGGCCGGTGGCGGTCGCGGTGACCGGTACCGTGCTGTTCGCTGGTGGGCTGCTGGCGTTTCCGGTACTCATGTATCTGGGGCATGGCCGGCGGCACCGCGACCGGGCGGCGGCGACCGGCGACACGATCCTCGGCGTGATCTGGGTGCTGTTCTCCTGGGCGTTGCTCGGCAACGTCGCGAAGCTCGTCCTCGCCCTCGCCGGGGTCGCCGATCCGGTGCGGTCGCGCATCGTCGCCGCGGCGGTGGCCGGGGTGTCGGCGGTACTGGTGGTGTGGGGGTACGTCGAGGCGATGCGGGTACCCCGGATCCGGCGCGTCGACATCGTGCTGCCCCGGCTGGATGCCGCGCTGGACGGCCTGCGGGTGGTTCTGCTGACCGACACCCACTACGGCCCGATCAACCGGGCCCGCTGGTCGGCCCGGATGGTGGCCGCGGTCAACGGGCTCGACGCCGACATCGTCTGCCACACCGGTGACATCGCCGACGGCAGCGTGGCCGAGCGGCGGGCCCAGGCGGCACCGCTGGGCGAGATCAAGGCCCGGCTCGCGCGCACCTACGTGACCGGCAACCACGAGTACTTCGGCCAGGCCCAGGGCTGGCTGGACCATATGCGGGAACTCGGTTGGGCACCGCTGCACAACCGGCACATCGTCGTCGAGCGCGACGGTGCCCGGCTGGTCGTCGCCGGCGTCGACGACGCGACGGCGGGCGGGTCCGGCGTCACCGGGCACAAGGCCGACCACGCGGCGGCACTGGCCGGGGCGCCCGGTGAGGTACCCGTCGTGCTGCTCGCCCACCAGCCCAAGCAGGTTCGCGACGCCGTCGCGCACGGGGTCGACCTGCAACTGTCCGGGCACACGCACGGCGGCCAGATCTGGCCGTTCCACTACCTGGTCCGGCTGGACCAGCCGGTCGTGCAGGGACTGTCCCGGCACGGCACCGGTACCCAGCTGTACACCAGCCGGGGCAGCGGGTTCTGGGGGCCGCCGCTGCGGATCTTCGCGCCGAGCGAGATCTCGGTGCTGACGCTGCGGGTGCCGGCATGAACCTGACCGGCGTGCTGACCGAGGCGTTCGACCGGTTGCCCGACCTCGTCCGGTCCGCGGTCGAGGGGCTGAGTCCGCAGCAGCTCACCTGGGCACCCGCCGAGGGCGCCAACCCGATCGGGTGGCTGGTCTGGCATCTGACCCGGGTACAGGATCACCATGTCGCGGAACTGCTGCGGCGCGAGCAGGTCTGGGTGTCCGGTGACTGGGCCGGCCGGTTCGGGCTCGCGACGGCCGATCCGGGCAACACCGGGTACGGCCACTCGCCGGCGCAGGTGCGCACGATCCGGCCGGACGGCGCCGAGGTGCTCGTCGGGTACTACGGGGCGGTCGCCGCGCGCACCCGGGAGCTTATCGGCGGGCTGACCGGGGAGGACCTCGACCGGGTCGTCGACAAGCGCTGGGATCCGCCGGTCACGCTCGGCGTGCGGCTGGTCAGCGTCCTCACCGACGACCTTGAGCACGCCGGCCAGGCGGCGTACGTCCGCGGCCTGCTGCCGGCCGGCTGAGCTACTCGAACAGCGAGTCGTGCTGGCCGGGTTCGCGACGGTGGCGCTGCACCCGACGGTACTGGACAAAGATCATGTTCACGGCCGCCACCAGCGCGACGGCGGCGGCGACCCACCCGAGCGCGGGGAAGCCGGCCCAGAACAGCCCGACCGCCAGCGCGGCACAGCCGACGAAGCCGGCGCCGGCCAGGGCCAGGCGCAGGTTCAGCGCGCTGCGCGGCCGGTCCTGCGGTCCGGTCACGACCCCTCGCGCTTCTCCAGCCCGACCGCGGCACGCAGTTCCTCGTAGTCCTCACGCAGCTCCGGCCGGTCCGCCGCCACCTTCTCCATGAGGTCGGCCAGGCCGTCGGCGATCGCGTTGAGCTTGTGCTGCAGCGCGGCATCGGACCGGGTCTGGGTGTTCTGCAGCAGCGCGACCAGCAGGAACGTGACGATCGTGGTCAGCGTGTTGATGATCAGCTGCCAGGTGTTGACATCGCGGATCAGGACGAACGAGGGCAGCCAGATCACCACGAGCAGCACGCAGAAGGCGAAGAACCACGCACCGGACACCACCCGGTCGGCGGCCGAGGCGAAGCGGTCGAACAGCGACAGGTTCCCGCTGACCTGGGAGGGCATGTCGGACTCGCCTGCCGGCCCGGCGGAACCGGCCCGCGGCTGCACGGTACCCGGAGAAACCATGCCGGCACTGTTCCCGCCGCGCGACCTTGCCAAACGGCACGGTCCGGAGGCGTCGGCCGAGCAGTGCGGCGGGTAGCCTGCGGCATGGCCGATCGTCTGTTCCAGGACCGCCGCGACGCGGGTCGCGTACTGGCCGGCCGGCTGGACCGGTACCGGGACCGCCCCGATGTGGTGGTCCTCGGCCTGCCGCGCGGCGGCGTGCCGGTGGCCTACGAGGTCGCGGCGGCGCTGCGCGCGCCGCTGGACGTCTTCCTGGTGCGCAAGCTGGGGGTACCGGGTCAGGAGGAGCTGGCGATGGGGGCGATCGCCAGCGGCGGGGTGGTCGTCCTCAACGACGACGTGGTCCGCGCCCTGGACATCGGGTCCGCGGCCGTCCACCGGGTCGCGGTCGACGAGGGCCGGGAGCTGGCCCGGCGGGAGCAGACCTACCGGCAGGGCCGTGCGGCGCCGGACCTCGCCCGGCGCACCGCCGTGCTGGTCGACGACGGGCTCGCGACCGGCGCGAGCATGCGCGCGGCGGTCCTGGCCGTGCGGGAGCACGCTCCGGCGACGGTTGTCATAGCGGTACCGGCGGCACCCGCCTCGACCTGCCGCGAGCTCGCCGCGCTCGTGGACGAGGTCGTGTGCGCGACGACACCAGAGCCGTTCTTCACGGTCAGCGCCGCCTACTGGGATTTCACCCAGACCACCGATGAAGAGGTACAGGAACTGCTGCGCGCGGCTGCGGTGCGGTAGCTAACCGATCGCGTCGAGGCGGGCGATGTTGGCGGCCTCGTCCTGGTCCGGCTCGGTCGGGTCGAGGAACGCCTCGACGACCTCGACGGCGACGTCCGGGGCGAGCCGCTTGAGGCTGAGCGCCAGCACGTTGGCGTCGTTCCACCGGCGGGCGCCCTTGGCGATCCACGGTTCCCAGGCCAGCGCCGCCCGTACCCCGGGTACCTTGTTGGCGGCGATCGCCGTGCCGGTACCGGTCCAGCACAGCACCACGCCGTAGTCCGCTTCACCGGACACCACCGCGCGGCCGACCGCCTCACCGATCTCCGGCCAGCTTTCCGACGCCGTGGCCGGGACGACCTCGTGGCCTTTGGCGTTCAGGTAACCGACGACCGCCCGGGTGGTCTCGTTCTCGTCGTCGGCGCCGTAGGCGATGCGCATGCCCCGAGCCTATCGAGTTCCGGCGCCCGGGAGTTCCGCTGGACAGGGACGCATCGTCCGGTGTCAATGGGCACATGAAGCGCGCCGTCATCTGCGTCGTCCTGCTGGCCGCGGCCCTGGTCGCCGTACCGCAACTGGCCGCCCGCGCGGCCACCGCGCGGCAGTGGCAGCTCGGCGGGCCGGGCGGTTCCGGTCCGGTGGCGACCGTCGCGCTGGACGGGAGCGGGAAGCTGTCGCTTGCGGTACGGCGCGGTACGACGCAGGTGCTGCAGGCCTCGGCGGTCGGCATCCGGACCGCGGCCGCCGACCTGGGTACCGGGCTAGCCTTCTCCACACGGGCCGACGCGCACGTCACCGAGCAGTACCAGACGCTGGTCGGCCGGCGCCGCAGCCACACCACCGACGCCAACCAGACCACGCTGAGCTTCACCAAGGGATCCAGCCGGCTCGATCTCGTGGTGCGCGTCGCCGCCGACGGGGTGGCGTACCGGTACGTCGTGCGGCAGTCCGGCACCGTGACGGTGACCGGGGAGGCGAGCGAGTTCGCGGTACCCACGTCGGCGGCCGCGGTGCTGCTGCCCTACGCGGACGGGCGCAACGACTACGAGAACGTGCACGTCCACACGACCGTCGGCGCCGCGGCCGCGACCGAGTACGGGTACCCGTCGCTGTTCCACGTCGGCGACACCTGGCTGCTCATCACGGAGTCGGACCTGAACGGCAGCTACGGGGGTACCCGCCTGGCGTTCAACGGCACCAGCCACCGGTTCCGGGTCACCCTGCCCGACCCGCAGGAGACCAACCCGCGCACGCTCACCACACCGTGGCGCACGCTGGTGATCGGCGACCTGGCCACGGTGACCGGCAGCGACCTGGTCACCGACCTGGCCGCCCCGGCGAAGGTCGCCGACACGTCCTGGATCCGGCCGGGCCGGGCCGCCTGGTCGTGGTGGTCGGACGGCTCGTCGACCGGAAGCCTTACGGCGCAGGAGAAGTACACCGACTTCGCCGCCCGGATGGGCTGGGACTATGTGCTCGTCGACGCGGGCTGGAGCGCGAGCTGGGTACCGACGTTGGTGAAGTACGCGCAGGGCAGGCACATCGGCGTGTGGATCTGGACGCGGCAGCCGGACATCGACACCCAGGCGAAGATCAGCGCCGCCTTCTCGCTGTGGAAGTCGTGGGGCGTGGTCGGGCTGAAGATCGACCACATCCGGTCCGAGCAGCAGGTGCGGATGAAGTGGTACGACCAGGTGCTGGCGACCAGCGCGCAGGACCGGCTCATGGTGGACTTCCACGGTTCGACGATCCCGCGCGGTACCGAACGCACCTGGCCGCAGGTGCTGACGATGGAAGGCGTCCGCGGCGCCGAGGCGATCCACAACAAGCCGGGCCGCAACCCGTTCCCCGCCACGCATTACACCGACCTGCCGTTCACCCGCAACCTCGCCGGGTCGATGGACTACACGCCGGTCACCTTCGGCGCCAAGCGGACCAACACCGACGCCGCGGAACTGGCCCAGTCGGTGGTGTTCGAGTCCGGGCTGCAGAACTTCGCCGACAGCGTGGAGAGCTACGACGCGCATCCGGTGGCGGAGCGGTTCCTGCGGCAGGTACCGAACGTGTGGGACGAGACGAAGCTGCTCTCCGGTGACCCGGACAGCATCGTGGTGCTGGCGCGCCGGCACGGTACCGACTGGTTCGTCGGGGCGATCACCGCGGGACCCGGACGCACGATCGTGGCGCCGCTGGCTTTCCTCGGTACCGGTGACTGGCTCGCCGACGTCTACCGCGACGGACCCGGCGGCCTGACCGTGACGACGCAGCGGGTGACGAGCGCGACCACGTTGACCGTGACCGAGCCGACCAACGGCGGCTTCACCGCCCGGTTGTGCCCCGCGACAGCGGGCGCGACCAGTTGCGGTACCTGACCGCAACCGCACCGCAACCGGCCCGGGTCCGGGCAACCGAACGGCACCGCCGACGGACCCGGGCCCGCTCTTGCCGGCCCGTTTCCTGGTACCCGTCACCGCAACTCCTCACCAACGGGCGGTCAGTTGATGTCTTTCACGGGTCTCGTCAAGGCGCTGTTCCTTCCGGCCCTCGCGGGTGCCGCGCTCGCCGCACCGCTGCTGGGCGCCACGCCGGCGTCGGCCGCGACCTGCCAGGCCGACCCGTACAACGGGGTCTGCGTCGCCACCACGAGCTACACCGTGAATACCAAGGTCGCCGTGCAGCGCACGCCGAAGACCGGCAACGTGAGCCGGTACGTCGCCGCCGGCTCGGCGGTCGCGGTGCTCTGCAAGGTCACCAACGGCGGTACCGCCGACGGCCTGACCAGCACGACCTGGGACGCGATCGTGGGCGGCGGCTGGGTCTACAACGCCTACGTCAACGTCTCCCCCTACACCCGCGTGTGCGGCACCGCCGGCCCGGCCGTGACCTACAGCGCCACGGCGTACCCGTGGCAGGCGGTGGACACCTTCGTCAGCGACGGGCACGGGTACTACCAGGGCGAGTGCGTCTCGTTCGCCGCCTGGGCAGTGCGTACGGACGGCCGCGCGCACACCAAGTCCCCCGACTTCATGATGAACGACTACCAGTGGACCGGCGCGTACGTCGACGCCACCCCGCACGCCGGTGACGTCGCGCAGTGGGACGCCGGCCGCAACGGCGCCGGCTCGTCCGGGCACGTCGCGTACGTGACCGCGGTCAACGCCGACGGTTCGGTGACGGTCAACGAGTTCAACTGGGGCAACTTCCACCGCTTCAACGTCCGGACGTTCGCCCCGAACACGCCGAGCCGGTACCTCCACTTCTGATACCGCCACGTTCTTCGCGCTACCTCGTTGATCCAGTGCCCGAGTTCGGCACTGGATCAACGAGGTTGTGACGTATACATGATCAAGATTGGCAGTGGCCGCGCGGCGCGGCGGGGCATGGTCGGCGTCGCGGTACTCAGCGCACTGGCGGTGACGCCGGGCCTGGCGCACGCGGCCCGGCCGGCCCAGGAGGTGGCGGTCACCGTCGAGCCGGGTGGCGGGGACGGGCTCCTCGGGAGCGGGTTGGGGCTGCTGTCCGGCCCGACCGGTGGGTCCGGCTCCGGGTCCGGCGGCTACGGGTCCGGCTCGGGGTCCGGCGGCTACGGCTCGGGTTCAGGCTCCGGCGGGTACGGCTCCGGGTCCGGCAACTACGGGTCCGGCTCGGGGGGCTACGGGTCCGGCTCGGGCGGCTACGGGACGGGCTCGGGCAGCGGCTCGGGCTCCGGGTCCGGCGGGTCCGGCGGGTCGGGCTCCGGGAGTGGGGCAGGCTCAGGTTCCGGGTCGGGCTCAGGTTCCGGGTCGGGCTCAGGTTCCGGGTCGGGCTCAGGTTCCGGGTCGGGTTCCGGCTCGGGCTCGGGGGCGGGCAGCGGCGGCGGCGCCTCAGCCAGCGGTACCACGTCGTCGACCTCGGAAACCACCGGCTCTGGGACCGGCGCCGGGAGCGGCGCCGGTGGATCGACCGGCGCGCTCGCCCGGACCGGGGCGCCCACCGCGGAGATCGCGCTCGCCGGCACGGTGCTGCTCTTCGCCGGCGCCGGTACCCTCGTCGCCACCGGACGGCGCCGGCGCGCGACGCGCTGAGGCGTTACCCGGCCCGGCGCAGGCGGCCCACCGCGACCGCGAGCAGATCCAGCACCAGCAGCTGCGGGTGCCGCACCGCGCCGGCCGTCGGCGGTACCGCGGTCAGCAGTACCACGTCGGCGACATCGGCAAGGGGCGACGCGGCGAACGCGGTGAGCGCGACCGTCCGCGCCCCCCGGCTCGCGGCCTCGGCCACGATCTCGACGGTCTCCGGCGCGCGCCCGCTCTGTGAGACGCCGAACGCCACGTCCCCGGCGCCCAGGGTCGCCGCGCTGGCCAGCCCGTCGTGCACGTCGCGCCAGTACCAGGCGGCAACCCCGATGCCGTGCAGGCACGCCTGGATCTCGGCGGCCACGAGCGCGCTGTCACCGGTGCCGCAGATGTCCACCCGGCGGGCACCGGCAACCGCCTCGGCGGCGCTCGCCACGGCCCGCAGATCCAGCCGGGCGGCCGTCTGCTCCATGGCGCGGATGTCCGCCGCGACGAGGTGGTGCAGCACCGCCTGGAGCGGATGGCCGGATGGCGCTTCGACGAGGGTGGCCCGCGCGGTGTCCTGCCCCGCGACCAGCCCCAGCTCCACGTCGACCACGACGATGACAATTCTGACTGTCGCGAGCACTGTCAACCGGCCGAGAAGCCGGTTTTTCAAAGTGTTACCGGCTCAGCCGAACAGCCCGGACAGCCACGGCACCAGGCGGAGGTACGCGTACCCGACCGCGCAGAGGAAGACCGCGACGCCGATGTGGGACAGCCGGGCGGTCCGCCGCTCCCGGCCCATCCAGCGCTCCAGCACGATCCGCCCCACCAGGCGCTCCAGCGCGAACAGCCCGCCGGCGACGCCGAGGATCAGCACGAAGCTGAACGCGTGCACCACCGGGCTGCGGCCCCAGTTGGCGATCGCCCACACGGCCCAGCAGAGGAACGCGACGATCGCCCCGAACCAGGTCCACCCGATGCCCCGCTTGAGCGTGCGGATCTGCTCGTTGAGCGGGGTACGGGGACGGCGCGGCGGCAGCGGGTGCGGCTCCGGTACCGACGTCGGGTCCGGGCCGCCGGTCTGCTTCGGTACCACCGAGGCCCGGCCCCGCATGAGCGCGGCCGCACCCGGATCCGCGAGCTTCGCGGTCCCCGGCCCGCCAGCGGCGGCCCGCGTGGCGGCACCGTTCGGGGTGACCTTGGTGCGCGGCAGGGTCGGCGTCGCGACCTTCGTCGGCGTGGGTACCCCGGGCATCGGGTGCGACACGTACGCCGCGGTCGCCAGCAACGGTCCCGGTGAGCCGCCCCGGTCGCCGGAGAACGCGCCGCGCAGCTCCACCAGCTCGCGCTCCAGCCGCTCGATGCGCTTGAAGGCGTCGGTCTCGGTACCGGAGACGACCGAGGCCCGGCCCACCGCGCGGGCGGCGGCGGTCGACGGCGCGCTGTCCGGTTCGGACCAGTCGATCCCGTGCTCGGGGAACCCGGCGGCGCGCACCACCGCGGCCAGCCGGTCCACCCAGCCGGGCAGCTCGCGGGTGTCCGGCCGGTCCCCCGGCCGTTCGGCGAGCGCGGCGAGCAGCGTGCCCCGCACGCCCGGGTGGCTGGTCAGCATCGGGTGCGCGCCCGGCGGTACGCCGCCCTTGCTGCGCGGCAGCGCGCCGGTCACCAGGAAGTAGGCGACGGCGCCGAAGCCGTGCACGTCGTAGGCGGGGCCGACCTGGCCGGACAGCGCCTCGGGACCGCCCGACTCGGGGGTGTAGGCGATCTGGGTGATCTCCTCCGGCCGCCAGTACCGCGCCCCGGTGAAGTCGATCAGCCGGATCTCGCCGGTCGCCAGCACCATGATGTTGGACGGCTTGACGTCCATGTGCAGGACCGGCGTCGCGGCGGCGTCGTCCGGGTAGTGCAGGGCGCGCAGGACGGCGGCGAGGGTACGCAGCGCGCCGACGCCGTTGAGGCGCGGTCCGCCGGCGGCGCCGGCCTGCTGCCGGTACTCGCGCAGGTTCACTCCGTGCAGGTAGTCGTAGACCTGGTAGGGCACCGCGTTGCCGGGCTGCGGAGCCTCGCCGGGCCGGTGCGGCGGCGGCCCGTAGAAGCCGTCCGCGCGCCGGCAGATGCCAGCCACCCCGCGGTTGTTCAGGTCCATCAGCGTGGCGTCGCCCTTGTCCCAGGAGCGCAGTTCGTCGACGAGCGGACGCTTCGGGTCGACCCGGAAGACCTTGACCGTCATCGGCGCGCTGGACACGCCGCCGCACAACCGGACCGCCCGGTACACCTCCGCCTGGCCGCCGGAGCCCAGGTGCGCCACGAGACGGTACCGCTGGTAGGTCTCCGGAAGTGGGCTCGCCGGCCCGCACACCAGGTCCAGCAGCGCACCTTCAGCCATGTGTCGACGACCTCCCCTCGACCTCCGAGCGTAGCGACCGCCCCAAATGACTCGCGGTACCCGATCGGATGGGATACACACGACTGATGGCGGCTGACCAGTTCACCGTGCGGTCGGGCACCGCAGACGACTTCGACGATCTCTTCCTGGTGTTGCAGCGCGCCTTCAACGACGACCCGGACGACGCGGAGCGCGACGACGAGCGCCAGGTCTACGAGCCGGACCGCAGCATCCTCGCGTACCGCGGCGACGCTCTCGCGGGTACCGCCGCCGCCTACACCCGCGAGCTGACCGTCCCGGGCGGTGTCGTGCCGGCCGCGCACGTGAGCATGGTCGGTGTCGATCCGACGTTCCGGCGGCAGGGCGTGCTGACCCGGATGATGACCCATCAGCTCGCCGACATCCGCGGCCGGGGCGAGCCGGTCGCCCTGCTGTGGGCCAGCGAGGGACGGATCTACCAGCGGTACGGGTACGGGCTGGCGGCGCGCAAGCTGGCCTTCGAGATCGAGCGCGAGGTGCGGCTGCGCGAGACGCCGCCGCCGGGCGGGTTGCGCGGCGGCACCCCGGCCGAGCTCGTCGCCGACCTGAGGGCCGTCTACGAGCGGGTCCGCGTCGACCGGGTCGGCTGGTCCAGCCGGCCCGGCATCTGGTGGGACCACCTGCTGGGCGACCTTCCCAAGCGGCGGCGCGGTGCGTCGATGCTGCGGGGCGTGGTGCACGACGGGCCGGACGGGCCGGACGGGTACGCGCTGTGGCGGGTACGCGGCGACTGGTCGTCGACCGGTCCGCGGGGCGAGGTCGTGGTCCGCGAGGTGGCGGCGGCCACCACCGGGGCGTACCGCGCACTCTGGCACCACCTGCTGACGGTCGACCTGACCCGGAGCACCTCGATGTGGATCGCGGCCATCGACGAGCCGCTGCTGTTCCTCGTCGACGAGCCGCGGCGGGTCGGTGCCCGGCTCGGCGACGGGCTCTGGCTGCGGGTGGTGGACGTACCGGCCGCGCTGACCGCCCGCCGGTACGCCGCCCCGGTCGACGTGGTGGTCGCCGTCGACGACCCGCAGCTGCCGGACAACTCCGGCGCCTGGCACCTCGTCGGCGACCCGACCGGCGCCAAGTGCGTGCGCGCCGACCGTCCGGCCGAGCTGCGCTGCGAGGTGTCGGCGCTGGCGGCCGTATACCTCGGCGACGCGTCCCTGGCGACGCTGGCGGCCGCCGGACGGGTACGGGAGCTGGTTCCCGGTACCCTGGCGCCGGCGGCCACGGCGTTCGGCTGGCCCCGGCCGCCGTCGGCGGTCGAGATCTTCTAGTACCGGGAGGCCACCATGGGGCAGCCGCACCGGCGCCGCCGCCGGATCCGGCCGGACAGCGAGGCACCCACCCCGGCCGACCTGGCCGCGCTGACCAGCACCGTGCACGACCCCGACGCCGAACCGGTGCTGGAGGACCGGGAGACCGAACGCGGGCTGCGCGGCCTGGTCGGCGGCGGCTCCTCCCAGGTCGGTGTCGGCGCGGCGATGCGGGCCCGGGACGCCACCCGCCCGACCGACGAGCACCTCGCCGCGGCCGACGAGAACCTGATCATCATCCGGCGCGGCTGGACCCCGCCGCCGTCAACCCGTTGACCGCTCGCGGTCGCGCTCGTACTCGGCGATCTGCGCGATCCGCCGGGCGTGCCGCGGATCCTGCGAGAACGGCGTCTCCAGGAACGCCTCGACCAGTGCGGTCGCCTCGTCGAGGGAGTGCTGCCGAGCACCGACCGCGACCACGTTCGCGTCGTTGTGCTGGCGGGCCAGGCGCGCGGTCTCCGGGTTCCAGGCGAGCGCGGCGCGCACCCCGTCGACCTTGTTGGCGGCGATCTGCTCGCCGTTGCCGGAGCCGCCGATCACCACGCCCAGGCCGCCCGGGTCGCTGACCGCGTGCTCGCCGGTCGCCAGGCAGTATGCCGGATAGTCGTCGTCGGGGTCGTACTCGGGCGGCCCGACGTCGATCACCTCGTACCCCTTGGCCGCCAGCTGCTTGAGCAGATGAGCCTTGAGTTCGAACCCGGCGTGGTCGGAACCGAGGTAGACGCGCATGAGCTAATCCTGCGCGCTCAACTGGGCGAGAACCAGTCCGGCGCGCGCCTTCGGCGTGAACCACGTGCTCTTGCGGGGCAGCTTCTGCCGGGCCAGGTTCACCGCGACGAAATCGTCGACCGTGACCGGCGCGACGAGTACCGCCAGCTCCGCCCGGCCGGCGTCGACCTCGCCGGTCAGCCACCGGGTCGGGTAGTCGCCGCCGACGTAGGTGATCCGCTTGTCGCCCGGGTCGAGGCCGAGCAGGTCGCGGAACAGTACCCGCTCCACCAGCGCGTGATCGAGGTTGTCGACATCGGGCGCGGCCTCGTCACGCGGGAGCGTGGCGGCGAACAGGCGGCCGTCGAGGTACAGGTGGATCGTGCCGCGTGCCGGCGGTACCCCCGGGGTTGCGGGTGTGGCGCGCAGCCGCTCGACCAGCTCGCGCGGCGGCACGGTCAGCTCGCTGACCAGCCGGTTGTACGGCTGGATCCGGACCGACGCGGGGGTGGTGACCACCGCGAGGAAGCGGTCCAGGCCGGCGGTCTGCGCGGCCAGGCTGCGGTGGTTGCCGTCCGCGACGACCAGCTCCCCCGCGCCGGCCAGCGCGAGCAGCGCGGCCTGGCGCTCGCCGGCCGGCAGCGGCCAGACCTCGTGGATGCGCCCGGCCTGGTCGGTGTCGGTCACCGCCGGCGCCCCGGCCGCCGCGACCGCCTCCTCCAGCGCGGCCTGCAGGCCGTCGGCCGTCTGCAGCAGGAGTACCGGCGACAGCAGGTGCCCCGTCGCCTGCGCCAGCGCGACGCGTTCGCGCACCTTGTCGAGGAACACGTCCTCGTTGCGGATGACCAGGCCCGGCTCGTCGGCGCTGGTGGAGATCTGGTCGGTGTCGACCATCGTCCACAGCCCGTAGGCGGTGCTGTCACCGGCCCTTATCCGGTACAGCGCGACGATCCCGTCGTGCCGCGCGTAGCGGCCCTCCGCCTTGGCGCGCGCCAGCCGGTCCACCGCGGCGGGCAGCGCGTCGGCGAACGAGAGGCCGAGGCTGTCCGGGGCCCGGTGCGGCATCTCCACCGCGAGCGCGCTGGCCGGGTTCGCGGCGATGATCGCGGTTATCTCGGCGTCGTCGGCGAACTCGTCGTAGTTCTGCGCGCCGGTTGTCCGGGCGGGCGGGCCTCCGGTGGACAGCCAGGCCGTGGCGATGGGGTGCGCGATCGTCATGGCGCAGACGGTACCGGGGGCGCCCGTCAGATCCGGTGCCGGGCGCGCCGGGCGCGGGGCGCGGCCGGGGCGAGGAACATCGGCATGCGGTCGCCGTAGCCGGTCGGCTTCGGTTCCTCGGCCTGCTTCGGTTCCTCGGCCTGCTTCGGTGGACCGGCCAGCGCCTGCGTGGACACGACAACCGGATCGGCGAGCAGGGCGATCACGTCGTCGGGCAGGTCGGGCAGCAGCTTCTTCCAGCCGCATTCGGCCACCGACCAGCGGGCCGCACCCTGGCTCGCGGCAACGTCCGAGTCGATCATCGCATCCTCCTCGCGCGGGGCTCCGTTGAAGAGGAACGACACGACCTCGTACGGGTGACGCAGGTCTCAGATAACCCAGGCGCCGGGTTCGAGCACGACCGGGTACGGCGCGGTCGCCTGCCACGCCACCCCGGGCCGCACCCAGGCGACGTGCGCGTATACGCCGTCGACCAGCTCGTACGCGTGCAGGTGCGGGCCTTCCGGATGCCGCTCGACCCGCCAGTACGAGGGGATGCCGGCCTCGGCGTAGACCTCCGGCTTGATCCGTCGATCGTCCCGGCGGCTACCCCGCGACTCGATCTCCACGGCCAACGCAACATCGGCGGGCTTGCGCCAGGTCACCTTCCGGTCGAAGCCCGGCCGCAGCACGACGACGTCCGGGATGACATTCCCGGCGGGAAGCCGGACACCCGATTCGTAGGCGACTCGCCAGTCGGCCGGTGCGGCGGCCCGCAATACGACACATAGTTCCAGGCCGATGCTGTTGTGCTCGTAGCCCGGTGGTGGGGTCACGTGGAGGCTCCCGTCGATCAACTCGTACCGGATGCCGTCATCGGGCAACCGGTCCAGATCTGCCTCGACCCATCCCTCGTGCTCCGGGACCTCCAATGGCATCGCCACTCGCAATCCCCTCCCCAGGCCGGATTGAATGGTCCGCCTCAGCGTAGTCACTCGAACGAGGGGCGGACGTCCCGCGTGCGCTTGATCTCGTAGAACCCGGGGGTACCGGCGACCAGCAGCACGCCGTCCCAGAGCCGGCCCGCCGCCTCGCCCTTCGGCGCCGGGGTCACCACCGGACCGAAGAACGCGATCGTCGCGCCGTCCGGTCCCGGTGCGTGGATGACCGGGGTACCGACGTCCAGCCCGACCGGTGCCATCCCGGCATCGTGACTGGCCCGCAACGCCTCGTCGTACTCGGTCGAGTCGGCCGCCTCGGCCAGCGCCGGATCCAGGCCGAGCCCGGCCAGCACCTCGACCAGCGTGTCGTTGTCCAGCTCCCGCTTCTGCAGGTGTGCCCGGGTACCCAGCGCCGTGTACAGGTCGCGCAGCACCTCGTTGCCGTACTTCTGCTCGGCCGCGATCGCCACCCGGACCGGCCCCCACCCCTTGGCCAGCCCTTCCTTGTACCGCTCCGGCAGGTTCTCCCGCCCCTCGTTGAGCACCGACAGGCTCATCACGCGGAACCGGATCCGGACCGGCCGGACCTTCTCGACCTCCAGCAGCCACCGCGAGGTGATCCACGCCCACGGGCACCTCGGATCGAACCACATCTCTACCGTCGCGCTTTGCATGTCAGCTCCCGGAGCGGTCGAAAGTCCTTACCGAATCGTGCCCCGGTGTCCGGGTACCCGCGACTGCACCCCACGGTGAACTGGGCCACTACATGACGCCGAGGTTCGCGTGCGAAACTCGGCGAACCGGGTACAGCCGATGGGGCCGGTGCCCGTGACCTGCGGATGGAGACGACGCGAACGTGAGTGGAGTACGCAACCTCAGCCAGGGGGAGGCTGTCGAGCGGGCGCGACTGCTCGACGTGCGCGGGTACGACATCGCGCTCGACCTGACCGACGGCACCGGCGGGCCGGGCGACGGTACCTTCCGCTCCACCACGACGGTCACCTTCGGCACCGCCGAACCGGGTGCCGGCACGTTCATCGAGGTGGCCGCCGAGCGGATCCGCTCGGCGACGCTCAACGGGGCGCCGGTCGACCCGGCCGGCTGGACCGCCGAGCGCGGCCTGGCGCTGACCGGTCTGGCCGCCGACAACGTGCTCGTGGTCGACGCCGACTTCGCCTACTCCACGAGCGGGCAGGGCCTGCACCGGACGGTCGACCCGGTGGACAAGGAGGTCTACCTCTACAGCCAGTTCGAGACGGCCGACGCGCAGAAGGTGTTCGCCTGCTTCGACCAGCCGGACCTCAAGTCGCAGTTCACCTGGCACGTCACGGTACCCGGGCACTGGCGGGTGATCTCCTCGGCGGTGCTGGACCGGACCGCGCCGGTCGACCCGCACGACGACACCGGCGCCGGCGCCAAGACCGTCCACTTCGCCGAGTCGGCGCGGATGAGCACCTACGTGACGGCCATGTGCGCCGGACCCTACGTGGAGGTGCGTGACCACCACGACGGCATCGACCTCGGCGTCTACTGCCGCATCTCGATGCGCCAGCACCTCGACCCCGACGACATCTTCCTCATCACCAAACAGGGGTTCGACTTCTTCCACCAGCAGTTCGGCATCCGGTACCCGCTGCCTAAATACGACCAGGTGTTCGTACCGGAGTTCAACGCCGGTGCGATGGAGAACTTCGGCTGCGTGGTGCACGGCGAGCAGTACTACATCTTCCGGTCGCCGGTGACCGACTACGAGTACGAGAACCGGGCCAACACGATCCTGCACGAGATGGCCCACATGTGGTTCGGCGACCTGGTCACCATGCGCTGGTGGGACGACCTGTGGCTGAACGAGTCGTTCGCCGAGTGGGCCTCGCACTGGTGCAGTGCCGAGGCCACCCGGTTCAGCGACTCGTGGACGACCTTCCTGTCGATCCGCAAGAACTGGGGGTACCGGCAGGACCAGCTCTCCTCGACGCACCCGGTCTACTGCGCGATCCCCGACGTGGCGGCCGTCGAGGTGAACTTCGACGGCATCACCTACGCCAAGGGCGCCAGCGTGATCAAGCAGCTGGTCGCATACGTCGGCATCGACGCGTTCGTCACCGGACTGCGCGAGTACTTCACCAAGCACGCCTGGGGCAACGCCACCTTCGACGACCTGCTCTCGGCGCTGGAGTCCGCGTCCGGGCAGGAGTTGCGCGAGTTCTCCCGGCAGTGGCTGGAGACCGCGCAGGTCAACACGCTGCGTCCGATCATCGAGCGGGCACCGGACGGCACCTACGCCTCGGTACGGGTACGCCAGGAAGCGCCGACCGGGTACCCGACCCTGCGCACCCAGCACATCGGCATCGGGCTGTACGAGCTGGTCGGCAGCGCCCTGGTCCGGCGCGACCTGGTCGAGGTCACCATCTCCGGCGAGGAGACCGCGATCGACCAGCTGCGCGGCCGGCCGGCCGCCGACGTGCTGCTGCTCAACGACGAGGACCTGAGCTACACCAAGCTGCGCCTCGACGACCGCTCGATGGAGATGGTGGTCAACCACATATCCGGCCTGGACAGCTCGCTGGCCCGGGCGCTGTGCTGGGGTGCCGCGTGGGACATGGTGCGCGACGCCGAACTGCCCGCCCGCGACTACACGGCGCTGGTCTGCAACGGCCTGCCGGCCGAGCACGACATGAGCCTGGTGACCGCGAGCCTGGCGCAGGCGCAGGGCGCGCTGACCTACTACGCGGATCCGACGTGGGCACCGGTCGGCTGGGCACTGCTCGCGGCCACCGCACGGCGCGCGCTGACCGACGCGCCTGCGGGCAGCGGGTTCCAGCTGGCCTGGGCACGCCTGTACACATCAGCCGCGCGCTCCGAAACCGAATTGGCCCTGCTGCGCGACTGGCTGGACGGCGACCCGCCGGACGGGCTGGTCATCGCGGCCGAGCTGCGCTGGCGACTGGTCCAGGCGCTGGCCGCCGGCGGGCACCTCAGCGAGCGGGAGATCCAGGCGGAGCTGGACGCGGACCGCACCGCGAGCGGCGAGCGGCAGGCCGTCACGGCGACCGCGCTGGTCGCCACGCCAGCGGCCAAGGAGGCGGCGTGGCGGCAGCTGACCGGCCCGGAGGCGCTGCCGAACTGGTTGCAGCGGGCGCTGCTGATCGGGTTCCACCACCCGGCGCAGCTCGCCCTCACCCGGCCGTACGTGCACCGGTTCTTCGAGGTGATCGACCAGATCTGGGCGACCCGGGACAGCGAACCGGCGCAGGAGTTCGTCGAGCTGGCCTACCCGTCGCAGCACGTGTCGCAGGAGACCGTCGCGGCCACCGACGCGTGGCTGGCCGGAACGCACCGGGGACCGCTGCGCCGGCTGGTCGCGGAGGGCCGCGACGGCATCATCCGGGCACTGCGCGCCCGCGCCACCGACGCTGGATAGGTAGGTGCGCCGGCTAGCTCTTGCCGGCGTACTCGGCGAGCTGAGCCAGCCCGGCCACGATGCCGCCGGCCAGGTCGCCACCGGAGAACGCGGCCGCCATCGAGAGCGCGGCGAGCTTCGCCGACCGGTCCGGGATCCGCCGGCGGGCCAACGCGCCGGTGACGATCTCCAGCAGTCGCTGGTTCGGCGAGACGGCGACGAGTACCGAGCCGGCCGGCGCGGCCAGCTGGCTGTGCAGCTTCTCGGCGGACTCGCGGCTCGGCTCATCGAGGTCGCCGACGTAGACGCTGAAGGTCAGCCCGGTGGACCGGTCGGCCAGCCGCAGCGCCTCGTCCATCCGCAGCAGTTGCGGCGTGGTGAACGGGCCGTCGAGCACGTCGGGGCGCCCGCTGCGCGTCGGGTTCTCACCAACGGTCACTTGCGCCTCCCGTAGAGCCGTGGTCGATGGCAGGCGCGTCGGCCGCCTGCGCGAGTAGCGGTCCCGGTGGCAGCGCCGCGGCGGGTTCCCGGGCGTCGAGCGCCGCCGGGTTGCCGCGGCCCGCGCCGGTGTCGTCGGTGCCGGCGAGGAACCAGACGGGGGCGAAGGTGAACGGCCGGCCGGGCCGGTACCGCTTGCTGACCCGGCGCGCCGCGGTCCCGTACACCGCGCCGTAGACGGTGAGCACGACGAGCAGGGGGATCCCGACGAAGACCAGCGCGGTCTGTGTGATGGACAAGCTCAACGCCCCCAGGCGTCCGGAGAACCTACGACGGGATCAACCGTAGCGGAGGCGGACGGAGGCCACACTGGGGGGTACGGGGATCGGCCTACGCGGCGGACGGCAGGTCGAGCCAGTCGGCCCAGCGCGGGTCCGGCGTGCGGTGCCCGAGCACCCGCCACGCCGTGCCCTTGGGCGCGACCGGGTTGACATGCAAACGCCAGCCGAGCTCGGCTGGCGTACGGTCGCCCTTGGTGTGGTTGCACCGGGCGCAGGCGGCTACCACGTTCTCCCACGCGTGCCGGCCGCCACGGCTGCGTGGGAGTACGTGGTCTATGGTCTCCGCCGCAGCCTTGCAGTACGCACAGCGGCCGCCGTCGCGGGCGAAGATCGCCCGGCGGGACAGGCCGACGTGGGTGCGGTAGGGCACCCGGACATACCGGCTGAGCCGAATCACCAGCGGCACCGGCAGCGCCTGGCGGGCGCTGTGCAGGATGCCGTCGCCGTCGGCCACGCACACGGCCTTACTGGACAGGATGAGAATGGCGGCACGTCGCACCGACACGACACACAGCGGCTCGTACGTCTGGTTGAGCACCAAAGCGGTAGAGCTGGCTGTGGGTCGTATGTCAGGCATCGGGCTCACCCTCTTGCGACAGCCGTGGAACGTCCGTGCGCCAATCGTCCCCGATAGATTGCCTGATTGCACGTACAAATGACGCCCCACGCGGTGAAGGTTGGATGACGCCGTGGGAGGATGTCCGGTTCGGCACGATCCGGTGCGCGACGAGGAACGAAGCGGGAGACGTAGTGGCCATTCCGATGCAGGTACCGAGCCCGTCGCCGTCGGCGACACCGGACTGCACGCACACCAGCCAGTTCTGCCAGTGGATCTTCCAGCAGACCGGCCAGGGCTGGCTCGCCTCGGGTAGCTACTGGTTCCTCGTCAAGCCGCTGCAGATCCTGCTGATCGTGGTGCTCGCGGTGATTTCCCGGTACCTGCTGCACCGGGTGATCGGGAAGCTGGTGCACAGCACGTCGGCCAGTTCGGTACCGACGATCCTCAAGCCGCTCAAGGAGCGGCTGCCGGAGTCGGCCGCGTTCTTCCCGGAGCGGCGCCGGCAGCGGGCCGAGGCGATCGGCTCGGTGCTGCGCAGCTTCGCCACCGTCGCCGTGTACTCGATCGCGGTGCTGCTCATCCTGGGCCAGCTCGGCGTCGACCTCGGCCCGCTGCTCGCCAGCGCCGGCATCGTCGGAGTGGCCCTGGGCTTCGGCGCGCAGACCCTGGTCAAGGACCTCATCGCCGGGCTGTTCATGCTGCTGGAGGACCAGTACGGGGTCGGCGACGTGGTGGACGTCGGGGAGGCGAGCGGCACCGTCGAGGCGGTCGGGCTGCGGGTCACCACGATCCGCGACAACCGTGGGGTGCTCTGGTACATCCGCAACGGGGAGATCATCAAGGTCGGCAACAAGAGCCAGGGCTGGGCGATGGTCGTCGTGGACGTGCCGATCGGCTTCGCGTCGGTGGACCGGGCGGTCGAGGTACTCCGGGCGGCCGCGGCCGGGTTGGCCGCGGCCCCGCAGTATGCCGACGACCTGATCGACCCACCGGACGTCCTGGGTGTGGAACAGATCACCGTCGACGGCGCGATCGTGCGGACCACCGTCAAGACGGTCTCCGACGCGCAGTGGCGGATCGGCCGGGAGCTGCGCCGCGCGCTCACCGAGGCGTTGGGCGAGGCGGGCATCACCGCGCAACTGCCGAACAGCCGGGCGTACCTGCGGCCGGCCGAACCGTCGCCGGCCGACCCCGGCCAGGCCGGTCCGACCTGAGGTGCCGTGCGTCGCCGGGCAGTTGGTCGTATATCGTCCGTTCGTTCATGTCAGTGACCGGCAGGTCAACCGTTCGCCCTAGCCAGCGGTCGGACGATCGGGCAGAATGCCATCAGACCAGGAAGTAACTTACGCCGCCGAAGTGACCATGGAGGAACTCGCCGGTGTCCCGCGCCCCGCGCCACGAGAGCCGACCGGCCACCCTCGGTGAGGTCTTCGCAAGCAGCGAGTACCGGGCACTCTATGCTGCGAGCGCGCTCTCCTGGGTCGGCGACTTCATGGCCAAGGCCGCGGTCACCGCGCTGGTGTACCGGCAGTCGCACTCGGTCACCGCGTCGGCGGCCGCGTTCGCGATCAGCTTTCTGCCCTGGGTCGTCGGAGGTCCGGTACTGGCGGCGCTCGCCGAGCGGTACCCGCACCGGGCCGTGATGATCAGCTGCGACCTGGTCCGCGCGGGACTCATCGCGCTCGTCGCCATACCGCACATGCCGATCTGGGCGATGCTGGTCGTGCTGTTCCTGGCGGCGCTGTTCAACCCGCCCTTCGAGGCGTCCCGGTCGGCTCTGCTGCCGCGGATCCTGGACGGCGACCGGTATGTGGTGGGCCTGGCGACCCAGCAGAGCACCGGCCAGGCCGCGCAGGTCGTCGGATACCTGTCCGGCGCGGCGCTGGCCGCGATCCAGCCACGCCTGGCGCTGCTGATCGACGCCGGGACGTTCCTGTTCTCCGCCTGCCTTGTCGCCCTCTGGGTCCGCGCCCGGCCGGCCCTGTTGGACCAGGCGCAACGCACGCACCTGTTGAAGGAGACGGCCCAGGGATTCCGGGTCGTTTTCGGTACCCCGGTTCTGCGCGCCATCGCGATCACCGTGCTCGTCGCGCACCTGTTCAGCGCGCCGCCCGAAGGGTTGGCCGCGGCCTGGGCGACCACCCGCGACCCGGCGCACCACGGGCTCGCCCAGGGCCTGATCATGATGGGCGTCCCGTTCGGGTACTTCATCGGCGGGCTGCTCATCAACCGGTTCGTCCCGCCGGACACCCGGCGCAAGCTGATCCGGCCGTTCGCCGTGCTGATCCCGGTGACCCTGGCACCGGCGCTGCTGAACCCGCCGACCATGGTCGTGGCCACGATGGCGGTGCTGTGCGGAGCCTGCGTGGCCGGCCTGGTACCGGCCAGCAACGGCCTGTTCGTGCAGGCGCTCCCCCGCCAGTACCGGGCCCGCGCGTTCGGAGTGATGCAGAGCGGCCTGCAGATCACCCAGGCCGGTGCCATCATGGTCACCGGCCTCCTGGCCAACCACCATTCCCTGCCGCGCGTGATCGGTTGGTGGAGCGTCGCGGGCATCGCGCTCGTACTGGTCGTCTCGCTGCGCTGGCCGGCGCCCACGGAGTTCGCGACCGCGATCGAGCGCACCCAGCGGGCCAACGCGGCGGCCGAGGCGGCCGAGCGGGCGGTCGGGTTACCGCCACCGGCAACGGATGCCGCGCGCCCGGTCAACGGCCGGCACCGGCGCACCGCGGACACCACCCGACCTCGCGTGCCTGGCACGATGGAAGGGTGACCGAACCGGAGAACTTCTACGAGGCGGTCGGCGGCGAGCCGACCTTCCGCAAGCTCGTCGACGAGTTCTACGCCGGGGTGGCCACCGATCCGGTACTGCGGCCGCTGTACCCGGACGCCGATCTCGCCCCAGCCGCCGAGCGGCTGCGGATGTTCCTCGTCCAGTACTGGGGCGGCCCGACCACGTACTCCCAGCAGCGCGGGCACCCGAGGCTGCGGATGCGCCACGCGCCGTTCACGATCGGGCCGCGCCAGCGCGACGCCTGGCTGCAGCACATGCGGCACGCGGTCGACAGCCTCGACCTCGCGCCCGACCACGAGCAGGCGCTCTGGACCTACCTCGAACGGGCCGCGTTCTTCATGGTCAATACGCTTTCCGAATAGCCGGTGGGTCGTTGGACCCGGTGTCACCCGCCGAGTCCGAGGAGTCCCACCGGATGCACCGCAAGCTGATCGTCGCCGCCGCGCTCGCCGCCGTCGCCGTTGCCGGCGCGGTACCGGCGGTCGCCGACACCGCCCAGGCCCGGGTGGTCTCGGACAACCCGGTCGACTTCACGCCGCAGGTGCAGGACGGCACGGTGTACGCGCTGGCGCTGGTCGGCCAGACGGTCGTGGTGGGCGGCAGCTTCAGCACGGTGACCGATGCCGCGCAGCGCACCGGGTACCACCGGCATGCGCTGTTCGCCTACGACCTGACCACCGGCGCGGTCACCGACTTCGCGCCGCAGCTGACCGGCACGGTGCTGGCGCTGGCGGCCGGGCCGGGCAACACGGTCTATGCCGGCGGGACGTTCGGGGTCGCCCAGCTCGACGTCGGTACCGGACAGCGGGTGGCCACCTTCACCGCATCGGTCAACGACGGAAGCGTCCGGGCCCTGCGGTACTCCGGTGGCCTGCTGTACCTCGGCGGCTCGTTCCGCCGGCTGGACGGGCAGCTGCGCCCCGGTCTCGCCCGGGTCGACGGTACGACCGGCGCGCTGGACGCCGCGTTCGACCTGCACCTGGTCACGCCGGACTTCCCGACCCCGAAGATCGAGGCGCTGGCGGTGAACCCGACCGGTACCCGGCTGGTGGCGATCGGGGTCATCGAGTACGCGAACGCGCTGTGGCGGCCGCAGCTGCTCATGGTCGACACGACGGGTACCGGCGCGGTCGCCGACTGGTACACCGACGCCTACGACAACAACTGCTACGACGCGTTCGCCACGTACCTGCGCGACGTCGACTTCTCCCCCGCCGGCGACTACTTCGTCGTGGTCACCACCGGCCGGCTCACCGGACCGAACCAGATGTGCGACACCGCGGCGCGGTTCGAGGCCGGCGGTACCGGGATGCACCACCCGACCTGGGTCAACCACACCGGCGGCAACTCGCTGTACTCGGTCGACGCGACCGGCAGCGCGGTCTACGTCGGCGGCCACGAGCTGTGGCTGGACAACCCGGAGGGGCGCAAGACCGCCGGCCCGGGCGCCGTGTACCGGCCGGGCATCGGCGCGATCGACCCGGTCACCGGCCGGGCGCTGGCGTGGAACCCGACCCGCACCCGCGGCGTCGGCGTGCAGGCGTTCCTGTCCACCCCGGCCGGCCTGATCGTCGGATCGGACACGACCCAGCTCGGCCACGAGTACCACGCGCGGCTCGGGATGTTTCCACCTGCGTGACCGCCGTACCCTCGACGGGTGTCCACGCGGCGGATGACCGCACTCCTGTTGATCATCGCGGTGCTCGCCGGCTGCACGTACCACGCCGGAGCCCGTCCCGCGTCCTCGGCGCCGCCCAGCCCGCCGCCGGTCGGCGCCGACCTGCGCAGCGGCCGGTCCGATCCGGTGGCCGACCCGCTGTACCCCGGCCGCGGGAACGCCGATCTCGACGTGCTGCACTACGACCTGGTGCTCGGCTGGGTACCCGGCACGAAGCTGCTCACCGGTGCGGCGACGCTGACGGTGCGCGCGGTCCGTCCGGTGACCGCGCTGACGCTGGACTTCGGGCACTGGTACACGGTCGACGCGGCTAGCGTGAACGGCACGACGGGTACCGCGACGCTCAGCCCCGCGGACAAGATCACGGTACCCGCGACGCTGGCCGCGGACGCGACCGCCACGCTCGTCGTGCGGTACCACGGCCAGCCGCACGAGATCCGGATGCCGTCCAGCCGGCCGGATGCGACCGAAGGGCTCGGGCTGCGCGCCGAGCGCAACGGCGAGGCGTGGACGATGCAGGAGCCGTACGGCGCGTTCACCTGGTACCCGGTCAACGACATCCCGTCCGACAAGGCCCGCTACGACCTGCACGTGACGGTACCGGCCGGCTGGAGCGCGGTCGCCGGCGGCGAGTTCGCCGGCCAGGCGCACGGGCCGGCCGGCGACACGTTCACCTGGCACGGCAGCTACCCGCAGGCCAGCTACCTGACCACGCTCGCGATCGGGCACTACGCGCGGATCGACGAGACCGGCCCGCACGGCGTACCGGTGACGATCTGGACCCGGTCGGGTACCGACGACGAGATCGTCGAGCCGCTGCGCCAGATCCCGCAGATGCTCGGCTGGCTGGAGAGCCGCTTCGGCCGGTACCCCTTCCAGAGCGCCGGGGTGGTGAGCGTGGCGTCGACCTCGGCGATGGAGACCCAGGAGATGGTCACGCTCGGCGGCCTGATCGCGCAGGGCGCCGCCAACCGGGCGGCGTACCTGCAGGAGGTGATCCTGCATGAGCTGTCGCACCAGTGGTTCGGCGACGCGGCGACCCCGACGGACTGGCGCGCGCTGTGGCTCAACGAGGGCTTCGCGACCTGGATCCAGTTCCAGTGGGAGATCGAGCACAACCGGCTCACCCGCAAGGACTGGATGGCCTCGGCGCTCAAGCAGGACGGCGACCTGCGCCGCCGGTCCGGCCCGCCGGGCGCGCCGCATGCCGACGCCTTCGCCGAGCCCAACGTGTACACCTCGGCGGCGCTGCTGCTGCAGGCGATCTACGACCGGATCGGGGACACCGCGTTCCTCGAACTGCTGCGCGACTGGGCCCAGCAGCACCGCGACGCGAACGTGGACCGCGCGCAGTTCACCGCGTTCGTCAACCAGCACACCGGCCAGGACCTGACCACGCTGATCAACGCCTGGCTCGACTCGCCGACGACCCCGCCGGCGAGCCTCGGCGGAAAGTGATGGGCGGTCCCCGCGGAAGCTGAGCCGCTAGAGGAGTCCGCCCTCGTCGTGGATCCAGTCCACAAATGCCACCGCGACCGCGGCCGCACAGTCGATCAACTCGACGAGCAACGCGTCGTGCGCGCCGGAGATCAGTGGCACCTGCATCTCGGCGTAGATCGGCAGCTGGCCGCGCTCGGTCGGGTCACCGATGTAGGCCTTGCAGAACCGGCGCGAGTGGTTCCATTCGTTGACCACGCGGTAGGCCCGGTCGGCCCAGTCCGGCGGTACCGTCCCGTGTGGTCTGGCGCGGATCACCAGGATCTCGTCATCCGGCCCTTCCAGGGTGAACAGGACAGCGTGCCGCTCCCACATGGCGAGCAGGCTGCCGTCACCGTCAGTGAGGTAGCGGATCTCCAGCCGGTCCAGCGCGGCCGCCAACCGCGTCATCTCGACCGGCGCGACCACCGCCTCGGCCGGCTCCGGTGAACGGGGCGCGGGCACGTCCACCCGTACGTCGACGTCCCCGTGAGCCGCGACCGGCTCCCCGTCACCGGTCTGACCTCCCCGCTTCGGCCACCACGGCATTCCCGTACTCCTCGCTTCGCAGAGTATCCCCACGCCGACCGTGCGTGGACCCAAGAGCTCACGCTATCCGGACGTACGTACCTCGGCGTGTCCGAATGCTACGCACCAAACCGTTGGGCCACTAGACCCTCAACCGTTCGGATACATGAGACAGCCTATTTGGCCATATGAATGGTCAGGCTTGGTGTGGTTTGTAGCCATACAGAGCCGTGTTCTGCCGCTAACCCAACCCACTTGCCTCCTATACGAACAGTAATTTGACCATGTCCATCGGTACTCATAAATCCCATCCGGAGTACCGCTTGAATCATAGATTGACGGACCGGAATCTCCTCATCCCCGGTCGAAATGACGATGGCAACGTGATCGAGCAATGCGTCGCGTAACATCCGATCACCTACCCGGCCGCGACCCGCCCGCACCGCCTCGGCGGCCGCCGCGCCGAGTCGCTGGACGGTCGCCGCCGGGAGCGTTTCCACGGCCGTGCCGGCGCCCGGCGGCAGCGGCCAGCGCCAGTCCGGGTCCCGGGCGGGCGGCAATGACCCGTCACCGTCGGTGAGTACGCGCAACAGCTCAGCCGCGCCGACCGTCCGGTCTGTCACGCCGGAACCCGGCACCGTGCGGACCACCAGCACCCCCCACGGCAACCGGCCCCACAGCGCCACCGTGCCGCCGCCGGCGTCGCGCAGCCGAACCACCGCGGCAGGGTCAAGCCTGGTGAGCCGGCCGAGGAAGGGCGCGGCGGCCGCCGCGCTCAGGCCGCCGGCGGCCGCGCTCAGGCCGCCCATGGCAGCAGGAACTCCCGCTCCGCGTCGCTCATCCGGCGCGGGCGGCCGGTGGCGAGATCGAAGGGTACGCACACCGAGCGCGCCCGGCTCGCCACCGCGTCCCGATCGAACAGCTCGTACCCGATGACGAAGCGCGACGGTCGCAGCTCGGCCACCCACAGCTCGATCCTCACCGGGTCGGCGTAGTCGACCGGGCGCAGGTAGTCGACCTCGTGCCGGGAGATCACCACGCCCTGCTCGAACGAGGTGATCCCGTGCTCCCGCGCGCCGACGAACATCAGCGCCACCCGGGCCTCCTCGTACAGCGTGAGGAAACGGGCGTTGTTGACGTGGCCGTACACGTCCATGTCCGACCAGCGGACCGGACAGTGATAGATGAAACGGCTGCTAGTCACGCGTCAGCTTGCGGTAGGTCACCGCGTGCGGCCGCGCCGCGTCCGGGCCGAGCCGGTCCACCTTGTTCTTCTCGTACGCCTCGAAGTTGCCCTCGAACCAGAACCACTTCGCCGGGTTCTCGTCGTCGCCCTCCCAGGCCAGGATGTGCGTGGCGACCCGGTCGAGGAACATCCGGTCGTGCGAGATGACCACCGCGCAGCCGGGGAAGTCCAGCAGCGCGTTCTCCAGCGAGCTGAGCGTCTCCACGTCCAGGTCGTTGGTCGGCTCGTCGAGCAGGATCACGTTGCCGCCGATCTTCAGCGTCAGCGCCAGGTTGAGCCGGTTGCGCTCGCCGCCGGACAGTACCCCGGTCGGCTTCTGCTGGTCCGGGCCTTTGAAACCGAACGCGGCGACGTACGCCCGCGACGGCATCTCGACCTTGCCGACCATCAGGTGGTCCAGGCCGTCGGAGACGACCTCCCACACGGTCTTCCGCGGGTCCAGCCCGGCGCGCGCCTGGTCGACGTAGGACAGCTTGACGGTCTCGCCGATGCGTACCTCGCCGCTGTCCGGCTTCTCCAGCCCGACGATGGTCTTGAACAGGGTGGTCTTACCGACGCCGTTGGGGCCGATGATGCCGACGATGCCGTTGCGCGGCAGGGAGAACGAGAGGTCGTCGATCAGTACCCGGTCGCCGAAGCCCTTGGTCAGGTGGTTCGCCTCGATGACCGTGTTGCCCAGCCGCGGGCCCGGCGGGATCTGGATCTCCTCGAAGTCCAGCTTGCGGGTCTTCTCCGCCTCGGCGGCCATCTCCTCGTACCGGCCCAGCCGCGCGCGCGACTTGGTCTGGCGCGCCTTGGCGTTGGACCGCACCCACTCCAGTTCCTCGGACAGCCGCCGCTGCAGCTTGGCGTCCTTACGGCCCTGTACCGCCAGCCGCTGCGCCTTCTTTTCCAGGTAGGTCGAGTAGTTGCCCTCGTAAGGGAACGCCCGGCCACGGTCGAGTTCCAGGATCCACTGCGCCACGTTGTCCAGGAAGTACCGGTCGTGGGTGATCGCCACGACGGTGCCGGCGTACTTGGCCAGGTGCTGCTCCAGCCACTGCACGCTCTCCGCGTCGAGGTGGTTGGTCGGCTCGTCGAGCAGCAGCAGGTCGGGCTGCTCCAGCAGCAGCCGGCACAGCGCCACCCGGCGCCGCTCGCCACCGGAGAGCATGGTCACGTCGGCGTCCGGCGGCGGGCAGCGCAACGCGTCCATCGCCAACTCCAGCTTGGAGTCGATGTCCCACGCGTCGGCGTGGTCCAGCTCCTCCTGCAGCGAGCCCATCTCGGCCATCAGCTCATCGCTGTAGTCGGTGGCCAGCTGCTCGGCGATCTTGTTGAACCGCTCCAGCTTGGATTTGGTCTCGGCGACCGCCTCCTCGATGTTGCCGAGCACCGTCTTCGCGTCGTTGAGCGGCGGCTCCTGGGCCAGCAGGCCGACGGTGTATCCGGGCATCAGCCGGGCCTCGCCGTTGCTCGGCTTGTCCAGCCCCGCCATGATCCGCAGCAGGCTGGACTTACCGGCGCCGTTCGGTCCGACCACACCGATCTTGGCGCCGGGCAGGAAGCTGAGCGTCACGTTGTCCAGGACAACCTTGTCGCCGTGTGCCCTGCGGGCCTTCTCCAAGGTGTAGATGAACTGGGCCACGGTGCGGCCTACCTCCGGGTCATGGGGATTGGGTTGCGAACCCACCAATCCTTACACGCTGGGCTGTGACCCGGGCACCAGCGGGGTACGGGTACCGGTGGCGAGGTTGATCCGGAAGATCCAGGACGCGCCGCGATACCGGCCGGTGAGCAGGGCGGTGCCGGTACCGGCGTAGACCAGCTCGCGGTCCAGCGGTGCGCCCACGGTACGGGCGCCGGCACCGGAGGGGTCGGCCTCGACGACGTGCACCGTCCCGCCGTCCTGGTCGGCGGTCCAGCTCAGCCGCTGCCCGTCCGGCCGCCAGGCGGGTACCACGGCGAAGCCGGAGAGCACCTGACCGCCGCCGCCGTACACGGCGACCGCCTGCTCCGCCCCGGTCGCGACGACGCCGACGGACAGGCAGTCGTCGACGACCGCCAGGCACTGCCCGCCGCGGAACGCGATCCGGGTACCGTCCGGCGACCAGGCCACCGAGCCGTCGGCGCGCAGCCGGGCGGCGAGGTCGCCAGACCGGTCGGGCCGGGCGGCGAGGTCGCCGGACCGGGCGGGCCGGGCGGCGCCGGGCTTCGGCGCTCCGGTGCCCCGGCAGGACGCGGGGAACAGCGGCTGAGCGGTACCGCCGGTCGTGGGTACCTCGAAGACGCCGGAAAGGCCCGTACAGCCGGGCGCCTCGAAGGCGAGCCACCGGCCGTCCGGGGACCAGGCGGCGCCGCTGGTCGGGTAGCCGGTGAGCGCGGTCCGGCCGGTACCGTCGGAGTTGATCACCCAGAGCCGCCCGGAGTGCCCGTAGGCGATCCGCCGGCCGTCCGGCGACCAGCGCGGCCGGGCGTCGTCGGCGTCCTGGGTCAGCCGGGTCGAGACGGTACCGGACAGCAGGTAGATGGAGCCGGCCCGGACGTAGGCGATCGGGTGCGGTGCCGCGGCCTGCGCCGGGGTACCGATCATGAGCGCAGCAGTGCCCACCGCGGCCGTGCCCGCCGCGAGCGCCATCCCGATGTACTTACCAACCATGACCCCGACATCGTCGCAACCGGTTGGCACCTGAGTGCTTTCCGAAACGCACCCGGTTACTGCGCGTACTCGGTCTGGTCCGGCTTCGGGGTCTGGTAGTTGCGGAACTTGATCACCAGCTGCGTCGCCGTCACGTGGTACTCGGTGACCCGCCCGCTCTGGTCGGTGTTGGTGGCGACGTACCCGTTGCCGCCCTCCCGCGCGACATCGGTGAGGAACAGCGCGTTGGTGCCCTCGACCAGGTCCTCTCCGGGCTGGCCGCGGTGACCCTGGTAGTACAGGGTGCCGTTGCCGTCCTTGCAGACCCACACCTCGGACTGCGCGGTGCGCAGGTACAGCACCTGGGTCAGCGGGCCGGCGTTGGCCTGCGCGACGCTGTGCTCCGGGCACTGCTTCTTGCCGTTCTGGCCGCCGCCGGTGCCGGCGCCGTTGCCGCCACCGGTGCCGTTGCCCTGGCCGGTGCCGCTGTCCTGGCCGGTCCGGCCACCCTGGTCGCTCTGCGTCGCGGCGGTGTTGTGCTGGTGTTTGGCGAGGGTACCGAGGCTGAACCCGACCCCACCGCCGAGTACCGCCAGGAAGATCACGGCGAGCAGCAGCGGGCCGGCGGTCGGACCGCCCCGCCGGATGGAACCGTCAGCCATGGCTCGCAGGATGTCACCGCCGCGCAAGTGCTGGCGAGCCGGTCGCCGGAAACCGGCGCAAAGTCAGCCGTTCAGGCGGGTCAAGTAGGCTGATGCGGTGGCCCGCAGTTCCTTCGTCGTGGTCGCGAACCGGCTGCCCGTCGACGAGGTGACCATCGGTGAGCGGCGCACCTGGCGACGCAGTCCGGGCGGTCTGGTGACCGCGCTGCACCCGGTACTCGCCGCGCAGCACGGCACCTGGGTCGGCTGGTCCGGTAGCCCGGCGGAACCCGGCCAGCCGGCGCCCGAGCCGTTCGAGCTGGACGGGATGGCGCTGCACCCGGTCGCGCTGACCGCGCACGACGTGGAGCGGTACTACGAGGGCTTCTCCAACTCCAGCCTGTGGCCGCTGTACCACGACGCGATCGAGACGCCGGTCTACAAGCGCAGCTGGTGGGAGTCGTACCGGCGGGTCAACCAGCGGTTCGCCGAGGCGGCCGCCGAGGAGGCCGGCGAGGAGGCCACCGTCTGGGTGCAGGACTACCAGCTGCAACTGGTGCCGGCGATGCTCCGCGCGATCCGCCCGGACCTGCGCATCGGCTTCTTCCTGCACATCCCGTTCCCGCCGGTCGAATTGTTCATGCAGCTGCCGCGCCGGGCGGAGATCCTGCGCGGGCTGCTCGGCGCCGACCTGGTCGGCTTCCAGCGCCCGCTGGCCGCGCAGAACTTCCTCCGGCTGACCCGGCACCTGCTGGGCCTGCGGCCGCGCGGCGCCGGAGTGGACCAGGACGGCCGGATCGTGCACGCCGCCGCGTTCCCGATCTCGATCGACGTCGCCGAGATCGAGGCGCTCGCGTCCAGCCCGCTGGTCCGCGCCCGGGCCGAACAGATCCGGGCCGAACTCGGCGACCCCAAGACGGTGATCCTCGGCGTCGACCGGCTGGATTACACCAAGGGCATCGAGCAGCGGCTCAAGGCGTTCCGGGAGCTGCTGTCGGAAGACCGACTGACGGTACCCGAGGTGGTCATGGTGCAGGTGGCCACGCCGAGCCGGGAACGCGTCGAGCACTACCAGTCACTGCGTGTGAAGGTGGAACGCGAGGTTGGCCGGATCAACGGCGATCACGGGCGTGTCGGTGTGCCCGCCGTGCACTATCTTCATCAGTCGTACAGTCGCAGTGAGCTTGTCGCGCTCTACTGCGCGGCTGACGTCATGATGGTGACTCCCCTGCGAGACGGCATGAATCTGGTGGCCAAGGAGTACGTGGCGGCCCGGGTCGACCTGGGCGGTGCCCTCGTTCTCTCGGAGTTCGCCGGTGCCGCGGGTGAGCTTAGACAGGCGTTCCTCTGCAACCCACACGATCTGCAGGGTGTGAAGGATGCCCTGATGCGCGCGGTACAGGCGGACCAGACCGAGGTCTCCCGGCGGATGCGGGCGATGCGCCGACATCTGCGCGCGCACGACGTCCGGCACTGGGCGTCCTCGTTCCTTTCCGCGCTTGGCGTACCTTCGGCTGCTCTGCCCGCTTCGGAGGAATAGGTGTTTCACGCAATCGACCCCGCCCTGCGGTCCGCGGTGGGGCTGATCGCCCGGGTCCCGCAACTGCTGATCGCCTGCGACTACGACGGCACCCTCGCGCCGATCGTGGAGGACCCGTCGGCGGCCCAGCCGCTACCCGAGGCCGTCGCCGCGGTACGGGCGCTGGCCGCGCTGCCGCAGACCACGGTGGCCGTGGTGTCCGGCCGGGCACTGCGCGACCTGGCGACGCTGTCCCGGCTGCCCAGCGAGGTACACCTGGTGGGCAGCCACGGGTCGGAGTTCGACATCGGGTTCGTCCAGCGGCTGGCTCCCGAACTGGTCGACCTGCGCACCCGGATCCAGAAGGCGATCGAGGAGATCGTCGCGAACAAGCCGGGGGTGCGGCTGGAGCCCAAGCCGGCGAGCATCGCGGTACACACCCGGACGGCGGCGCCGGCGGACGCCGACGCGGTCCGGGAGGCGATCTTCGAGGGGCCGGCGAGCTGGGCCGGGGTGCACGTCACGCAGGGCAAAGAGGTCGTCGAGCTGCTGGTCCTGCAGACCCACAAGGGTACCGCCGTCGATGCGCTACGGATGCAGCTCAGCGCCAGTGCGGTGCTGTTCGTCGGCGACGACGTGACCGACGAGAACGCGTTCGCCCACCTGCACGGGCCGGACATCGGCATCAAGATCGGGCCGGGCGAGACGAAGGCCGGGTACCGGGTGGCCGAGCCGCTGGATGCCGTCCGGGTGCTCGCCACCCTGCTGGAGACGCGGCGGAACTGGCTGTACGGCGAGCGGGCGGTACCCATCGAGCGGCACTCGATGCTGTCCAACCGCCGCACCATCGCGCTGCTCGCTCCGGATGCCAAGGTCACCTGGCTGTGCCATCCGAGCCCGGACTCCGCCGCGATCTTCGCCGACCTTGTCGGTGGCAGCCCGGCCGGGCACTTCTCGGTGCGGCCGGCGGTACGCGACGGGATGCCGCTCGGGCAGCGGTACCGGCCGGGCACGCTCACCGTGGAGACCCGCTGGTCCGGGCTGACCGTCACCGACTGGCTGGACAGCAGCGTGGCGCGCGGCGAGCAGGCCAATGCACCGGCGTCCACCTCGCTGGTACGGCGGCTGACCGGCACCGTCCGGGCCCGCGTCGAGTTCGCGCCCCGGCCGGAGTACGGGCAGGTGGCGATCCGGCTCCAGCCGCTGGGCGACGGGCTGCTCGTACTCGGCTCCAACGAGCCGATGGCGCTGCACGCGCCCGGCGTGGAATGGGACGTCTACAACGACGGCGGGCACGACTCGGCGCGCGCCGAGATCGACCTGGCCGCCCTGGGCGGGGAGTGCACGCTCGAACTTCGATGCGGTACCCACAACCTGGGCGCGTGGCACGAGCCGGTGGCGGCCCGCCAGGCCGGGGTCGAGCGGGAATGGCGGGACTGGGCCGCGGCCCTGAAGCTGCCCACGGTCGCCCGCGACCACGTGCTGCGCAGCGCCCTGACGCTGCGCGGCCTGTGCCACGAGCCGACCGGCTCGATCCTCGCGGCGGCGACCAGCTCGCTGCCGGAGGAGATCGGCGGCGTGCGCAACTGGGACTACCGGTACTGCTGGCTGCGCGACGCGGCGATGTCCGCCCGCGTCCTGGTCGATCTCGGCTCGCTGGCCGAGTCGGAGGCGTACCTCGGCTGGGTGGACCGGTGCGTCGAGCGCACCGGCGGGCACCCGGAGCGGCTGCACCCGCTGTACACGGTGGACGGGTACGACCTGGGCGCCGAGGCGGTCATCGACACGCTGCCCGGGTACGCCGGGTCGCGGCCGGTGCGCATCGGCAACGCCGCCAACCGCCAGCTGCAGCTCGACGTGTTCGGGCCGATCGCCGACCTGATCGCGGGCGTGGCCGAGGTGCGCGGCTCGGTGCGCGACCAGGAGTGGCGGGTCATCGAGGCGATGGGCGCCGCCGCGACCACGGGCTGTGGGAAGCCCGGCTGCCGCCGCGGCACCACGTGTACTCCAAGGTGATGTGCTGGCTGACCGTGGACCGGGCGGTGCAGCTGGTCCGCCAGCACGGGCAGGGCGAGCGCCCGGAGTGGCTGGAGCTGCGCGACCAGATCGGCGCCAACGTGCTCGAACACGGCTGGCACGAGGAGGCGGGCGCGTACACGGTCGCCTACGGGTACCCGGAGATGGACGCGTCGTCGCTGTGGATCGGGCTGTCCGGGCTGCTGGCCGACGACGATCCGCGGTTCCTGGCGACGGTGCTGGCGATCGAGGCGGAGCTGCGCAGCGGGCCGATCGTGTACCGGTACAAGTGGGACGACGGGCTGCCCGGTGTCGAGGGCGGCTTCCACGTCTGCTCCGCGTGGATGATCGAGGCGTACCTGCGCACCGGCCGGCGCGCCGACGCCGAGGAGCTGTTCGACCAGATGCTCGACTGCGCCGGACCGACCGGCCTGCTGCCCGAACAGTACGACCCGCAGGCCGAGCGGGGGCTGGGCAACCATCCGCAGGCGTACAGCCACCTGGGGTTGATCCGCTGCGCGCTGCTGCTGGACGGCGGCGCGTAGCCGGGCCACCGGTCGCCTTCCGATCTTGGACGCCTGGGCCCCCTGCGGGGGGTGCAAGCGTCCAAGATCGCGGCCCAGTCGCGCCTCGCGGCCAGTCGCGCCTCGCGGCCAGTCGCGCCTCGCGGCTCAGTCGCCGGCCCGGCGGGCCTCGCGGGCCTTGAGCGCGTCGAGCGCGTCGACGACCCCGCCGATCACGATGATCGCGGGCGGGTGGATGCGCTCGATCGCGACCAGGTCGGCGATGTCCGCAAGCGGCGCGCGGACCACCCGCTGCCCCTTCGTCGTACCGTCCTGCACCACCGCGACCGGCGTGTCCGGCGGCCGGCCGTGCTCGATCAGCACGTCGACGATCGCCGGCAGGTGGGTCAGGCCCATGAGAACGCAGAGGGTACCCCGCAGCCCGGCCAGCTTCGGCCACTCCGCCAGCGAGCGCGGATCGTCCGGCGCGACGTGCCCGGACACCACCACGAACTCGTGCGCGACACCGCGGTGGGTGACCGGGATGCCGGCCGCCGCCGGTACCGCCGTCGCGGAGCTCACCCCGGGTACCACGGTGACGGGTACCCCGGCGGCGGTGCAGGCGAGCACCTCCTCGCCGCCGCGACCGAAGACGTACGGGTCGCCGCCCTTGAGCCGGACCACGAACCGGCCCTGCCGCGCGCGGCTGACCAGGATCCGGTTGATCTCCTCCTGCGCCTTGGCCGGTCCGTAGGGGATCTTCGAGGCGTCCACCAGTTCGACGTCGGGCCGCAGCTCGTCGAGCAGCAGTCCGGGTACCAGGCGGTCGGCCACGACGACGTCGGCGAGCGCGAGCAGCCGGCGGCCGCGCACGGTGATCAGCTCCGGATCGCCCGGCCCGGCGCCGACCAGCGCCACCCCGGCACCCGGATGCGACGGCCCCGCGTCGAGGGAACCGTCGGCGAGCCGGTCCCGGATGCCGTCCCGGACCGCCATCGCCCGGCGCGGGTCGCCGCCGCCGAGCACCGCGACCGTGACCGCGCCGTGCCGGGTCACCGCCGGGGTCCAGGCCGTGGCCGCGGCACGGTCGTCGGCTCGCACGCAGAACACCTTCCGCTCGGCGGCCGCCGCGCTCACCGCGGCGGCCGCCATCCGGTCGTCCAGCGCCGCCTGTACCAGCCAGGCACCGTCCACATCGGACGGTTCGAAGCGGCGGGCCACCCAGGTCACCCGGCCGGCGTCGGCGAGCGCGCGCAACGCCGGGGTGAGCGACGGGGACACGATCAGCACCTCGGCGCCGGCGTCGAGCAGGGCCGGTACCCGGCGGGTGGCGACGGTACCCCCGCCGACCACGAGCACCTTCCGCCCAGCCAGCCGCAGACCGACCGGATACAGCGAACTCACTGAGTCTCCCGGGCCGCTTCGCGAGGCGCTCCGGTGCGCCGTCTTCCCTCGTCGCTTCGCTCCTCAGTCCAGACAGCGCCGCGCCCCGCTCCGCTGAGAACCCTCACTTCTCCGACACTCCGGCGGAGTCGAAGGTGGCGACCTCGTGCAGTACCCGCACCGCGCTGGCCACGATCGGCAGCGCGAGCACCGCGCCGGTACCCTCGCCCAGCCGCAGGCCGAGGTCCACCAGCGGGGTCAGGCCCAGGTGCGCGAGCGCGACGGAGGCGCCCGGCTCGGCGGAACGGTGCCCCGCGATCATCGCGCCCACGGCGTCGGGCGCGAACGCGGCGGCCGCCAGGGCACCGGACACGGCGATGACACCGTCGACGACGACCGGTACCCGACGGGCGGCCGCACCGAGGATGAACCCGGCGATGGCGGCGTGCTCCCCGCCACCGACCGTGGCCAGTACCCCGAGCGGGTCGCCCCGGTCCGGCCGGTGCCGCTCCAGCGCCGCGGCCACCACCGAGGTCTTGTGCGCCAGCATGGCGTCGTCGATGCCGGTACCCCGCCCGGTGACCCGGTCGGCCGGGGCACCGGTGAAGGCGGCGATCAGCGCCGCGGCCGGCGTCGTGTTGGCGATGCCCATGTCCCCGGTGACCAGGATCCCGGCTCCCGCGTCGAGCAGCGCGTTCGCGGTGACGATGCCGGCCTCGACCGCCGCGGCCGCCTCGTCGCGGGTCAGCGCCGGGCCGGTGGTGATGTCGCCGGTACCGGGCCGGACCTTCGCGACCACCAGCCCGTCCGCCGGTGCCAGGGCGGCCGCGACCGCCACGTCGACCACGGTCACCGCGGCACGGGCCTCGCGGGCGAACGCGTTGACGACCGCACCGCCGGCGAGGAAGTTCGCCACCATCTGCGCGGTGACCTCTTGCGGCCACGGGGTCACCCGCTGGGCGTGCACCCCGTGGTCGCCGGCGAACACCGCCACCGCCGGCCGCTCCGGGATCGGCGGCGGGCAGGTACCGGCGAGTCCGGCGAGCCGGATCGACAGGCCCTCCAGCTCACCCAGCGAGCCGGCCGGCTTGGTCAGCCGCGCGTGCAGCTCCCGGGCCGCGGTCATCGCCGCCTCGTCGAGCGGACGGATGGCGGCGACTGTCTGGTCAATCAACGATGGCCTCCCAGGCCTTCAGTAGGGAATCGCTGGTGGCAGTGTCCCGTACCGCGATCCGCAGCCAGTCGGGGCCCAGCCCCGGAAACGTGTCGCCGCGGCGCAGGGCGAAGCCGGCCGCGCGCAGCCGCTGTCGCAGCCGGGCGCCGTCGGGTACGTGGACCAGGACGAAGTTGCTGGCCGGGCGGCCGGCGACGGTCACTGCGGGCAGCGCGGCGAGGCCCGCGACGAGGTGGTCGCGGCGCGCGGTCAGCTCGCGGGCGATCCGTTCCTCCGCCGCGACCGCGCGGTCGCTTGCGCACGCGACCGCGGCGGCCAGCGCCGGGGTGGACACCGGCCACAGCGGTTGTACCGCCGCCAGCCGCGCCACGACATCGGCCGGCCCGAGGAGGTACCCGATGCGCAGGCCGGCCAGTCCCCACGTCTTGGTGAGGCTGCGCAGCACGACCAGCCCGGGCAGGTCGCGCCGGGCGGCGAGGGAGTCCGGCTCCCCCGGTACCGTGTCGGCGAACGCCTCGTCGACGACCAGCAGCCGGCCGGCGCGGGCCAGGGCGGCCACGGTGTCCGCCGGGTGCGCGACCGACGTCGGGTTGGTCGGGTTGCCGATGACGACGAGGTCGGCTGCTTCCGGTACCACCTCGGGGTCGAGGGTGAACGGCGGCGGCAGCAGCGCGCGGTCGACCCGGTGTCCCGCGGCGGCCAGCGCCGCCTCCGGCTCGGTGAACTGCGGGTGCACGACCACCGGCCGGCGTACCCCGAGCCGCGCCTGGGCCAGCAGCGTGAACGCCTGCGCCGCACCGGCGGTGAGCAGCACCTCGTCGGCGGGCCGGCGGTGCCGCGCGGCAAGCGCCGCGCGCGCCGGGGCGGGATCCGGGTAGGCCGCGAGATCCTGCAGCGCCGCGGCGATCGGGCCGGCGAGCCAGTCGGGCAGCGGGTCGGTGCGGACGTTGACCGCGAGGTCGACCAGGCCCGGGGCGAGTTCGGCGTCGCCGTGGAACCCGAGTTCGTGCATGCCCGCGATGATGCCATCTGAATTCCCCGGCTTCGCCGCTACATCGTCCTGATTTGTCCTACCTTGGGAGTGTGACGAAGCGCATGATGACGGCGGTTGCGCAGGTCGCTCCCCTGGTCCGCACCGGGCTGCTGGGCGGGATCGCCGTCGCCGTGCTGCTGTACCCGGTCGCCTCGCTGGCCGGGCTCGCCGTGAAATCCGGCGCCGAAGCCGTCGACTCGCTGCCCCGGCAGCTGCTGATCGCGCCGTCGCCGCAGACCACCTACGTCTATGCAGCCGACGGGAAGACGCTGCTGACGACGTTCTACGAGGAGGACCGCAAGTACATCCCGATCAGCCAGATGTCGCCGCTGGTGCGCAACGCGATCGTCGCGGCCGAGGACTCGCGCTTCTTCGAGCACCACGGCGTCGACCTCAAGGGGACGGTCCGGGCGTTCGTCGCCAACCAGCAGGCCGGCGGGGTGTCGCAGGGCGCCTCGACGCTGACCATGCAGTACGTGCGCAACGTGCTGCGCGACGCCGCGGACAACCCGCAGGACGCGGTCGACGCCACCGCCCAGGACAGCGCGCGCAAGCTGCGCGAGATGCGGCTGGCCATCGCGCTGGAGAAGCGGATGAGCAAGACCCAGATCCTGGAGGGGTACCTCAACGTCGCGTACTTCGGGCACCGCGCCTACGGCATCTTCGCCGCATCCAACGTGTACTTCTCCAAGCCGCCGGACCAGCTCACGCTGGACGAGGCGGCGATGGTCGCCGGCCTCGTACAGGCGCCGTCGGACTACGACCCGGCCGGCCCGGACCGGTCGGCCGCGCTGGACCGGCGCAACTACGTCATCGACCGGATGGCCGCACTCGGCGACATCTCGCCAGCGCAGGCGGCCGCCGCCAAGGCGGCACCGGTCGCGCTGCACCTGAGCGAACTGCCCAACGACTGCGTGTCGGTACCCGCGGCGCACAACGACTGGGGCTTCTTCTGCGACATCTTCCGGCAGTGGTGGATGCGGCAGCCGGCGTTCGGTACCAGTCCCGCGGCGCGCTGGGACAACCTGCGGCGCGGCGGGTACACGGTGGTCACCTCGCTGGACCCGGACGTCCAGGCCAGCGCGATGAGGCACGCGACCGACAACGAGCGGATCGGCAACAGGTTCGCGCTCGGCGCGGTGTTCGTCGAACCCGGTACCGGACGGGTCAGGGCGGCCGCGGTCAACCGGGTGTACTCGCTGGACCAGTCGCACAACCCCGGCAACACCGACCCGGCCAAGCGGGCCGCGGGCATCCCCGGCAACTACCCGAACACGGTGAACATGCTGCTCGGCGGCGGACCGTCGATCGGGTACCAGGCCGGGTCGACGTTCAAGCTGTTCACCATGCTCACCGCGCTGGAGCAGGGGTACGGGCTGAACACGTCGTTCTACGCGCCGAGGCGGTACACGTCGCGGTACTACACCGGGCCGCGGGACCCGCAGGCGTGCGCCGGAGGGCACTGGTGCCCACGCAACGCCAGCCGCGGCATGACCGGTACCCAGACCATGTGGTCCGGCTTCGGCAAGTCCGTCAACACGTACTGGGTGCAGGTGGAGCAGAAGGTCGGCGCGCAGAACGCGGTCGCGATGGCGCAACGGCTCGGGCTGACCTGGCACACCGACATCGACCGGCTGCAGGCCTCGCCGGCCAAGGCCCGCACCTGGGGCGCCTTCACGCTCGGCGTCGCGGACACCACCCCGCTGGAGATGGCCGACGCGTACGCGACGATCGCGGCGGACGGGCGGTACTGCGAGCCGCTGCCGGTGCGGTCGATCACCCGGTCGGACGGTCAACCGGTACTCGGGCCGAACGGGCAACCGGTCGCCGCGCCGCGGTGCAGCCAGGTGGTCAGCCGGGACGTCGCCCGGGCGGCGGTGGACGCGGCGCGCTGCCCCACCGGGTACGGGGCGGCCGGCGGTGGCTGCGGCAGCTGGTCGACGGCACCCAGCGCGTACCCGACCGTCGGGCGGCCGTTCGCCGGCAAGACGGGTACCACCGACGACGCGCGGTCGGTGTGGTTCATCGGGTTCACCCCGCAGCTGGCCGGGTGCGCCTTCGTGGCCGATCCGGACAACCCGCTGGATCTGGCCGGCGAGTCGCAGTACCGCAAGCCGATCGCCACGATCTCGCTGACCATGCGGGACGCGATGCGCGGGCTGCCGGTGCTGGGGTTCACCCCGCCGCCGGCGGGCATGCTGGGCCGGCCCCGGCACGGCCGCGCGCACGACTGACCTCCTACCCCCGCAGGTCGCCGGCGACCAGTGACCACATCTGCAGGTCGACCCGACCCCCGTGCACGTACCCGGCGTTGCGCTGCAGCCCCTCGTAGACGAACCCGGCCTTCTCGGCGACCCGGCGGGAGGCGGTGTTGCCCGGCGCGATGCGCAGCTCGATCCGCTCGAAGCCGTGTTCCAGCAGCAGCGCGATCGCGATCGCGTCGACCGCCTCCGATGCCACGCCGAACCCGCGGGCACCCGGCGCGACCAGGTAGGACACCTCGGTGGCGCGGGCCGTCCAGTCGGTGCGCGAGGTCCACAGCACGGCGACCAGCCGACCGTCTTCCCGGCGCAGTGCCACGTAGTGGTCGCCGTCGCCGATCTCGCGCTGCCGGCCGGCCACGTCGGTGCACCAGGTGCGGCCGTCGATCGTCGAGTCGTCGGGCAGCGGCAGCCAGCGGCGGGTCAGCCGGTCGGCGAGGATCGCCTCGACCTCGGGTGCGTCGGCGGCCGCCAGCGGCCGGATGTCCAGCCGCGGCGTGGCGACGGTGAGCGCGGGGAACCGGGGAGCCGCGCGCGCCTCGGTGTCGATCAAGACGCCAGCCTCAACGTATCGTGCTCGCCGGCCGCGGCGGACACGATCCGGCCCGCGATCTCCGGCCGTGCCGCCCAGTGCAGGCACAGGTAGGAGGCGTGCACTCCGCCCATCACGAACCCTTCCGGTTGCCCGTCCGGCCACGACCAGGCCGGATGCTCTCCGGAGCGGGGGGTGACCTGGCCGCGGTGCTGCTTGTGCCCGACCAGCCCGGTACCCATCGGAGCGAGCGGTGAAACGGAACGGGCGGTCGCCTCGCGGTAACCCACGACGAGGTACTCGCCGGTGCGCCCGGTCGCGCCGAGGATCCCGCACATCGGCCGGCCGTCGAACTCCCGGGCCAGCCAGGCAACTCCGGCCCCCTCGACGATCACCGGCCGGCCCGCCGCTGCCAGTGATCGCACGGAGATGGCGAGCGCGGTGTTGGCGGACAGCTCGTCGAGGTAGGTCTCCGGCAGCCCGCCGCCGACGATCAGGGCGGTCGCGTCCTCGGGCAGCGACCCGTCGCGCAGCGGATCGACGGGTACCACCTCCGCGCCGGCCGCGGAGAGCAGCTCGCCGGTCTCGGCGTACCCGTAGGAGCACTGCGCCCCACCGGCCACCGCGACCACCGGACGCGGCCCGTGCCACGTGGTCTGCGGTGGCGTCCACACCTCGGTCACCAGGGCCGGTGCCGACCGGGCCAGGGCGAGCAGCCGGTCCAGGTCGACCGCGCCGGCCAGCACCTCGCCGAGCCGCCGTACCGCCCGGGTCGCGGTGACGCTGCGGTGCACCACCGGAAGCACGCCCTCAGCACGGCCGGGCAGCCCGCTGTGCGGCAGCTCGCGCTGGCGCAGCGCACCGAGAACCGGTACCCCGACGTCGTCGAGCGCCTCGCGCAGCAGGTCTTCGTGCCGGTCGGAGGCGACCCGGTTGAGGATGACGCCGCCGAGCCAGAGCAGTTCGTCGTAGGCCCGGAACCCGTGTGCCAGCGCGGCGACCGACTGCCCCATCGCGGCGGCGTCGACGACGAGGACGACCGGGGCGCGCAGCAGCCCGGCGATCTGCGCGGTGGACTCGGCGTCGGTGCGACCGGCCAGCCCGTCGTAGAGCCCCATGGTGCCCTCGACCACGGCGATGTCCGCACCGGTGCAGCCGTGCGCGAACAGCGGCGCGACCATCGGGGAGCCGACCAGCCGCGGGTCGAGGTTGCGGCCGGGGCGCCCGGCGGCCAGGCCCAGGTATGCCGCGTCCACGTAGTCGGGCCCGATCTTGAACCCGGTCGGGTGCAGCCCGCGCGCCCGCAGGGCCGCCAGCAGACCGACGGCGACGGCCGTCTTGCCGTGGCCGGACGATGGTGCGGCGATCACCACGCGGGGAACGGCGGTCATGGATGGCTCCTGCGGTCTGCGGTGCACGTCTCGGCCAGGCGCGACGATACCCAAGCCGGGCCACCCCGCCCGGTCACGGTAGCGTGGACCAGCGTGTACCGGTTCCTGCTGACCACCCGCTGGCTCGGCTTCGCCGCGCTGATGCTGGCGCTCGCGGCGGCCATGGTCGGGCTGGGGTTCTGGCAGCTGTCCCGGTATCACGAGCGCAGCTCCGTCAACGCGCGGATCGACGCGGCGCTGCGCGCCGAACCCGTGCCGGTCGGCCAGGTGCTGCCGGTCGGGGTAGCCCCCACGGCCGGCGCCGCGTGGACCCGGGTGCGGGCCACCGGGCGCTTCGACGCCGCCCACCAGGTGCTCGCCCGGGACCGCAGCTCCGACAGCGGCGTCGGCTTCGAGGTGCTCACCCCGCTGGTGCTCGCGGACGGCTCCGCGGTGCTCGTGGACCGCGGCTGGCTGCCGGCCGGGCCGGGCGGTGCCGGGTCGGTGCCGGCGGTACCCGCTGCGCCCGACGGACAGCAGACGGTCATCGGCCGGGTGCACCTGCCGGAGAGCCGGCCGGACCAGCCGCTGACGTCGGGCGGGCAGGTGCAGGTGCGCCGGATCGCGCCGCTGCGCCTGGCCGGCGCGCTGCCGTACCCGGTGGCCGGCGGATATGTCCTGCTCGACGAGCCGCGCGACCTGCCCTTCGGCACGATCCCCGCCGATCACGAGAACTCCGCGCTCAACGCCGGGTATGTCGTGCAGTGGTGGGCCTTCGCGCTGCTGACCCTGATCGGCTTCGGTTGGGCCGCCCGCCGGGAGGCGCACGGTGCCGACCGGTTCGACCTCGCGGAGCTGTACACCGACCATCCGGACGCTCCCGTATCGCCCGCCATCTGATGTAATCGGCGCATGGTGGACCCCGAGACCCCGTTGCCGTACGGCGACCCGTGGCAGGAGTCGTCGCTGCCGGTGCCGAGCTCGGTGCCGCCACCCGTTTCCCCGTACGGAATCACCTCGCCGTATCCGGCCACCACGCCGTACCCGGCGGCCGAGCCGGTGATCGCGCAGATCGGCGAGATCCAGGTGACCTCGTCGACCGTGCGTACCCCGGCCGGCCAGTTTCCGCTGCGCGGCTCGCAGTGGACGGTGACCGACCAGTGGACCGCCGTACAGAAGATCCCCGCCTGGGCGATCGTCCTGGCGATCGTGCTCATCCCGTGCACCGGTTTCCTGAGCCTGCTCTTCCTGCTCGCCAAGGAGAACGTGTACCAGGGCGTGGTCCTCGTGCAGGTATACAACGGCGCGTTTCAATACGTCTCCCGGGTGCCGGTGAACAACCAGAACTATGTGCAGCACGTCTACGCGCAGGTGAACTACGTGCGCTCGCTGGCTGCCATGTGAATCCGACGCACGTCGTCGATCGTGTCCGCCTCGGCGGCTGACTTGTCCTCCCGGTAGCGCAGCACCCGGGCGAAGCGCAGCGCCACCCCGCCCGGGTAGCGCGGACTGGTCTGCACGCCGTCGAACGCGATCTCGACGACCAGCTCCGGCCGCACCCGGACGACCCAGTCGCCGCGCTCGGTGGCCAGCTCCAGGAACCGCTCGGTCTGCCAGCGCAGCAGCTCGTCGGTCAGTCCCTTGAACGTCTTGCCGAGCATGACGAAGCCGCCCGTCGCCGGGTCGCGGGCACCCAGGTGCAGGTTGGACAGCCAGCCCCGGCGCCGGCCGTGTCCCCACTCCGCGGCGAGCACCACCAGGTCGAGGGTGTGCCGCGGCTTCACCTTCACCCAGGCCGAGCCGCGCCGCCCCACGTCGTATGGCGCCCGGGCCGCCTTCACCACGACACCCTCGTGGCCCGCGACGAGCGCCGCCTCGAAGGCGACGGTCGCCTCGTCGGCCGTGGCCGCCGTGGTGCGCGCGACGAGCAGCTCCGGCGGCATCGCCCGGCCCAGCGCCGCCCAGCGCTCGACGCCCGGCTCGTCGAGCAGATCGGCGCCGTCCAGATGCAGCAGATCGAAGAAGTACGGCATGAGCCGCACGCTGGCCACCCCGCGCTGGGCCGCGCGCGAGGACGTTTCCTGGAACGGCCGCGCCCGGCCGGTCGCGTCCAGCGCGATGGCCTCCCCGTCGAGGACGAGCTGCCCGGCGGGCAGGTCACGGACGGCGGCCACCACCTCCGGTACCCGTGCGGTGATGTCGTCGAGGCTGCGGGTGAACACCGCGATGTCGGCGCCGGACCGGTGCACCTGGATGCGGATGCCGTCGAGCTTCACGTCGACCGCGGCCGGCGCGCCGGTGGCGGTCAGCGCTTCGTCCACTGTGGACGCCGACTGGGCGAGCATCGGCGCGAGCGGCCGGCCGACCTGCAACCGGAACCCGGCCAGACCCGCCGCGCCTTCGGTCAGCGCGGTGCGCGTGACGCTCTTCAGGTCACCGCAGAGCAGGAGGGCACGGCGCACGTCGGCAACCGGTACCTCCGCTGCTTTGGCAACGGCGTCCACCAGCAGGCCGGCCTGCGCGCCCTGGCGCAGCTCCCCCGACAGCAGGCCGAGCAGCAGCCGATGCTCCTCGGCGGTGGCCGCCGCGAACAGTGCCCGCACGAGCTCGCGGCGGCGGGCCTGCGATCCGGGGCCGGACTGCGCGCCGATCTCCGCGAGCGCCGCGTCGACCGCGGCGACGGTCAGCGTCGGCTCCGCGGCCGGCGGCGGCGTCTCGCGGACCGTCGCCCAACCGACCCCGATCTGCCGCTGGCGCAGCTCGCCGGACAGGTAGGCGGCGCCGGCCTCCATCTCGTCCGGCGCGAGCGCGCGCAGCGCGCCGGCCAGCAGCTCGATCTTCCCCCGGCGCGCCGAGATGGCCGCGACGGCGGCGGAGGTGGCGGCGAGGTCGACGAACCGCATGGCCCGATCCTCGCAGCCACCTCCGACAGTTTCCCCCTCCTCAGCCGGCAACGGGCTCGGCCACCCGGAAACCGCGGGCGCGTACCGCCTCCGCCAGCCGGGCCAGATGCCCGTCGACCTCGCACAGCGCGGCGGACAGCTCGTCCAGATGGGTGCGCAGGGTCGCGTCGGGCCAGTCGGCGAGGTCGACCTCGCCGAGCGCACGGATCGCCGCTTCCAGGCGACCGATCGCTTCGTTCGTACTCATGTTCGAAGAGGGTAGGGGTGTCCGATCAGCCTCGCAAGCACGCGATGGCGTGTTGCGCGCCTGGCAGGATCGGCTTGATGGAACGCCGGCGGTATCTGAGCTGTCTGGTGTCGGTGTACGGGGTCAATATGCACAGCGGCGTACGTTGTTGTCCGGTCGCGGAGGGAGGTATGCGGTTCGAGATCTTGCTCATGGCGGTGCGGGGGCGGCGGGACGGCGACAGCGCAGAGGGGTTGCGGGCGGTTCAGGCTGCCCGGCGGCGGACCAGCCAGATGGTCACGGCGATGAGCAGGACTGACAGCGCGAGCAGCCAGCCGCCCTCGATCCATTGGAAGGGCCAGAACCGGCTGCCGGGCTGGTAGTTGGTCCATAGCGTGTAGCCGTGTTGGGTGAGGCACTGCGCGGGCGACCCCGGGCCGCTAATTCCAGGGCCGCGGCCAGTTCCCCCGTGGCACAACTGCATGACGGCGTCGACGAGTTGGGAGCCCCGGGCGGGGAACGCGAACTTGCCGTCCTTGGCGTACCACTGGCTCACAGCCCACGCGGAACCGGGCAGGTCGGGTTTGTTGGTGACCAGCGGTGTCGTGTAGTACTGGCGCAGGAACAGCCCGGCCGCGAAGGCGAGCCCGGCGTAGCCGGCCAGGGTGGCGGCGATCGCGGGGACGACGCGGCGGATGAGCATGCCGGCCAGGGCGCCGATCGCGAATGCGGCCAGCGTCCAGGCGGCGAACGCGACCCCGCGAAGGTCGAACACCATGGGCGTGAACGGGATCGTGTAGCCCACGGCGAACAGCGGCTGGAAGTACCAGGAGAACAGCAGGCTGAACGCCCCGGCGGCGGCCGTCACCACGGCCGCGAGCAGCACCAGCTTGGCCAGTGCCCAGCGCCACCGGCCGAAGCCCTGGGTCCAGGCGTACCGGAAGGTGCCGGTCTCCATCTCCCGGCCCAACACCGGCGCCCCGATGAAGGCCCCGATCAACGCGGGCACCGCCTGCAGCAGGATCGCGGCTATCACCCCCTTGATGCCGTAGGAGCCAGTGAACAGGGCGCCGGCGTCCTGGCAGGCGGTCGAGTCTGCCGGGTGGCAGGCGATCAGGGCGGCGTAGGCGTGGTGCATCTGCAGGCCGGACAGCTCCAGGTAGACGGCGAACGCGCCGAGCAGCGCGGCCACGCCGGCCAGCGCGATGCGGTGCTGCCGCCAGGTGACCCAGGCCATGCGCCGCCACGGCACCGGCCGTGGGCTCACGTCCCGCTCCGCGCGGGCGGGCACGGTCAGTGCGGTCATCTGGCCACCTCCGTCATCGTGGCGCCCCGGCCGCGGGCCGGGCCGGGCAGCGCCGCCGCGCCGGGCTCGCGCAGGTACGCCAGGACGAGTTCCTCCAATCCCACCGGGTGCGCCTCCCAGCCGTCTGGGACCGGATTCTGCGCACCGGCGCGGACCAGCAGGTGGGCCTGGGCCTCACCGCGCCGCACGTGCACTACGGGCCGGTCGGCGTACCGGTCGGCCTCGCCGGCCGGCCCGGACAGCATGCGGTGGGCGGCGAGCAGGTCCTCGACCTGCCCGGCGACCTGCACCCGGCCTTTCGACAGCAGGATCAGGTAGTCGGCCACCCGTTCCAGTTCGGCCAGCACGTGCGAGGACAGCAGCACCGACACGCCGTCGGCGGCCGCCGCCAGTACCGTGGCCATGAAGTCGTGCCGGGCGATCGGGTCGAGCATCGCCACCGGCTCGTCCAGCACCAGCAACCGCGGCCGGCGGGCCAGCGCCAAGGTCAGCGCGAGCTGCGCCTGCTGCCCGCCGGACATCCTGCCCGCCTTCTGCTTCAGCGGGATACCCAGCTCGGCCAGCCGGTCCTGCGCGTAGGCCCGGTCGAAGCGGTGGTTGAGGTTGCCGGTCACGTGCAGCATGTCGCCGGCCGACAGGTTCTTGTAGACCGGCGCGTCCTGCGCGACGAACGCGATGCCATCCAGCGCCGCCGGCGACCCGGCAGGCACGCCACCCAACACGGTGACCGCACCGGCGGACGGTTCCGCCAGGCCCACCGCCAGGTTCAACAGCGTGGTCTTGCCCGCGCCGTTCGGGCCGACCAACGCGGTCACGTGCCCGGCCGGGATCGCCAGCGCGCACTCACGCAGCGCCCAGGTGCGCCCGTACCGCTTGCCCAGGCCACTGGTCTCGACGACGTTCATGCGACGCCCTCCGTCTCGCCGCTCGCCGGGCTGCCGCGGGTACGTGACCCGCGGCGGCGCTCATAGAAATCCCGCAGCGCGCTGCTGAACAGCGCCACCATCCCGTCCCGGTCCAGCCCGGCCCCATCCGCGGCGGCAAGCCAGCCCGACAGGGAGCGGCGCAGCCCGGTCAGCTCCGGCAGCGCGACCTGGCTCAGCGTGGCCTGGATGAACGTGCCCTGGCCGGGCCGGCCAGCCGTCAGGCCCTTGGTCTCCAGCTCCTTGTACGCCTTCAGCACCGTGTTCGGGTTGATCGCCAGCGACGCCACCACATCCCGGACCTTCGGCAGCTGGTCGCCGGGTTTGAGGTAGCCCAGCCGCAGCGCGTGCTCCACCTGCTGCACAAGCTGCAGGTAGGTCGGCACCCCCGAGCCGGGGTCGAGCCGGAACTCGATCGCCGACCCGGCCGCCACACGCCCGGATGGGGCAACCTTCCCATCCCCACCGCCAGGCCCGGACCCCACGCCGGTTCCACCCGCGCCGGTCCCCTTATCTATAGACACAGGACAAGATTACAGCGTCGTCGGCCCTGGTCAAGCCTCCGCGACAAGCGGTACGCGTATCGGACCAGGCAAGCCTCGCGGGTGCGACGCGCCGCACCGGTGTGACAGAAACTTCCACCATCCGCACAGGTGACAACTACCGCGCCAAGCCCGGGACAGATACGGCCCTCCACCGTCGCCCGCGTACCAGCCTGCCGGCCACCTCCGGTGCCAACTAACGGTCGTGTTCGCAGATGGGGTGACGGCGCGTCTACCGGCTCACCGGGCGGCGGGCCGCACCGTCGCGGCGACGTTGGCGAACAGCAGTGCCTCGGCGAGGCAGGCGCGCGCGAACTCGCCCAGGTGCAGGCTCTCGTCCGGGCCGTGCGCCCGCGCGTCCGGATCCTCGACACCGGTGACGAGGACCGCGGCCGACGGGAACAGGTCCTGGAAGGTGGCGATGAACGGGATCGAGCCACCGACCCCCATGTCGACCGGCTCGACGCCGTCCCACGCGGCCCGGAAAGCGGCCCGTGCGGCGTCGTAGGCCGGCCCGACCGCGTCGATCTGGCAGGGCGGCCCGAGCTGCTCCAGGCTAACCTCGACGGTGGCGCCCCACTGCCGGTGCGCCTCCAGGTAGGCCTTGACGGTCTCGAACGCCTTCGACGCGTCGTCGCCGGGCGCGAGCCGCAGGCTGACCTTCGCGCGGGCGGTGGGTACCAGAGCGTTGGGCGCCTCGTTGGTGCGCGGCGCGTCGATGCCCAGTACCGCGATCGCGGGCCGGGTCCAGAGCCGGTCGACGAGCCGCCCGGTGCCGATCAGCTCGGTGTCCGGCAGCATGCCCGCCTCGGCGCGGAAGCGGTCCAGCGGGTACTCCAACGGTGCGGCCTCGGTGGCGACCAGGCCGGGTACCGCGACATCACCGGCCGCGTCGTGCAGCGTGGCGAGCAGCCGGCAGAGGACGGTCAGCGCATCGGGTACCGCGCCGCCGTACCCCCCGCTGTGCACCGCATGGTCGAGCACCTGGACGTCGACGAAGAAGTTCACGATGCCGCGCAGTGAGGTGGTCAGCGCCGGTACCCCGACGTCCCAGTTGCCGGAGTCGGCGATCACGATGACGTCGGCGGCCAACTCGTCGCGGTGTTCGAGGATCAGGCCCTCCAGCGACTCGGAGCCGAACTCCTCCTCGCCCTCCACGAAGACCACGACGCCGACCGGCAGCTGGTCGCCGTATGCCCGCAGCGCGGCGACATGGGCCAGCACACCGGCCTTGTCGTCGGCGCATCCGCGGCCGAAGAGCCGGCCGTCGATGATGGTCGGTTCGAACGGCGGCGTGTGCCAGCGGCGCTCGTCACCGATCGGCTGGACGTCGTGATGCGCGTACAGCAGGACCGTCGGCGCACCCGGCGGCGCCGGCCTACGCGCGATGACCGCCGGCTGGCCGCCCTTGCGGACGATCTTCACGTCCGGCAGACCGGCACCGCGGAGCAACTCGGCGACCGCCTCGGCGGACCGGTCGACCTGCGTGTGGTCGAAGCCCTCGAAGGCGATTCCGGGAATGCGGGCGAGGCGGATGAGGTCCTGGGTGACGCCGGGCATTACTTGGGCGACTGCGGCACGCAGATCATCCTCGGTCATCCCGTGATCCTAGCTCGGGACAGTGTCCGGTTTGCGCCCCGAAGAGGTTCGGCGGCCGCGCGCGACGAGCGCCGCGGGTCGGGCGCGGCCCGGACGGACGGCGGCCGGGTCGGGCGAAGCCCGGGGCCGCACCACCCGCGCTCCAGGACGAGGGCTGCCGCACCGCCGCGCGGCAGCCCCGTCCTTCCGTCCCCGTCTAGCGGTCGCTGTCGCTCGGCGGCCGGTCGGTCGGTTCCTGGGATCCGTTGCCGGGCGGGCGGCCGCCGCTGGCCCACCAGTCGCGCACGCGTCCGGCACCGGCGCCCATCCACTCCCCGACGCTGCCCGCGCCCTCGCCGAACCGGCGCAGCAGGCCCATCAGGGGATCCTCCGAGCGGGCGAAGGTGCGCCGGTACTCCTCGGCCGCCTCCTTGGCGTCCGCGCTCACCGAGGCATCGCTGTCGTGCTCGCGGCGCGGATAGTCGCCACCGAGGATCCGCGCGTAGTGCCCGTCGTCGATCCACCGGCGCAGGTCGGCGGCGCGCGCCACCGGCAGCGGATGGGTCAGCCCGAACAGCATCCGCAGCTTGATGAGGCTGTCGCGCAGATCGCCGCCCCGGTCGTACTCGGCCGCCTGCTCAAGGAACGCGGCCGTGTCGATTTCCCGCAGATCGTTGCCGCCGGCCAGCTTCATGTGCGCGCGCAGCGCGGCGGCCGGATCCTGCCCGGCCAGCAGACCGGCCCGGTCGGCGGACAGTTCCGCCTTGCGCCACCACTCGAACAGCCCGAACATGACCATCCGGATCGCGAACAAGCCGAACGGCAGGGCAGTGGCCAGGCTGGCCAGGATCGCCATCATCGTCCGGTACACCGCGTGGCCGCTGAGCAGGTGGCCCAGCTCGTGTCCGAGGAGGTAACGCAGCTCGTCGTCGTCGAACAGCTCGACCGCCCGGCTGGTGACCACGATGAACGGCCGGGACATGCCGACGCAGCTCGCGTTCAGGTCCGGCGAGAACACGATGTACAGCTCGGGCAGCTCCGCGATGTCCAGGCTCGCCGCCGCCTCGGCGAACAGGCGGTGCACCCGCGGATGCTGGCGGTGGTCGACGCGGATCGCCCGGCCGAGGTACTCCAGACGCCACGCCCGTTCGTTCCACAGGCCCGAGATCGCCTTGAGCAGATCGTCGAAGCCCTTCAACTCACGCAGTGCGGTCAGCGCACCGCGGTCGGCCGGGTGCTCCCAGGCCCGCGAACTGATCCCGGTCAGGACCACTCGCCGTCGTGCCGGTACCGCCGTCTCGTCCATTCTCGCCCCCGAACTCAGGTCAGCCGCACGTACTCGCTCTCCGGATCGTGCCCCACCCGCGCCACCCCGTCCACCAGCCGGTCGACCCGACCGGCGGTGCCGGAGCGCGCGAAGTACCCGTCCTCCGCGGCCATCCAGTGCCGCAGCGGCTCCTCGATCTCCGGGCCGTCCCTGGCCAACGCACGCTTCAACCGCAGGTCACGGTCTGCCGCGAGCAGGACCGCGAGGGACACCCGGGGGTACCCTTCGGCACGCGCGCTCGAACATCCCTCCACAATCAACACGTCCGGTACCGGGACGTGCATGGTCGCGCCGAAGCACCCGCGTATCCAGTCGTAGACCGGGTACCGGCCGGGTTCGCCGCGCGCCAGCGGCTCCAGTACCCCGTGCTCCAGCCGCGGCCAGAAGGTGAACTGGTCCGCCCACCCGTCCAGCAGGTTGTCCAGGCGTACCGTCTCCACCCGCCACCCGCCCCGCTCCAGCGCGACCGCCAGCCGCCAGGCGAACGTCGTCTTACCGGAGCCGGACGGCCCGTCGACGGCCACCAGCCGTACCCCACCCAGCCGCGCCGGCCGGCGCGCGATCTCGGCGGCGAGGTCGGCGAAGCGCTCGACGGTCATCCGGCCGCCCCGGACGGCGGGCCGGGCGCCTCAGGCGGCAGCACCGGCGCGCCGGGGGGCAGGAACGGCAGCCCGGCCGGCGGGCCGGTTTCGATGAGCCGGGTCAGCGCTTCGGTGTCGAGGTGCTCCGCGACCAGGTCGCCCAGCAGGTCGAGCAGGTCCTCGCGCCGTTGCGCGAAGCAGGTGTCCGGCGCCACCTCGAAACCGTCACGCCCGGCCAGCCGCGCGGCTTCGGTGAGGAAGGCGCGCCGGTAGCTGTCGGACTCGAAGGTGCCGTGCCAGTGGGTACCGAAGACGTTGCCGTACCGGGCACCCTCGCCCGGCTCGATTAGCGGGTCGGCCTTGTTCGACGCCACGTACCCGTGGTGGATCTCGTACCCGCTGACCTCGCGTCCCCACGCCCACCCGGACGATCGTGCCAGGGTCTTGTCCGGGGCGAACCGGAACTCGACCGGTAGCAGGCCCAGCCCGTCGACCCGGCCGCGCCGGCTCTCCACCTCGTCGTCGATGCTGGTGCCGAGCATCTGGAAGCCACCACAGATGCCGATCAGCGGCTTGCCCGCCGCGGCGTGCTCGACGACGGCACGGTCCAACCCGTTGCGGCGCAGCCATTCCAGATCGTCCACAGTGGACTTGCTGCCCGGAAGCACGACGAGATCGGCCTCGGCGACCTCGGCGGCGGACGTGGTGAGGCGTACCGCGACTCCCGGTTCGGCGGCCAGCGCCTCGATGTCGGTCGCGTTGGAGATGCGCGGCAGCCGGATCACCGCGACGCGCAGCCAGCGGGTACCCACGGCCGGGCCGGGCCGGCCGACGAGCCGGCCGTCCACATAGGACAGCGAGTCCTCGGTGTCCAGCCAGAGCTCGGGACGCCACGGCAGTACCCCGTAGGTGGGCCGGCCGGTGAGCCGGTGCAGGCTGTCGAGGCCGGGCTGGAGGAGGGCGCGCGAACCGCGGAACTTGTTCACCACGAACCCGGCCACCAGCGCCTGGTCCTCGGCGGCGAGCAGGGCCACGCTGCCGAGGAAGGACGCGAAGACGCCGCCCCGGTCGATGTCGCCGACCACCACGACGGGAAGCCCGGCGTGGCGGGCGAGTCCGAGGTTGACGAAGTCGCCGTCGCGCAGGTTGATCTCGGCCGGACTACCCGCGCCCTCGCACACCACGACGTCGAACTCGCGGCGCAGCTCGGCCAGCGTCGCGAAGGCGGACTCGGCCAGCGTCTGCCGTACCCGTGCGTAGTCGCCCGCACCGACGCTGCCGATCGCGCGGCCGCGCAGGACAACCTGGCTGGTGTGGTCGCTGCCCGGCTTGAGCAGCACCGGGTTGAACCGCACACTCGGTTCCAGGCCGCAGGCCGCCGCCTGCAGCGCCTGGGCGCGACCGATCTCGCCGCCGTCCAGCGCCACGGCCGAGTTGTTGGACATGTTCTGCGACTTGAACGGCGCGACCCGGACCCCCTGCCGGCGCAGCCACCGGCAGATCCCGGCGGCGAGCATGCTCTTGCCGGCGTCGGAACCGGTACCCGCGACGAGCAGCCCGCCGATCATCGCGCCAGCCTCGCCCACAGGAGCCGGCGGGCCGGCCGGGCGAGGATGTGCCCGGCGGTCAGCACGAGGGCTCCGGCGCCGATCGCCGCCGAGATGCGGGCGGCCGCCCGGATGTCGTCGGGCTTCGCCGTGCGACCGTCGCCCAGGGTCGGCCGCTGCTCGACGCGTTGTCCGTAGACGTTGCGCCCACCGAGCCGGATCCCCAGCGCGCCGGCCATCGCCGCCTCGCACCGACCGGCGTTCGGACTGGGATGCCGGCCGCCGTCGCGCAGCCAGGTCCGCAGGGCACCGCGCCAACTCCCACCGACCACCCGCGCCGCCACGACGGTCAGCGCGGCGGTCAGCCGGGCCGGTGCCAGGTTGGCGACGTCGTCGAGCCGGGCGGCTGCGGTGCCGAACCGGCGGTACCGCGCGGAGCGGTGCCCCACCATCGCGTCGAGCGTGTTCACCGCCCGGTACCCGACGAGTCCGGGAACGCCGGCCAGCGCGCCCCAGACGAGCGGAGCCACCTCGGCGTCGGAGCTGTTCTCGGCAACGGACTCGACCGTCGCGCGGGCCAGCTCCGATTCGTCCAATGTGGACGGATCGCGGCCGCACAGGTGCGGCAGGCGGCGCCGGGCGGCGGGCAGGTCGCCGTCGGCGAGCGAATCGGCGACCAGTCCCGCCTCGCGGCGCAGCGTCGTGCCGCCCAGTACCGCCCAGGTGGTGACGGCCATGAGGCCGGCCCGCAACCATGGGCGGCGCCGGGTGGCGAGGGTCGCGGCGACGGCCAGGGTCACCGGCGCGCCGACGGCGACCGCGACGTACCCGGCGCCCGCGGCCCGGTTCGGCGCGTACAGCCGCCGCTCGACCACGCCGGCCAGCCGGCCGAAGCCGGCGACCGGATGCAGCCGGCGCGGATCACCCAGGGCCGCGTCGAGCAGTGCACCGGCGACGAGACCACCCGCCTCGGCGGCCGCCAGGGTGATCGCCTTCCGGCGCTGGCGCGGATCTCCGCTGACCGCCATCCGTGACCCTCGCAATCTCCTCGACCGCACCGGTGCGTCGCCGTACTGCCGAAGCCTAACCATCCGGCTCGGCTTCCCGGCGCAGCTGGTGGATCCGTTGGTGGGACAGTTGCAGCAGGACCCCCAGGTCGCGCTGGGACAGGTCGGTGGCCAGCGTCAGCGCCTGCGCGGTGAGCTCCCTCGCCTGCTCCTCGGCCAGCTGCGCGGCCCGCCGGCTCGCCCGTACCCCACCGACGAGCCGGTCGAGCACGGGGTCACCGGTGCGGAACTGGTAGTCCACCCAACCCGGGCCGAGCATCTCCCGGATCCGCCGGTCCAGCGCGTGCAGCGTGCGGGCCCGCCGCTGGGCGCGCAGATCCGGGATGTCCGCGCGCCAGACGGCGCCCACCCGGGTGACGAGTACCCGAGGGCTGGCCCGCTCCGCCGCACCCGGGCTAGACACCGGCCGGGGCAAGCGGTTCCTCGTCGGCCGGGCGGGGCGCGATCGGCGAGGTGTCGTAGACCGCCGAGTCGAACTCGTCGAACAGCTCGCGGTCCGGCGGCAGGTCCTCGGGGCGGCCCGGGTCGTCGACCGGCTCGGTCAGCTCGCCGCCGGCCGCCACCGCACCGGCCGGGTCATTGATCATGTCGGTCGAGCCGACCGCCTTGCGCCGGGCGAACTTGTCGACCCCCTTGGCGAGGTCGTGCCCGATCGAGATGGCGTCCAGCTCGTAGGAGGTGCGCCGGGTGCCCTGGTCGTCGGTCCAGTCGCGGCTGTAGAGCCGGCCGTGCACGACGACGGGATCGCCGAGCTGGACCGACACCGAGACGTTCTCGCCCAGGCGCCGCCAGCACACCACCCGTACCCGCAGCGAGGCGCCGTCGACCCACACGCCGCGCTCCTTGTCGAAGCGGCGAGACGTCGAGGCCACCTTGAACGTCACCACGAATGTGCCGGTAATGGTGGTACGACGCCATTCCGGCGCGGTCAGCACGTTGCCGACCACGGTGACCGGTGTGTCGAACATCAGCTCTCCCTCAGCTCCGGACCCGGCCGGTGCCGGGACTCGATCCGCATACGGTGGCGGTCCGCGCCGCGCCGCGCGACCACACGACCCGGATCTGTGGATGACGAGGGCGCCTGTGGACAACTAAACGATCATGCCGAAGATGTGTTATGGAATCAGGTACCGTCCAGGTCGTGGAGACGGATTTTCTCGGCAGCACCTACCTTCGCCGTACCCTCGACCTCGGCTCGGACGACGAGGGCCCGGTGGTCGCGACGCTCATCAGCCACCCACCGGCCCGGCCGACCGGTCGTGCCGTGCTCTACATCCACGGTTACGTCGACTACTTCTTCCAGTCCCACATCGCCGAGTTCTTCCTCGACCGCGGGTTCCACTTCTACGCGCTCGACCTGCGCAAGCACGGGCGCAGCATCCTGCCGCACCAGACGCCGAACTTCGTGCGCGACGTCCGCGAGTACTTCCCCGAACTGGACGAGGCGGTGCGGGTCATCCGCGAGGAGGACGGCCACCGGCATCTGCTCATCGACGCGCACTCGACCGGCGGGCTGATCGCCGCACTGTGGGCGCACCAGCACCGGGACCGGGAACTGGTCGACGCGCTGTTCCTCAACAGCCCGTTCTTCGAGTTCAACGTGCCGTGGTGGACGAAGCAGACGGTGGGCGCGCTCAGCGCGGTGGTGTCACGGTTCCGGCCATATGCGGCGGTACCCCGTGGGCTGCATCCCGTGTACGGCCACAGCATCCACGCCGACCACCACGGCGAGTGGGACTTCGACCTGGCGTGGAAACCGATCGGCGCACACCGAACTGCAGGCGGGGCTGGACATCCCGGTACCGGTACTCGTCGCGTGCTCGACCGCCACCTACCGGAAAGCGACCTGGAGCGAGGCGGCGATGACGGCCGACGCGGTACTCGACGTGGGGCACATCGCCGGGTACGCCAGCCGGCTCGGCCGGCACGTCACCATCGTGCGCATCGAGGGCGGCATGCACGACCTCACGCTGTCGTCGGCACCGGTACGCGCGCGGGTGTTCGACGAACTCGACCGCTGGATGCGTGCCTACGTACCGGCGACGAGCCCGGACTAGCGTCCCCCGAGCGGGTACCCCGATGACGACGTCGCCGGGATCCGAGCGCGGCAGGTCCGCCCAGGTGATCAGGCGCCGCCCGTCGAACGGCGGACCGCACATCGAGGAACTTAGTTGTTCAAGCGGAAGACGAAAAGTCCTCCGTTCATCGCTGTGACTAGTACCGGCGGCACATCTCCGACTGGCCGACAATCGTCTAGGGTCAGTACACATCCGGGCGGTAACCTTCTGATCAACCGGGTACCGCGCTCGTAGCTCAGTGGATAGAGCAGAGGACTTCTAATCCTAAGGTCGCAGGTTCGAATCCTGCCGGGCGCACCCAGCTAGACATCTCCCCCATAGAGCCGCCGCACGAGATTTCGGAATGGCTCATCCGTTGTCGACCGGGCTCGCTGGCTGAGTACACACGGCGTGCTCGTGAGGTGGAGAGCGCCGTCGGTCGGTCGGGTGGTTTGTGGTCGGCCGGTCGGCTTTGAGGCTGTTGTCGACAGGGCCGCTGTGGAAGCGTTCCAGCTATGAGTGGTCGGGTCATCCCGGTGCGTGTCGGCAACGTGGAGTTGCTCGTGGAGACGGTGGCAGTGGCCGGCTCGGAGCCCACGTCAGCATTGGACAAGGCGGGACGTCGGGTGGTGGACGCCTTTGACCGTGCCGAGGCGGCGATCGTGGAAGTCGCCTCGTCGGTGGCGGGGACGGTCGCGGAGTTGGCGAAGCGGGCGGCCCGACCGGATCAGGTGGTTGTGGAGTTCGGGTTGAAGTTCTCCCTCCAGGGCGATGTTGTCGTGGCGTCGGCGTCCGGGGAGGCGTCGTTGACGGTGACGGTCACCTATGACGTGTCCCGGGCCCAGCCGTGACCGCTGAGCGCGCCGATCCCAGGGTGCCCCGTTTCCTCGGTCGGGTGCTGACCGCCGACGGCGTGCCGGTGGGGACGTGCTTCCAGGTGGCGCCCCGGGTGCTGGTGACGGCGTGGCATGTGCTCGAGGACCTGGACGCGGGTCGGGAAGGCTGCCGGGTCGACGTGGACGCTCTGGCCGGTGGGCTGCCGGTGCGGTCGTCGAAGGTGGTGCGGGTCGACGCGCTGCACGATGTGGCGGTACTGGTCCGCGACGAGCCGTTGGGCGACTCGGCGGTACACCTGGTCGCGACGGACAGCGTGCAGCGGTTGGCCCGGGTACGGGTGACCGGCGTACCGCGGGTTGACGACCCGGGTCACGTATACCGGTTCCTCGACGCGTCGGGGGTGTGGCAGGGCGGCACGATGCGCGATGAGGCGGTGGCGTTGGGCCGGTTGTCATCGTCGGCGGTGGTACCCGGGATGAGCGGCGCGCCGGTACTGCGGGACGCTGACGACGCGGTGGCAGGGGTCGTGTCCGCCCGGTACAACAGCCTGGACGGGTGGCTGCGCGACTCGGTGTGGGTGGCGCGGGTCGAGGATCTGCTGCCGCTGCTGGACGGGTTGGCGGCCCCGGTCGTGCGGCATCTGTGGCTGGATCGGGCCGGCGCGGAGGTCACCCTCGTCGTCGAGGACAGCCGCGTGGTGCTGCGCGCGAGCGGGGTCGAGGTCGCCCAGCCACACGCCGGGGTGTCCGCGGCGCTGGTTGCACAGGTCGACCGGTTACGGCAGACCCGGGCTCACCTGATGACCGTGCTCCGGGGCGCGCCGGGCGACGCGACGACGCGACCCCGCCTGGCCGGCGTGGTGGGTGGTCTGCTGGCGCAGTCGTTCCTGCCCGCGTCGGTGGGTGACCGGTTGGCGGAACTGGTCGGGCAGGCGACGGCCAGGCACCTACCGGTCCGGTTGGGTGTGCGGGTGGCCGGCGGGTGGGCCCGCCTGCCCTGGGAGACGTTGGAGTTGCCGGGGACCGGCCGGCCGGCGGCGTTGCATGAGCTGGTCCGGGTGTACCGGCAGGTCGACACGGCGGCCGTGGACCTGATGCCGGGGCCGCTGCGGATCCTGGTGGCCATCGCCTCGCCGCTGTCGGGCGGCAGCGGGGTACTGGACTACGAACGCGAACTGCGCAACGTCCTGGCCGCGGTGCGCAGTGCCCGGGTCAGCCAGGCACAGGTACGCATCGTGCACTTCGCCACCACAGCAGCCATCCACGCGGCACTGGAGCAGGCGCCGGTACACGTGTTGCACCTGTCCGGTCACGGCAGCCCGGGGCGGCTGGAACTGGAGGACGACGACGGCGTCGCCCGGCCGGTGTCGGCCGAGACCTTCGTCATGGAGGCGATCCCGCCCGGGCGGATGCCTCCGGTGGTGGCACTGGCCGCCTGCCACACCGACGTGTCCACCGCGGCCGGCGACCCGTCTTTCGCCGCCGGCCTGGTGGCCCGAGGTGCCCGGGTGGTGATCGCGACCGAGACCGCGATCACGGACGTGTACGCCACCCGGGTGTTCGCCCGGGTCTACGGGCACGTCGCCGCCACCCCGCACGCGGATGTGGTCGCAGCGGTGGCGGCGGCCCGGGTGGCGGTGCAGCGTGAACTGCAGGACTCGCACGACGAACGCGAGCACGAGTTGGCGGAGCTGGATGAGTGGTCGGTACTGACCGTGCTGTCCGCCACCGGCGAGGTACCGCTGATCGATCCGGACCTTCCACCGCTCGATGCTGCCACCGTTGAGGTGAGCAGGGGTGTGCTGCGCCGCGACGTCGGTGAGGTTGTCGGGCGCCGCCGCGAGCAGCGCCGCTGGCCGATGGAACTGCTCGCAGCCGGTACGGCGGGAATCGTCATCCACGGCATCGGCGGGGTCGGCAAGACCACTCTCGCCGACGAGGTGTCGGCGAGAGCATTGGAACGCGACCCCGAGCGACTCGTCGTGACCGCGGTCGGCCAGATCAGCGGGGCTCAGTTGCTCGACACCGTCACCGCGGACCTGGCAATGCAGTCCGCCCAGACCCGATGGCGCAACGACCCACGGATCGGGCCGGCGCTGGCCCACGCCCGCGACGGGTCATTGCCGTGGGCCGAGCGGGTCGCCGCGCTGTGCCGGTACGTCTTTGCGGCGTTGCCCGTGCTGCTGGTACTGGACAACTTCGAAGACAACCTCACCGACACCGCGACCGGCCCGCGGCAGGTTGCTGACGAGACGCTCGCCGGCGTTCTCGCCGCGCTGTGCACCGCACCCGGGCAGTGCCGGCTGCTCATCACGAGCCGGTACCGTTTCACCCTCCCCAACGCGGCGCACCGGGTGCTGTCGTTCAAACAGCTCGGGCCGCTGACCCTGGCGGAGACGCTCAAACTGGCCTGGGCGCTGCCGCAGCTCGACCGGCTGACCGACGGCGAACTGGAACAGGTGTGGCGCTCCGTCGGACAGCCTGGGCATCCGGCTGTCGGACGTGGGACGCCCGGAGGAGGCACTGGCCGCCACCGAGGAGGCCGTCACGATCCGCCGGCGGCTGGCCCAGGCCAACCCCGCAGCGTTCGAACCCGACCTGGCAACCGCACTGAACAACCTGTCCGTCGACCTGTCGAGCCTGGGACGCATGGAGGAGGCGCTGGCCGCCACCGAGGAGGCCGTCGGCATGTACCGGCGGCTGGCCCAGGCCGACCCCGACAGGTTCGACTCCGACCTGGCGATGGCACTGAACGACCTGAGCATCCGGCTGTCGCACCTGGGACGGATCGAGGAGGCACTGGCCGCCACCGAGGAGGCCGTCGCACTGTACCGGCGGCTGGCCCGAACCAACACCGACGCGTTCGAACGCAACCTGGCGACCGCACTGAACAACCTCAGTTTCTTGTTGTCGGACCTGGGGCGGGCGGAGGAGGCGCTGGCCGCCGCCGAGGAGGCCGTCGGGGTGTACCGGCGGCTGGCCCAGACCAACCCCGGCTGGCACGAACCCGACCTCGCCGGGATGCTGAACACGCTCGCGGACCTGCTGGCGAACGCCAACCGCGCCGAGGAAGCCGAAGCCGCCAGGCAGGAAGCTGCGACCCTGCTGGATCCAAGCTAAGCCGGACCGCGTGTCATTTCGGCGTCATGGGGCGCTACCGCTGCACCGTCACAGCGCCGAACGGCACCCTCGGACGTCGTCAGCACACCGCGCCGGCATCGCGCCAGCCGGCGGCCACCCTCGGATTCCTCGGGCGGGGTGAGGCATCCATCCATCGCCCGCCGTGTCGCCCGCGCCACGAATCGTCGTCACCGGTCCCGTGGCTTTAGTGGCTTCTGAGACGGAGAGAGTTTCATGAGTCACCGAACCGGCGACCGTCCTCGGGTGTTCGGTCGAAAGTTGTCGCCAACTCGACGGCGATACCGGGGCGTTTCGCGAGGTCATTAGCTGCCGAGTAGCTAGCTGAGCGCAGCCTTGGGCGGATAGTATCCCCGATCATTCGCGTTGCCGCTATGGGGCTTGTCCGGTATTGGGGTGTTTCTTAAGTGACGCAGGTTGCCATCGTCGGGGCAGGACCGTACGGGCTTTCGATCGCGGCGCATCTGCGCTCGCTCGGTATCTCCTACCGCATCTTCGGCACACCGCTGGACACCTGGCGACGGCACATGCCCGCGGGAATGGCGTTGAAATCCGACGGGTTCGCTTCCAACCTCAGCGACCCGGACGGCAAGGGAACGCTGGCGAACTACTGCGCCGAACGCGGAATTCCTTACCACGCGACCAATCTCGCCGTGAGCCTCGATACCTTCTGCGAGTACGCGCTGGACTTCCAACAGCGATTCGTACCCGACCTCGAAGACCGTCAGGTCGTATCTGTCGACAAGGTCGGCGACCGCTTCTCATTGGCACTCGACGACGGCGAGACACTGCGCGCGGATTACGTGATCGGCGCAATGGGCATTACGCACTTCGCACAGGTACCCGAGCAACTCGCACATCTGCCGGAAGAACTGGCGTCGCACAGTTCCGCGCACCATGACCTGTCGAAATTCGCCGGCCGCGAGGTAACCGTGATCGGTGCCGGCGCGTCGGCGGTGGATGTCGCGACGCTGCTGTCCGAGGCCGGCGCGAAGACCACTCTGGTGACGCGGCGCGACAGCCTGCGCTTCGCCTCGCCGCCGTCGCCGGGCACGCGCAGCGCATGGCAGCGCATCAAGCATCCGTCCACCGGTCTCGGGCCGGGATGGCGGTCGTGGTTCTGCCAGAACACGCCGTACCTGTTCCGGTTCCTGCCGGGCAACGCGCGCCTGCTGATCATCCGCCGGCACCTCGGCCCGTTCTCGGCGGGGACGATGAAGTCCCGCTTCGAAGCCGGCGTGACGGTGACACCGCAGGCGAACATCGAGAAGGCCGCCGAGGAGAACGGCCGGGTGCGGCTGGTACTGCTCGGCCGCGACGGGACCCGCACGGAGGTGCTGACCGACCACGTCATCGCGGCGACCGGGTACTCCCCTGACGTGTCGCGGCTGCGCTTCCTGAGCGAGAGCCTGCGCCGGTCGATCCGCACCCACGGCCGCATGCCGATGGTGAACGGCGGCTTCGAGTCCTCGGTCCCCGGGCTGTACTTCGTCGGACCCCCGGCGGTGGACAGCTTCGGTCCGCTGATGCGCTTCATGGTCGGCGCGGAGTACGTGGCGCCACTGGTCGCGCGTCGGCTGGCGCGCCGGGCCCGCCGCACCGCGGCCGTCCGCAGCGTGGCCACCGCATGAGCGCCCCGGTTGCCGCCGACGACGCCCAGGCAGCCGGAGCAGTCCCGGTATGGCTGGAGCGCCTGCGCGCCGGCCGCACCGATGAGTCCCTCTTCCTGGTACCCGGTCTGGAAGCCGATCCGGGCGAACTGAAGGGCGTCGTCGCCGCGCTCACCGGCCCGCAGCAGGTCTACGCCGTCGCGCCGCTGGCGCCGGACGCCGAACACCGCAACATCGCCGAACACCGTGACATCGCCGAACATCGCGACATCGAGCAGATGGCCGAGCTGATGGTGACCGCGATCCGTGCGGTACAGCCGGCCGGACCGTACCGGTTGGGCGGGTACTCCTTCGGTGCGCTCATAGCGCTGGAGATGGCCCAGCAGTTGCGTGCCGCCGGCGAGGCGGTCGACACGCTGTTCCTCGTCGAGGCGGTCTTCGACGAGCGGTACTGGCCGCGCGGCATCTGGCTGCGCGCCCTGCTCCGGCGCACCGGCCGGCAACTGTGGCGCATCGCGCGGATGAACCCGGTGCGCGCGGCCGGCGAGCTACGGCTGCGCGGCGTCCGGCTGGTGCAGCGGGTACTGCGCCGCAACGCCGACGCCGACGACCCGTTGCGCGCCGGGATGCAGGGCGAGACGGAGATGGGTACCCGGGCGTACGCCGCGATCGGCCGGTACCGTCCCCGGTTCTACGACGGATCGATGACGCTCGTCGCCTCCTCGGTCGACCGGCACTTCGGGTGCGACACCGTGCGGCTCTGGAACGGGTACGCCCGTCATCTGGACATCGCGCGCGTCGACGGCGACCACCTGACGGTCATGCAGGAACCCGAATCGGCGGCCGCGGTCGCCCGCGTCATCGACCACCGCCTCGCGTTGGCGCGTAAGGAGTGGACCGGCCTGCGGCCGATGCCTGGCTTGGCCCGCCCGATGATCCTCACCACGATGCGCTGGTTCTCCGCGGCCCGGCTGGCGCACGCGCTGGCCGAGGCGGGCTTCGCGGTCTCCGCCTGCCGGCCGCGCGCGCACGCCCTCGAACTGGTCGACGGGCTCACCGCCGACTGCCGCCTGCACCGCTTGTGGCGACTGCGTTCGCTGGTCGCCGCGATCCGCGAGGCCAGTCCCGACATCATCCTGCCCGACGACGAGCGCGCGCTGGCGTTGCTGCGCCGGCTGCACCGGCGGGTGCGCACCGCGGACGCCGCGATGGCGGCGCTCGTCGCCCGCTCGCTCGGCGACGTCGACAGCTGGCCGTCGATCGCCTCCCGCACCGGGTTGGCCAAGGCCGCGCAGAATTTGACGGTACCCGCACCCGCCACCGACGTCGTCGGCACCGCCGACGCGCTGACCCGGTGGGTCGGCGAGCACGGCCTGCCGATCGTGCTCAAGACCGACGGGAGCTGGGGTGGGCGCGGCGTGGCCGTCGTGCGCGACGGCACCGAACTGCGCGACGCCTGGCGGACCATCTCCAACCCGCCCCGGTTGGCCCGCGGCCTCAAGCGCCTGCTCGTCAACTTCGAGGCCGGCCCGCTGTCCGCCTGGCTGCGCCGCGCCCATCCGGTGGTGAACGCGCAGAAGTTCGTCGAGGGAAGGGAAGCCATCGTCACGGTGGCGTGCGTTGACGGTGCGGTACAGGCGCTGGTCTGCCTTGAGGTGGCGCAGGAGTCCGAGGCGAAGGGACCCGCGGCGGTCGTGCGCGTCATCGAGCATTCCGGTATGGCGCAGGCCGCCGGGCAGTTGGTGGCCCGGTTCGGGTTGACCGGGTTCTGCGGCTTCGACTTCATGCTCACCGGTACCGGCGAGGCATACCTGCTCGAACTGAACCCGCGCGTCACGCCGACCGCGTACCTGCTCGTCGAGGGCGACCACCGGCGCAGCCGGACGATCGCGCTGTTCCCGGCGGGACTGGTACCCGGTGCCGAGGCGGGTACTGCCGTCGCCGGGGTGCCCGACATTCCGGTACGGGCACCGTCGCTGATCCGTTTCGGCGAGCAGATGGCGATGCGCAAGCACCGCGCGACCGCCCGGATGGCACGCCGGTTGAAGCAGCGGCTGAGCCCGGCACGGTACTGACGCCCGGGCCCGGTACTGACGCCCGGCACGGTACTGACGGTCAGGCCGCGGCGGGTAGCCGGCGACCGGAACCGGCCGCCCGTTCGGCGTCGCGGTACAGCCGTCCGTAGCCGCGCATCATCACGCCGGAGCTGACCTGCCAGGCGAGCGTGGCCAGCGATCGCTTCACGCCGTACAGCCACGCACGCGGCACGCCGTCCGGGTCGCGGTCGTAGAAGCGCGGGACGACCTCGCGCTCCAGGATGCGGAACACGTTGTCCGCCATGACTTCCCGGTGCGCGCCGGGGGTGCGGTCGCCGACGATCCAGCCGTTGTCGCCGTCGACGATCAGCTCGTCGGCGCCGCCGTCGGCGGTGGTGACCACCTGACCGCCGCAGTACACGGCTTTCATGAAGCTGGTACCGCACGCCTCGTCGCCGCGCCGCGGATGGTTGAGCCACACGTCGGCGCCGGCGAGCAACCGCTGCGCGATCCGCATGTCGTACCCGGGCAGGTACACCACGCGGGAGCCGACCGCGGCGTCGGCGGAGTATGCCACGATGCGCCGGATGCGTTCCTTGCCGCCACCGTCGTGCGGATGGGCCAGGCCGGCCACGAGAAGGCACACCGGCCGGTCCGGATCGCCGGTCAGCGCGGCCAGCCGGTGCGGCATCGACACGAGCAGGTCGGGTTCCTTGTACTCGGCCGCCCGCCGGGCCACCACGACGGTCAGCGCGGCCGGGTCGAGCACCGGGTACCCCAGGTGGTCCCGTACCCAGTCGACGAGTTCGGCGCGCTGCCGCTGCCGTACCGCCCACAGCCGCTCGTCCGGGATGTGCCACACGCCTTCCCAGGCGTGCTCGCCCGCGTAGTCCCACCCGGCGCCCACGTACCGCTCGAACAGTTCGGCCATCCGGCGCGGCGTCCAGGTGCGCGGGTGTACCCCGTTGGTGACGTACCGGACCGGCGCGGCCCGCCCCGGCCACAGCGGCCCGAGCACCCGTTCCTCGGTGACCTCGCGGTGCAGCCGGGACACCGCGTTGATGTTCGCCGACAGCCGGGCGCACAGCACCGCCATGTTGAACGGCTCGTCCGGCCGCTGCGTCGGGAAGTGCCCGAGGTCCATCAGCCAGTCCAGCTCAACGCCCCGGCCGGCGTGGTACCGCTGCATCAGGTACCGGTCGAAGAGGTCGAAGCCGGCCGGTACCGCGGTGTGGGTGGTGAACACGGTCGTGGCCCGCACCGCGTCGACCGCCCCGGCCAGCGGCGTGCCGGCGGCCACCAGCTCGCGGATCCGTTCCAGGCCAAGGAATCCGGCGTGCCCTTCGTTGGCGTGGAAGACGGTGGGCGCGTACCCGAGCGCGCGCAAGGCCCGCACCCCGCCGACGCCGAGCACGAGTTCCTGACGCAGCCGGTGTTCCCGGTCGCCACCGTAGAGCCGGTCGGTGACCGCGCGCAGGTGTTCGGGATTCTCCGCAAGGTCGGTGTCGAGCAGGTACAGGTTCACCCGGCCGATCCGGGCCCGCCAGATCGCCACGGTGACCGGCTCGCCGGCGAGGTCGACCTGGACCCGCTGCGGGCACCGCTCCAGCCCGCTGTCCGCCGGATCCTGGTGCTGCCACTCCTCCTGCTGCCAACCGTTGTCCAGCCGCTGGCGGAACCACCACCGGTACATCAGGCCGACGGCGACCATCGGTACCCCGAGGTCGCTCGCGGTCTTCTCGATGCACCCGGCGAGCATGCCCAGCCCGCCGGCGTAGACGCGCAACTGTGGCGCGATGCCGTGCTCCATGCAGAAGTACGCGACCCGCGGTTCGCCGTGGGTACCGGAAAGGTAGCGCGCGAGCCCCTCCTCGGCCGCGGCGAGGCGATGGGTGAACAGCTCGTCGGCGGCCAGCTGCGCGAGCCGGTCGTCGGGCGCCGAACGCACCAGCCGCACCGGATCGTGCGCGGCTTCCCAGGCGCGCGGCTCGATCAGACGGAACACGTCCTGCGTCGGCGGATCCCACACCCAGCGGAAGTTGCGTGCCAATGCGTCCAACCGGCTGCGAAGGTCGTTCACGGCCATCCACCCTTTCTCCCCGTGGGTTGGCGGGGAGTTCCCCTATCGCCGTCGGCCCAACCCTGCGCCGCGAGGATTGGCACACACCGGTCACCCCAGGCGCAGAATCCGGGCAGCCTCCAGTGCAAGGTGCAACTCGGCGACCCCGGCGGGCCGCGCCAGGCTGCGGCCGGTCAGCTCCTCCAGCCGCCGCAACCGGTACCGCACCGTGTTGCGGTGCACATGAAGCTCGGCGGCGGCGGTGGACGTGGCGCCGTCGGCGGCGAACCAGGCGCGCAGGGTACCCAGCAGCACGTCGCTTTCCACGGCCGGCAGCGCGAGCACCGGACCGAGTACCGAGCGGACCACCGTGGCGGCCTCATCGGGTGCGCTGGCGAGCAGCGTGGCCACGGGTACCTCGCCGTAGCGGGCCACGCCGTCCGCACCGGTCGCGGCGAGCCGGGCCTGGCGCAGCGCGGCCGGCGTCCGGTCCAGGCCCGGGTACGGTTCGCTGAGCCCGACCGGCCCACCCGACAGCCTGGCGAGGTGGGCGACCAGCTTGTCGACGCCGAATCGCGGGGTCAGCACGACGACCCCGACGTGCGCGTCGATCTCGACCCGCCACGCCGACTGGATTCCCTTGGTGCGTAAGGATTCCTCGGCCCGGGGTACCGCCTCGGTGCCGGGCCGGTCCGGTCGGGCGGCGGCCACCACGAAGGTACCCTGCCGGGGCAGGCGCAGCGTCGCGGCGCTCTCCCACAGCCGCGACCCGTCGCCCGTGTCGCCGCGCAGGAGCACGTCCAGCATCGCGTTGCGGGTCTGCTCGCTGCTGCGGGCGCGTTCGGCGACGTTGTCGCGGTAGGCGTCGGTGACCGCGCCGGACAGCTCGTCGATCAGCGACCAGAGTTCGGCGGCGGCGGGCAGCAGCGCCTCGGCGCGGTCGGCCGGGGATGCCGCGTCCAGTACGGCCGACCAGAGGAAGGTGCCGGCGACCCGGTACGAGTGCAGGATCGCCGGCAGCGGTGCGCCCTGCTCGGCCCGGCGCCGCCCGGTCGCGCGGGCCGGGGCGAGACCGGGCGCCTGCCGGCCACCGGCCAGCCGGGTGAAGATGTAGACGACGTTGTTGCGTACCGACGTCCGCAGATCCTCGACGGGCACCAGGTTGTCGGCGTCGTAGGACGGCTCGGCGCGCCGGATCGCCGCGGTCAGCTCGTCGGCCAGCGCGTCGGCCCGGCCCAGCAACCGCTCGGCGATCGCCACGATGGGATCCATGCCGGGAGCCTACGTTGTGCGCGGGCACAATCGCGGCGTGGCGGACTGTGTCCCCATGGACATGGTCCGGCCCTGGTCGCGCCGGCCAGAATCGGTCAACTCACGACCGAAGGGCCCCCCATGAACCTCGCCGACAATCTGATCCGCACCGCCGCGGCGTACCCGGACCGCCCGGCCGTCCGGCTCGACGACGCCGTGCTGACCTATTCGGACCTCGACGAGCGCAGCGCCCGGATCGCTGGACTGCTGCGCGAGCACGCGGTGCGCCCGGGTGACCGGGTCGCGGTCATGCTGCCCAACATCCCCGAGTTCCCGGTCATCTACTACGGCATCCTGCGCGCCGGTGCCGTCGTGGTACCGATGAACCCGTTGCTGAAGGAGCGCGAGGTCGCCTACTACCTCGGCGACTCGCAGGCCCGCCTCATCTTCGCCGCGCCCGGGTGCGCCGAAGCCGCCCGGCTCGGTGCCGGACAGGCCGGCGCCGACTGCCTCGTCATCGGCGCGAACCTCGACGACGGTGCGACGGCGGTGCCCGGCACCGTCGACCGGACCGGGTCGGACACCGCGGTCATCCTGTACACGTCGGGTACCACCGGCGCGCCCAAGGGTGCCGAACTGACCCACGCCAACCTCGCCACCAACGCCTCGGTCGCGGCGACCGACCTGTTCAGCCTCAGCCCGGACGACGTCGTCTTCGGTGGGCTGCCGCTGTTCCACTCGTTCGGCCAGACGTGCGGGCTCAACGCCGCCGTGGGTACCGGCGCCTGCCTGACGCTGGTGTCGCGGTTCACGCCGGACAAGGCGCTGGCGGTGATGGCCCGCGACAAGGTCACGGTTTTCCAAGGGGTACCGACGATGTACGTCGCCCTGCTCGGCACCCCCGACCGCACCGGTTACGACACCTCCGCGCTGCGGCTGTGCGTGTCCGGCGGTGCCGCGCTGCCGGTCGAGGTGCTGCGCGGGTTCGAGAAGGCGTTCGGCTGCATGATCCTGGAGGGCTACGGCCTGTCCGAGACCTCGCCGGTCGCCTCGTTCAACCATCCCGACCGGGAACGCAAGCCGGGCTCGATCGGGGTACCGGTCCGGGGCGTGCAGATGCGGGTCCTGGACGCCTTCGGCAAGGAGGTACCGGCCGGCGAGGTCGGCGAGATCGCCATCCGCGGCCACAACGTGATGAAGGGGTACTGGCGCCGGCTGGACGCCACCGCCGAGGCGATCCCGGACGGCTGGTTCCGCAGCGGCGACCTGGCCCGGCGCGACGACGACGGGTACTACTTCATCGTCGACCGCAAGAAGGAGCTCATCATCCGCGGCGGGTACAACGTGTACCCGCGCGAGATCGAGGAGGTTCTCTACGAGCACCCGGCCGTGGCGGAGGCGGCGGTGGTCGGCATCGCCGATCCGGTGCTCGGTGAGGAGGTCGCCGCCGCGGTCGCGCTCAAGCCCGGCGCGACCACGACCGCCGAGGAACTGCGCGAGTACGTCAAGGGACTGGTGGCCGCGTACAAGTACCCGCGCCGGGTCTGGCTCGTCCCGGCCCTGCCGAAGGGCCCGACCGGGAAGATCCTCAAGCGCGAGATCCGCCCGCCGGAGCCGGCGTCATGAACGGGGACTACGACGACGTCGCGGCGCCGCTGGACGCGCTACTGATCGACGCGGCCTTCGGGCCGGTGCGCCGGATGCTGCCGGACCTGTCCCTCGTCAAGCTCGCCGGGCGGCTCGCCGCCCGGCCGGGCACCACCACCCGGCGGCTGGGCGGGTTCGCCGCGGAGCTGGCCCGGATCGGCGCCGGCGCCTCGGCCGTCGCCCCCGACGCGAAGGACCGCCGCTTCACCGACCCGGCCTGGTCGCAGAACCCCTTGCTGCGCCGGGTTCTGCAGGCGTACCTCGCCGCCGGCCGGACCGTCGGCGACCTCGTCGACGACGCCGGGCTGGGCTGGCGCGACGACCAGCGGGTGCGGTTCCTCGCCGAGAACGTGGTGCAGGCACTGGCACCGAGCAACGTACCGCTGCTGAACCCGGCCTCCGCCAAGGAAGCCGTGGACAGCGCCGGGCGCAACTTCCTGCGCGGCGCGCTGAACCTGGTGCGGGACATGGCGACGGCGCCCCGCATCCCGGCGATGGTGGACACCTCGGCGTTCGCGGTTGGGCAGAACCTGGCCGTCACGCCCGGCGCGGTGGTGCTGCGCACCGACGTGTTCGAGCTGATCCGGTACGCGCCGCAGACGCCGGCCGTCCACGAGGTACCGCTGCTGCTGGTACCCCCGACCATCAACAAGTTCTACGTGCTCGACCTGGCACCGGGACGCAGCTGGATCGAGGATCTGGTGCGGCGCGGGCAGCAGGTGTTCGTGCTGTCCTGGCGCAACCCGGACGCCCGGCACGCCGCCTGGGGCCTGGACACGTACCTGCGCGCCATCCTCGACGCGCTGGACGCGGTGCGGCGCGCAACGGGTGCGAACCAGACCGTGCTCACCGGAATCTGCTCCGGCGGCATCCTCGCCAGCCTCACCGCCGGGTACCTCGCCGCGACCGGGCAGGCGGACCGGCTGGCCGGGCTCGGGCTCGCGGTCACGGTGCTGGACCAGCGGCAGGCCGGGGTACCGGCGGCGCTCGCCGACCGGTACCTCGCCGCCGCCGCGACCCGGCTGTCCCGCCGGCGCGGGTACCTCGACGGCAGGGCGCTCGCCGAGGTGTTCGCCTGGCTGCGTCCGGGCGACCTGGTGTGGCACTACTGGGTCAACAACTACCTGCTCGGCAGGCCGCCACCCGCGTTCGACGTGCTGTACTGGAACGCCGACACGACAAGGATGCCGGCCGCCCTGCACAAGGACTTCATCGACCTGGCCGTCCACAATGGACTGACCGGGGGCGCGACCGTCCTCGGTACCCCGGTCGACCTGCGCGCGGTGGAAACCGACGCCTACGTCGTCGCCGGCATCGCCGACCACATCACGCCGTGGCAGAGCTGCTACCGCACCACCACGCTGCTCGGCGGTACCACCCGGTTCGTGCTGTCCACCAGCGGCCACATCGCCGCGATGGTCAACCCGCCGGGCAACCCCAGGGCCACCTACCGCGTCAACCCCGCCAGCCCCGCCGACGCGCAGGACTGGCTCGACGGCGCGCAGACCGTCGCCGGCAGCTGGTGGCCCGACTTCGGCGACTGGCTGGCGCAGCGCTGCGGCGCCGAAACGCCCGCCACCGCCATCGACGGCGCGCTCGTCGAGGCGCCCGGCACCTATGTACTGGACCGGTAAAGGACAACCATCATGTACGAGAACATCGGCCGCTCGCTCGGCACCGACTACTTCCGCATCGGCGACCAGCTGACCCCCACCGAACGCGAGATCTGGCGGCGTACCCGCGACTTCGTCGACCACGAGGTACTGCCGGTCATCAACGGGTACTGGGAGCGCGCGGAGTTCCCCGTGCCGCTGGTCGCGGGGCTCGCCGAGCTGGGCGTCGTCGGGGACGGCATCGACGGGTACGGCTGCCCGGCGCTCAGCCCGATCGCCACCGGCCTGGTGCACATGGAAATCAACCGCGGCGACGGCAGCCTGGGCACCTTCCTCGGGGTACAGGCGGGGCTGGCGATGCGGTCGATCGCGCTGCTCGGTTCCGAGGCGCAGAAGCAGCGCTGGCTGCCACCGATGGCCAAGCTGGCGGCGATCGGCGCGTTCGCGCTCACCGAACCGTTGCACGGCTCCGACTCGGTGGCGCTGCAGACGCGCGCACACCGCGATGGCGACACGTGGGTGCTCAACGGGCAGAAGAAGTGGATCGGCAACGGCACCATCGCCGACGTCGTGGTCGTCTGGGCGCGCGACGACGCCGACGGGAAGGTCAAGGGGTTCCTCGTCGAGAAGGGCACGCCCGGTTACCACGCGCGACGCATCGACGGCAAGGGTTCGCTGCGGGCGGTGTGGCAGGCCGAGATCGAGCTGACCGACCTGCGGGTACCGGAGAGCGACCGGCTGCCCGGCGCGCACACCTTCAAGGACACCGGCCGGGTACTCGCGGCGACCCGCAACACCGTGGCGTGGGCCGCGCTCGGGCACGCGACGGCGGCCTACGACGTGGCCGCCGCGTACTGCCGGCAGCGCGAGCAGTTCGGCAAACCGTTGGTGGCGTTCCAGATCGTGCAGCAGCGGCTGGTGCGGATGCTCGCCGAGATCTGCGGCATGCAGCTGTACTGCCTGCGCCTGGGCCGGCTCATCGAGGAGGGCAACCTCAGCGACACGATCGCGGCGCTGGCCAAGATGCACAACACCGGCAAGGCCCGGCAGGTCATCATGGACGCCCGGGACCTGTTGGGCGGCAACGGGATCCTGCTCGACTTCCACGTGATGCGGCACCTGGCCGACATGGAGGCGATCCACACCTACGAGGGCACCGAGACGATCCAGACCCTCATCGTCGGAAGGGACATCACCGGTGTGGGCGCGTTCGCGTAACGGCCGGCGGCAACTGCGCCACCTCGAGGTGGACGGGGTGCGGTTACGGGTCGGGCTGCGGGGTACCGGCCGGCCGCTGCTGCTGCTGATGGGCATCGGCGCCAACCTGGAGATGTGGGGACCGTTCGAGGACGCGCTCGACGCCAGGACGGTGCGCACTATCACCGTGGACGCACCCGGGGTCGGCGGCTCCAGCCGGTACCCCCTGCCGCGCCGGATGGGCGGGCTGGCCCGCACCATGCAACGGTTGCTGGACGCCCTCGGACACGACCGGGTCGACGTGCTCGGCGTCTCGTTCGGCGGCCTGCTCGCCCAGCAGCTCGCGCACCAGGCGCCGGACCGGGTGCGCCGCCTGGTCCTCGCGGCCACCGGCCCGGGACTCGGCGGCGTGCCCGGCTCCCCCAGGGTGTTGTGGGCGCTGGCCACCCCGCGGCGGTACCGGCAGCCGGACTACTTCCGGCGGATCGCGGCCGACGTGTACGGCGGCGCCGCCCGCCGCGACCCGGACGCGACGCTGCACGGCTCGCTCGCCCGGTTCACCCACACGCCGTCGCTGTCCGGGTACCTCGCCCAGGTGTGGGCGGTCACCGGCTGGACGAGCCTTCCGTGGCTGTACCGGCTGCCGCAGCCGACCCTGGTGATAGCCGGCGACGACGACCCGATCGTGCCGCTCGTCAACGCCCACATCATGTACCGGCTCATCCGCGACGCGCGGCTGCACGTGGTACCCGGCGGCGGCCACCTGTTCCTGCTGGAGGAGCCGGCCCGGATCGCCGCGCTCGTGACGGGGTTCCTCACCGCGGACTGACCGGTGCCGCCAGCGGCGGCCGCCAGGCTGCTTGACATCCTCGGCAGGATGGACGGAGCAGCGCGGAGGGGATGAGGCGGATGACCACGACGGAGAGCCGCAACACCTACCTGGACCAGGTCGTGGCGCAGCAGGAGCAGCTGGCGCAGGACCTGCGGGTGCGCCGGGCGGCCGCGCCGGCACGACCCGCCGCCGTCGCCGCCGCGATGCCCCCGCCACCCCCGCCGCCGGGCGCGCCGGCCAGGCTCGCGGCCGGGCCCGCGGTCGCGGACCGGGGCACGGCCGCGGTCGAGGTGCGGGTCACCGGGTTCGGGCGCTGGAAGACCGTGGTGGTACCGCCCAACGCGTTCGTCGTGCACACCCGGCGCGGCCGTGGCGACCCGCTGCACGTGGGGCTGGGCATCTCGTTCCGGTACAACCCGGCGACCGACTCCTTTCTGGTGGTACCCGGTGCCATGCAGACGATCCTCATCAGCGCCTACTGCATCTGCCGGGAGCTGCAGGGGGTACTCGTCCAGGCATACGTCCAGTGGATCATCCAGGACTTCGCCATCGCCTACCGCAAGCTCGACTTCGGCGACCCGGTCGACCCGATGCGCCTGGTCAACCTGCAGCTCAAGGAGCAGGCCGAGGCCGCCATCAAGGACAAGGTCGCCACGATCGGCGTCGAAGACGTGCTCAGCGACAAGCAGCCCATCATCGAGGAGCTGACCGCGCGGCTGCGCGCGGTGGCCGAGGGCGAGGGCGGCAGCGACACGGGGCTGGGGCTGCGCATCGTCACGGTACAGATCAAGGAGGCCGTGGTCAGCTCCGCTCGGCTGTGGGAGAACCTGCAGAAGCCCTACCGCGCCGAGCAGGAACGCCTGGCCCGCCTGGCGGAGCTGGCCACCGAGGTCGCCATCGCGGAGCGGGAGATGACCGCGGCCCGGGAGCGCGACACCCAGCAGATGGGCAACGAGCGGGAACTGGCCGAGCTGCGCGCCCGCAACGAGGCGGCGAGCTTCGACCGGGAGTCCGCCGAGCGGCTGCGCCGGGCCACCCGCGAGCAGGAGGACGCGCAACGGCTGGCCGAGCTGCAGAACGAGTCGACCCTGCACGCCCTGCGGCTGGAACGCGAGCGGCAGGCCGAGGAGGCGGCGATGGCCCGGCAGCGGGTCGAGCAGGAGTACACGGTCCGCCGGCTGACCCTCGACCACGAGCTGGCCCTGCAGAAGTCCGGTGCGGACAGCGGCCACGAGATCGCGCTGCTGGAGCTGGAGCGCGACCGGCTGCGCGCGGCCATCGACAACGACCAGTCGCCGGCACGGGTACAGGCCCGGCTGATCGAGGCGCTGCCGGAGATCGTCGCGCAGCTGCCCAAGCCGGCCGAGCTGCGCCAGGTCACCATCGGCGGGCACGACGGGACGACCGTCGCGGGGCTGGTCGCCGAGCTGGGCGCGATCGTCGACGCGCTGCGGTCGGCGGCCCGATGAGCGCGGCCCGATGACCGGAGCCCGCTTCGCGGCCGTCGACGTGTACTACCCCGAAACGGGTGGTGCGCGGGCCGCGTGCGTCCTGGCCTGCGACATCCGGTACCAGCACGTCGTCGCCGAGCACGTCGCGACCCTGGCTGACGTCGCGCCGTACCGGCCGGGCGAGTTCTTCGCCCGCGAGCTGCCCGCCCTGCGCGTCGTGCTGGCCGAGGCCGGCGCGGTCGACCTGCTGGTCGTCGACGGCTACGTCGACCTTGACCCGGGCGGGCGGCCCGGCCTCGGCGCGCACGCGTACCAGGAGTTCGCGGTACCGGTCATCGGCGTGGCCAAGACCGCGTTCCGCAGCGCCACCCACGCGGTACCGGTGTGTCGCGGCCAGGCCACCCGGCCGCTGTTCGTCACCGCGGCCGGGATCACCCGGGCAGAAGCGGCCGAACTGGTCAAGCACATGGCCGGCCGGTACCGGCTGCCGGACGCGCTGCGCCGCGTGGACACCCTCGCCCGCGGCAGTCGTAGTAGAGTCACCTTGTTGCAGTCGTAGTTCCGCGTACGTTTCTGATGAGCGCCCGCAGGAGTTGTGACGGTGGGCGGGCGCCGACCCGACCCACAGCGACCCGGCATCGACACGGTAGTCGGCCGGTAGTGTTTGCGAGGAGAAGAAGCAGTGGCTCAGGGAACCGTCAAGTGGTTCAACGCGGAAAAGGGATTCGGGTTCATCACGCCTGACGGCGGTGGACCGGACGTGTTCGTCCACCACTCCGCGATCCAGACCAGCGGCTACCGCAGCTTGGACGAAAACCAGCGGGTGACGTTCGAGATCACCCAAGGTGCGAAGGGTCCGCAGGCGGAGCACGTCCAGCCCGCCTGACAAAGGCGTGCGAACGGCGGCCGGGCAGACGCCCGGCCGCCGTTTGGCAGCAGTCACGGCACCAGCAGTACGACGGTCTCCGCCACGCAGACGGGCTTTTCGATGCCCTGCGCCTCGATCGTCATCTTCACCACGGCCTGTACCCCTTGCGCCGTTTCGCGCACCGACACCAGCTCCGCACCCGCCCGTACCGACGAGCCGACCGGCAGCGGTGCCGGGAAGCGCACCTTGTCGGTGCCGTAGTTGATCCCCATCCGGATGCTGTCGACACCGTAGATCTGCTGCGACAGCATCGGCACCAGCGACAGCGTCAGGTACCCGTGCGCGATCGTGCCGCCGAACGGGCCCTGCTTGGCCCGGTCCGGGTCCACGTGGATCCACTGGTGGTCACCGGTCGCGTCGGCGAACTGGTCGACCCGGTCCTGCGTCACGGCCAGCCAGTCGCTGTACCCGAGGTGCTCGCCGACCGCACCGGCCAGCTCGGTCAGATCCTTGAAGGTCCGCATGGTCACACCGTAGGTCCGCCGGCGACGTACAGCACCTGTCCGGAGACGAACCCGGCGCCGTCGCTGGCCAGGTACGAGACCGCGTGCGCGATGTCCTCCGGCTGCCCGACCCGGTTGACCGGGATGGCCGCCGCCGCCTGGGCCTGCATGTCCTCGAACGAGATGCCCATCCGCGCGGCCGTCGCCGCGGTCATGTCGGTCACGATGAAGCCGGGCGCGATCGCGTTCACGGTCACCCCGAACTTGCCCAGCTCGATCGCCAGCGTCTTGGTGAAGCCCTGCAGCCCGGCCTTGGCGGTGGCGTAGTTGGCCTGGCCGCGGTTGCCCAGCGCCGAGGTACTGGACAGGTTGACGATCCGGCCCCACGTGGCCTGCGTCATGTACCCCTGCACCGCCCGGCTCATCAGGAACGACCCCCGCAGGTGCACCGCGAGGACCGCGTCCCAGTCCTCGTCGGTCATCTTGAACAGCAGGTTGTCCCGGGTGATACCGGCGTTGTTGACCAGTACCAGTGGCGGCCCCAGCTCCGCGGCCACCTGCTCGACAGCGGCCTTCACCGCCGCCGCGTCGGCCACGTCCACGCCGACGCCCAGCGCCGACCCGCCGGCCGACTCGATCGCGGTCACGGTGTCCTTCGTCGTGCCCGCGTCAAGATCCAGTACCCCGACCGCGAAACCGTCGGCCGCCAACCGCTTCGCCGTCGCCGCGCCGATGCCGCGGGCGGCTCCGGTGACGATCGCCACCCGGGAAGCTTCTCCTGCCACGTCATGTCCCATCTGTCAGAGGTGAGCCGTCTGGCTGATGCCGCCGTCGAGCACGATCGTCTGCCCGGTCACCCAGGCGGCTTCGGGCGAGGCGAGGTAGGCCACCGCGCCGGCCACGTCGTCGGGTGTCCCGAGGCGGCCCAGCGGGTACCGCTTGCGCAGCTCCTCCTCCTGCCCCGCGAAGAGCCGGCGGGCGAACGCGGTCTCCACCACGGCGGGCGCCACCGCGTTGACCCGGATGCCCGGCGCCAGCTCGATGGCGAGCTGGCGGGTCAGGTGGATGAGCGCGGCCTTGCTCACCGCGTAGGCGCCGAGGCCCTCGGCCGGCTGCAGGCCGGAGATCGACGACACGTTGACGATCGCGCCGCCGTGTGCGCCGAGCCACTGCCCGTGCGCCTGGCGGATCATGTTGAGCGTGCCGAAGAAGTTGACGTCGAAGACCTTCCGGACCGCGGCGGGGTCCTGGCCGAGCAGCGGCCCGTAGACCGGGTTGATGCCGGTGTTGTTGACCAGCAGGTCAAGGCGGCCGAAGGTGGTCACCGTCCGCGCCACGGCGTCGGCGTGGTGGGCCTCGTCGTCGCCTTTCCCCGGTACCGTGATCGCCCGCTCCGGTCCGCCGAGCTGTTCGGCCGCCGCGGCGAGCGGCTCCGCGTTGCGCGCGGTGATGCAGACCCGCCAGCCGTCGTGGACCAGCCGCTGCGCGATCGCCAGCCCGATGCCCCGGCTGGCACCGGTGACCAGTGCAACCCTGTCCGCCATGCGAACTCCTCCTTACCGACCGGTCGGTATGGGTACCGTACGGCGCCGGTCCGCCGCCGGCAAGGGGGCCAGCCCGTCGATCAGTAACTGCGCGAACACGTTGCCGATCTGCGGGGCGTTCATCGCGCCCTCCGGCCGGTACCACGTCTGCAGGTGATGCACGCTGCCGAAGAAGAAGTGCACCGCGAGGTCGGCCGACACGTCGGTCCGGAACAGACCGCTGGCCTGGCCTTCCTCCACGATCGCGCGGAACCTGTCGTGGTAGCGCCGGCGCGCCGCCCGTACCGTCGCCCACTTGGCCGGCTCCAGCAGGTGCATGGACCGGAAGAACACGGTGGTCCAGTCGAGGTGCTCGACTGTGGTCACCACCACATCGACGGCGACCGCCCGCAGCCGGTCCACGGCGGTACCCGGGCCGCCCGCCAGCCGCTCCAGCCGGTCCTGCTGCATCGCCAGGACCCCGTGGTAGATCTCGAACAGCAGGTCGTCCTTTGCCTGGAAGTAGTGGTACATCGAGCCCTTGGTGACCCCGGCGGCGGCGACGATCTCGCTGACCGACGCGTTCTCGTACCCCTTCTCCGCGAACAGCCGGACGGCCGCCTCGACCAACCGGCGGCGTACCGCCGGCTCCTGCGCCCGCGCCATCCGCCCTCCCGACCTCTTGCCCGTCCGACCGCAGTAGCATACCGTCTGGTCGGTATGGAACGTAAGACGCCGGGGATCGACCTCGCCGGGCTGACCGCCTGGCTCGCCGGGCTGTTCCCGGACCGGCCGGTCCAGGAGCCGCAGGTGCGGCTCATCGCCGGCGGCCGGTCCAACCTCACCTACGAGATCGTCCACAATGGACGGTCAATGGTGCTGCGCCGGCCGCCGCTCGGGCACGTGCTCGCGACCGCGCACGACATGCTGCGCGAGTACACCGTGCTGACCGCGCTCGCGCCGACCCCGGTACCCGTGCCGGACACGCTCGCCTACTGCGGCGACGAGACCGTCATCGGCGCACCGTTCTATCTCATGGCAAAGGTCGACGGCGTGGTCTACCGCGACGCTCCCGCCCTGCGGGCCCTGTCCGAGGCCGCCGGTCAGGCGCTCGGCGCGGCGCTCGCCGACACGCTCGCCGCGCTGCACACCGTGGTACCCGACGACGTCGGCCTCGGTGACTTCGGCCGCCCGGAAGGCTTCCTGGACCGGCAGATCCGCCGCTGGCGCAAGCAGCTGGCCGCCTCCTGGACGCGCGACCTGCCCGGCGCGGAGGAGCTGGCCGAGCGCCTGGCGAAGGCGCTGCCGCACAGCGGTCGCCCGGCCGTGGTGCACGGCGACTTCCGGCTGGACAACGCCCTCGTGGATCCGGACAGCCACCGTATCGCCGCGGTACTCGACTGGGAGATGGCCACGCTCGGCGACCCGCTCACCGACCTGGGCCTGACCTGCGTGTACTGGGACGGTCTGGACGAGCTCAACGAGTCCACGCCGCCCTCGCCCGGCGGCCTGCCCGGCTGGCCGTCCCGCGCCGACCTGGTCGAGCGGTACGCGGCGGCCAGCGGGGTCGCGGTCGGCAACCTCGACTGGTACGTCGCCTTCGCCTACTTCAAGCTCGCCGTGATCCTCGAAGGCATCTACTGCCGGTACACCCAGGGGCTGACCGTCGGCGAGGGGTTCGGCCAGATCGGCGCCGTGGTACCGGAACTGTTGGCCCGCGGGCACACCGCACTCGGATAGGAGCACCCCGATGGACTTCGCGCCCGACGCCGTCACGACCGAGTACGTCGGTCGCGTCCAGGCCTTCCTCGACGAGTGCGTGTACCCCGCCGAACCGGTCTTCGCGCACCAGGTTGCGGCGCTGGCCGACCCGTGGGACCGGCCGCCGGTCGTCGACGAGCTGAAGGCGGAGGCGAAACGGCGCGGCCTGTGGAACCTGTTCCTGCCCGACAAGGCGTTCGGCGCCGGCCTGACCAACCTGCAGTACGCGCCGCTGGCCGAGCTGTCCGGGCGCAGTCCCGCGCTGGCCCCGGAGGCGATGAACTGCGCCGCCCCGGACACCGGCAACATGGAACTGCTCGCCGCGTTCGGCACCCCGGCCCAGCAGAAGGAGTGGCTGCAACCGTTGCTGGACGGGCAGATCCGCTCGGCGTTCTGCATGACCGAGCCGGACGTCGCCTCCTCCGACGCGTCGAACATCGCGACCCGGATCGAGCGCGACGGCGACTTCTACGTCATCAACGGGCGCAAATGGTGGTCCAGTGGCGGGATGAGCCCGCGGTGCGCGCTGTTCATCGTGATGGGCAAGACCGACCCGGCCGCCGAGGCGCACCGGCAGCAGAGCATGGTCCTGGTACCCCGCAGCGCGCCCGGCATCGAGGTGCGGCGCGGCATGGAGGTCTTCGGGTACACGCACGGGCCGCACGGCGGGCATGCCGAGATCGTGTTCCGCGACGTCCGGGTACCCGTCGAGAACCTGCTCGGCGCCGCGGGCGGCGGCTTCGCCATCGCCCAGGCGCGGCTGGGCCCCGGCCGGATCCACCACTGCATGCGCCTGATCGGCATGGCGGAGCGGGCCATCGAGCTGATGTGCCGGCGGGCGGTCAGCCGGGTCGCGTTCGGCCGCCCGCTGGCCGAGCAGGGTGTCGTCGGCGAGTGGATCGCGCAGGCGCGGGTACGGGTGGAACAGCTGCGGCTGCTCGTACTCAAGACCGCCTGGCTCATGGACACGGTGGGGAACAAGGGCGCGCACACCGAGATCCAGGCCATCAAGATCGCCACACCGTCCACTGTGGAGTGGATCCTGGACAAGGCGATCCAGTTGCACGGCGCGGGCGGGGTCGCCCAGGACACGGTACTGCCGGAGCTGTGGGTGCACGCCCGGACGCTGCGGCTGGCCGACGGGCCGGACGAGGTGCACCGCCGCTCGCTGGCCCGCCGGGAGCTGAAGCCCTACCGCGAGATGGCGAACATGTAGCAGCCGTACAGCACGTTGCGGCTGTGCACGACGACGTTCGCCGGGTCGGCGAGCAGCTTCGCGATGCCGGTCTCCGCGTCGGCCCCGTCGACGAGCAGCGCGTCGCAGATCCGGCCGCGGTCGTCGTACGCCCGCAGCACCTGCTGCCGGTCGCGGTACTCCGGCGGCCACCCGCCGTCCGCCGGGTACCCGTCACACGCGGCCGCGTGCACGAACACCGGCCCGATCTCCGCGTAGGCACCCGCGGTACCCGCCGGCCGGTACGCGATCAGCGCCACCTGCTCGCCCGGCCGGGACAGCCGCAGGCAGCACCGCAACGGGGAACCGCCGGCCCGGTCCACCGTCGGCCGGTACCCGTTGCCGGCCACGTCCCGGCCGGCGGCCCGGATCCCGTCGAGCTGCGCGGCGGGAATCGCAAGAATGTCCATGCGGTGAAGCCTGCCGGTTGACACGCCGCCATGCTGGCGGGAATCGGTCCTGGCGCTCGAAGATGAACGGATGATCGTGGTCTGCGGCGAGGCGCTCATCGACCTGGTACCGGCCGGCACCGGCGCCGCCTACGAAGCCCGGCCCGGCGGCGGCCCGCTGAACATCGCGGTCGGGCTCGGCCGGCTCGGCGTCGACGTGGCCCTGCTCGCCCGGCTCGCCCGCGACCGGTTCGGCCGGCTGCTGCGCGAGCACGTGCGCGCCTCCCGGGTGGCGCTGGACCTCGCCGTCACGTCCACGGCGCCGACCACGCTGGCGGTGCTCGGTCTCGACGCGGCCGGGGTCGCGGCGTACGACTTCTACATCGACGGCTGCGCCGACGGCGGCTGGACCGTCGCCGAGCTGCCCGACGAGCTGCCCCCGACCGCCGCGCTGCAGGTCAGTGGCTCGCTGGCGCTGCCGGTACCGTCAATGGCCGAGACGCTGGAGGCCCTGCTCACCCGGGAACGGCCGCGGCGGGTCATCGCCTTCGACCCGAACATCCGGCCGTCGCTGATCCGGGACGAGGCCGCGGTACGGTCCCGGCTGGAGCGCTGGCTCGGCCTCGCCGACATCGTCAAGGCCAGCGCCGAGGACCTGGCGTGGATCGCCGGAGGTCGCCCGATCGACGCGGTACTGCGGCAGTGGCGGGAGATGGGGCCGACGGTGCTCGTGGTCACCCGCGGCCCGGACGGCGCGTACGCGCTCGGGCCGGCCGGGCCGGTCGACCTTCCCGGCGCGCCCGTGAAGGTGGTGGACACGGTCGGTGCCGGCGACGCGTTCATGTCCGGCCTGCTGGCGTCCCTCGACGGTACCGGTCGGCTGAACCGCTCGGCGCTGGCCGGCCTGACCGGCGACGAGCTGACCGCCGCGTTGCGTTTCGCCCAGCGGGTGGCGGGTATCACCTGCGGGCGGCTCGGCGCCGACCCACCCTGGCGCGAGGAGCTGTAGCGGAACGCGTCGGCCGAACGGCCCAGTGTACGTAGTATTTCCGTACAGTCCTCGGTAGTTCTCCCGTGTCGTGCGTGGTGTTTTCTCCCGCACACTTCCCTCATGAGCGATGTGTCCCCCGACCGGCAGTGGCGAGTCGACCGGGCCGGTGGCTGGCTGCGTAGCGGCGGCAGCGTGCTGTTCCTGGGCAACGCCTCGCCGGACGAGTCGGCCGCCATGCTCACCTCCATCGCGGCGCAGGCCGAGGCGCGACGGATCATGCGCTGCGGCGCCGACCCGCGACGCGCGGACCGCCCGTACCACGCGCTCGCCGACCTGCTGGCCACCGTCACCGACCGCGACCTCGCTCCCCTGCCCGAACCGCAGCGCGCGATCCTCTCCGGAGCGCCGTTCCGGTCCGCCCCGCGGGCCGACTACTTCAGCCCGGCCGGGGTACGGCTGTCCTTCCTGAACCTGTGCCGGCGGCTGGCCCGCACCGGACCGCTGCTGCTGATCCTGGACAACCTGCACCACCTCGACCCGGCCACGACGGACGTGCTGTGCTTCCTCGCCCGTGCCGGCGCCGGCCTGCCCATCCAGGTGCTCGCCACCGAGCAGCTGACCAGCACCGCCCGCTCCACCGGGCACCGGGTGTGCCCACGCCCCCTGCTCGTGCTCGGCCTCGGTTCGCTGACCCCGGCCGACATGAGCAACCTGATCGATGCCCTGACCCTCACCAACCCACCGGACGCCCGCCCCTGACCCGATCCTTGCTCCGCCCCCGGCAAGGAGAGCCGGTGCGGTGACCCACCCCCGACGACATGCCCGCCGGGTACCGGGCCCGTACCGTGGGTCAGGGGCGGGACCACCCGGGTAGGCTACGGCGATGCGCCGGTACCGCTGGGCACTCGTGGCGGCGGCTGTTGTGCTCCTCATCACCGGGTACCTCGTCGTCGCGCACCCCTCGACGCACCCGACCGCGGCACAGGCCCACTTCGCCGACCCGCCGACCGTGGCCGGGTCGGCCACCGAGCCGGCGCGCAGCCCCAGCGGCAGTCCCAGCCCCGGCGCCACGCCGACGAAAGCCGCCCCGCCCGCCGGCCCCGGCCTGCACGGCTGCCCGAACCTGCCGGCGAACAACGTCTGGCACGCCGACGTCAGCCACCTGCCCACGCTGGCGTCCAGCACCGCATACGTCGCAAGCATCGGCGCGGCCGCCCGCGTCAAGGCCGACTTCGGCGCGGGCCTGTGGGACGGCGGCCCGATCGGCATCCCGGTCACCTACGTACCGGCCGGCCAGCCGAAGGTACCGGTGTCCTTCGACTACGCCGAAGACAGCGACCGCGGCCCCTACCCGGTGCCCCGCGGCGCCCTGGTCGAGGGCGGCCCCGCCGCGGGCGGCGACCGGCACGTCCTGGTCGTCGACACCGGCGCATGCCGGCTGTACGAGTTGTGGAACGCCCACCCCGCCGCCGACGGTTCCTGGCACGCCGGCTCCGGTGCGGTCTTCGACCTGCGCGGCAACGGGCTGCGACCGGCGGGGCTCACCTCCGCCGACGCGGCCGGCCTGCCGGTGGTCGCCGGACTGGTGCGCTACGAGGAGGTCGCCGCCGGCCGGATCGACCACGCGATCCGGGTGACCGTGCCGCACAGCCAGCGGCGGTACCTGTGGCCCGCGCGGCACTTCGCCTCGTCGAGCACCGACCCGGCCCTGCCGCCGATGGGCCTGCGCCTGCGGCTGAAGGCCGGTGTCGACATCGCGAAGCTGCCGGCCCAGGCACGGGTGATCGCGCAGGCGATGAAGACCTATGGCGTGATCGTCGCCGACAACGGTTCGGCGTGGTACCTCAGCGGTGCGCCCGACGACCGCTGGAGCAACGACACCCTGCGCGCGCTGGGCGGCCTGACCGGCAATGACTTCGAGGCCGTCGACACGTCCGGCCTCATGCTGACCAAGGACTCCGGAGAGACGCGATGACCGCAGCGCCGTGCGTAGCGGCCCAGGAGACACGATGAGCCAGATGCCGCCCGACATCCGCGAGCACAACCGCAAGCTCATCGAGCAGTTCCGCGCCGCCGGTGGCCGGCTCGGCGACCGGGCGCTGCTGCTGCTCACCACGATCGGCCGGCGCAGCGGCCTGCCCCGGACCACGCCGATGATGTATGTCCGCGACGGCGACCGGGTACTCGTGATCGCCTCGAACGCCGGTGCGGTGCGCCATCCCGACTGGTACCGCAACCTCGTGGCCAACCCGACGGTCACCGTCGAGGTCGACGGCGAGACCTACCCGGCGACCGCGACCCCGTTGCGGGGCGGCGAGTACGAGGAGACGTTCGCGGGCATCGCGCAGCGGTACCCGTTCTTCGCCGAGCACCAGGCGCGGATCCGCCGGCGGATCCCGGTCGTGGCGCTGACCCGCCGCCCGGCGTGACCGACACCTGCACACGTTTGCATAGAGATCCCTCGCTGAAGTCGCCTCGTGAGCGGCTACGCTGCGACCTGCAGGTTCGCATTGTTGCTCGTGAATGCGATCGTTTTCATTCCATCGCGCGGAAGAAGTCGTTGGTTCAGCACGGCGACCTGGCGTAGACCCACGTCAGAAACAATCCCGTCACCTGTGGTTCTGCCGTACCGGCCGCGGCAGCCGTGGGCCAGAGGAAGGAGCGCCTGCGTGAGAAGCAGGACGAAGTGGTTCATGATCTCCGCCGCGGGCCTGGTGGGTATGGCCGCCGCAGCGGCGCCGATGGTGGCCAGCGCCGCGACGCAGGCCCCCGGCAAGCAGTTCAACGTGGCCTCGTTCGGCGCGGTCGCCGACGGCGTCACCAACGCCACCCCGGCGCTGGACAAGGCGATCGCCGCGGCGAGCAGGGCCGGCGGCGGTGAGGTCACGTTCCCGATCGGCAACCTCGCCCTGAAGGGCACCACGCACCTGCAGAGCAACGTGACCATCAACGTGCCGGCCGGTACCACGCTGACCGCATCCTCCGGCGGGTACGACGCTCCGGAGTCGAACCCGAACTCCGCGTTCCAGGACTTCGGCCACAGCCACTTCCACGACGCCGTGTTCTTCGGCAACAACGTGTCCAACGTGAAGTTCACCGGCGCCGGCACGATCGACGGCGGCGGTCACCTGATCACCGGCAACCCGAAGTCGGGCCAGGCCGACAAGATCATCTCGATCACCAACTGCACCAACCTGACGATCAGCGGGATCACGCTGCGCCGTGGCGGGCACTTCGCCGCGCTCATCAACGGCTGCACCGGGGTCACCTCGGACCACCTGGTCATCCGTACCGCGTCCGACCGCGACGGCTGGAACATCATCAACACCTCGCACGCGACCATCACCAACATCGACGACCAGGCCAACGACGACGCGCTGGTGTTCAAGAGCGACTGGGCGCTGGGCAAGCGGTTCACCGACCAGGGGCACGTGACGGTAACCAACGCCAAGCTCCAGGCCGGGTGCTGCAACGCGCTGATGTTCGGTTCGGAGACGTGCAGCAACTTCACCGACTACAACTTCAACACGATCACCATCACCGGGGCGAGCAAGTCCGGCCTCGGCATGGTGTCCATGGACGGCGCCAACATCTCCAACGTGCACTACCGCAACATCAACGTCACCAACGTGGCGTCGCCGATCATGCAGAAGATCGGTACCCGTAAGCGGTGCGGCGACAGCCCCGGCGTCGGGCACATCAACAACATCACCTACGACAACATCACCATCGCCGGCAAGAGCAGCCCGCAGTTCAGCCCGACGATCTGGGGCGCGGACGCCAGCCACCACGTCAGCAACGAGACCTTCACCAACGTGAAGATCAACGTTCCGGGTGGCCACGGCTCGATGGGTACCGGCCTGCCGAGCAACGACCCGAAGAACTACAACCCGAACAGCATCGGCACCCGGCCGGCCTACGGCTGGTTCATCCACAACGCCGACAACATCACCTTCACCGGTGGCGGCGTCTCGTTCAGCAAGTCCGACGCCCGGCCGGCGGTACTGGTCAACTCCGGCAGCGCGATCAAGTTCATCGGTAACTTCGCATTCGAGAAGAGCGGAGGCTCCAACGACTTCGTCATCCAGAGCGTGTCCGGGTACTGCATCCAAGCGGCGGGCACCGAACGGGTGAGCGCGACAGGCTCCTCGCAAGCCTGTTAAGACCTGTTCCCACCAGGTCGGAGGCGGACACGGCAGCAGCCGTGTCCGCCTTCGGGCGTTTACCGAAACTCAACCAGCGCGGGAGGATTCGCGGCGCGCCCGCCCGGGAACCCAGACGGCACGAAACCAGGATTCGCACCCCCCGACCGGTTCCCTACCTTGAGGTCAGCGGCAACAACGACCCGGAGGCACGCCATGACCACCCCCACCGACCAGGCTCAGTCCACCTTCGTCGACAGCGAGCGCGGACTGCTGATCACCGTGCTGGTCATGGTTCTGCTCGGCGTCACCGCCGTACTGGTGATGATGGGCTGACCTTCAGCAGGCGCAGGCGATCCCCGACGGGGGCGTTACGACTCGCGTGACAGGATCTCGTCGAGCTCGTTGCGCAGCGTGAACTTGGCCCGCATCCCGACCAGCTGCCCGATGACCTCGCCCTTGCGGAACACCGCCAGCGTCGGCATCGCCATGACGTTGTAGGCGCGGACGGTCTCCGGGTTGGCGTCGGCGTCCAGCTTGACTATGCGCAGCCGCCCGGCGTACTCGCCGGCCAGGTCTTCCAGGATCGGGTTGAGCTTGTGGCAGGGCCCGCACCATTCGGCCCAGAAATCAACCAGTACCGGAATGTCGCTACCCAGTACCTCGTCGGCGAAGGTGGCGTCGGTGACCTCGGCGGGCATGTGCGCTCCTCTCAAGTCTGCTCACGAAGAAGTCCGGCTCGCCCGGAGGTATTCCCGGCGGGCCGGACTCCTGGTGGGATCAGTGGCCGAAACTGATCCAGTCGAGGTTGACGTAGTCGGCCGGCTGGCCGCTGGTCAGCGTGATGTAGACGGTGTGGGTACCGGTCACCGCGCTGATGTTGGCCGGTACCAGGTGCCAGCTCTGCCAGCCGCCGGTGTTCGCGATGGCGAAGCTGCCCAGCGGCGCCGCGCCCGGACTGTCCAGGCGCACCTCGACCAGGCCGGAGACGCCGCCCGCGGCGCCCGAGGCGGCCTGCGCCTTGAACTGCGTGGCCGGGGTACCGCCGAAGTTCACGCCGTCGAACCGCAGGAAGTCACCGTTGCCGCCGGGGCCGACGAACGAGCCGGCGTTCGGCAGGCCCTGCAGCTGGTTGGCGGACTCGGCCTGGATGGTGCCGTACGCGTCCCGGCCACCGGGCGGCGGGTTGGTCGGCCCACCGGTCGGCGTCGGGGTCGGGGTCGGGCCGCCCGTCGGTGTCGGCGTACCGCCGCAGCCGCCGAAGACCTGGAACTCCCACAGCGAGTACCCGTACGGTGTCGCCCGCTGGGTACCCCACAGCCGCACGTACCGTGCCGTCGCGCTGACCTTGAGATCCTCCACTCCCCCGGTACCGGCGGTGTTGTCGTAGGCGACCGTCCACGGCCCGCCGGCGTTGTTGGACACCTGGAGCTGGTACGCCGTCGCGTACGCCGCCTCCCAGCTCAGCTTCACCCGGGTGATCGGCTGCACGGAGCCCAGGTCGACCTGCATCCACTGCGGGTCGGAGAACGCGCTGGACCAGCGGGTACCGAGGTCGCCGTCGACCGCGAACTGCGCCGCCAGGTTGGGCGCCTCGATCGCCGAGGACGTCGTCGGCCGGCCCTGCGAGATCAGCGGACCGCAGGTGGGCGGGCTCGGCGACGGCGACGGGCCCGGGCCGCCCGGACCGGTCGGCGGGCCGACCGCGCTCGCGCTACCGGACCACACCGCCACGTAGTCCACCCGCATCGGGACGCCGGATGCGGTGGCCGCGGTCGGACCGCCGCCCAGCGCCGCCGGGAAGGCGCCGCCCATCGCCACGTTCAGGATGATGAAGTACCCGTGGTTGGTCGCCGCCGCCCAGGTACCGGGGTCGACCTGGTTGGAGCTGACGGTGTGGAAGTTGACGCCGTCGAGGTACCACCTGATGGTCTGCGGGTTGGTCGACTGGTCCCACTGGATCGCGTAGGTGTGGAACGCCGCCTGGCAGGTCGAACCGTTGCACGGCACGTTGTTGGCCAGGCCGGTGGTCTCGTTGCACGGCCCGCCGGGGCTGACGCCGCAGTGCAGGGTGCCGTACTCGCGGTTGAGGCCGTTGACGTTCTCCATGATGTCGATCTCGCCGATGCCCGGCCAGTTCCACCAGTTGCCGCGGTACGGGGTGCCGAGCATCCAGAACGCCGGCCAGTACCCGGCCGCCGCCGCCCCGGTCACGTTCGGCATCTGGATCCGCGCCTGTACCCACAGCTTCCCGCCGGCCGGTGGCTGGAAGTCCTGCCGGTTGGTCTCGATCCGGCCGGAGGTCCAGCCGCCGTTGTTCACCGGGGTGATCCGCAGGTTGCCACTGCCGTCGAGGGATACGTTCTGCGTCGAACTGGTCATCGTCTCGACCTCGCCGGTGCCGAAGTTCGCCGGCCCGCCGGGGTACGAGGTCCCGGTCGTGTACCGCCAGTTGCCGTCGACGCCGCTGCCGGCCGACCCGTTGAAGTCGTCGCTGAAGTTGAGCGTCCAGCCGGGGGCGGTTGTCGGCGGTACCGATGCCTGGGCGTGTAACGCGGCGGCCACCGACGCGCCGGCCATCGCCACAGCGGCGGACACGGCGATCAGCAGCCGGCGACTTCTATCTACCATCCTCGATACCTCCGGTTCTGGCTGTCCGCCAGAGTGAGACGGGGAGTCGCGCGGGATCAGGAGCCGGCCCTCCGCTCGGGAGAGCGCTCTCTCAATTGTCTTACTGGATCTGCTGCGCCGAGACATCCGCCATGTGGCCGAGTGGTTAACTCAGGAAGTCGACCTAGAATGCCCGGTGTGACCCCCACGACGGTCGGGGCCTCGCCGGTGGGCCGCGACGACGAGCTCACCGTGCTCCGTGGGGCGGTGGCCGCGGTGCGCGGCGGCCGCGGCGGAGTCGTGTGGATCGAGGGCGAACCCGGCATCGGCAAATCCACCCTGGTCGGCGCAACTCTGGCGGACGCGACCGGGCACGGCTGCCGGACGTACCGCGCCGTCGGCGACGAGCTCGGTCAACGGCTGCCGCTGCGCGCGCTGATCGACGCGATCGGTCCCGAACCGGCCGGCGAGGTCGTCGCGCTGCTGAACCAGGAGACCGTCGACGGCGTCGTGGAGGGCCCCGACGCGGTACCCGCCGCGGTAGAGCGCTTCCTCGCTGGAATCGACCGGTTGTGCGCCACCGCGCCGGTGGTCCTCGCGTTCGACGACCTTCAATGGGCTGACGAGGCGAGCCTGCTCGTCTGGAACCGGCTCGGCGCGGCCGTGGAGCAGTTGCCGCTGCTGCTCGTGAGCGGCTGCCGCCCGGTACCGGTACGGCCGGCCGTGGCGAGCCTGCGCCGGGCTGTCGTGGCGCGGGGCGCGCTCGTTCTCTCGCTCGGTCCGCTGCCGTCCCGCGAGGTGGCCAAGATCGTCCGCCGCGCCGCCGGTGCCGAACCCGGACCGCGGCTGCGCGACACGGTCGCCAACGCCGGCGGAAACCCGCTGTACGCACGCGAACTGATGGACGCGCTGCTGCGGGCCGAACGGGTCAAGGTCGACGCCGGCGTCGCCGAGCTCGTCGAGCCGATGGAGGAACCGCTGCCGGAGCTGGCGGCGGCGATCCGGCACCGGCTGAGCTTCCTGTCCCCGGACGCGACTCCGTTGCTGCGCATCGCCGCCGTACTCGGCCCCGACTTCTCGGTCTTCGATCTGGCCACGGTGACCGGCCGGGCGACCAGTGCGCTGCTGCCGGTACTCGACGAGGCCATCGCGGCCGGGGTACTGGCCGAGGCCGGCGAGCGGCTGGAGTTCCGGCACGACCTGATCCGCCACGCGCTGTACCAGGCGATGCCGGCCAGCGCCCGGTCGGCCCTGCACCGCCAGGTGGCGCGGGCGCTGTCCGACGCCGGCCTGCCCGCCGAGCAGGTGGCCGCGCACCTCGTCGCCGCGCCGGACGCCATCGACGGCTGGGCGGTCGACTGGCTCGCCGAGCACGCCCACGCCCTGGCGTACCGTGCCCCCGACCTCGCCGTCGAACTGCTCCCCCAGGCCGAAAGGCGCAGCGACCACGGCGATCCACGGCACCGGGCGATCCTGCGCGGCCAGGCCCAGGCGCTGTTCCGGATACGCCGGCTGGAGGAGGCCGAGCGGGTCGCCCGGCACGCCCGCGCGGTCTCCGGCGACGCCGCGTGGGCCGGCGAGATGGCCTGGATCCTGGCGGCGATCCTGTTCTTCGGTGGCCGGTACGCGGAGAGCCTGGCCGCGGTCGACGAGGCGCTCGCCCTCGACGGGGTACCCGCACTGTGGCGGGCCCGCCTGCGGGTGTCCCGCGCACGGGCGCTGCCGCTGGTCGGCTGGCGCGACGACGGCCGGGCGGAGGCGCTGCAGGCGGTCGTCGAAGGCGAACAGCTCGGCGACCGGATCACCGTCGGGTACGCCCTGCAGATGCTGTACATGTTCGCCGACCACGAGCACGGCGTGACCTATGCCGACCGCGCGCTGGAGGTCATCGGCGACCTTCCCGAAGCGGCCGACCTGCGCATCTCGCTGCTGGCCAACCGGGCGTACAACCTGGAGGCGCTGGGTCGCACCCAGCTCGCCGAGGCCGCCATGCGGGAGGCGCTCATGCTCGCCGAACGCGCGGGGGCGTGGCGGCTGCCGCAGGTACGGGTACAGACGGCGTGCCAACAGATCGACGTCGGAGAATGGGATGACGCCTGGGCCGAACTCGAACCCATGACCGGCGAGATGGGCGTCGTCGAGCGGCTCATCCGCTGCGGTGGACTGGCCTTCATCGCCGCGCACCGCGACGAACGGGCCGGCTGCGAGGAGCAGCTGCGGCTCGCCGACTCGTTGCCGGCGCTCATCGGGTACCTGCGGGGCAACGCGACCCTGCTGATGATGGCCCGTGCCGTCGACGCGGAACAGCGGGCCGGCCCGGCAGCGGCGGCCGCCGTGCTCGCCGACACCGTCGACATCGACGACATCGGCGACCTCTACGAGCGGTACCTCTGGCTGCCCGACCTGGTCCGGCTCGCGCTCGCAGCCGGCGACCGCGACCTCGCCCGCGCGGCGGTGGCGGCGGCGGAGGCGGACGCGGCGACCGAGCCGCTGCCCCGCTGGATCCTCGCGGCGCGCCGGGCCCGGGCGGTCCTCGACGGCGACCCGGGCGCGTTGATCGCCGTCGCCAAGGAGTACCGCACCGGCCAGGCCCCGCTACCGCTCGGCCAGACCTACGAGGAGGCGGCCGCACTGCTCGCCGCGGTCGGCGACATCAACGGTGCCCGGACGGCGCTGTCCGACGCCGTGCGCACCTACCTGACCCTCGGCGCCGGCTGGGACGTCCGGCGCGCCGACGCACGGCTGCGGGTGTTCGGGATACGGCGCGGCCCCCGGACGGTACGGCGCCGGCCGGCCACCGGCTGGGACGCGCTGACCCCGACCGAGCTGCGCGTCGCCGGGCTGGTCGCCGACGGCCGCTCGAACCCGGACATCGCCGCCGACATGCTGCTGTCCCGGCGCACCGTGCAGACCCACGTGTCGAGCATCCTGGCCAAGCTCGGCTTCGGTTCGCGGATCGAGATCGCCCGCGAGGTCGAACGGCACCGACCGTAACGGCGGGCGGTGACCGATCGGGGACGCGCCGAGGACTCCCACCCGCATCATGTGCTGGTGGACGTCGACCAGACCTCGCCGGGCGTACCGTCGGCCGGCCTCGTCGGCGCCTTCATGCTGCTGTTCGTCTGCCTGGGCGGCGTCACGTTCCTGGCCGCCGCGGTACCCCTGGTCATCGTCGTCACCCGCCGGGGCCGGGCCCGCCGCGAGCGCATGCGGCAGTGGATGGCGCAGTACGGATGGACCATGACCGAGTCACCGGCCGTCGACTGGGGCAACCGGTTACCCGGTCAGAACCCCGGCGGCGTCTCGCGGATCATCTGCGGCACCCTCTGGGGCCGGCCGGTCTGCGTCGGCGACTACTCCTACACATACCGGGCCCTGGCCGACAACACCGGCCGGCGCGGCCCGGCGGGCGTACGTGGTGGTCGTGGTACGGCTGGCCGAGCCTGGCCCCACCATCGCGGTGGAGCGTCGCGGCGCGTTCTCCAAGCTCGCCCGGACGCTGGTCGGCGAGGGTGACGCCGGTACCGCAGACCCGCAGTTCGACCGCACATTCCGGGTACTGGGCTGCGATCCGATGACGGCACAGCGACTGCTCGGCCCGGCGCTGCGGGCGGCGCACCTCGCCGGGCAGGTCCCACCCTGGAGCCTGCAACAGACCGAGCTGATGACCTACTACCCGGGCAACATCGACCGGCCCGAGCAGATCCCGAGGTGCGCCGCGCCGCTGGTCCGGGTCGCCGACCTGCTCGGCCGCTGACTCCTGTACCTGTTAGAGTTTTATGAGACTACCGGCAAACCAGAAAAGGCACCTCAAGGCCACGGAAATGGTTATGCCACACCATTTCCACCATAGCGGGTCCGACGCGTGTACTTCAGTTAAGAGCCTTATCAATCCGGTGATCCTCTCATAGGCTATTCAACCGGATTGATGATCTACGGTCCGGGCGCGTCCCGCCAGCCCCGATACGCACTCGCAACCTACGGTCAGCCGTACGGCACGATGAGGACACTCTGAGCGAGGAGCCGGTCATCGACCGACTCCTCGCTCATTTGAACCGGAAGTGGATGAACAGCCGCCCCCAGTTCTGGGCGTCCTTCTCGATCCGGTGGTACAGCGCCCGGATCTCCTTCTGGTCGAGGAACCGCAGTACCCGCTTCTTCAGCTGGCCGGACCCCTTCCCCGGGATGATCTCCACGAGCGTGATCCGCTTGGCGACCGCCTCGTCGATGACCGCACGTAGTGCCCGGTCGATGTCCTGCCCGCGGTTGTAGATGTCGTGCAGGTCGAGCTTCAGCTTCACAGATCGACACTACGCTGCGGCGCCTTGCGCGATGCCGGCCCGGAAGGTCAGATATGAGGATGTCGGCCATCGCGCTGCGCGGCGTGACCAAGGTGTACGACGGCGACACCCCTGCCGTCGACGGGGTGGACCTCGACGTGGCCGAGGGCGAGTTCGTCGTGCTTCTCGGGCCGACCGGCTGCGGCAAGACCACGATCCTGCGCATCGTAGCCGGGCTGGAGGCGGCCACCGCCGGCAGTGTGTACCTCGACGACCAGCCGGTCGACCACCTGCCGGTACGGCAGCGGCGCGTCGCGATGGTGTTCCAGGAGTTCGCGCTGTACCCGCACCTGTCCGTCGCGGAGAACATCGCCTTCCCGCTGCGCACCGAACCGTCGCCGGAGGACGCGGTGGTCAACGCCCGCGTGCTGGAGGCCGCCCGGCTGGTCGGCGTGGACGACCTGCTGCGCCGCCGGCCGTCGCAGCTGTCCGGTGGGCAGCGCCAGCGGGTGGCGATGGCCCGCGCGATCGTCCGGCGGCCCAAGGCTTTCCTGCTCGACGAGCCACTGTCCAATGTGGACGCCGCGGTCCGCGCCGAGCTGCGCGGTGAGATCGTGCGGCTGACCAAGACCCTTGGCGTGGGTACCCTCTACGTCACGCACGACCAGACCGAGGCGATGACGATGGCCGACCGGATCGCGGTCATGCGCCGCGGTCGCATCGAACAGCTCGGTACCCCCAGCGAGATCTACTCCGATCCGAAGCGGCTGTTCGTGGCGGCGTTCGTCGGCACCCCGCGGACCAGCCTGCTGCAGGCCGCCGTGTACCGCCGTCCGGGTACCGAGGCGGTCCTCGACCTCGGCCAGCAGGCGATCTCGCTGCCCTGGTCGGATCCGCGCGCGGCGGTCCTCGCGGCCCACCACACCGCGCGGATCACCGTCGGGCTGCGGCCCGAGGCGCTGCGGATCGTCGACGCCGGCACCGCGGACGCCCTGCACGGCGAGGTGGTGCACGTCGAGCACCTCGGCAACGAGGTCATCGTGCTCGTCGACATCGGCGGGGTACCCACGGCGACCGGGGTCAGCCAGCTCGAACTGCCCGACACCCCGGGCGCGCTGACCGAGGCGGTCGCCGAGGAGGCGCCCGGACATCACGGCGTGGACGCGCTGCGCGAGACGCTGGCCCGGCTGGTACCGCACCCGCACGCCACTCCGCCGCCGGCCACCGCGCGGACGCCGTACGGCTTCTACCCGGTGTACGAGCCGGACAGCCAGCAGCGGCCGCCGGCGCTCGGTGGCACGGTGGCGGTCCGGGTCGCGCTGCCCGCACCGGTACCACGGCTGGGTGACACCATCACGGTGGCTGTCGAGGTCGACCGCGTCTTCCTCTTCGACCACGCGGGCGAGCGGATCAGGTTGGATATTCCGCGCGAAATTTAAATACCTCTCTTAGTACCCATTGCGGTCGCTCGACTTGCGGTCGCCCCCGCCCAACGGGTTACCGTCGGTGTCGCCGGTCGGGTAGCCGGTCGCCCACCCCCGGGCGACGCCGGTCGGTGCCGCCGAATCGCGTCGGCTGCTCTCATTGCGGCAGCGGCGAACCGGGGACCCAGGTTTGTTGGGGTGAATCCGCGAGCGATCGCGGTAGGGCGACTTCCGGCCCGAATCCGTCAGCTAACCCGGTACGCGGCGAGGGCCCGGCCGGGCCGGCCCTCGAACGGGAAGAGAGGACTGGAGTCCTTGCGCGTTGCGCGAACATTGGTGCGCGCTGTGCTCGTCGGAACTTTCAGCATCGGCATCGTCCTGCCGGTGACTGTGGCGTCCGCCACCCCGTCTCCAGCTGATCTGCAGGCGCAGATCGAAGCCAAGCAGAACAGCCTGGAACAGATCGTCGAGCAGTACGACAAGGTCACCGAGGAGCTCAAGGCCACCCAGGCCGCGCAGGCCGCGCTCGCGACCCAGCTGGCGCCACTGCAGGCCGGCATGGACTCGGCGTACTCGGCCGTGCAGGACGTCGTGGTCAAGGCGTACGAGGGCGCCCCGCTGGGCACCGGCGCGGCGCTGCTCGAAGCCGGATCGCCGGCCGACCTCATCGACCAGCTCGGCGCATTGGACCAGATCGGCCGGCAGCACCGTACCGTGATCTCCGGGTACGAGCAGGCCAAGTCGAAGTACGACGGGCAGAAGCAGCAACTCGACGCCGCACAGGCCGCGCAGACGGCCGAGCAGCAGCAGCTCGACGCACAGAAGACGAAGATCAATAGCGACCTGCAGGCGCTGTACGCCTTGCGTACCCAGGCCTACGGCCGCCCGACCGATCCACCCAGCCGCTCGAACGCGACACCGCCCGCGGTGTCCGGATCGGCCGGCGCCGCGGTGCGTTACGCCTACCGCGCACTCGGCGTCCCGTACGCCTGGGGCGGCGCCAGCATGAGTGGCTTCGACTGCTCCGGACTGACGATGGCGGCCTGGGCCGCTGCCGGAAAGTCCCTGCCACACAACGCGGCGATGCAGTGGAACGTGGTGGCACACATCAGCCGGGGCAGCCTGGCGTTCGGCGATCTGGTGTTCTACAACGGGCTCGGACACGTGGGCATCTACGTGGGCAACAACCAGATCATCCATGCGCCGCACGCCGGTACCAACGTGCAGTTGGCGAGCATCGACATCATGCCGCCGTACGGCTACGGCCGCGTCCGCTAGACGCTGATTCCCACACCCGGCCCGCCCCCGTCTCCCCGCGGGGGCGGGCCACTTTCATCCGTGCCGTCCCTAGGATGGCGGCATGGCCTGGGATCCCGCGCAGTACCTGATGTTCGAGTCCGAGCGGGCGCGACCGTTCCACGACCTGGTGCACCGGGTGGACGTCGACGCACCGAAGCGGGTCGTCGACCTCGGCTGCGGACCGGGCAACGTGACGGCGACGCTGCTGGACCGCTGGCCGGCCGCCACGGTACAGGGGATCGACTCGTCGCCCGAGATGATCGCGAAAGCGGCGCAACTCGCCGGTCCGCGGTTGAGCTTCGCCGTCGGCGGGATCGAGGCGTGGCAACCCGACGGGCCGGTGGACGTCATCGTGTCGAACGCGGCACTGCAGTGGGTACCGACGCACGCGCAACTGCTGCTCCGCTGGATGTCCGCGCTGTCCGAGGGCGGCGCGCTGGCTTTCCAGGTACCGTCCAATGTGGACAGTGGCGCCGCGCGGGCCTTTCGCGCCGTCGCGGCCCGCCCCCGGTGGGCGGACCGGCTGGCCCCGGTTGCCGCGGCGTGGGGTCCGTCGCAGTCGGGTGGCGTGCTGTCCGGCGAGGACTACGTGGACCTGTTGGGCGGCGCGGGGCACCGGGTCGACGCGTGGTTGACCACGTACTTCCATGTGCTACCCGGCGAGGATCCGGTGCTGGAGTGGTTCTCCGGTACCGGTCTGCGGCCGTTCCTCGACGCGCTGGCACCCGCCGACCATGGCGAGTTCCGTGCGGAGGTCGCGGCGCAGTTGCGGGAGGCGTACCCGCCCCGCGACTACGGCACCGTGCTGCCGTTCCGCCGCCTGTTCGTCATCGCGTACCGCGACGTTGGGGGCGGTCCGGCCTGACGAAGCCGCCCCGAACGTGCGTGACTCACTCGGACGGCGGGTCGAACTCCCCCGAGCGGAGGGAACCGACGAAGTCCTGCCAGTGCTGTACTCCGAAGGTCAGGATCGGACCATCGGGATCTTTGGAGTCCCGCACCGCGACGACGGTCGGGAGTTCAGCGATTTCGACACAGGCGCCATTGCCCGCGCTACGGCTACTCTTCCGCCAGCACAGGTCCTCGCCCTCGGGCGCAGCAGCCATGGTGCGCCACATCCTCTCGTATGGGATAGGGATCACTTCGCGGTATTTGCCAGCGCGGCAATGAGCTCCGTGGATCGCTCGGGGCTCAGCGCCGCGTCTCGAAGCGCATCGAAGCTGGTCAGATAGCTGCGAAGCTCTTCTGGCCGGCTCCGGAACACGCCACCCGTCATGCCTTCGCAGTAGACGAGCGGATGGTCGGAATCGGCGGCGAACTCCAGGATGATAAACGACCCGGCGAGGGCCCGGTGCGCGCCCGCCGCGAAAGGAAGCACCTGCAGGGTGACCGTCGGCCGCTCGGCCGCCTCCACCAGGCGCAGCAGCTGGCGGCGCTGCACGTCGTGGCCGCCCATCGGGCGACGCAGAACGGCCTCGTCCAGGACGACGCACAGGTGGGGCGGCGGTTCCCGGATGAGTACCGCCTGGCGGGCCATCCGTACCGCGACCCGCTGCCCGAGCACATCCGGGTCGTCGTACACGCCGTCGGCCAGGGTCACTGCGTTGGCGTACTCGTCGGTCTGCAGCAGTCCGGGTACGACCTGCGCCTCGTAGGTGGAGATCACGCTCGCCTCGGCCTCGAAGCCGATCAGGGTCTCGTAGGCGTCGGGCAGGGCGTCGCCGTACGCCTCCCACCATGCCTTCTGGCGGGCCTGGCCACGCAGGGCGAGCAGGCGGGCCCGTTCCTTGTCGCCGACCGCGTACACGTCGAGCAGCCGTTCCAGATCCGCACCCCGCACGCCGATGGTGGCGGTCTCGATGCGACTGAGCTTGGACTGGGACCAGCCCAGCCCACCAGCCACATCGGCCACTGTGCGGTGGGTGCGTTCGCGCAACCGGCGCAGCTCGGCTCCGAGCTGCCGGCGAAGCAGCGTGGGGCTCGGCTTCGTTGCCATCATGCAGACCCTAGCGTGATCCTGCGGCACATGGTGCAACATCGCCGTATCAATTTGCACTTGCATCCATGGCGTGGCCGCATGCTTAATGGTCGTTAAGACGACAACGGAGTCGGTGCAGGTCATCCCTCTGACAGCCGGGAGGCCGCCCATGCTCATCCAGCTCACCGATCCGGTACCCGCGCCCGCCGGACCCGACCGCCCGGCCTGACGCCACTTCGATTCCCGCTCTCCGACCCACGTTCGGGCGGCGCTTCGCCATCCCCGCGAGGCTCCGCCCCCGGCGCCTACCTCGCGCCTTCTCATTCCGACGAGCCAGGGAGCAGCACCATGAGTGCGGAAAGCATCCGGCGTACCCGCGTCCGCCCCGACCGCGTCCACTACCGCCACAACGGTGTCGAGGTGACGAGCCGGCACCTGACGGTCCGCAGCCGGCGGTACGACATCGACGAGCTGGCGGACATCATGGTGGTCCGCTGGGGTACCCACCCCGGCGTGAAGATCGGCGCCGCGGCGGCGATCGTCGAGGCCGCGGCCCTCGTCCTGCTGGCCAGGTTCGTCACCGCGCCGTGGATCTGGCTGGTCGGGATCATCGCGCTGAGCGTGCCGGTCACGGTGGCGGTGATCTGCGCGGTCCGGTGGCCGGCCGAATTCGGCCTGATCGCCCGGCATCGCGGCCACGAAGTGACGCTGTTCACCACCCGCGACGCCCAGGAGTTCGGCTTCGTCACCCGTGCCCTACGGCGCGCGGTCGGAGTCTGAAAAACGCCGCCGGCGCCGGCTCCACGGGGGAACCGGCGCCGGCGGTACCGTCAACTACGCGGCCTGCAGCCCCTCGGCCCGAGCCAGCTCGCGCAGCCGGCCCAGTGCCTGGATCTCCAGCTGGCGGATCCGCTCCCGGGACAGCGAGAACTGCGAAGCCACCTCGGTGAGCGAGTGCTCCCGGCCGTCTTCCAGACCGTACCGGGCGCGCATGATCCCGGCCGAGCGGTCGTCGAGGTGGCCGAGCAGGCTCTCGATCCGCTGCCGCTCCAGCGCGCCGAGCACGATGTCCTCGGGCGACGGCGAGTCGCTGTCGGCGACCAGGTCGCCCAGGTTGGTGTCGCCGTCGTCGCCGACCGGCGTGTCCAACGACACGGTGTCCTGCGACCAGCGCATCAGCTCCAGCACCCGGTCCATCGGTACCCCGAGCGCCGTGGCGACCTGCTCCGGCTCCGGGTCGCCGCCCAGCTCGCGGGTGAGCTGCCGCTGGACGTTGCGCATCCGGTTGACGTCCTCGACGAGGTGTACCGGCAGCCGCACGGTGCGCTCCTGCTGCGCGATCGCCCGGCTGATCGCCTGGCGGATCCACCAGGTGGCGTACGTCGAGAACTTGTACCCGCGCTCGTAGTCGAACTTCTCGACCGCGCGGACCAGGCCGGTGTTGCCCTCCTGGATCAGGTCCAGCATCGGCATGCCGGACCGGACGTACCGGCGGGCGATCGACACGACCAGCCGCAGGTTGGCCCGGATGAACAGGTCCTTGGCCCGCTCGCCCTCGCTGACCAGCAGCCTGAGCTCGCTCTTCTTGACCCCGTCCGGAATGTCGCCCTCGTCGAGCAGGTGCTCGGCGTACAGGCCCGCCTCGATCGCGCGGGACAGCTCAACTTCCTGGGCGGCGTCGAGCAGGTGGGTCCTGGAAATTTCGTGCAGGTACACGCCGACCAGGTCGCGCTCTTCGGCGACCTCGTCTGTGCGCAGTACCCTTACCTTCTCCACGTCTTCCACGCTCGGGCCTCCCCCGGTCGTTCTCTTGTGCTATGTACCCCCGCTGCCCCAGTAACAACAGGCCGGGCCTTACATTGATTCCGCGATACCTGATGTCTGCGTCACAACTTCGTGACGACCAACCGCGGGCACGCTCATTACTCACACGGTTGCGGACCTGCCCAGGTTCGCATCCGCACCTGTGTGTTGGCTGGGAGTCGGGTGGGGCGGGCCTGACAAATACAGCTTCCCCAGGCGTCACCCCTGAGACTTTCGCCACGCCTCCAGCACATCCGCCTCATCGGCAGCGGCGAGGCCGGACTTAAGGTTCGAGTCCCCCCGCACTGTGTACCAGGCGAGGGTGTCGCGGGCGGTGTCGGCGAGTTGCCGGAAGGTGAGACCGGCGGAGACCGCGGGGCCGATGTCGCGGCTGAGCATGCCCGAGTACTCGGGGAGGGGCAGCCACAGCGGCAGCGAGCGCGGCCCCGACCACGGCTGCACCCCGTGATCGAGCAGGAACTGCGGGTCGACCCAGACCAGCTCGGGGGTACCCCCGACGCCGGTCGCGATGCCCGCGAGGAACTCGGCGCGCGGGACCGGCGCCCCGGTGGCCTCGTAGGTACCGGTGAGCCCGGCCTCGGCGGAGCGGACCAGCCAGCCGGCCAGGTCGCGGACGTCGATCCACTGAACGGGATCGTCCGGCCGGCCCGGCGCCAGTACCGGGCGGTCGGCGCGGGCGAACCGGACCGGCCAGTAGGTGAACCGGTCGCTCGGGTCCCCCAGGCCGACGATCAGCCCCGGCCGGCAGACCAGCGCCGGCCGGCCGCTGCCGGTCACCGCCTGCTCGCAGGCCACGCAGCACCTGCCGTACTCCTCGTCGCCGGCGGTCGGGTCGTCCATCTCCGGCGGCGCCGCCGGGAGTACCGGCGTGTTGTCCGGTCGCCCGCCCGGTGCGCTCAGATCGGCGTAGACCGAGATCGTGGAGACGCATGTCCAGTGGCCGACCCGGCCGGCGAGGGCCGTGACGGCCTGTCGGACCTGGCTGGGCACGCTGGACACGTCGACCACGGCGTCGAAGCTGCGGCCGTCGAGGGGGGCGAGGCCGTCGGGTACCGACCGGTCCACCCGGACCAGCTCGGCACCGGTGGCAACCGGCCCGGACGTGCCGCGCGCCGCGCAGGTGACCTGGTGGCCGGCGGCCACCGCGTGCGCCGCGGTAGCCCGGCCGAGGAAACGGGTACCGCCCAGGACGAGTAGCCGCATGTGCTCATCCTGCCCGGTTGCCCCGGCCCCGAGCTATCCGCTGACCGCGAAACGTGCCTACGCCCTGGCGGCGACGCGCGCCTTCGTACTGGCCACCGCGAGGCCGACGATCCAGCCGACGAACAGCCCGTACCGCGAGCCGTCCCCGGCCGCCTCGAAGGCACCCAGCCAGGACGAGTGGGTGGCGAGGAACGCCGTGGCGAAGGCGGCCAGCGCCGAACCGAAGATCAACGCTGCCCAGCCGAGCAGGAAGCCGCCGCCGGTCACCGCGCGGGACGCCGAGCCGAGTACCAGTGCGACGAACACCACCAGCAGCACCGCCCGCAGGTCCTGGGCGAGCAGGTCGCGGATCGGGATGGTGGACCGTACCGTCCAGGCGGGCCAGGACAGGGTACGCAGGAACCAGCCCCACACCGTGTTGCCGTCGGTGTGGCGGACGACCCACTCGGTGAAGGCCTGGTTGCCGAACAGCAGGACGAGCAGCGCCGTCGCGAAGACACCGGCGCCGGTCGCGGTACGGGCGCGCCCGACTATCGCCATGCATCGAAGGGTACGGATGATCTCCGCGGTCTGACAATCCGGCGCACAGGATGTCCGGCCCCACCACGCAGGGTCATGGCTGAATCGCGCAATGCCCGTCGTTCACCACTTCGCACACGGCCCGGTCAACCCGGTCGCCGCGTACGCGCTCGCGTTCCTGGGCTCCCTGCTGGGCCTGGCCAGCACCGCCCGCGCCACCGCCACCGGTACCCGCAGCCGCCGCGCCCGCTGGCTGGTCACCGCCGCGTTCTCGATCGGCGGCGGGATCTGGCTCATGCACTTCACCGCCATGCTGGGCTTCGACATCCCGGACAGTCCGATCCGGTACGACCCGCGGCTGACGCTCGCCAGCGCCGTGCTGGCGGTACTGGTCGTGGGGCTCGGCCTCGCCTTCGTCGGTACCGGCCGGCGGGCGCTCTGGAAGCTGCTCGCCGGCGGCCTCTTCACCGGCGTGGGGGTGGCCGCCATGCACTACACCGGCATGGCCGCGATGCATGTCACCGGAAGCCTCGGGTACCAGCCCCGCATCGTCGGCGCCTCGGTGCTCATCGCCATCATCGCGGCGACGGTGGCGCTGTGGCTGTCGGTGACCGTGCGCGGCCGGGGTCCGATCGTACTTTCCGCCGGCATCATGGCGCTGGCGGTGTGCGGCATGCACTACACCGGCATGGCGGGACTGACCGTCGACCTGGTGCACGACGGTACCCCGGTGCGGGGCATGGACCCCATCGTGCTGATCCTGCCGATCGTGGTCAGCGCGAGCGTCGCGCTGGTGGCGCTGGCGTTCGGCGCCCTGCTGACGGTGACCGTGGTGCGGCGGCGGGACGTGCGACCCCTGCGGGCGCATCCGGTGTCGCTGGCGGAGTTCAACGCGAGCATGCCGATCCCGTACTCGTCGACGGTGGCCAGCCACGACGGGAAGTCCGGCTAACCCGACTCGCGGACCACCAGCGAGGTGGGCAGCACCAGCGCCGGCTCGATCTCCTCACCGCCGGCCAGCCGCAGAAGTTGCCGGGCCAGCTCCCGGCCCAGCTCCACGATCGGCTGGCGGACGGTGGTGAGCGGCGGCTCGGTGTACCGGGCCAGCTCGATGTCGTCGAACCCGATCACCGCGACGTCGTCGGGTACCCGCCGGCCGGCCTGCCTGAGCGCGCTCAGCGCACCGTGCGCCATCAGGTCGGAGGCGACGAACACGGCATCCAGCGCCGGGTCGTCGTCGAGCAGCTGGCGCATCGCCACCGCACCGGACTCGCGGGTGAAGTCGCCGACCGCCACGATCGAGCGGCGCTTGGAGTTGCGCAGCTCGGCGCGGTACCCGGCGAGCCGGTCGATGCCGGCGACCATGTCCTGCGGGCCGGCGATGGTGGCGATGCGCTGGCGACCGCCCTCGACGAGCCGGAGTCGACGTCGACGTACGGTACCGGCGAGCGGCCCAGCGGCCGGCCGTTGCAGACCACCGGTACCCCCATCCGGGCCAGCGTGGCGGGTAGCGGGTCGGCGCCGTGCACCGAGGCCATCATCACCCCGTCGACGTGCCCGGCCATCGCGTACTGCTCGATCCGGTCGTGGCTGGCCGTGGAGCTGGCCATCATCAGCACCAGCTGCTTGTCCGACGCCTCCATCTCCTGGCTCACCCCGCGGATGATGCCGGGGAAGAACTGGTCGTCGGAGAAGATCCGGGTGGACGGCTCGGGCAGGACCAGCGCGACCGAGTTGGTCCGCTGGGTGACCAGGCTGCGCGCGGCGTGGTTGGGCACGTACCCGAGCTCCTGCACCGCGCGCAGCACGTTCTTGCGGATCTCCGACGCCACCGTCGTGGAACCGTTGACCACGCGGGACACCGTGGCCCGGGAGACGCCGGCCCGCGCGGCGACCTGTTCCAGGGTCGGCCGGTGCCGAGCCATGCCGATCCGCGTACCTTCGCCCATCACCACTTCGCTATCCAGCCGGCCGATCGACGGGAACTCCCCCGCCCGCGATGACCTCGCGGTACCAGTGTGCACTGTCCTTCCACGTTCGGCGTTGCGTCTCGTAGTCGATGTGTACCAGCCCGAAGCGCCTTCCGTACCCTTCTGCCCACTCGAAGTTGTCCAGCAGTGACCAGACGAAGTACCCCCGAAGATCAACTCCCTCGCTGACCGCCTGGTGGGCGGCGGTCAGGTGGGAGTGCAGGTACCCGACCCGCTCCGGGTCGTGCACGCCGCCGTCCGGGGCCACCCGGTCGCGGTACGCCGCGCCGTTCTCGGTGACCAGCAGCGGCGGGTTGCCGTACTCCCGGCCCAGCCGGACCAGGATCTCCCGCAGCCCGCTGGCGTCCACCGCCCAGTCCATGTCGGTGACCGGCCCGGGGATCGGATGGACCACGACGTCGGCGCAGCCGGGCCACGCGGCCATGGCACCGGGCCGGACCCCGTCGTGGGCAGCGCCGACCAGGGTCGGCTGGTAGTAGTTCACCCCGAGCGCGCCGATCCGCGCGCCGATGATCTCCAGGTCACCGCCGCGGACGAACGACCAGTCGGTGATCGCGGCGGTGTCGCGCAGCACGTCGGCCGGGTACTCCCCGCGCAGCACCGGGTCCAGGAACAACCGGTTGGCGAGGCCATCCATCCGGCGGGCCGCGTCGAGGTCGGCCGGGTCGTCGGAGACGCTGCGCATCGCGGTGAGGTTGACGACCAGCGAGGCCGGCGCCGCGGGCAGTCGCGCCCGCAGCGCCTGTACCCCCAGACCATGCGCGAGCAGCAGGTGGTGCGCGGCGGCCAGCGCGGCGGCGGGTTCCGTCCGGCCCGGCGCATGATCACCCGACGCGTACCCGAGGAAGGCCGAGCACCACGGCTCGTTGAGCGTGGTCCACAACTGCACCCGGTCGCCGAGCCGCCCGGCGACCAGGCCCGCGTAGTCGGCGAACCGGTACGCCGTGTCCCGGGCCGCCCAGCCGCCGTCGTCCTCCAGCTCCTGCGGCAGGTCCCAGTGGTACAGCGTGACGACCGGCCGTACCCCGCGGGCCAGCAACGCGTCGACGAGCCGGTCGTAGAACGCCGTGCCGGCCGGGTTCATCCGGCCCCGGCCGCCGGGCTGCACCCGGGGCCAGGAGACGGAGAACCGGTACGCCGACAGGCCCAGCTCCGCCATCAGGTCGACGTCCTGCTGGTACCGCCGGTAGTGGTCGGCCGCGACCGCACCCGACTCGCCCCGCGCCACCTTGCCGGGCGTGGCGCAGAAGGTGTCCCAGATGGACGGGGTACGGCCGTCGGCGGCGACCGACCCTTCGATCTGGTACGCCGCGGTGGCCGCGCCCCACCAGAAGCCCGGCGGGAACGCCAGCCGGCCCGCCCGCAACCCCAGTGCCAGCTCGCTCATGCCGGATCCTCGCTGCGCTGCGGTCCGACATGAGGCTCGACCGCACTGCACCCATGATTCACTCGCTGACGCTCGCTCATGCCTTGAGCGCACCCTGCATGATGCCGTCCAGGATCTGCCGGCCCAGTACCGCGAAGACGATCAGGATCGGCACGATGCCGACCAGCGCGCCGGCCAGGACCAGCGGGTAGTCGGTGACGTACCCGCCGGCCAGCGACGACAGCGCCACCTGGACGGTCGGATTCTGCGGGGTCAGCACCAGCAGCGGCCAGTAGAAGTCGTTCCAGGTGTTCATGAACGTGAGCATCCCGAGTACCGCCGCGGCCGGGCGGGCCACCGGGAGCACCACGTTCCAGTACGTGCGCAGCGTGCTGCAGCCGTCCACCCGCGCTGCCTCGATCAGTTCGGTGGGCAGGGCGGTGACCAGATACTGGCGCATGAAGAACACCCCGAACGCGGTCACCGCGCCGGGCAGGATCAGCGCCTGGAGCTGGTCGACCCAGCCGAACCACTTGGCCATCATCAGGTACAGCGGGATGATGCCGAGCTGCGTGGGTACCATCATCGTCGCGACGATCACCGCGAGCAGCGCGTGGCGCCCGCGGAAGCGCAGCTTGGCCAGCGCGAACCCGGCCAGGGTCGCGGTCAGCACCACCGAGACGGTCACCGTCGCGGACACCACGAACGAGTTGACCAGCGCCTTGCGCATGTCGACCAGGTCCAGCATGCGGCGCAGGTTGTCCAGCAGGTGGGTACCGGGGACCAGGTCCGGCGGCGACTTGCTGATCCCGGCCTGGTCGTTGGACGCCGCGACGACCGACCAGTAGAGCGGGAACAGCGAGACCAGCACGACGGCGCCGAGCAGCACATAGGTACCGCGGCCCGCGGACAGCTGGTGCGTCCTGGATTTCATGCTCCCTCCACGCCGCGCAGCCGGCGGACCAGCGTCAGGTTGATGCCGACGATGACGACGATCACCAGGAACATCGCCCAGGAGATCGCCGAGCCGTAGCCGTACTTTCCGTTGCCGAGGAACGTCTGGTACGTGTACACGGCCATCACCTGGAACTGGTGCTGCGAGCCGCCGGCCGCCGGGGTCTGGCTGACGTTGAACAGCAGCGGCTCGCCGAACAGTTGCAGCGCGCCGATGGTGGACACGATGACGGTGAACAGGATGGTCGGCCGCAGCATCGGGATGGTGATCGAGCGGAACTGCCGCCACCGGCCGGCACCGTCCAGCGCCGCCGACTCGTACAGCTCGAACGGGACCGCCTGCATACTGGCCAGGTAGATCAGCGCGTTGTACCCGGTCCACCGCCAGGTGACGATCAGCGAGATGGCCAGCCACGAGGACCAGGTACCGGCCTGCCAGTCGATCCGCGAGACGCCGAACAGGTGCAGCACGTAGTTGATCAGGCCGTAGTCGCGGCCGAAGAGCTGGACGAAGATGATCGTCACGGCGGCGACCGACGTGACGTTGGGTACCAGCACGCTCATCCGGAAGAACGTCCGGCCGCGCAGCCGGTAGTTGAGCAGGTGCGCGAGGCCCAGCGCGAGCATCAGCTGGGGCACCGTCGAGATGATCCCGATGCCGATGGTGTTCTTCAGCGCGTTCCAGAAGAACTGGTCGTGCAGCAGCCGGGTGTAGTTGGCCAGGCCGACGAACGTGCCCCGGCTGCCGTCCTGGTCCTCGCGCCAGCCGGACAGCGACAGGTATCCGGTGTACAGCAACGGGAACAGCCCGAAGACGCCGAAGATGACGAAGAACGGCGCGACGTACAGGTACGGGGAGACCGTCAGGTCCAGCCGGTGCCAGCGCGACACCCGCGCCCGCCCGGGAGGCGCCGGCTGCCGCTGCGCCGGTCGCGCATCAGCCAGGACTGCCATCGTTCACGCCTCACCTCTCGGGTAACCGGCGCCGGTGGCACCAGCAGGTGCCACCGGCTGCCTCACCAGCTCGGTCAACCAGCGATGTTCTTGATGTCTGCGACGGCCTTCTGCCATGCCGCGTCCGGGGTGGCCTTGCCCTGTTCGATGGAGACCAGCGCGTTGCCGATGGCGTTGCCGAACTCGCCGGCGTGGGCGCCCAGCGGCTGGTACTTGATGTTCTCGGCGGCCGCGGAGAAGATCTTGCCGACCGGCGCGTTGTCGAAGAAGTCGTCCTTGAAGTTGATGATGTCGTCGGTCTTCCAGAGCGCCTGCGCGGCCGGGAAGTGCCCCTTGGTCTTGAACAGCAGCGTCTGCTGCTCCGGTGCGGCCAGCCACTTGGCCAGCTCGATGGCCTGCTGGACGTGCTTGCCGGACCTGGGAATGGTCAGGTACGAGCCGCCCCAGTTGCCGCCGCCGGTACCCGGGATGGTCGCCACATTCCAGTCGCCCTTGGTGTCCGGGGCGTTGGCCTTGATGTAGCTCATCATCCAGGCCGGGCAGGTGATGGTGGCGAAGCCGGCCTTCTGGAACCCGGTGTTCCACTGCGGGGTGAAGGCGGCCAGCCCCGCCGACTCGCCGGCCTGGATGGCCGCGACCGTCTGGTCCCAGGCCTTCTTGACGTCGGGGTTGGTGTCGGCGATGACGTTGCCGCTGGCGTCGTACATCCCCTGCGGCGCCTGCGCCACGATCGCGTTGAAGACGTTGCTGGCCGCGTCGAACCAGTGCACGTTCCTGTCGCCGATCTTGGTCTGGAACGTCTTGCCCAGGTTGACGAAGTCGTCCCAGGTCTTCATCTGGGCGCTCAGCGCGGCCGGGTCGGTGGGCAGGCCGGCCTTCTTCATCAGCGACGGGCGGTAGCACATCGCGAGGCCGCCGGTGTCGGTACCGAGGCCGAACAGGACCTTGCCGTCGGCGCTCGATGCGTCCTTGACCCGCTGGTCGGTCCACGTCGACGGGTCGACGCCCTGGTCAAGGAAGTTGACGAACTTGCTCGCCTGGCCCTGGAAGCCGGCGATCTGGCCGATCTCGATCACTTCGATGTCGGCGAGGCCGGCGCCGGCCGTCAGGTGCTGCTTGAGGTTCTTGTGGTGGGTGTCGTAGTCGGTGATGTTTTCCTTGACGGTGATGTTCGGGTGCGTCTGCTTGTACTGCTCGTACAGCGGCTTGTAGTCGAAGTCGCCGAACAGGTTGACGGTCAAGGTGACCGGTTCGGTACCCGCCGGGGCCGGGCTGGAGCCGGAGCTCTTGCCGCAGCCGGCGAGCGCGGGGCCCGCCAGTAACAGACCCGCACCGGCCAGGGCGGCCGCACGGCGCAAAGCGAATCGCATGAAGTCTCCTTGCCGAGAGTTCAGACCAGGCGTAACGGCGGTTGAGATCGGGGTTCAGATCCAGAGTGAGAGAGCGCTCTCTCAACGTGGTCAACACTGTGGCCCCAGCTGAAGATCGTGTCAAGAGCGCGATAGAAGATCGTTTCCGACGCGTTGCCCGGCGCGACGACCAAAGCCGGGAGCGCTCTCCCAGCCAGCGTCCGAGCGGCTCCCGGTTCCCGGCCCACCACGCATTCCGTAGCCGGCCGGCCCGCTCCACAATGGACCCGTCGAATCGACGGGTGCCGGGCGGCCGCCCGGCAGGCGGGGCGCCGTGCGCCGCGGCGCCGGCCGAGAGAGGATCATCCGCATGGTTGCTCGTGAGACCGCCGTTGCCGCGGGTCACCGGGGCCCGGCCTGGTGACCACGTCGACCGTGGGGCCGGCCGAGCCGGGTCCGCCAGCCGGCGCCGCCCCGGAGGCCGACACCGGCCCGGGAGTCGACGCCGGGCAGGACGCGGCCGACGCCGGGCAGGACGCGGCCGACGCCGGGCAGGACGCGGCCGACGCGGGCCGGACGGTCGCGCAGCGTCGCGCGAACGCGGCGGCGCAGGCGCGCCGGGCCGTCGTGCGGGTCGGCGCCGGTGGGCAGCGGTTGCGGGTACTGCTCGTCGAGGACGATCCGGGCGACGCGTTCCTGGTCGGCGAGCTGCTCGACGAGGTGGACGCGCCGGTCACGCTGCGCATCGCCGCCACGATGGCCGAGGCGCTGGCCGGTCTCGACGACGTCGACTGCGTCCTGCTCGACCTCGGCCTGCCCGACGCCAACGGGCTGGACGGGCTGCGCCGGCTGCTGCGCGACGGTACCGGCGTCGCCGTCTGCGTGTTGACCGGCCTCGCCGACGAGCACCTCGGCGTGGCGGCCGTGGCCGAAGGCGCACAGGACTACCTCGTCAAGGGCCGGGTCGACGGCGTCCTGCTCAGCCGGGCGATCCGGTACGCGGTGGAACGGCGCCGGGCCGACGAGAACGCGCTGCGGCTGCGCGAGTCCGAGCTGCGGCAGGCGGAGTCCCGACGGCTGGAACGGGGCCTGCTCCCCCAGCCGTTGATGGAGCCGGGCGTGGTGGTACTCGAGACGTTCTACCGGCCGGGCCGGCAGCGGGCACTGCTCGGCGGGGACTTCTACGACGCGGTACAGACCGGGCCGGGGCGGTTGTCGCTGCTCGTCGGCGACGTCTGCGGGCACGGCGTCGAGGAGGCGGCGCTGGGGGTCGCGCTGCGGGTGGCGTGGCGGGCGCTCACCCTGGCCGGGGTACCGGACGACGACCTGCTTCCGGCACTGGAGCGGGTACTGATGGCGGAGCGGCGCTCCGAGGAGGTCTTCGCGACCGTGGCGACGGTCGACGTGGACGTGGCGGCGAGCGAGGCTTCGGTACGCATCTGCGGGCATCCGCCGCCCTTGATCATCAGCGGTGACCGGGTACACCCGGTGGCCGGCCGGCCGGCGATGATGCTCGGCGTCTTCCCCGGCGGTACCGGCGAACCGAACCGGGTACCCCTGCCGCCGGACTGGGCCGTCCTGGTCTACACCGACGGCCTGATCGACGGCCGCGTCGGCGACGGCCGGCTCGGCGTCGGCGGCCTGCGTGAGCTGGTGGCCGAGCACCGGCGCACCGGCGCGCCGCTGGCCGAACTGCCCGACTGGCTGATCGCCCGGGCCGAGGAACGCAACGGTGACCCGCTGGCCGATGATGTGGCCATGCTTCTGCTGACCGGAGATCAGGCGACGTCATGAAGGCCTGGACCCTGGGTGCGCGGGTCACCGCGCTGTCGGTGGCGACCGCGATCGTCCTGGGCATCATCGCGGCCGCCGCGGCCGGCGTGGCGCTGGGCAACCGCGGTGAGGTCGACCGGCTGCTCAACCGGGACACCCCGCTCGCCCTCAACGCCCAGGGGCTGCTCACCGCCCTGGTGAACCAGGAGACGGGCATCCGGGGGTACGCCCTCACCGGGCGCTCGGACGACCTGCAGCCCTATGACCAGGGCGTGCGCGGCGAGGCCACCAGCGAGGCGAACCTGCTGCGGCTGCTCGGCGACCGTCCCGATCTCGCCGGCCAGGTCCGGCAGATCCAGGGCGAGGCGGCGCAGTGGCGGGCCGCGATCGCCATGCCGGTGATCGAGGCGGTCCGGGCGGGCGACCGTACCAGCGCGCAGGCGCAGGTCGAGGTGGCCGCGCGCAACCAGTTCGACATCGTCCGCACCGACGTCGGCCGGCTGCAGGACGCGATCGCCGACCTGCGCGAGCAGACCGTCGCGTCGGTCAAGGACAGCAGCCGCCAGCTCGTCGAGTTGCTGGTCGCCGCCGGGCTGGTCATCCTGCTCGCCGCGGTACTGCTCATCGTGCTGCTGCGGTACCTGGTGGCGCGTCCGGTGGCGCACCTGGCGGCCGAGGTACGCACGGTAGCCGGCGGCGACTACGAGCACATCGTGGTGATCGACGGGCCGCCCGAGGTGACCCGGCTCGCCGGCGACGTGGAGAGCATGCGCCGGCGCATCGTCAAGGACCTGCGTGAGGTGGCCCGGGCCCGCCAGGGCATCGAGGCCGCGAACCGGCAGCTGGAGCAGCAGACGGACGAGCTGACCCGGTCCAACCGCGACCTGGAGCAGTTCGCCTATGTCGCCTCGCACGACCTGCAGGAACCGCTCCGCAAGGTGATCAGCTTCTGCCAGCTGCTGCAGCGCCGGTACGCCGACCAGCTCGACGAGCGGGCCAACCAGTACATCGCCTTCGCGGTGGACGGCGCCCAGCGGATGCAGCGGCTGATCAACGACCTGCTCGCGTTCTCCCGGATCGGCCGGCTCACCGCCGGCTTCACCGACGTGGACCTGAACGCGGTGGTCCAGGAGGCGGTCAACCAGCGGGAGGCGGCACTCGCCGAGACCGGGGGTACCGTGACCTGGGCCGACCTGCCGACGGTACGCGGTGAGGAGCCGCTGCTGTCCTCGCTGCTCGGCAACCTGATCAGCAACTCGATCAAGTTCCGCCGTCCCGGCGAGCCGCCCCGGGTACACCTGCAGGCCCGCCGGGTCGGCGACGAGTGGGAGATCAGCTGCCAGGACAACGGGATCGGCATCCAGTCCGAGTACGCCGACAAGGTCTTCGTGATCTTCCAGCGCCTGCACGCCAAGGAGGTCTACCCCGGTACCGGGATCGGCCTCGCGATCGCGAAGAAGATCATCGAGTACCACGGCGGCCGCATCTGGGTGGACACCTCGACGACCGAGGGCACTACGATCCGCTTGACCCTGCCCGCCGAGTCGCCTGTCGCACAGCCGGCCCCGGCACAGCCTGTCGAGGAGGTCGTACCGTGAGCGAGCCGGTGACCGCGATCGAGGTACTGCTGGTCGAGGACGACCCCGGCGACGTGCTGATGACCCGGGAGGCGTTCGAGGAACACAAGATCGGCAACCGGCTGCACGTGGTACCCGACGGCGTCGAGGCGCTGGCCTACCTGCGCCGCGAGGAACCGTACCCGCACGCGGTGCGGCCCGACCTCATCCTGCTCGACCTGAACCTGCCGCGGCGGGACGGCCGGGAGGTGCTGAAGGAGATCAAGGACGACGAGTCCCTGCGGCACATCCCGGTCGTCGTGCTCACCACGTCGCAGCTGGAGGAGGACATTCTGCGCAGCTACCAGCTGCACGCCAACGCATACGTGACCAAGCCGGTCGACTTCGACCGCTTCATCCAGGCGGTACGGCAGATCGACGAGTTCTTCGTCAGCGTGGTCCGGCTACCCCCGAGGTGACATGACCACCGAGGTGATCTGTGCTGCGCTGCGCCTGCGCCACAACCCGGCTCCGGCTCAGCGCAGCACGAGGTGATCTGTGCTGCGCTGCGCCTGCGCCACAACCCGGCTCCGGCTCAGCGCAGCACGACGACCAGCTGATCCACGGCCCAGTGCACCTCGTCCTCGGTGAGCACCAGCGGCGGGGCGAGCCGGACCGTCGAGCCGTGGGTGTCCTTGGCGAGCACGCCGCGGGCCATCAGCCGCTGCGACGCCTCGCGACCGGTCATCAGCGACGGTTCGATGTCCACCCCGGCCCACAGGCCGCGGCCGCGCACCGCGGTGACGCCGTGGCCGACCAGGCCGGCGAGCCGCTCGTGCAGGACGGCGCCGAGGGTACGGGCACGCTCCTGGTACTCGCCGGTGTTCAGCAGCGCGATCACCGCCCGGCCGACCGCGCAGGCGAGCGGGTTGCCGCCGAACGTGGAGCCGTGCTCGCCGGGGCGCAGCACCCCGAGCACCTCGCGCCGGCCGACGACCGCGGAGACCGGTACCACGCCGCCGCCCAGCGCCTTGCCGAGCAGGTACAGGTCGGGTACCACGCCCTCGTGCCGGCAGGCGAACGTCTCGCCGGTGCGGCCGAGGCCGGACTGGATCTCGTCGCAGATCAGCAGCACGTTGCGCGCGGCGGTCAGCTCGCGCAGCCCGGCGAGGTACCCGGCCGGCGGGACGAGCACGCCGGCCTCGCCCTGGATCGGCTCGATCAGCACCGCGACCGTGGTGTCGTCGATGGCTTCGGCCATGGCGGCCAGGTCGCCGTAGGGCACGATCCGGAAGCCCGGGGTGAACGGGCCGAAGTCGTTGCGCGCGTCCGGGTCGGTGGAGAAGCTGACGATCGTCGTGGTGCGGCCGTGGAAGTTGTCCGCGGCGACGACGATCGTGGCCTGGTTCTGCGGTACCCCCTTGACGCGGTACCCCCACGCGCGGGACACCTTGATGGCGCTCTCCACCGCTTCGGCGCCGGTGTTCATCGGCAACGTCAGGTCGGTCTCGCACAGCTGCGCGAGCTCCCGGCAGAACGGCGCGAACTGGTCGTGCAGGAACGCGCGGCTGGTCAGCGTGAGCCGGTCCAACTGGGCGCGGGCCGCCTCGACCAGGGCCGGGTGCCGGTGGCCGAAGTTGAGCGCCGAGTACCCGGCCAGGCAGTCGAGGTACCGCCTGCCGTCGACGTCGGTGACCCAGGCACCCTCGGCGTCGGCGACGACGACCGGCAGCGGGTGGTAGTTGTGCGCCGTCCACTGCTCGGCTTCGGCGACCGCGGCCGCCGTCCGGAGTTCGCCCATGGTCGCCGTCATCAGTCTCGTACCTCCAAAGTGCAGCACTTCGGGCCGCCGCCGGCCTTGCGCAGTTCGGACAGGTCCACGCCGACCGGCTGGTACCCCCGCTCGGTCAGCTGCGCGGCCAGCCCGCGGGCCTGCACCGGCAGGACCACCCGGTGGCCGTCGCTGACCGCGTTGAGCCCGAGTACCGCGGCGTCCTCTTCCCGAGCGATGATCGCATCGGGGAAGAGCTGGCGGAGGACTTTCCGGCTACCCGCGGAGAATGCCTGCGGCAGGTAGGCGACGCCGGCCGGACCGCCGAGGACGGTCAGCGCGGTGTCGAGGTGGTAGAAGCGCGGGTCGACCAGCTGGAGGGTGATGACCGGGCGGCCGAAGAGCTCCTGCGCCTGCGAGTGCGCGTCCAGGTCGGTGCGGAACCCGGTGCCGGCGAGCAGGTACCGCTCGGTCAGCAGCAGGTCGCCTTCGCCCTCGTTGGTGCTCTTCGCCTCCTGGGTGACGAAGCCGTTGCGGGCGAACCAGTTCAGGTAGGCGGGGCCTTCCTCGGTCCGCTCCGGGTACCGGAACTGAGAACCGAGCACGGTACCGTCGATCACGGTGGCGCCGTTGGCGGCGAAGACCATGTCCGGAAGACCGGGGATCGGCTCGATCAGCTCGACGGTGTGCCCGAGGCGGCGGTAGGTGTCGGCCAGCGTCGTCCACTGCGCGATCGCGCGGTCGACGTCGACCGGGGTGCTGGGGTCCATCCACGGGTTGATGACGTAGTCCACCGCGAAGTAGGTCGGGCGGCACATCAGGTATCGCCGAGTCATGCCAACCACGCTAAGGCCTGGCCAGCGGCGGAACCATGCGAAACGCTTGCGACTTGACGGCGGATCGTTGCGTATCTGGGCCGGAATCCGGGTCAACGTTGCGTCATTGGCCGACGCCCGCAGCGGTTGCCTTCCGATCCACGTACTGCTATAGATACAGACATCAATTAACTTTGTTTACAGATCGGAGGACCCGTGCGGCGAAAGACCATCCTCGGCGCGATCCTCAGCGTCGGCCTCACCGCCGGCGGTGCGATCCTCGCCGTCACCGCCGGTACCGCGCAGGCGGCCACACTGCCCAACAACTGGTACGGCGCGGCGGCGTACGTGATGCCGCTGGAGAACAGCCCGCCCGATCTGCCCACCGTCATGGCAGCCACCGGACAGAAGTCCTTCGAACTGGCCTTCATCCTCGCCCCGAACGGCGGCGGCTGCAGCCCGACCTGGGACGGCACCGCGTCGGTGTCCGGCGACACGACGGTCGCCAACATCATCAGCAGGATCCGCGGGGCTGGTGGCGACGTGTCCAGACCTGCGGTACCGCATCCGCGACGGCCGCCGCGTACCAGCAAGTGATCAGCAAGTACTCGCTCAAGGCGGTCGACTTCGACCTGGAGGAGCCGGAGTACGAGAACACCGCGGCCATCAACAACGAGCTGGGCGCCGCGCAGATCCTGCAGCGCAACAACCCCGGCCTGTACGTGTCGATCACGACCGCGGGTACCGCCAGCGGCACCGGGTTCTTCGGCCAGAACGTGCTGAACACCGCCAAGTCGCTGGGCTTCACGCCGAACAACTACGCCATCATGCCGTTCGACGGCGGGTTCAACGGTGGCTCGTCGCAGACCGCCGCGCTGGAACAGTTCCACGGGCTGCTGATGAACACGTTCGGCTGGAGCAGCGCGACGGCGTACAACCACGAGGGCGTCTCGATGATGAACGGCAAGAGCGACGCCGGCGAGATGTTCACCCAGGCCGACTTCCAGACCGTGCTGAGCTACGCGACCGGGCACGGCCTGACCCGGTACACCTTCTGGTCGGTCAACCGCGACCGGCCGTGCGTCAACACCAACGACAACGGCATCTGCTCCAACACGTCACAGCAGCCGTGGGACTTCACCAAGTTCACCGCGAGGTTCGCCGGCGCCACCCCGCCGCAGTCGCCGCCGCCCACCGGCTCGCCGACCCCGAGGCCGGGCAGCTGCACCGCGCCGCCGTGGAACTCCAGCACCGCGTACACCGGCGGGATGCAGGTCTCGTTCAACGGTCACACGTGGACCGCGAAGTGGTGGACGCAGGGCGACACCCCGGGCAACAACAGCCAGGGCGTGTGGACCGACAACGGCCCCTGCAGCGGTGGCAGCCCGACGCCGGCCCCGACCGGGCACTGCACGCTGCCGGCGTGGAACTCGACGACCGCGTACACCGGCGGGATGCAGGTCTCGTTCAACGGTCACAAGTGGACCGCGAAGTGGTGGACCCAGGGCGACACCCCGGGCAACAACAGCCAGGACGTGTGGACCGACAACGGTCCGTGCTGAGGCTGGCCGGCGCCGGGCGGTACCGCCGCCCGGCGCCGTCGGGGGGTGCGGCGTCCTACCGCGGTAGGACGCAGGTAGGGCTGTCCAGCTCGACCACGTCACCGGTCGGGCGGGGCAGCCCTTCCGCGTCGAACCGGAACGACACCACCGAGTTTCCCTTCTGGTTGGCCGCGAACAGCACGCCGCCGTCGATCGCGAAGTGCCGCGGCCACGAGCCGCCGGAGGACACCTCGTCGAGCAACGCCAGGTCGCCGCTGGCGTCCACGGCGAACGTGGCGATCGTGTCCGGGCCGCGGTTGGACAGGTAGAGCCGCGTGGCGTCCGCGGACAGCGCGATGCCCGCGGGCGCGCTCGGTCCGTCCATTGTGGACGGTACCGCGGCCACCTCGTGCAGCACGCCGGTGCTCGGGTCGGGGTCGAAGACCGCGATCGTCGCGTCCAGCTCGTCGGCGACGTACCAGCGTCGGTTCGGGTGGGCGACCGCGTGCCGCGGGCCGGCGCCGGGATGGGTACGGGCGAACGGGTCGGCCGCCGCGGTCAGCTTTCCGGCCTTGAGTGTGTACCCGATGAGCCTGTCCAACCCGAGGTCCACCACCACGACAAGGTCGCCGGCCAGCCTGACCTCGTGTGCGTGCGGCCCTTGCTGGCGTTCGGGATCGGGCCCGGAACCGGTGTGCTGCACCAGATCGGTGCGCGGGCCGAGGGTACCGTCGGCCGCGATCGGGTGCACCGAGACGCTGCCGCCGTCGTAGTTGGCCGCGAGGAGGTACCCGGCCGGGTGGCGCAGCAGGTGGCACGGTGACCCGCCGCCGGTCGGCTGCCGGCTCAGCTCCGTGAGCCCGCCGTCGTCGGCGATGGCGAACGACGCGACAGACGGGTCGGTCAGCTCGTCGACCGCGTAGAGCACCGGCAGGTGCGGATCGGCGACGAGGTAGGACGGGTCGGGCGCGTCGACCCGCGCGACGAGCGTCAGGCGGGCGCCGTCGCGCGCGAAGACCGAGATGCCCGAACCGTAGGAGCCAACGTAGATCACGCCGTCACCCTCTCACGGACGCCGACCCGGGTGACGACGTGGAGCACCACGTTCGCGGCCAGTCCCAGGCCGGCGATCACGACGGCCATCGGCAGCGCGGTACCCCGGCCGCCGAGCCCGACCAGCGGCGCGGCGGCGGCACCGCACAGGAACTGCCCCACGCCCAGCAGGGCGGAGGCCGACCCGGCCGCCTCCGGATGCCCGGACAGCGCCAACGCGGTCGTGTTCGGCAGCACGATGCCGATCATCGACACGGCGAGGAACAGCGGCGGCAGCAGCCAGATCAGCCGGTGCGAACCGGAGGCGACCGCGGCCAGTACCCCGAGGCCGCCGGCCAGGTGCACGGCCAGCGCGGCACTGAGCAGGGTACCCGGTGCCACCCGGCCGAGCAGCATCCCGTTGACCTGGCTGGCGAGCACGATGCCCAGCGCGTTGACGCCGAAGATGATCCCGAACGTCTGCGGCGACACCCCGTAGATCTCCTGCGTCACGAACGAGGAAGCGGAGATGTAGGCGAACATCGCGGCGAAGACCAGCCCGCCACCCAGCGCGTACCCGACGAAGATCCGGTCGCGCAGGAGTCCCTTGAAGGTGCGCAGCGTGTGGCGCAGCCCGCCCCGGTGCCGGCGTTCCACCGGGAGGGTCTCCGGCAGCACCAGCGCGACGCCGAGCAGCAGCACCAGCCCGTACCCGCTGAGCACCACGAACACGCCCTGCCACGAGGTGAACCGGAGCACCTGGGCACCGAACAGCGGGGCGAGCATCGGAGCCAGCCCGTTGACGAGCATCAGCAGCGAGAAGAACCGGGCCGCCGCGAGGCCCGAGTACAGGTCCCGCACGACCGCCCGGGCGATCACGATGCCGGCCGCGCCGCCGAGACCCTGCACGAGGCGCAGCCCGGTGAGTACCCCGACCGACGGCGCCACGACGCACAGCGCCGACCCGACCGCATAGGCGGCAAGGCCGGCGTACAGCGGCCGGCGGCGCCCGAGCGCGTCGCTCACCGGCCCGTAGAGCAGCTGCCCGAGCGCCAGCCCGGCCAGGCACGCGGTGAGGGTGAGCTGCACCTGCGCCTGGGTCGCATGGAAGTGCCGGGTCAACGCCGGGAACGCCGGGAGATACATGTCTATCGACATGGGACCGAACGCGGTCAGGGCTCCGAGCACGATGATCAACGCAAGGCGACGCACCCGGCAACTCTAGGACTGCAACGTTGGCGCCCGCTCCGCGCGCGTGCCCCAGCCATCACCAGCGAAGACTCCGAATCTGAAATAGGCGCGGTTGCTTGCAGGTAAGTGCCCACCGGGTCGGCGAAAGCCTCAGTAACGCCTGTGCCGGAATCTGCGCCGTAAATACGGCCATGCACGACGTTGTTAACACACTGTTGAGGAGTTGGTAACGGTATGAGTTCGCCGGCGGGACCCCTGGATGCCGCCAACCCCTACCCCGAACCGGTCACGATTCATGCGATAGTGCAGCGGATCGCGGCTTGGCAGCCCGAGAAGGTCGCCCTCGTCGATCAGGGTGACACGGTCACCTACCGGACGCTCGACATCGCGTCCAATGCGTACGCCCATATGTTGCGTTCGGCCGGCGTTGGCAAGGGCAGCCTCGTTCCGGTACTGCTGCCGCGTAGCGCCGAGCTGGTCGTTGTGATACTCGGGCTGTTGAAAGCCGGTGCGGCCTATGCCCTGCTCGACGAGCGGTGGCCGGTCGCCCGGCACCGGGAGATCCTCGCCCAACTGGGTGCCCCGTTCGTGGTCAGCTCACCCGACCACGCGGACACCATGCCGTTCGAGGTGTGGACTCCGGGGCAACATACGGTCGATCACGTCGAACAGTTCGAGTCCACTGTGGTGGGTGCGCACGATCCGTGTTGCGCGTTCTTCACCTCAGGGACGACTGGGCGACCGAAGATAGTGGTCTCCCCGCATAGCGGCACAGTCCGGCTTTTCCATCCGTGTTCGTTCGCGCGTTTCGACGAACGGA
>VAWN01000041.1:131207-156533 GCA_005885555.1 Actinomycetota bacterium
TGGAACGTCCGTGATTGTGCGCGAACCGTACCTCACCCCGCAGGTGTTGCGGCACGACGTGCGCGAGTACGGCGTCAACACCGTGTTCCTCAGCACCAGTCTGCTCCACCTGTTCGTCGATGAGGACATAGACGTGTTCGACGGCGTGGAGCAGGTCGTCACCGGTGGTGAGCGGCTGTCGGCGCGGCACGTACGGCAGTTTCTCCAGCGGTATCCGGCCACCGCGCTCGTCAACGGCTACGGACCGGTGGAAAGCACCTGCGTCGGTACCACGCACCAGGTGACCCTGGCCGACTGTGACCTGCCAAACGGCATCCCGATCGGCCGGCCCGTCTCCAGGACCGAGATCTACGTGCTGGCTGGGGAACGTCGTTGCGGGGTTGGTGAACCCGGCGAACTCTGCATCGCCGGCGACGGCCTGGCGCTGGGCTATCTCGGCATGGCGGACCTGACAGCGGAGAAGTTCCCGATACTGGACGTCGACGGCCGATGCATCCGGGTGTACCGCACCGGAGACCTGGCGCAGTGGGACGCCGACGGACTGCTGCACTATCTGGGTCGCATCGACCGGCAGGTGAAGATTCGCGGGCACCGTGTGGAGCCAGCTGAGGTCGAGCGTCAGATCGAGGAGCTGCTCGACATAGAGCGCTGCGTTGTCGTGGCGCGGCGCGACGACGACGGACGGTGCGTCGGCATGGCGGCATTCTGCGTCCCGGTGCGGACCGGTGACCCCCTCGACGGCGCACTCGACATCCTCCGCAAGGATCTGGTCTACTACCACGTTCCCGACGTGGTCCGCAGTGTCGAGGACTATCCACTCACCCGCAACGGAAAGCTGGACGAGGCCGCACTGCTTGGACTGCTCCGCGACGACGCGCAGAGCGAACCAGCTGTCGGCCTGCCCGATGCAGACCCGCTCGTCGCGCTCGTCGCTGGTACGTTCGCCGCGGTGCTCGGCCGGTCGAATGTGCCCTCCCAATCCCGCTTCGATGAGCTGGGCGGCAGTTCGCTTGACGCCTTTCGGGTATGCGCTCGGCTCACCACGGAGTTGAACCGCCCCGTATCGGTCCGGCAGTTGCTGGAGCACCCGTCGGCGTGGGAGTTCGCCAGTTGGCTTCGGGACCACACAACTGACATGGCCCAAGGCGACACGATCCCGTCCACCTACTCCCGTAGCGTGCCACTCACCCCGATCCAGGCAGACTTCCTCGACCATCACCTGTCGGCGCCGGATGACTTGAGCTCGCACTTCTCCGGAATGTGGCGGATCGACGGCCCGCTCGACCTGGACCGGCTGGAGCGGGCCGTCATCGACACGCATTACCGGCAGGAGGCACTGCGAGCCGAGTACCGGGAAGTGGACATCCCCATTGCCCAGGTGACTGATGTCGCCGCACCCAGGCCGGTGTTACTCCCCCAGGAAGCGTCCACTGATGCGGCGATCGCCGAGCTGCGGGCCGAACTGTCCAAGCCGCTGCACATCACGGCGGGCGAAGTATGGCGAATGGCGCTGGTACCGATCGCAGACGGTGCGGTCATGCTGGCGTACGTGGTGCACCACATCGCCTTTGACGGGTGGTCGCAAGGCGTACTGGCGAACGACCTGTCCGACGCCTACCGGGCCGACCCGGCCGGATCGCGACCACCAGCGCCCACCCTGGCTGAGATGTATACGGCCCGGCAGCGGCATCGCGCGCAGGTCGACGTCGCGGCGCAGCTTGCTCAGCGCGTCGAGGATCTACGTGGGACACCGAGCCTGGTGTTTCCAGACGTGCCTACGGTGGTGTGGACCACCGGGCCGTCCCGTATCGAGCGCTACATCGGCAGTCTCAGCAACGACGCCGTGACGAGGAGGGCGTCCGAACTCAGGCAGACCCGGTTCGCGGTCCTCCTCGCCGCGTATGCACGTGCCATGGCGGAATGCACCGGCCAAAACGACTTCGGCATCACCGTGCCGGTGGCACAACGTCTTGACCAGAGCTTCGAGCAGGCCGTCGGTTGTCTCGTCGACATGGCGGCCATCCGCGTACGCGGCGCGGCCACCGCTACCGGGGCAACGACCGGGCCGCTGATCCGGGCCGCTCTCGCCGCTCAACACGTCGAATTCGCGGAATTGATTCGTGCGCTCGACCCCGACCGGTCCGCCGGTCCAGTGTTTCGAACCAGCTTCGTGTACCAGGAGCACAAACCACCGCGACTTGTTCTTCCCAATGCACGGACACAGTTCGTGCGGCCGCCGTACCTGGGAATCCGAAATGACATCCACACCGAGGTCTGGCCGCAGGACGACGGCAGACTTCTTCTCGCCGTCACCTATCGTCCCAACACGGTACGCGATGATTTTGCGGAGAGTCTCGCGGATTGCTTCGCCGAGCAACTGCGCGTGAACTGGCGGTACTAGCCGTTACCCGACCGTCCGCTGCACCAAGTCGCCACACGGAGACGGCAACAAGACGACGCAGGGCGCCGGATGATCGGCGCCCTGCGCAGCGCCGCCGAGGCCCCAGCAGACGGCCGTCGGCGCTCGTTCCGCGAGCGCGGCCCGGCCCCGGGCCGGGGGCAACGTCGGGGGAAACAGTAAGGACTCTTGACAGATAATCCGCGCTCGGCGAATGTGTGCCTGTCGATTCACGAGGAGAGGGGGGACCATGTTCCGGAGCAAGCGGCGGCTCGCCGGGTTATCCGCGCTCGTCCTGGGCGCGGGACTGGCCGTGGCCGGTCCGGTGACCGCCGCACAGGCACACGACCACGACGGCAACGGCGCTCCGCGCAAGGTGGTCAGTGCGTACTTCGCCGACTGGGACATCTACGGACGCGGGTACTTCGTCAAGGACATTCCGGCGGGCCAGCTCAACGTCATCCAGTATGCCTTCGCGGTACCCATGTTCAACAAGGCCACCGGCGCGATCAGCTGCGACATCCTCGACCCGTGGGCCGACTTCCAGCGGCCGGCCGGCGCGGCCGACTCGGTCGACGGGGTGGCCGACGACGCCGCCAACGCCGGCCAGCACCTGTTCGGCAACTTCAACCAGCTGCGCAAGCTCAAGCAGAAGTTCCCCAACCTGAAGATCGAGATCTCGCTCGGCGGGTGGACCAAGTCGACCTGGTTCGCCAACGCGTCCGCCACCCCGCAGCGGCGCCAGGCGTTCGCGTCCGCCTGCATCGACACCTTCATCAAGGGCAACCTGCCGATGCCGGCCGGTGGCTGGCCGCCGCAGGCCGGCGGTCCGGGTTCGGCCGCGGGCATCTTCGACGGCATCGACCTGGACTGGGAGTTCCCGACCGTGGTCGGCGGCGGCAACGTCGACTTCGGGCCGGCCGACCGGCACAACGCCACCCTGCTGGCCCGGGAGTTCCGCGCCCAGCTCGACGCGCAGGGCCGGGCCGACCACAAGCGGTACCTGTTGACCGCGGCGCTGCCCGCGGCCAAGAGCTCGACGAACTACTACGAGCTGGCGTCGTTCACCCGGTCGATGGACTGGGTCAACGTGATGGCGTTCGACTTCAACGTGCCGAGCACCGCCACGGTGTCCGCGCACGACACGCTGTTCCGGCAGGACCGGCGCGACCCGCACGGCGACGACCCGACCTGGAACACCACCGGCACGGTGCTGTGGTACCTGCGCAACGGGGTACCCCGGGACAAGATCGTCGTCGGGGTACCGTTCTACGCCAACCAGTACATCCGGTCCGGCGGGCTGTACCAGCCGTTCGACAACACCGGGCTCGACTCGAACTCGCTGCAGTGGGACCAGATGCCGCAGCCGACGTACCACTCCCTCGTCGACCAGGCCGGGATCGTCTCGGCGGCCGGACAGGGCCAGCTCGGCTACTCCCGCGTCTGGAACTGGCGGGCCGGCGAGCCGTACCTGGTCAACCCGGCCGGCATGCACGCGCTCGCGTCGGGGTCGGTGACGGTACCCACGGTCATCGTCTACTCCGACCCGCACTCGATCGCCGAACGCACCCGGCTGGTCAGGTCCTGGGGCCTGCGCGGGGCGATGGCATGGGAGGTCAGCCAGGACTCGGATGCCCACGCCCTGATCGGGGCGCTGGAGCCGATCCTGTCCTGACGTAGGCTCAGGGGCAGGGGGCGGGGTCGCCGGTCGGGCGGCCCCGCTTCCGTCTGTCAGCGGACCGTGTCGCGGAACTGCTGGGAGGTCCCGGCGGTCGGGCTGCTCGCGATCAGCGGGGTGCCGCTGGCCGCCGTCACGTACCGGCCGTCGGCCAGCGCCAGCAGGCTGACGCTCGCGTCCAGGTTCACCACGGCGCGGAAGCTCTCCCAGGTGCTCACCGCTGTGCGGTTCGCGATCAGGGCCGCGGCGCCGGCGTTCTCCGCGGTCACGTAGCGGCCGTTGGCCCTTGCCTTCAGGCCGAGGTACCCGTTGCCGGCGTCCACCTGATCGAACAGCTCCCAGGTGCTGACCGCGGTCCGGTTGGCGATCAATGGCGAGCTGCCGCCGTCGTCCGCGGTGACGAACAGCCCGTTCGCCTTCGCCTTCAGGCTCACCAGCGCCGCCGGGAGTACCTCGTCGAACTGCTCCCACCCGCCGATCGCCGTCCGGTTGGCGATCAGCGCGGACGTGCCGCCGTTCTCCGCGGTGACGTACTTCCCGTTGGCGAACGAGCGCAGGCTGACGCTCGCGTCCGGGTTGACGACGACGGTGAACTTCTCCCAGGCGGCGATCACCGTCGCCTGGGCCAGCAGCGGCCCGTTACCGGCGTTCTGCGCGGTCACGTACTTCCCGTTGGCGTGCGACCGCAGCGCGATGTACCCGCCGCCCGCGTCCACCTGGTCGTACCGTTCCCACGCGCTCACCGCCGTCCGGTTCGCGATCAGCGGCGAACTGCCGCCGTTGTCCGCGGTGACGTACTTCCCGTTCGCGTGCGCGCGCAGCCCGAACGGGGTACCGCCGGCGAGCCGGGCCAGCGCCAGGTAGTCGCCGTTGAACACGTCCTGGTCGCCGGGCAGCGTGCCGGAGTTCGAGTACTGCCACAGCGTCCACGTCGCCCAACCGGCCGGCGGTGGCGGCGGGCTGGGCAGGTAGCCGGAGTTGAACAGCGGGTACGCCCCGAAGGTGGTGTCGTTGGCGGTGCACGGGTTCCACCAGTTCGGGTTCGTGTAGATCATCGCGAGCACGCCGGTCCGCGCGGTGACCTCGGTGACGAAGTCGCGGATCCACGCGGTGAGCTGAGCCGGCGTCATGTTGTAGCAGGCGTCGAGGCCGGGCCAGTTGGAGCGCGGCCACTCGATGTCGAGCATCGGCGGGAAGGTGCGGCCGTCCTCGACGTACCCCGAATGGTCGACGAGGTAGTCCGCCTGCGCCTTGCCGCCGCTGACATCGGGCCGGGCGCGGTGGTACGCGCCGGCGTACAGCCCGTTGGCCTTGGCGCCCTGGTAGTTGGCGGCGAACGTGGCGTCCGCGATGCCCTGCTGCTCGCTGGCTCTGATGTAGGCGAACTTCGCGCCACCGGCCGCGACACCGGCCCAGTCGATGGTGTCCTGGAAGGCGGAGACGTCGATGCCACTGATGGGATATCCGGCTGGTGCCGCGGCCGCGTGGATGGCACCGAAAGGTGTGCCGAGCACGACGGTGGCGGCGACCGCGACGAGCCGGCGGCCGAGCTTCATGAGAGGCAGATTAACCGCCCGATGGGGGCGGGAGGATGCCAAACTCCGCGGCGCGCTCCCAGACCGGGGTCAAAGCCACATCCGGATCGCGGTGGAAGACGCTGGAGCGCAGCCGCACGAAGGTCGCGTTGCCCACCCGCTCCAGGATCGCCTGCCGGCGCAGGTCCGCGGCGAACGCGTCGGCGCCGTGGTACCGGTCGCCGTCGCACTCGATCGCCAGCCGCCGCCCGTCCGGCGCCGGCAGCACGAAGTCGATCCGGAAAGCGCCGATGCGGAACTGCGGTATCGGCTGCAGGCCGCGCTCGCGCAGCCGCCGCAGCACCGCCCGCTCGAAGTCGTTGTCCGGCTCCACCGTGGGTACCTCGACGGCGCGCGGCCGCTGGCAGTACCCGAGCAGCAGCGCCCGGGCGTCGTCGGCGGTCAGCTCGCCGAGCTGCACCGAGTGGAACAGCCAGAGCTGGTCGCGTGCCCGGGACGCGGCCACGTTGACCCGGCGGTGGAAGTCGCGCTTGCTGAACGCGCCGAACCCGGAGCCGGCCACCACCATCGAGATCAGCACCACGTCACGCTCGTCGCCCTGGAAGGTGTACGCGTCGCCGACCCGTACCTCGCGCCGCTCCAACTCGTCCGGCCCGATCTCCTCGCGCAGCCGGTGGTGCAGGTACTCGGCCTGGCCGCTGGTGGACAGCAGGCTCACCACGCCGATGGTCTTCCCGTCGTAGGCGGGGTCGGCGACGATCAGCGCGACCCGGCTCACCAGCGCCTCGGCCTCGGGTACGTTGACCGAACCGGTGCCGTCCCGTTCCTCGCGCAGGCCGCCGGGGACGAACACCGCGTTGACCGGCGCGCCGATGCCGGTGGGCAGGTCGGCCCGCAACGGCTGGATCTTCCGGTCGTAGTAGTGCTCGCTGGAGAACGAGATGATCGCGGGTACGCACCGGAAGTGCTCGGTGAGCAGGATCCGCTCCGGCGAGCGCCGCACCGCGTGGTCGTAGAGGCTGCTCTCGGTGTCGAACTGCACCGCGGACGGCACGTCGGTGAGGTGCGCCTCGATCAGCGCCTGTACCCGGTCGGTGGGTACCCCGACGATCTGCGGCCCGATCTGCTGGTCGTCGCCGACCACCACGGCACGCCGGGCCAGGCTCAGCACCGGAAGCGCGAAGATGTCGGCCTGCGACGCCTCGTCGACGATGACGACGTCGAACAGCGGCCGCCCGCCCCGGAACTGTTCCAGCGCACGGTCGATCGACATGACCCAGACGGGTACCGCGTCGACCGCCTCGGCCATCGCGCGCTGCGCCACGGCCTGCCAGTGGGCCGCGCTCTTGCCGGTACCCTTGCCGATCTTGCGCAGTGCCGCGGTCCAGTCGGACAGCGCCGCCTTCTTGCGGTCGTCGAGGCTGCGGGCGACCGACAGCCACGCCAGGGTGACCACGAGATCCCGGGTCAGCTGCTGGATGCGGTCGCGGCAGCGCTCCACCTTGCGGCCCAGCGCCGCGGTGTCGACGGCGCCGACGGTTTCGTCGAACCAGGTCTGCGCCTGCCGCCACCGCCATGCCCGCAGCGCGGTCTCGCCGGTGTCCGGCAGCGCCTCGCCGTCCTCGATCTCGACCGTCCACTGTGGAGCGACGAGGCGTAGCCGTGCGGCCAGTTCCGCGAACCGCAACGCCTGCGGCCGCACCGTCCACAGTCGACGGATCTCGGCCAGCGCGTCGTCCCACTCCGTCAGGTCCCCGCTGTGCCAGGCGGCGGCCAGCTCGCCGAGGGCGGGCGAGGACGCGGCGACCTGGTCGATCCACGCGGCGAGGGCCTGGCGTTCGGTGGTGAGCCGGTCGGCGACGAGGACGCTGCCGCTTGCCTCCACGGTGCCGGCGAGCTCGGCGAGGGTACGCGCGTCGATGTCCTTGGGGCAGCGCGGATACAGCGTGGCGACCCGCTGGAACAGCGCCGGCCAGCGGCGCCGTTCCCAGTCCAGGGCACCGAGCGCGGCGGTGAGCAGCGGGCCGGCCCAGACCTCGGGTTCGCCGCCGGACGGCAGGCCGAAGCCGAGGCGCTGCGCCCATTCGGCCCAGCGGGTGGCCAACTGCTGGCGCAGCTGCCAGCGCTCGACGCTGGCGATGACCAGGTCGGTGTCGGCCTGCGTGCGGACCGGTTCGTTGTCCAGGCGCAGCTGCGCCATCAGGCGGTACAGGTCGGACTGGGTGAACCGGCCGACCTTGCGGCCCTCGGCGAGCCGGGACCGGATCTCGCCGAGCTGGCCGAGCAGCCGGCGCGGTTCGGCGACGTGCTCGTCGGGGACCGCGACGTGCCGGCCGGCGAGGAAGGCGGTGCGCTGCGCGAGATCGGCGAGCGCCTGCTGGGTCGCGGTGACGTGCGCGTCCCACACCGCCTGCCAGCTCGGGTCGCGGACCAGGTGGCCCAGGCGGTCGGTCCAGCTGCCCTCCCGCCGGGTCAGCTCGTCGGCCTCGGTGCGCAATGCGCGGGCCAGCTCGTCGAGCTGCGCCTCGCTCAGCGCGCGGACCGCGTCGAGCGCGACGCCCCGGTCCAGCAACGCCTCGGCGGTCTTGGCGGCGTTGTCGAGCGCGTCGCGGCGCGCGGCGAGCTGCTCCCCGGTGGGTAGCTGCCCGTCGACCGGCAGCGGGCCGAGCGCGGCCGCGCGGTCCTCCGGGGGTACCTCGCGGGCGATGTCGGCGAGCACGGCGAACTCGGCCGGCTCCAGGGGCGGCGGTGTGTCGACAGGTACCGGATCGGGGACGAGGTTCAGGGCGGGCGCATGCCTGCGCAGCCACTCGCCGACCTCGCTGGCTGACGCGGTACCCCCGTCGAGATCGAATGTCGCGGCCTCGCGCTCGGCCGCCTCGCGCAACCGGTCCGCGGCCTCGGTCAGCTCGGCCTCGGCGCGGTCGAGCTCGGCGGACAGCCGCTGCACCCAGCGGGCCTCGGCGGCCTGGTCGAGCGTTGCCGCGCGGTCGGACAGCTCGCGGGCGGCGATCTGCAGCTGCACCAGCTGGTCGGCCGAGCGGCCGAGAATGGCCAGGCACAACGGTTGGATCTCCTCGGGCAGCCCGGCACGCAGTACCCGCAGCGGATCCTCCTTCTGCGCCAGCACGAGTACCCGCTTGCCGTGCGCCATCAGGTGGCAGATGAGGTTGCGGATGGTGTGCGTCTTACCGGTACCCGGCGGCCCCTGTACCGCGACGTTGCGGTGTACCGCCAGCCGCCGCGCGATGGACTCCTGCGCCTCGTTGGTGGGCATCGGCATCAGCAGCCGCTGCGCGGTCTCCGGCCAGCCTTCCTCGTCACCGAGCACCAGCTTGCTCGGCTCGTTGGCGAGAATGCTGGCGAGCCCACCGACCTGTCCATCCACAGTGGACAGTTGGTCGCGCATGTCGGCGAGGAACCGGCGGACCATCCGCTGCCGCGGCCGGACGAACAGGACGCCGGTGTCCACCACGTGCGGCCCGGCGATCGCCGGTGCGCCCGGCTCCCGCAGCACCGGGTCGAAACCCAGGCGGCGCAACGCCCGTTGGGCGAAGTCGCGCCGTTCGGTGGCGTCCCACGGATCGACCTCCACCTGGCCGCTGGCGTTGCCGAGGTCGAGCAGGTCGCCGACCCGCCGGTTGTCCAGGTCGGCCAGCGCGTCGGGTTGCAGCCGCGGCGGACCCTGCGGTACCACGCTGACCGTCGTGGCGTCCGGGTCGTACTCGATCGCCACCGGCGTGGCGATCAGCGGGTACCGCACCGTCTCGCCGCCCAGCTTCGCGGCCAGGATCGCGTGGCCCCACACCAGTTCCACGCGGGAGATGTCGACGTCCAACCGGTACCGCAGGTCGTAGAGCCGGTCGTGCAGGCGCCGGGTCGCCTCGGCGGCGGCCGCCCCGGTCGCCCACGCGCGCCAGACGTTGTCCCGCCACGCGACGAAGTCCGGAGTCTCCTTACCGTCGGCGAGACGCGGAGTGTCCACATAGGACAGATCCCAGACGAGGTCGCGGGCCAACCCGGGCGGGATGACCGGATCGGCCGGCGGGGTGGGCCGCCCGACCCGCAGCCACGGACCGGTGGTGTCACCCGGCCCGATCGTGACGGCCGGATGCGCCGGGAGGTCGGCCTGCCAGAAGGCGTCGGTGGCCGGCACCGTGCGCACCGGCCGCTCCAGCAGCGCGCGCACCGCGAGCAGGTACTCGACGAGCGCGCCGGCGCGCTCGCGGATCGCCTCCGGAGTGTCCATTCTGTCGACGGTAGCGGTCGGACACCAACCCGGCCACGTTACGACGCGTCGCCGATCGGGTATGAACGGTATGTGATCCTCGTCGGTACCTCCGGCTGGCAGTACAACCACTGGCGGGAACGGTTCTATCCGGCCGGTACCCCGCAACGGGTCTGGCTGGAGTACTACGCCGAACGGTTCGCCACGGTGGAGGTGAACAACGCCTTCTACCGGCTGCCCGAACGCAAGACGTTCCAGGCGTGGCGGGAACGCACCCCGGACGACTTCTGCGTGGCGGTGAAGGTGAGCCGGTACCTCACCCACATCAAGCGGCTCAAGGACCCGGCCGAACCGGTGCAGCGGTTCATGGAGCGGGCCAGCGCGCTCGGCGACCGGCTCGGTCCGGTACTGCTGCAACTGCCGCCGAACCTGCGCCAGGACCTCGACGCGCTGGACGAGACGCTCGGCCGGTTCCCGGGCACCGTCAAGGTGGCGGTCGAGCCGCGGCACGCGTCGTGGTGGACCGCCGAGACCCGGCAGCTACTGGAGAAGCACCACGCGGCACTGTCCTGGGCCGACCGCAAGGGACGCCCGGTCACGCCACTGTGGCGCACCGCCGACTGGGGGTACCTGCGCATGCACGAGGGACGCGCGCAGCCGCGGCCCCGCTACGGCCGCGCCGCGCTGCGGACCTGGGTCGACCGGATCGCCGACACGTACCGCGACGCCGAGCCGGTGTACGTGTACTTCAACAACGACGGAGGCGGTGCGGCCATCGTCGACGCGTGCGCGTTCGCCGACCTCGCCCGCAAGCACGACCGCGCCGTCTCCCGAACGGCATAGCTACTTCGTGGGGTTGTTCGTGTGCGGGCGCTTGCCCAGCTGGTGCCAGTCGTCCTCGACGACGTCGACGCCGTAGTGCTTGGCGGCCGCCTTGATGTTGGCGAACGCCTGCTCGCGTTCCTCGTCCGAGACGCCCTGCACCTGGTCGAACCGGGCCACCGCGTTGCGCACGTGGCTGGCGTCGGTCAGCGGTTCCTTGCGCTTGCCGGGGAAGGCGTAGACGCTGTCCGGCAGCTTGTCGCGGTCCTTGGTGGACAGATCGCCGTGCTTCTCATGCGGCTTCCACGTGGTCTTCATTCCTCATGGGTTCCCGCTGGTTGGCTTTCCACACCCGGGTGACGTACCGCTCGGCGAAGAACGCCCCGAACGGGATGGTTCCGGCCAGCACCACGAGCACCATCCGCAGCAGCGGCAGCCGCAGCTTGATGGCGATCTCGAAGGCGAACACCACGTACAGCATGTACAGGTACCCATGTCCGATGCCGAGCACCGTCGCCGGCCCCTTGACACCGCCCCACAGGTCCAGCGGGGTGGCCACGAACACCAGCGGGATGAGCAGCACCGCGGTCACGTAGGCGAGGATCCGGTACCGGATGAGCACGTTGCGGCTCACGCGTTTCATGCGGTGCAGCCTATCGAGCGGTCAGATCGGCGGCGCGGGCCGGTCCAGCACGTCGCCGTACCGGGCCAGTACCCGTGCCCGCATCGTCTTGTCGGTGCGCGGTACCGGCTCCAGGAACACCTCGTCCAGCGCGGTGAACCGGGTGCGCAGCTCACCGTCGATACGCACGCAGACGACCTCCAGCTCCCCCGCGCTGAGGTTGTCGTCGAAGTCCAGCCGGGCGCAGAGCAGCACCTGACCGGTACCCACCATCATGGTGAGCAGATCGACCAGCTTCTCCACCTCGGGCTGCTCTTCGAGGAACACCCGGATCCGCCGTACCGTCTGGATGTTGGCCTGGCGGCCGACGAGCAGACCCATGTTCGTCTTGGCGAGCTGGAACGCGACGACCACGAGCAGTGCCCCGATCGCGAGCGCGGCGGCGCCGTCCCAGAACACCATGCCGGTCAGCTGGTGCAGGCCGACACCGGCGAACGCGAGGGTCAGGCCGATGAGGGCGGCGGTGTCCTCCAGTACCACGGACTTGACCGTCGGGTCGTCGGGGTCGCGCAGGTAGGCCCGCGGCGTCACGCCCTCGCGGGCGGCTTCCCGGCGCAGCTGCCGCACGCTCTGCGTGAACGACACCGCCTCCAGCACGAACGAGAACGCGAGCACGAGGTAGTTCACCCACGGCGCGGTCGGCTCCCCGTGGCCGCCCACGATGGTGTGCAGGCCCTCGTAGACCGAGTACGCGGCGCCGAACACGAGGATGCCGACCGCGGCGAGCAGCGACCAGAAGTACCGTTCCTTGCCGTGCCCGAACGGATGCTGCCGGTCGGCCGGGCGGCGGGAGCGGCGCAGCGCGGTCAGCAGCAGCAGTTCGGTCACCGAGTCGCCGACCGAGTGCGCCGCCTCGGACAGCAGCGCGGCCGAACCGGTGAACAGGCCGGCGAGCGCCTTCATGACGGCGATGCCGACGTTGACCGCCAGCGCCACCAGTACGGTGACGACGCTCTCCGGCTGCGACGTCGACTGGTCAGCCATGGCCGGCGAGGAGCGCCTCCGCCTCGGTACCGGTGAGCGGGTGGTCGTGTCCGGACAGCACACCGCCGGCGGCCCACCTGCGGGCGCCTTCGACGAGGCGGCCGGTGTCGACGGGTACCCCGCCAAGGTCGCGGATCAGGCCGGCGACCACCGCCTTGGCGGCCGGGTCGTCACCGGCGAGGTACAGCGCCAGCGGTTCGGCGTGGTCGTGCAGGGTACCCAGCCGCCGGATCAGCAGATGGTTGAACGCCTTGACGAGCCGGGCTCCGGGTACCAGTTCGGCCACCACCTCGCTGGACCCGCGCGGGCCGATGTCGACGAGCTTGTCGTCGACGAAGTTGTTGGTGGCGTCGACGACGACCTTGCCGGTGAGCGGGCCGACCCCGGCGAGCGCCTTGGGAAGCTGGTCCCACCGGGTCGCCAGGACCACGACGTCGGCGCCGGCGAGTTCGGGTGGGGTGACCGCCGACGCGGCCGGGCCGAGCGTGGCGACCAGGTCGGCCAGCGACGCCGGGCCGCGCGAGTTGGCCAGCAGTACCCGGTGCCCGGCGCGCAGCCAGACCGGCGCGAGGGTCTGCGCCATCTGGCCGGCGCCGAGAAAGCCAATGATCATCGGTCCTCCCGCGGTCGGGTGTCGTCAGGACTCTAACCCGCCGGCCGGTACCCGTTTCGCGCCTCTTGGGGCCTTGCGTGTTCAGCGCACCGAAACTGGTCGGTCATCAAGCGTAACCAGCAGTGTTTTCGGGAAATCTGGCCTGCTGTAAGGGGATGGCAACTTCGAGACGCTTGGATATGGTGAGTCACGTCTGGATGTCAGCCGCCCGCTCGGACGGCGCCAGACCCACCGCCGAGTCACCACTCGGTGAGCCGGGGAACCACCGCGGGGCATGCGCACCGCTGGGGTGAATCCGTGGCGCACCTGCCGCGGTAGGGCGATTTCTTCCCGCCCGAACCCGTCAGCTAACCCGGTAGGCGGTTGCCGGTCACCCCCACGGCCGGCGAGCGGAAGAAGGAGCCGTTTCTTGGCACCCCGAACCCTCCCGGGGCTGCGTCGCGCCGCATTCGCCGTACTCGTCGCGGCTCTGGCCGTCATCGTGTCGGCGTTCCTCGCCCCAGCCCCCGCACAGGCCGACCCGTCGCTGGGCAGTCTCGCCGAACAGGTGGAGCAGCAGGGTCGCGAACTCGACGTGGTGATGGAGCAGTACAACGAGGGCAATGTCCTGCTCAACCGGACGCAGAACCAGCTTGCGGACGTCAAGGCCCAGATCCCCCGGCTCACCGCGCAGCTGGACAACGCCGCCGCCACGGTCAGGTCGGTCGCCAGCAACGCGTACCGTGGCTCCGTCGTCAGCGGCGTCAGTGCGGTACTGTCCGCCGGCAGCCCGACCGACCTCATCGAGCGGCTGGACACCCTCGACGTCCTCGCCCGCGGGCAGCAGCACGACATCGCGACGCTGACCACCGCCCGCAGCCGCCTGCAGGACGAGCAGGTCCGCCTCGACGGCCTGGTCGCCAAGCAGAGCGCGCAGCAGGCCGACCTGGCCGCGCGCAAGGCGAAGATCCAGGACAAGATCGCCGCGCTGCAGAAGCAGCAGGACGAGCTCAAGCGCAAGCAGGAGGAGCAGGCCCGGATCGCCGCGGCCCAGGCGGCCGCGGCCGCCGCGGCGGCGAAGCGGCCGCCGCCTCCGCCCCCACCGCCGTCCGGCAACCCGGCTCCGCTACCGCCGCCGAAGGTCAGCGGCCGGGTGGGCGCGGTGATCGCATACGCCTACGCCCAACTCGGCAAGCCGTACGTCTTCGGGGCGGCCGGACCGAGCGCGTTCGACTGCTCCGGGCTGACCATGATGGCCTGGCGCCAGGCGGGCGTGTCCCTCGACCACTCGTCGTACATCCAGATGAACGAGCAGACCGTGCACGTACCGGTCGGCAAGATGGCCGTCGGGGATCTGGTGTTCTTCGAGGGCGGCGGGCACGTCGGCATCTACATCGGCAACGGCAACTTCATCCACGCGCCGCACACGGGCGACGTCGTGAAGATCTCATCGCTGTCATGGGAGGGCACGATCACCGCGGTCGGCAGACCGCGGTGACACCCCCCGATTTGAGGTGCACCTCGGTGACCAGGCCGTAGCCGTAGCGCCACCGGGCCGGGTCGGCGGCCAGTGCCAGCAAGACCTTGACCGTCTGCGGCGATGGGGCGTCGCCAAACATGTAACCGATAGGTTACGCTTCCGGCGTGGACGAGGTGGCGGGGGCGATCGCCGATCCGGTACGGCGGGAGATCCTGCTGATGCTGCGCGACGCACCGCTGTCGGCCGGGCAGATCGCCGGCCGGTTCGCGATCAGCCGGCCCGCCGTCAGCCGCCACCTTCGGGTGCTGCGCGAGGCCGGCCTGGTACGCGACACGGCCGACGGACGCCGCCGCGTCTACACACTGGTCACCGCACCACTGGATGACCTGGCCGGATGGCTGGAGCGGCTGACCCGCCCGTCCGGCTGGCAGCACCACCTCGACGCGCTGGAGACCGAGGTCTACCGCACCCGCCGCGAGCGGCGCACGGCCGCCGGGCGCCACCCGTCCCAGAAGGAGACCGCATGAGCCCGACATCCACCGGCCGACTGTTCGGCACGGACCTCGTGCTGACCCGCACGTTCCACGCACCCGTGAGCGACGTGTGGGCGAGCCTGACCGATCCCGAGCGCACGGCGCGCTGGTTCGGCCCGTGGAAGGGTGACGCCGCACCGGGGCACACGATCGAGGTCCAGATGCTGCAGGAGGAGGGCCAGCCCTGGATGGACATGACCATCGACGCGTGCGAACCGCCGCACCGGCTGGCACTGTCCGCCGCGAACGAGCACGGTGGCTGGCACATGGACATGCTGCTGACCGAGACCGGCGGCGTGACCGAGCTGCGGTTCACGCACCACCTGAGCGACACCGACGGCGTCGGCGAGATCGGACCAGGCTGGGAGTACTACCTGGACGCGCTGGTCGCCTCGCGCGACGGCCAGCCGGCACCGGACTTCAACGACTACTACCCGGCGCTGAAGGAGCACTTCGAAGCGCAGCGATAGGCCACCCGGCCCTGATAACGGGTGGAGTTGTCCCGGCCCGTGCCCGGATACTCCGGTGCGTGCTGGGCTTCGTGGATGACCGGTTCGCGCCGGTGGGTGCGGTGTTCGAGGATGGTCTGGCCGGCGGCGCCGAGGTGGGCGCTTCGGTGTGTGTGAACGTCGACGGCCAGACGGTGGTTGACCTGTGGGGCGGGTTCGCCGACGCGGCAGGGACCCGGCCGTGGCAGCAGGACACGATCGTCAACGTCTACTCCTGTACCAAGACGATGACGGCGTTGACCGCGCTGCTGCTCGCCGACCGCGGCGAGGTCGACCTCGCCGCGCCGGTGTCCCGGTACTGGCCGCAGTTCGCCGCGAACGGCAAGGACAACGTCACCGTCGCCCACCTGCTCAGCCACTCGTCGGGGCTGTCCGGGTGGGCGCAGCCGATCGAGGCGGCGGACCTGTACGACTGGGCGAAGGTGACCGGGCTGCTGGCCGCGCAGGCACCGTTCTGGCCGCCCGGCACCGCCAGCGGATATCACGTGCTCACCCAGGGCTATCTGGTCGGTGAGGTGGTGCGCCGGATCACCGGGCGCACGCTGGGCACGGTGTTCCGGCAGGAGTTCGCCGAACCGCTGGGCGCCGACTTCCACATCGGCCTGCCCGCCGACGAGGACGCGCGGGTGGCCGAAATGATCCCGCCAGCCGGGGGTACCACACCGTTCGCCGACCTGACCGCGCTACAGGCCAACGCGGCGACCAACCCGCAGCTCGACGTGGCGGCCACCGACAGCCGGGCCTGGCGCGGCGCCGAGATCCCCGCCGCCAACGGCACCAGCAACGCCCGCGCGATGGCCACCATCCTCGCCGTGCTCGCCTGCGGCGGGGTGGCCGCCGGCCGGCGCCTGCTGTCCGAGGCCGGCTGCCGCCGGGCGCTTGAGATCCAGGTCGAGGGCCGCGACCTCATCCTCAACCTGCCGCTGCGTTTCGGCCTCGGCTTCGCCGTCGCCGCCCAGCTAATGCCCAACCCGAACACGCTGTACTGGGGCGGCCTGGGCGGGTCCCTGGTCATCGTCGACCTCGACGCCCGGACCACGTTCGCCTACGCCCCGAACCGGATGGGCGACCCGCTGGCCGACGTACGCGGCCTGGGCCTGGCCATGGCCATGTGGGAAGCGATGGCCCTGCGCTGACCGACGGCGGGCCGTGCCGGTCCGCCGGCTCGGGCCGGACCGTCAGCCGTCGGCGGCGAGCAGCGCGGGAAGCGGGCGGCAGTGCAGGACGTCCAGCCGGGAGACGGCCCGGGTCAGCACCACGTACAGCCGGTTGAGGCCGCGCGGCTCGGCGCGCACGATGTCGTCCGGTTCGACCACGATCACATGGTCGAACTCCAGCCCCTTGGCGAGTACCGCGGGAAGCACGGTCACCCGCCGGTCCGGCTCGTCCTCCCCGGCGGTGTTGACCGCGAGGCCGGCGGCGCGCAGCGCTGCGGACAGGTTCGCCAGCAACACGTCGGTCGCGATCACGGCGATGGAGCCCTCGTGGTCGAGCGCGGCGCGCACGGCGGCGATGGTGGCTGACGTCAGGTCGGGCGCGTGCCGTACCGACAGCGCGCCGTCGCTGCGGATGGACCGGGTCGGCGGTGCGGCCACCCGCAGGCCGGGCAGCAGCCGGTTGGCGAAGGCCAGCACCACGGCGGGTACCCGGAAGCCCATGGTGAGAGCGGCGACCGCGGAGCCGGCTTTGCCCAGGTGCGCCAGCTGCTCGTGCCAGTCGCTCGCGGCCCACGGGCTGGTGCCCTGCGCCACGTCGCCGAGTACGGTCAGCGAGCTGTGCACGCTCCGCCGGGCGAGCGCCCGGCACTGCATGGGCGACAGGTCCTGCGCCTCGTCGACCACGATGTGGCGGTAGCTCGCCGGGTGTTCGATCAGTCCGGCGATCTCGTCGAGCAGTATGTGGTCGGCCGCCGACCATCTGGCGCTCTTGAAGCTGCGCGGTGGGCGCTGCCACCCGATGGCCTTCTGCTCCGCGGCGGTCAGCAGACCGTCGGCGGCGCGGGCGAGCGCTTGCGGGTCGGCCAGCAGCGTGGTCAGCAACTGCTCAGGAGGTACCTTCGGCCACGCGTGGTCGAGTGCGGCAGCCACCGGACGGGCGCGGCCGATCCTGTCCAGCCACCTCCTGGTCGGGGTTTCGCCACGCGCTTCCAACTGCCGCTGGAACATGACCACGATGCGGGCGCGCAGCCGCTCCCGGCCGACGCCGTACGGCAGGTCCTCGCCGCGGATCTTCGTGACGTGGCGGGAGAGCGTGGTGACGGGTACCCGCAGCCGGTACGAGCCGTCGGGTACCACGATCGGCTCGACCGGCTCGGCGATCCGGGCGTACAACGCCCGGCGCAGCACGGCCGCCATCCGCGCGTCGTGCTTGACCCGGGCGGCCTCGTCGGTGTCCACCGCCCGCGGCGGGCGCCCGCTGAGCACCTCGTCGAGCGTGCACTGTTGCACGTCCACCTCGCCGAGTGCGGGGAGCACCGCGGAGATGTAGTGCAGGAACGCCGGGTTGGGCCCGACCACCAGGACGCCGTTGCGCTTGAGCTGGCGGCGGTGGCTGTAGAGCAGATACGCCGCGCGGTGCAGGCCGACCGCGGTCTTGCCGGTACCCGGTCCGCCCTGTACGCACAGCGACCGGTCGAGGTCGGCGCGCACCAGCTCGTCCTGCTCCGGCTGGATCGTGGCCACGATGTCGCGCATCGGCCCCACGCGGGGGCGTTCGATCTCGGCGGTCAGTAGCTGGCTCGCCGTGCCGAGCTCCTCGCCGTGGTCCAGGCGCTCGTCCTCGAAGCCGGTGAGCTGGACCGGGTGGTGGGTCGTCCAGCCGAACCGGCGCCGGGAGGTCACGCCCTGGCGGTCGCGGGCGCTGGCCCGGTAGAAGCGCGACGACACCGGTGCGCGCCAGTCGATCACCAGTGGCCGGCCGGTTTCGTCGGTGATCCGCCGCCGGCCGATGTAGTAGCTCTGGTTGCGGTGCTCGCCGGCGCCCGGCCCGTCGTCGAACCGCAGCCGCCCGAAGTACAGCGGGCTGTCCGGCTCCTCGGCCAGTTCCTTGGCGTAGCTCTTGAGCATCCGGCCGAGCCGCTCGGCGGTGTACCGGTCGCCGGCCACCTGCTCGCCGGTGGCGACCCGCATCCGGGCGTGTTCCAGCATCCAGGCCAGCGCACGCCGGGCGCGTGCCAGGAACACCAGCTCGTCCGCGAAGTCGTGGTCGAGCCGGTCACGTTCGGCGTGCCGCGACGACATAGGAAGGATAGTGTAACTCGGTAACGATTTTATCCGCGTATCAGATCGGTACAGTCGAATGATGGGCCTCCGGGAACGCAAGCGACAGCGCACGCACGACGCCGTGTCGGCCGCCGCCATCTCGCTGTTCCTGGAGCACGGCTTCGACCGGGTGTCCGTCGCGGACATCGCGGCAGCGGCCGAGATCTCCAAGCCCACGCTGTTCCGCTACTTCCGGTCGAAGGAAGACCTGGTCCTGCACCGGATCGCGGACCACCAGGGGGAGGCGGCGCGGGTGGTGCGGCAACGGCCGGCACACCAGACGCCGCTGGCCGCGCTGCACGAACACTTCCTGGACGGCCTCGCCCGCCGGGACCCGGTCACCGGCCTCAACGACCACCCGGAGGTCCTCGCCTTTCACAACATGATCTTCTCGACACCGAGCCTGTCCGCGCGGGTGAACGACTACATCGCCCGCGACGAGGAGGCGCTCGCCGACGCGCTCGCCGAGACCACGCACGGCCCCGACAGGCTCACGGCCCGGCTCGCCGCCGCTCAGATCATCGCGGTACGGCGCGTGCTGGCCCGGGAGAACTGGCGCCGGCTGGCCGCGGGAGAGACGGCGGCCGCGTTGCACGACCCGGCCAGAGCCTGCGCCGACAACGCATTCCGACTGCTCGCCTCGGGTCTGGGCCGGCTCGCCGAACGCCACGACCGAACCGTGATCGCCCGGCCAGATCAGCCGACGTAGTCGGCGAGGTGCTCACCGGTGAGGGTGCTGCGGGCGGCGACCAGGTCCGCGGGCAGGCCCTCGAACACGACCTGACCGCCGTCGTGTCCGGCGCCGGGGCCGAGGTCGATGATCCAGTCGGCGTGCGCCATCACCGCGAGGTGGTGCTCGATGACGATCACCGACTTCCCCGCGTCCACCAGCCGGTCGAGCAGTTCGAGCAACTGCTCGACGTCGGCGAGGTGCAGGCCGCTGGTCGGCTCGTCGAGTACATAGACACCACCGTCGGTGGCCATCTGGATGGCCAGCTTGAGCCGCTGGCGTTCACCGCCGGACAGCGTGGTGAGTGGCTGGCCGAGACTCAGGTACCCGAGCCCCACGTCCGCCATCCGGCCCAGGATCTTCCGCGCGGCCGGGATCTTCGCGGTACCACCGCCGAAGAACTCCAGCGCCTCGGTGACCGGCATCGCGAGCACCTGGCTGATGTCCCGCCCGCCGAGCTTGTACTCCAGGACACCGGCCTGGAACCGCTTGCCCTCACACTCCTCGCAGACGGTCGCCACCCCGGCCATCATCCCCAGGTCCGTGTAGACGACGCCGTTGCCGTTGCAGTTCGGGCAGGCGCCCGCGGAGTTCGCGCTGAACAGCGCCGGCTTGACACCGTTCGCCTTGGCGAACGCGGTCCGTATCGGGTCGAGCAGCCCGGTGTAGGTGGCCGGGTTACTGCGCCGCGAGCCGCGGATCGGCGTCTGGTCGATGGAGACCACGCCGGCCGCCGTCGGCAGCGAACCGTGGATGAGCGAACTCTTGCCCGATCCCGCGACGCCGGTCACCACGCAGAGCACGCCGAGCGGGACGTCCACGTTGACGTCGCGCAGGTTGTGCCGGGTCGCGTCGCGGATCTCGATCCGGCCGGTCGGCTTACGGGTGTCCGGCTTGAGGCCGGCCCGGTACCCGAGGTGCTCGCCGGTGCGGGTGCCGCTTGCACGCAGGCCGTCGACGGTACCCGTGAAGCACACCGCGCCGCCGTCGACGCCCGCGCCGGGGCCGAGGTCGACGACGTGGTCCGCGATCGCGATGACCTCCGGCTTGTGCTCCACCACGAGCACGGTGTTGCCCTTGTCCCGCAGCCGCAGCAGCAGCCGGTTCATCCGCTGGATGTCGTGCGGATGCAGGCCGATGGTGGGTTCGTCGAAGACGTACGAGACGTCGGTGAGCGAGGAACCCAGATGCCGCACCATCTTGGTGCGCTGCGCCTCGCCGCCGGAGAGGGTACCCGACGGCCGGTCGAGGCTCAGGTAACCGAGCCCGATCTCGACGAACGAGTCGAGAGTCTGGTGCAGCGCGTCGAGCAGCGGTGCCACCGACGGCTCGTCGAGGCCGCGCACCCACGCGGCGAGATCGCTGACCTGCATCGCGCAGGCGTCGGCGATGTTGATTCCGTTGATCTTCGACGATCGGGCCGCCTCGCTGAGCCGGGTGCCGCCGCAGTCGGGGCAGGCGGTGAAGGTGACCGCCCGCTCCACGAAGGCGCGGACGTGCGGCTGCAGCGCGTCGACGTCCTTGGACAGGAACGACTTCTGCATTCGCGGGATCAGACCCTCGAACGTCAGGTTGATGTTGTCGACCTTGATCCTGGTCGGCTCCTTGTGGAGCAGGTCGTGCAGCTCTTTCTTGGTGTACCGGCGGATCGGCTTGTCCGGGTCGAAGAAGCCGCAGCCGGCGAAGATGCGGCCGTACCAGCCGTCGACGCTGTACCCGGGGATGGTGAGCGCACCCTCGTTGAGCGATTTGCTGTCGTCGTACAGCGCAGACAGGTCGAAGTCGGTGACCGAGCCCCGGCCTTCGCACCGCGGACACATGCCGCCGGTGAGGGTGAAGGTCTGTGTGACGGTCTTGCCGGCACCGCGCTCGACGGTGACCGCACCGCTGCCGCGGACCGAGGGGACGTTGAAGGAGAACGCGTTGGGCGAACCGATGTGCGGCTTCCCGAGCCGGCTGAACAGGATCCGCAGCATGGCGTTGGCGTCGGTGGCGGTGCCGACCGTGGAGCGGGCGTCGGCACCCATCCGCTGCTGGTCGACGATGATCGCGGTGGTCAGTCCGTCGAGCACGTCGACGTCGGGCCGCGCCAGCGTCGGCATGAAGCCCTGGACGAACGCGCTGTAGGTCTCGTTGATCAGCCGCTGCGACTCGGCGGCGATGGTGGCGAAGACCAGCGAGCTCTTGCCCGATCCGGAGACACCGGTGAACACCGTCAGCCGGCGCTTGGGGATCTCGACGCTGAGGTTCTTCAGGTTGTTCTCCCGGGCGCCCTGCACCCGGATCAGGTCGTGACTGTCAGCGGCCCACATTCGAGCCAGCGTAGCCCGCGGTCAGGCGGGCCGGAGGCGGGCGCGGTACACCCGGGTCAGCTGTGGCATCTCGAACCGTTCCCGGCCGGCGAGCTCCGGCCCGGTGGTCAGCCGCCGTACCGCATCCAGCAACTCCCGCCGACCCTGCTCGGACGCGACCAGGTACGGCGACCGCGTGGTCGTCATCGCGAGCAGCTCGTCCGGGGTCAGCCACCGGGAGTGCCCGAACCCGGCCTGCTCGACCGGCCCGAACAGCGGTCCGAAGTCCAGCTCGCGGGTGGTACCGAGCCGTGCCGCGTCCGGGCCGTCGATGATCTCGACCAGCCGTACCGTCCACGGTGCCCGCGTGTCGGCGTCGTTCCACAGCGCGGCGAAGACCCCGCCGGGTTGCAGTACCCGGGCGATCTCCGGGTGCGCGCGGGTCGGGTCGAACCAGTGGTACGCCTGGCCGGCGACCGCCGCGTCGACCGAGCGGTCGGGCAGCGGGATCTCCTCGGCGGTACCGGAGAGTGCGGTGACGTCCGGGCTCACCTCGCTCAGCCGCGCGCGCATCCGGTCGTCCGGCTCGACCGCGACCACCTCGTGGCCGAGCCGGTGCAGCACGCGGCTGAGGATGCCGGTGCCGGCGCCGAGGTCGGCGACCCGCCGTGGCCGTTCCCCCACCGTCCACACCACGGCGGCCTCGGCGTAGGTCGGCCGGTAACGGTCGTAGCGGTCTGCGGCGGTACCGAACGAGCGCGCCTGGTCGGTCATCGCACCGGTATCGGACGGCGGGTCGCGACGCTCACGATCATCAATGCGACACCCGCGAAGCTGCCCAGGAACAGCAGGCCCACATAGGGGTCGTTGACCTCGATCCGGCTCTGCGCGAGGTCGTCGGCCCGGCTGAGCGCGGCGCGGGCCAGGTCGGGAATGAAGCTCGCCGGCGCGGCCTCGGACAGCACCGCGACGAGGAGCACGATGAGCAACACGGCCACGGTACCGGCGCAGAGGGCGGCGACCGGGCTGCGGCCCACGAACCCCGCGGCCACCATCGCGACCGCGGTCAGCTCGACCGCGAGGACGATGTTCGCCGGTACCGGCGGCGCGGCGAGCACGATCGCCAGCCACAGCGCGGCGGCGCCGAGACCGGACAGCGCGCCCGCGGCCAGTACCCGGCCGGTGGCGGCGCCGCGGTGCGCGGTCAGCGCGAGGAACCCGACCAGGTATCCGGTCAGCAGCACGGGGTAGACCGGTACCCCGACGGGGTCCCGCAGGTTGACCACCGCGTTCAACCCCAACGCGCCCACCAGCAGGTACCCACCGGCACCGACCAGACCCGCGGTCCAGCCACCCGCGGCCGGCCCGAACAGCCAGCGACGACGGGCCAGCCAGGACACGGCGAGCGGGACCGCCACCAGCGCGACGAGCCCGACGCGCAGCGCCACGTCGGCGACGTCGCGGGTCAGCACCAGCGCACCGGCCAGCGCGCCGGCGACCAGCACGAGGCGCCCCACGGACCGGACCGTCATCCGCTGTATCGCCACCACCCGCAGGCAGCCCAGCAGGAACCGCCATCGGGCAGCGGGCGCGTCGATCGCGGCGAGCTCGGCCCGCATCGCCCGAGCCCAGTCGGCACGATGCGGCGGCAGCAGCCGGAGCGCACCGGCCAGCACGCGGGCCGCCGCACCGCCACCGACGCGGCTCACCACGCACCCCGCAGTTCGCCGCCCCGGCGCCGGGCCGGGGTCGCGGGGGTCACCGGCGCGCGGACCTCCTCGGCCAGCCGCGCGCCTTCGGCGGTCAGCCGGTACAGGTGGCGGGGCGGCCGGCCGGCCGGTGGTTCGGTCTCCCACGTCGCTTCGAGCAGGCCCCGGTCGCCGAGCCGGATCAGGATCGGGTACAGCGAGCCGGCCTTCAGGCCGACCTCCTGACCGAGTTCGTAGCCGTACCGCCAGGTCGAGGGGTCGGCCGCCAGCGCGCTCAACACCGCCACGGTCTGCGGGGACGGGCGTCGGGTCCGGGTCACGCGGCTAAGTCTATCTAGATAGAGAAAGGAGTCAAGGGGGGTCACTGGCCGGGCCAGCCCTGCGCGGCTGCCCGGCGGCGCAGCGCGGACATGCCCTGGGTACCGCTGTTGCCCAACGGATTGGTGCCCTGCAGGAAGCACGGCAGCGCGAACACGGAGTTCACCGTCCACTGTGGAGCACTGACGTTCGGCGCCCCGAAGTCGAGTACCTCGGCGAGGTTGCGCGCCGCCGCGTCCCGTGGGGTCAGCGGAGCCAGGCCGAACCGCCACTCGATCATGCGCAGGATCGAGGTGTGGTCGTAGAGCGCGTGCGCCACCGCACCCCGCTGCGCGAACGGGGAGACGACCAGGGCCGGTACCCGGAACCCGCGCAGCCCGGTCACCGCCGGGTTCACGTCCGGCGCGACGGTCGGCGCCACGTGGTCGAAGAAGCCGCCCCACTCGTCGAACGTGATGACCAGTACCGTGCGCGGCCACGCCGGCGACCGGGTGACGGCGCGGTACACGCCGTTCATCGTGGCCTCACCGTTGCGGATGTCGCCGTGCGGGTGGTCGTCCCTGGCCAGCCCGTCGACCGACTCCAGGAACAACGGCGGGTCCACATAGGACACCGCCGGCAGGTTGCCGCTCGCGGCGTCGCTGAGGAACGTGCTGTACGTGTGGCTGATGCCCACGTACTTCAGCCCCCACAGGGACAGGAACGGCAGGTCGTTGTAGTAGTACCTACGGGTCACTCCGGCCGCGCCCAGCCGGTCCCAGATGGTCGGCAGCGAGGTGGGGCTGACGCTGTCGTCCAGCCGGTCGGTCTGCGCGCTGTGCAGGTAGATCCGGTTGGGGAAGGTCGGGCCGAGGGTGGCGGCGTAGTAGTTGTCGCAGGCGGTCCAGGCCGGTGCGGCGTGGCCGAGGAACGGCAGGTCGGCCTGGCGGTAGTAGCCGATGGAGAACTCGTCGTTGACCTGCAGCCAGCCGTCGCAGGCGCCGTTGTGGTACTCCGCCCGGGCGCCGTTGTACGAGTGGTCCGGGTCGGGGTGGCCGCAGCCCTGGAAGGTGCTCAGGTGGTACGTCGGCCTGAGCGCACCGGTCTTGTCGGGGTATGCCAGTCCGGCCTGCCGGCCGTTGGCGCCGGGAAGCCAGCCGAGGATGTGGTCGAAGGACCGGTTCTCCATGCACAGCACCACGATGTGGTCGATGCCGGAGGCGCCGGGGGCGGGCAGGTCGGGGTGCACGGTCGCGGCGCGGGCGCCGGCCGCGGCCGCACCGTCACCGGTACCGATGAGTGGACTGAGGGCGGCGGCGCCGGCTACCGAGGCGCCGCCGAGCAGGAGTTGACGTCGAGTCGCCATGCCCGGAATCCTTCCGGCGCCAGCGACCCGCGTAAATGGATGTGGAAAAGGTTTCGGGAACCGCTCAGCTCCGCCCCGTCCGCTCGCTTCGCGGCGCTCAGACGCGCCGCCTTCCCTCGTCGCTGCGCTCCTCAGTCCAGACGACGCCGCGCCGCTCCCACTCGCTCCCTCAGCACGCCCCGTCCGCTCGCTTCGCGGCGCTCAGACGCGCCGCCTTCCCTCGTCGCTGCGC
>VAWN01000041.1:156542-161521 GCA_005885555.1 Actinomycetota bacterium
TCCGATCGCTTCGCGGCGCTCAGACGCGCCGCCTTCCCTCGTCGCTGCGCTCCTCAGTCCAGACGACGCCGCGCCGCTCCCACTCGCTCCCTCAGCGGTCCGCCAGATGCGCGGACAGCGCCTCGGTCAGATCCGCGGCCACATACGGCTTGGTGACGATCGCGTCGCAGCCGGCGGCCAGTGCCGCGGCCCGCTGGTCGGGCATGACGCCGCCGGTGACGGCGACCACCACCGGGCGGTGCTCGCGGGCCGGCTGGGGCAGCTCGTCGAGCAGCGACAGCCCGCTGCCGTCGGGTAGCTGGACGTCCAGCAGCACCGCGTCGACCGGCGTGTCGGAAAGTACCGCCCGCGCCTGCGCGAGGGTGTGCGCCTCGATGATGTCCGCCTCCCGCAGCACCGGGTTCCCGGCCCGGGTGATGATCGCCCGGACCAGGGCGCGGTTGAGCTCGTTGTCTTCCACGACAAGCAGTCGCAGGGCTCCGGTCATCGTGCTCCTGTCGGTGGTTGGGGCAGCCCGGACAGCTGTCGCTGGAGCTGGTCGGCGACCTCGTCGTGCCCCGGCAGCAATGCCGACCGCGGGCGCCCGTCGCGGGGTTCGCCGGTCAGCACGAGGATCGGGATGTCCCGCGTCTCCGGGTCGTCGTTGAGCGCCTTGACGAGGGTGAGCCCGTCCAGGTCGGACAGCGCCAGATCGCTGACGATCAGGTCGACCGGCTCGGCACGGGCCAGCCGCAGCCCCTCTTCACCGCTGGTCGTGGCGACCACGTCGAAGCCGCGCTCGCGCAGCGCCGCCTCGATGACCGACAGCGCCTCCCGGTCGTGCTCGATGGCCAGGGCGCGGGCGCCGTGCGGGTCGGTCGCCGCGGGCAGCAGCTGCTGCGCGAGCCGGGCCAGCAGGCGGTGCCGGTCGACCGGCTTGACGAAGTAGTCGTCGGCGCCGCGGGCCCGTCCCGCCTCCGGGTCGTCCAGCACGGTCGCCATGAAGACGGGTACCCCGGCCAGCTCGTGGTCCTCCTTGAGCTGCCGCAGCACCTCCCAGCCGTCGATGCCGGGCAGCAGGACGTCCAGCAGGACGGCCGCGGGATGGATCCGCCGGGCCAGGTCCAGGCCCTGCTCACCGGTTGCCGCGCCGATGACGTGGTACCCGGCGGCCTCCAGGTATGCGCGCAGGAGCTGCTGGCCGCCCGGGTCGTCCTCGATGACGAGGATGGTGCTCTGGCCGGGAGCCGGGGCTACCGGCGCGGGCTCGGGGTGCGGCGCGCCGGCCGGCAGGCTGACCGTGAACCGGCTGCCCTCCCCCGGCCGCGACCACAGCTCCACGTCGCCACCGTGCGCCTGGGCGAGCCGGCGGGTCAGGGCCAGCCCCAGGCCGGTACCCGCCTGCCGGGCGGCCTGGTCGCCGACCTGCTGGAACTCCTCGAACACCCGGCGCTGGTCGGCCGGCGCGATGCCGACACCGGTGTCCGTGACGCTGAGGGCCACCCGGTCGCCCCACAGCTGCGCGGCCACCGTGACCCGGCCGCCCTGCGGCGTGAACTTGATCGCGTTGGACAGCAGGTTGTTGAGGATCTGGCGCAGCCGGGTCGGGTCGGCCCACACGGTATGCGTCAGCTCCTCGACGCGCAGGTCGAGGCCCTTCTGTTCGGCCAGCGGCCGCAGCGACGCGACCGTCTCCTCGATGACCAGCGGCAGGTCGAGCTGGTCCAGCGCGAGGTCGATCCGGCCGGCCTCCACCTTGGCCAGGTCCAGCACGTCGTTGATCAACCGGAGCAGGTGCTTGCCGCTGACGAACACGTGCTCGATCCACTCGGCGGGTACCCTGCGCTGGTCGCCTTCGGGCTGCTCGCCGCGCATCAGCTCGCTGAAGCCGATGATCGCGTTGAGCGGGGTACGCAGCTCGTGGCTCATCGCCGCGAGGAAGTCGCTCTTGGCCTGGTTGGCGGCGCTCAGCGCGCGTACCGAGGCGGACAGGTCGGCGGCCAGCCGCTCCTGGATCTGCCGGGCGGAGCCGCGCTCGGCGAGGATGGCCGCCTGCGCGCCCAGCTCGCCGAGCAGCCGCACGTCGTCCTCGTCGAACAGCATCCGGTACCGGTTGAGCAGGATCAGCGTCCCGCGGACCGCACCCGGCCGGCGCAACGGTACCGCCGTCAGGTACCGGGTGCCGGCCGGCGCCGCCTCGCCGATGCCGGCCAGCTCGGCCGGCAGGTCGCGGCGGCGGACCGGCTGCCGCCGCCCGGTCAGCGCGTCGAGCGCGTCGGCGTCGCAACCGCCCAGCGCGTGCGCGGGTACCCCGTGCCCGGCCACGGCCAGCGCCCGGTTCCCGGCGGCCACCAGCACCAGCACGGCGTCGGCTCCGCTGACCCGGGCGACCAGGGCGGCGTACCGGGACCACGTCTCCTCGGGCGTCTCGGTCGCCGGCGCGTCCCCGATCTGGCGCCCCACGGCGAGCGCGGTGGACCCCGACCACCAGCCGCGCAGCCAGCGCGGCGGGGCGAAGGCCAGCAGGTAGGCGACGGCGGACAGTACCGCGATCGCCTGCGACCACGCCCGGATCGTGTCGGCGGCGCCGGGGTGCCCGCTGCCCGACCCGGCGACGGCGATGGCGAGCGCGAAGAGGAGCGTCGCCGCGCCCGCGCAGGCCAGCCGGAACCGCGGCGCGGCGACCCGGCGGGCGGCCTCGGCCAGGAAGTACCCCGAAGCGACCAGCTCGGTGGCGACGAACGCGACGACCACGACCAGCACGCCCCAGGGCGGCAGCTTGGCGCCGAACGGTACCAGCAGCGCGGTGCTCGCCGCCCAGCCGGCGAAGGCCAGCACCACCAGCCACCGGGGTACCCGCCGCAGCCGTGCCACCAGCCGCAGCGTCAGGAACGGCTGGGCGAGCAGGAAGGCGGAGGCCAGCGTGTCGAACAGCGCCGGGGTGGCGTGGATGACCGCGCGCACCAGGGCGGTCACGAACAGGACCGCGATCGAGGCGAACACCAGCGTGACGTCGCGTTGCAGGGGGTCCCGGCGCGCCAGGTAGCCGGCCAGTGTCCGGGCGAACACCAGCATGAACAGTGCCTCGATGAGCCAGGCCTCCACCGGCGCCACACCGCCCCTCAACCGCGGGCCCCAGCGTAGCCCAGCAACCGGCACTTAAAGGGCAAATCGTAAAGACCGGGCACTGCCTGACGCCGCACGTTTGCCGCCCGGATTACCGGGCATCCACCACCATGCTCGGTCTCATCCTTACCCTGCTGGTCATCTGGCTGGTGCTCGCCATCCTGGGGATCGCCGTCAAGGGCCTGTTCTGGTTGTTCATCGTCGCGCTGATCCTGTTTGTGGTGACCGGCATCTTCGGTTGGGTACGCCGGCGGACGTAGACTGCTGGGCGTGGTCGGCGGCACGTCGAAGGCCGCCGGCCACCCTTGCGCCGTTGTTCAGAGTTGTTCGGTCTCCGCGGCGATCAAATCCATTCGGATGCGTCACTTGATATACCGAGCGCCATGCGGAGAGTACTTTTCGTTCCCGGCGTCCTCGGCGTGGTCGCCGTCGCGACGATCGCGCTGGCCGGCCCGGCCGGTGCGGCACCGACCACCACCCGGCTCAGCTCGACGACCGGCGGCGCCCCGGCCGACGACTTCAGCACCATGCCCGGACTCAGCGACGACGGCCGGTTCGCCACGTTCACCTCGGACGCGCACAACCTGGTACCGCGTGACCCGGTCAACTTCCAGTCCCAGGTCTTCGTCAAGGACCGGCAGACCGGCGCGCTCGACCTGGTGAGCGTCAGCTCGCCGGGTGCCGAGGGCAACCGCACCAGCGGCGCCTTCAGCCCGGCACCGGTCACGCCCGACGGGCGCTTCGTCGCGTTCCAGTCCGACGCGTCCAACCTGGTACCCGGCGACACCAACAACGTGCCCGACGTCTTCCTGCGCGACCGAAAGCTGCGCACGACCACCCGGATCAGCGTGTCCAGCACCGGAGCGCAGAGCGCCGGCGGGGGCGGCTCGCCGATGGCGATCTCCGCGGACGGCCGGTACATGCTGTTCCTGTCCCGGGCCACCGACCTGGTTCCGGGCGACACCAACGGGTCCGCCACCGACGTGTTCGTCCGCGACACCGTCGCCGGTACCACCACGCTGGTGAGCACGAAACGCGACAGCACCCAGGTCAAGGACGACACGGTCGGGTGGGACATGACGGGCGACGGGCGGTACGTGCTGTTCAGCTCGCTCGGCCGGTACACCGCCGACGATCGCAACGCGGACCCGGACGCGTTCGTCAAGGACCTGCGCACCGGCGCCGTCGAGCGGGTCGACCGCACCACCTCCGGGAGGGACTTCCCCGGCGGTACCAACTTCGCGCCGGTGTCGATGAGCGCCGACGGCCGGTTCGTCGCGTTCAACGCCGCGCCGCGCAACCAGCTACCGCAGATCTACGTGCGCGACCGGCAGCGCAGGACCACGACGCTGGTGAGCGTGAACGTCAACGGCAGGCCGGGCAACCGGTCCAGCTTCGGCGTGTCGATCAGCCCGAACGGCCGGTTCGTCGCGTTCAACACCACCGCCGACGACATGGCCACCCCGGGTACCCAGGACTTCGCCCAGATCTACGTGCGCGACCTGCAGGCGAAGACCACGGTACGGGCGAGCGTCACCAGCACCGGGCTGACCGTCCCGCAGTCGACCGGCGAGGAGTTCATGTCCGACGCCGGGGTGGCGTTCCGCTCCTTCTTCGACGTGGTGCCGCCCGGCAACGACAAGGAGGGCGTGTACTTCCGTTCCCTCTAGCGCTCCTCGACGGGTACGAAGGGACGTTCGGCCGCGCCGGTGTAGACCTGGCGCGGCCGGCCCAGCTTCTGCGCCGGATCGGCCATCATCTCCCGCCACTGCGCGATCCAGCCGGGCAGCCGGCCGAGCGCGAACAGCACCGTGAACATCTTCGTCGGGAAGCCCATCGCCTTGTAGATGAGGCCGGTGTAGAAGTCCACGTTC
>VAWN01000069.1:0-503 GCA_005885555.1 Actinomycetota bacterium
GCCGGCCGCGTGGCTGACGAACCCGATCATGGATGTCGTCGATTTCGGGATCCCTTCATCGTACGCTTGTTCGGCTCGGCGCGCCTGACTGTCCCGGCCCGCCGGCCTGCGGTACCGATGACGACCATCACCGCGGTGGCCGCCCCCTGACGGCGGTGCGAGTTCAGAGCGTGGCCCGCCGCATCCAGGCGGAGCCACGAGGATGCTGGCGTAGGCCCAGCGGTGGGCACGCCCGTTGGGGACCTCGTCGGATGTCACCCGGTCTTTTGTCTGACGTCACTGGCCCGTCGCGGCGTCACCCAACCGTTGAGGCATCGCAGGCGGTCCTCGGTCACTTCGTTGACGCCGCGGTGTTCGCCCGGGCGGTGGGTGCGATGTGAGTCGACCGCCGGATGCGGCCGTGTAGCTTGATCGCCAGTTGCGCATAGATTCCGACGGCGACGGCGACGGCGACGGCGACGGCGACGGCGACGGCGACGGGCCGCTGCCCTGAGGGCCGCAGG
>VAWN01000069.1:545-16326 GCA_005885555.1 Actinomycetota bacterium
GTCCGGGGTGGCTGCCGTGGTTCGCTACCGCCAGGGGCAGATGCCCGATCCTGAGGAACGCGCCCGTCTCGATGAGCTGGAGGCGCGGCTGCAGGAGGTCGAGGAACCGGACAGGAACGTCGCGGCAACCACCGTCGGTCGGGTCTTGCAAGACCTTCACCGCAATCAGGGTGTTTCGGTGGCACGGTTACGGCAGTGGATCGGCCGCCTCCGTGGTGGGACGCTGAGTGCGGAGCAGGCGAGCGTAGCGGAGAGCGACTTCGACGCTCTTGAGCGGGAGGCGGATCAACGCGGCGGGTAGCGGCTGGGGAGCCGCAGACGCCGGTGCCAGCGCCGGGCTGATTGGCCGGTTTCCTGTTCACCGTGTCGCCACGCACACACACAGGTGGCCGGCCGGTGCACGCGCCTCGACCAGCACGGTTGTCGGCGTGGGGGCGGGGGCGCCGCCCCGTTTCGGGGGCGTGCGACGGTCGCCGTCCATCCTTCGCTCGACACGTCAGAAAATCTCCCTTGAAGAGACTAGACATTCTGCCTCGGTCGGCTAATCTAGTGCGGGTTGATGAAGAGGTCCGGACGGCAAACGCCGAACGGGAAGCGGCTCGCGCATCCGGTGCGTGCCGGCTGGCCCGGCGGTCGGCAAGTGTTGGCCTGGTTGCATCGATGTGACGAGGTCGCCGACCCGGAGGCTGGGACGGCCTGATCCAGGGCCGGACCGGCTGCAGTTGAGCACCGCGCAGTTTCATCACATGGTTTCGAGGAAGGAGGTCGGACATCGATATTGCTGCGGTGCGGCCTCGGCCGCGGCGGTCGGCGGGACTACCGTTTCAGGACCCGCCGGTGTGATCCCGTGGCGGGCGACCGCAAGCAGCGCTCCGGCCCACCCTGTAGTTGCTGGGGATGGGGAAATGCCGGAAGCGCGCCCGTGACGTCAGTAGACGGTGTTGTACCTCTGTCGGGCCCCGGCGCGGTTGGTTACGCGCCGGGGCCCCCGTTCCTCCCCGGGAGGGGTTTCTTGGCCGATGAAGGGCCGGCTTCGGCCGGCAAGTTCGATGACGTGCACTACCCCGCGTACAGCATGGGCGCGGCCGCCGAGATGCTCGGCGTCACGCCGGGATTTCTGCGCGGTCTGGGCGAGGCCGGAGTGGTCACCCCGCACCGCTCCGACGGCGGGCACCGCCGCTACTCCCGCCACCAGTTGCAGTTGGCGGCCCGGGCCCGCGAACTCGTCGACGAGGGTATGACCCTGGCCTCCGCCTGCCGGATGGTCAGTATGGAAGGCCAGCTGGGCGTCGCGCGCAGGCGGATCACGGAACTGGAAAACGCCACCCCGGCGCCCCGGCAGCACTCAGCCGGCGACGCAGCCCGACAACGGTAGCGGCCGCCGATACCGGCAACCCGCTGCGTCGAACCCAGCCGCGAATCGTGGCGCGGCAGGCCAGCTGGCCGCCCTGCACACCGGCGCCCCCACGCCGCCGCCCGCCACGGCAGCGGTAGCGCTCACCTGCGGTGGGCGCCTATGGTTGGCTGGTGGAAGCCGCCCGAGCCGTGGGATGCGCGTGCTGCGGCGGGCCGGTGGTCGCGGGCGGCGAGTCGCAGCATCCCTGCGGGGTGTGCGTGCAACACGGCCGCTGCGCGCACTGCGGCGCCTCGCAGTGGCGGCTACTCGATGAGCAGCGAGAGCCGCTGACCGATTCGCGCGGCTACTGGAAGACCTCCGCCGGCGGCCCACGGCACCCGGGCCGGCGAATATCCACACCGATGCGTCGAGCGACCCGGCCCCGGCGTCGTCCGGCCCACCGCGACGACCGCAGCCGCCCACGCGGCTGATGCTCCAGCCCAGCCCTGATGCCCCAGCGGGGTTGCCCCGGCGGGGCACGGCGCCACAACGGGCTCGGGACAACGGGACCGTGCTGCCTTTGAGCGACACCAGGTAGGCCAGGAACAGGGTGGCCAGCGTGGGCGGTCGTTGCCTTCGTCGACGTACTTGTCGGGACGCGGCTACGCGGGTCGTCCCGGCGTGGCCCGTACGCTCACCTCGGCGGTAACGGTCCGGAAGGATGTGTGCGGTTGAGTCGGCGTTTCGAGGAGCTTGACTGGCGGGAGACCCCCATGGGGGCGGTGAGCCTGCGACGGAGGCTGGATCCTGCCCTGCAGATCGACGTGTACGAGGTCAAGCTCGGTGACGAGTTCCTCATGTCGAGTCTGTTCACGGTGGCGGAGATCGAACTCGCCCGCCTCGCCCTGGCCGAACTTGCCGCTGACGGCCTCGACGTGGTGGTCGGCGGCCTCGGACTGGGGTACACCGCCCGGGCGGTGCTGGAGGATCCCCGGGTGCGTTCGTTGACGGTGGTCGAGGCGCTCGCCGAGGTGATCGACTGGCATGAGCGTGAGCTGCTGCCGCTGGCCGACCAGCTGACATCGGATCGCCGTAGCCGGCTGGTCCATGGCGATTTCTTCGCCATGGCCGGGGCGGCGGGCTTCGACCCGGACGTTCCCGGCCGTCGGGTACACGCGATCGTCGTGGACATCGACCATTCGCCGCGCCACATCCTGCATCCCGGTCACGCCTCGTTCTACACGCCTGAGGGATTGCGCCGCGTCGCCGGCCATCTCCATCCGGGCGGAGTGTTCGCGCTGTGGTCCAACGAGCCGGCCGACGATGACTTCCTGGCTGCCCTCGCGCAGGTGTTCACGACCTCGACCGCTCACGTCGTCGCGTTCCACAACCCGTTGCAGGGACGCGAGGCCACGAATACCGTCTACGTCGCGACGCGGGAACCGGCCGCGCGGCGATGACACCGACGGCGAGGAACCGCCTGCTGTGCTTGAACATCAGCGACCTCCCCCGCTGGCCGTGGTGGATCGCGCGGTTTGATCCCTACCGGTGCGGGGAATCCTGGATGTTGATCGCCGATGCGCGCTTTGGGTGGTCCCGCTGGTGGCCGTGCGTTGTGCTGGCGGCGCGGTCCTCGGCACCGACCAGCCCGGGTGCCGGCCAGCGGCCGTGGCGTATGGGCGTCCGGCCGGCCGAGGCCACAACCAGAGGAAGGTGAGGCCGCTGTGAGTGTCGCAACAACGTCCGCATCGCCGGTTTCCAGCGGCCTGTCAGGTCGGCAGCGGGGCAGCGAGTTCGCCGAGTTGTCACGCCTGATCAATGCGGCTGGGCTGCTGGAGCGCCGCCGCGGGTACTACGCATGGAGGATCGCCGCCAATGTCGGGTTGTTTGTGCTGGGAGCCACCGTGTTCGTCGTTGTGGGCGACTCCTGGTGGCAACTGCTGACCGGGGTGTACTTCGCGGTGGTGTTCGCCCAGTTCGCGTTCGTCGGGCACGATGCCGGCCACCGGCAGATCTTCGCCTCGCGCCGGCGCAACGATCTGGTCGGCTACGTGCACAGTGCGGTCACCGGTATCAGCTACCGGTGGTGGGTGGGCAAGCACAACCGGCACCACGCCAACCCCAACCACGAGGACGAGGATCCCGACATCGACATTCCGGCGTTGGCGTTCACCACGGAGCAGGCCAACGCCAAACGTGGACTGACCCGGTGGGTGGCGCGCTACCAGGCGTGGCTGTTCTTCCCGCTGTTGTGCTTCGAGGCGTTGATGCTGCGGGTGTCCAGCGTCCAGGCGGTGCTGCGGCGCGAGGTCAAGCACGTCAGGCTGGAGGCGATCCTGCTGGGCGGGCAGACGGTGTGCTATCTGACCGCCGTACTGCTGGTGCTCCCGTCGCTGAAGGCGGTGTTGTTCATCGCGGTGCAGCAGGCGCTGATGGGGGTGTATCTGGGCTGCTCGTTTGCGCCCAACCACAAGGGGATGCCCGTCCTGGCCAAGGGGGAACAGCTCGACTACCTACGTAAGCAGGTGCTGACCTCCCGTAACGTGCGCGGCGGCCGGTGGGTGGATTTCCTGCTCGGCGGGTTGAACTACCAGGTCGAGCACCACCTGTTCCCCAGCATGCCGCGACCCAACCTGCGGCACGCCCAGCGGCTGGTTCAACGGTTCTGCGTCCGCCACGACCTCCCTTACAGCCAATGCGGACTCCTCAGCTCCTACGCCCAGGTGCTGCGACACCTGCACACCGTCGGCGCCGACCTACGCAACGAGCACCGTCGCCCGGCCGCCCACTGACCGCTGCCGCGGCGTCCAGTGTGGTGTGCGTCGCAACCACGGTAACGGTCCTACCGATGGTGGTCGCACACTGCGGCGCGCAGTTTGTGGTGGTGTCAACCTGAACCGGATCAGGCTCGCACGGCTACAGTTCCTGGCCGGTCGTCGCGAGCATGGCCGGCGGGGACCTTTGACGCGGTCGACCCAAATTTAGGCTGCGACAGCCGCGGACAGCTGTTCGGGTGCCGGAGCGGTGTCCAGGCCACGCAGCTCCAACAGGCGCGACAGGCGGACGTTCTCCGCCCGCAACCGCTCCAGCTCGGCACGCAGCCGCACCAGCTCGCTGTCCACCACGTCCACAGAGCCCACCGCAGGATCCTCGCATGGCTCCATCAAGCCACTGGGCGTCGCCAGCGTCGGGTGGTCAAACCAGTGTTGATCTCCGTGGTGCTCCGTGGGTGCTCGGATGTCGCGTACCAAACCGGCACGCCAAGCGATGTTCCAGCACGCCGTCGCTGGCGTCGGCCGTCATCGCGTACTCAGCGACCGCTGCGGACCGGGCACACCGCGTGGACCAGCGGATACCGAAAGCCCTCTGTCTGGAGGCTTGCGAAGCAGTACGCCGGATGAGAGCCTTAGTGCGGGGGCCGATATATATCGACCTTCGGACTACGGATCAGAAGGTTAGGGGTTCGAGTCCCTTCGGGCTATATCCGCCTGGTCGTTGTGAGTCTCGGTCGTGACTCACACATCTCGGGCTCATCTGGCTGTTGAGCTGCACGTTTGTTCGCCAGTTTGGCACGTTCCGAGGGTCCTCGATTCCTAGCCGATCATCGGTGTTTCCAGCGGTGTGCTTGCCGTAACGAGGCGATGGGTCGTCGGTGGGGAGCGCGTTGCCGGCTGTGGCGGACCGATCCGGAGCACGGTGGTTGGGCGTTCGACCTGCGGCTGGCCGGTCCGGATGGGCTGATGCAGTGGGTGCGCCGGTACGGGTTCGCCAGCCGGGCGGATGCCGAACGTGAGGGTGGCCGTCAGCCACGTAGTTGATCTCTGCGGTGATCCATTGGTGGCTCTCCGCAACTGGGCGCAGCGTGGAGCGGTAACCATCACTGGCCGTTCGGGGCGGGCTCGGCATCGGCCGACTCAGCCTTCGGTCCCAGCATCGGCTTGCCGTCCCGGTCCAGCCGGCAACTCATCCTTGCTCAGGTACGAGCGCAGGTGAATAACGCTCGCGCAAACTGAACATCCATGCGCCGCGGATCGAACGCCGTATTGCCGCAAATCGAAAGCCGTGGGGTCGGGCCGCGCTGGGCCAGCCACCGGCGGAGACGATCCGCGGACTGTGGTACGGGTGGACAGCCAGTACCGCAGCCATCGCTCCACCGTCCAGGACCGGGCGGTGCGGTCCGCTCCGGTGGCGGCCAGCCGCCGCGGCGCACCCGCTCCGACCGTCCCGGCAAATTCGTGGCGGAAGCGTGGAAGGTCCACGCGCGGTGGCCCCGCTTGGCCAGCCTGGGGCACTTGTTGTTGAGCCGCCGTCCGGCCGCGTCACGACAGCTTGCACCGCTTGAAGATCGCACCCGGTCCGCTCATTACGCCGCTCCTGTCTACGACCAGCGCGCGGACCAGCGGATACAGCAAGCCCTCCGTCTGGACGGAGGGCTTGCGGAACAGCATGTTCAATGATCGCCTTAGTATGTAATCCGATATATATCAGCCATCCACTGGATCAGAAGGTTAGGGGTTCGAGGCCTTCGGGCGCGCCGCTCTGAGCTGACCACGGCGAGGCGGGCGGTGGCCCGTCTTTGCCCATCCCGAGCAAGGACGGCTGTGACACCGCGGCTTGGTGATCGTATTGATTGCGTAGCGTAGGCAGAGTGGGCACGCAGGGGAAGCGCGGCAATCTCCCAGCCGAGTGGACAAGCTTCGTAGGGCGGCGTTCGGAGGCGGCTGCCGTACGCAAGGCGCTGTCGACGTCCCGGTTGGTGACGTTGACCGGGGCGGGTGGGGTGGGCAAGACCCGCCTGGCGTTACGGGTAGCCGACACCATGCGACGCACGTTCTCCGACGGGGCGTGGCTGGTCGAGCTCGGTGGTGTGAACGATCGTCTGCTGGTAGCGCAGGTGGTGTCCGACGCGCTGGGGATTGTCGACCAGACCGCTCGCGACGAGGTGCAGGTCCTGAACGAGTTCGTCGCCCCCCGGCAGATGCTGCTGGTGATGGACACCTGCGAGCACTTGGTGCCAGCGGTCGCGACGCTGGTCGTCGGCCTGTTGCGGGGTGCGCCTGGCTTGCGGGTGCTGGCGACCAGCCGGGAGGCTCTGGGCGTGATCGGCGAGCATATCGTGGATGTGGCGCCGCTGCCGGTACCCGGCCGGAATGAGCCGGTGACCCTCGCGTCGGCACTTCGCTATCCGGCCTTGGCGTTGTTCGCCGAGCGGGCCGCGGCGGCAGCCCCCGGATTCGAGATCACCGACGGCAACGTCGGTCTCGTCGCACAGGTGTGCCGGCAGCTCGATGGGGTCGCGTTGGCCATCGAGCTGGCGGCGGCACGGATGCATGGGCTTGCCCTGGAGCAGGTGGTCACCCGGCTCGACGACCGGTTCGCGCTGTTGCGGGCGGGCCGTGTCGGGACGCCGCGCCACCAAACCGTGCAGGCGGCGGTGGAGTGGAGTTTCGATCTGTGCGCCAAACCGGAGCGGTTGCTGTGGCTGCGGGCGTCGGTGTTCGCCGGCTCATTCGACCTGGCGGGTGTGGAGCGGGTGTGCTGTGGTGACGGTCTTCCCGTCGACATCGCGCTCGAAACGTTGGCCGGGCTGGTCAACAGGTCCGTGCTGATCACCGAGGACGACCCGGCGGGGCGTCGGTACCGGATGCTGGACACCATTCGCGAGTATGCCCGGGACCGGCTGCGGCATCCGCACCTGGACGACTATGCGGTCATGGATGAGGAAGCGCTGCGGGTCCGGCACCGGGACCACTACCTCGAACTGGCCGAGCGGTTCGACGCCGACTGGTTCGGCCCGCGCCAGGTGCCGTGGTCCCAACGGATGCATGCCGAGCAGGAGAACGTGCGTGCGGCCCTCGGGTATTGCCTGAATACCGTAGGTCATGAACCCGCCGGGCTGCGTCTTGCCGGCGCGCTCTACTACCTGTGGTTCGGCTGCGGGGAGATCCGGGAGGGCCGGTACTGGCTGGAGCGGGCACTGGCCGTCGACCTGGAGCCGGGTCCGGAGCGGGCACGAGCGCTCGTCGCATGCGGCCAGTTGGTGTTGCTCCAGGGCGACACCGCGGGGGCGGCCGGGCGGGCCCGGCAAGCGCTGGAGCTGGCCCGACGGTTCGATGACCGGTACGACGAGGTCGAGGCGCTGCGTATCCTCGGCACCAGCCTCCTGTTCAGCGGGGACTCCGTTGCGGGAGGACGGCTGCTCCAGCAATCGGTGGCGCGGGCCGACGAGATCAGCAATGCGCATCCCGTTCTGGCGGCAACCGGTACGCTCGTGCTCGGCATGGACCGGATGCTCGCCGGCGACAACACCCGAGCCGTCGCACTGTTTGCTCAGACCATCGCGATGTGCCGGACTCACGGTGACCAATGGCTTTTGAGCATCACTCTCAGTGCTTCTGTTTTGGTGGCGTTGGCCGCCGGCGATGTGGCGCAGGCAGTCGAGTACGCGCGGGAGGGCCTGCGCGGGTCCCGCGCGCTGGACGATCTCCAGGGCGTCCAGACCGCGCTGGAGCACCTCGCCTGGTCCGCGGCCGCCGCACGCGACTACCGGCGGGCGGCTCGCCTGCTCGGCGCGGTCACCCGGCAGTGGTACGACCTGGGTGGATCCCCGTTCGCGGGGCCTTTCGCGGAACGGCACGAGCGATGCGTATCCACGACGCGCGACGCGTTGGGCGACGAAGCCTACGACGCCGAGCATCAACGCGGCCACGAGCTGACCCTCGACGAGGCGGTGGTGTTCGCACTGGGGGAGGAACCGGCACCGGTACCCCGGAAGGCTGCCGGGCCCGGCGCGACCTTGACGCCCCGGGAACGCGAGATCGCCGAACTGGTCGCGCACGGCATGAGCAACCGGCAGATCGCCGAACGTCTGGTGATCTCGCAACGGACCGCCGAGAGTCACGTGGAGAACATCCTCAGCAAGTTGGGCTTCACCACCCGTACCGAAATCGCCGTGTGGCATACCAGGCAGAGCGAACAGACAGCCTCAGAAGGCTAGGGGTCGACGCGCGTGCAGGACCTCTGCCGCTGCCGGTAGCCGTCCACGGCGGTACCGACATCCTCGCTGATCAGGTCGGCGTTGATCGCCACCGCGGCGTTCAGTCCGGTGGCGGCGGCGGTGACCACCTGGGCGAGCGGATGGGTCACGTTGCCCGCCACCCACACGCCGGGTACGGCCGCGGCCCCGGTCGGGTCGGCGGCGACCTGGCTGCCGATGACGTGTCCGCCGAACTCCACGTCGACCGGTTCGAGGCCGAGCGACGCGAGTACGCCCGCCCGGGCGGTGTACCGGGGCGTGACGACGAGCGCGTCGAGCGGTACGACCGCGCCGGATGCCAGCCGTACCCCGGTCAGCGTGTCACCGGCCACGACCAGCCCGGCGACCCGGTCGTCCACGACGGCGATCCCCCGGGCGGCCAGCCGTTCGGCCTGTTCCGGGTCGGGTGCCGTGGTGCCGTTGAGCAGGAGCAGTACGTGCGGGCTCCACTGCCGCCACGTCTGTGCCTGGTGTACCGCTGTCGGCCGGTCGGCGAGTACGCCGATCCGTTGGCCGCGGACCTCCCACCCGTGGCAGTGCGGACAGTGCAGCACGTCGCGGCCCCACCGCTCGGCCACCCCGGGCACGTCGGGCAGCTCATCGACGAGGCCGGTCGTCACCAGCAGCCGCCGGGCCCGTACCCCGACCCCGTCGTCCAGCATCACGACGAAGCCGTCCCCGTCCCGCGCCGCCGCCCGTACCCGTCCGTGGCGGATCTCGCCGCCGTACCGGGCCACCTCGGCACGCCCGGCGGCCAGCAGGTCGGTCGGCGACATGCCCTCCCGGGTCAGGTAGTTGTGCACCTGCCCGGCCCCGGCGTTGCGGGGCTGCCCGGCGTCGACCAGCAGTACCGATCGCCGCGCGCGGCACAGCGCCACCGCGCCGGCGAGTCCGGCCGCGCCGCCACCGACCACCACCACCTCGTACGCCTCGTCCACCGCGTGCTTCCCCCTTCGCCCACGCCCACCCTGCGACCCGACCCGCCAGGTGGCAAGGACTCGGTCGGAACTCTCGACCAGGGCGCCGGTGCGGGTGTATCTCTATGGGTACCGCTGCGATGCCGTGGCACGAATCGCGAAGGAGCCCCGCCGATGAAAGACGCGAAGCAGTTGGATCTGGACTTATCCGCGCTGCCGATCGAGGACTTCGAGGTGGCCGACCAGGAGCTGACGGTCGAGTCGCTGACCGCCGGCCAGATGGTGAGCAGCTGCGAAGGTCACTGCTGCAACCACTGCGCCTGCCCCTGTGTCTGCTGCACCTGACCCGCGTCATCTTCCGCCCTACTGACGTACTGCGGGTGCGGCCAGGCGTCTACCGCGCGGTTGGCCGGGATGGGCAGGAGTACCTGCTGCACCGGTCCGCCAGCCAACAGCTCGGCTGGCTGACCGACCTGCAGCGCGATGTCCTACGGCAGCTTGCCGACTCCGAACGGAGCGAGGAGTCCCTGCGGGCGCAGGCGGACGACCGTGCCGGCGACCGTGGCGTGGCGGAACTCGACGGGTTGCTCCGTCAGCTGCGTACCGGCGGCTGGCTGCACATCACCGTGGTCCACGACCGCCCCGCGTACACGATCGAGCCGTACCGACCGCCTCCGGATCCACCGACCGGTGAACCCGCGGGCGACCTCGTGCTGTCGCGCTTCGCCGTCATCCACCGCAGCGGTGCGGATCTGCTCATCGAGTCGCCGCGCTCCTGGTGCGCCGTGCGGGTGCACGACCCGGCCGTGTTGACCGGGTTGGCCGCATACCTGGTGCCGCGAGCCGGCACCGACGCCGGGTCGACGCCGCTCGCCACGCGGATACGGTCCGACCTGACCTGGGCCACGATGCTCGTCGGTACGCCGGGCGACGAGGATACGGCGTTCGACCTGCGCCAGTGGAGCCCGCACGAACTCTGGTTCCACCAGCGCAGCCGGGGCGATGGCATACCGGACCGGCCGTTCGGCCGTACCCGGTGGGCGGCCGGCCGGTTCGAGCCGCTCCCCGCGCGCCGCCCGTCGTTCGCCGGACCGGCCGTCGACCTTCCCCGGCCGGATCTCGACGCGGTACGCCGTACCGACACCACGTTGACGGGCGTACTGGAGGAACGGCGCTCGATCCGCCGGCATGACGACCAGCGTCCGATCACGCTCGACCAGCTCGGCGGGTTCCTGTACCGCGCGGCCGGGGTACGGCGGGTGGCCGCCCGGGACGGCGTCGAGTTCCTGACCGGGCCGAACCCGTCCGGCGGCGCCCTTGACCCGCTGGAGTTCTACGTCGCGGTGCGGCTCGCCGAGGGAATCGAAGCCGGCCTGTACCGGTACGACCGGTTCGGTCACCGGCTCGAACGTGTCAGCGGCCTGACCCGGACCGTGCGCCGGTTGGTCGACGCGGCGCAGAGCGCGACCGGGTCGGCGGAAGCGCCCGAGACGTACCCGCCGCAGGTCGTCGTACTCCTCGCGGCGCGCTTCGGCCGGGTCGGCTGGAGCTACGAAACGCTGACGTACTCGCTGATCCTCAAGCAGGTCGGCGTGGCGTACCAGACGATGTACTGCGTCGCCACCGCCATGGGGCTGGCGCCCTGCGCCCTCGGCGCCGGCGACCCCGCCGCGTTCGCCGCCGCGACCGGACTGGATCCGCTCAGTGAAGGTACCGTCGGCGAGTTCATCGTCGGCAGCCGGCCGGACCGGCAGGGCGCGACGTGACCAGGCTGAAGCTACGCGACGACGCCTTCTACGCGCCCACCGGCGACGGCATCTGCATCTTCACCAACACCGGAAAGGTCGTGCTGACCGGCCCGTCGGTCTTCCAGTGGATCGACCGGCTCGCGCCGTACCTCGACGGCCGGTACACGCTCGCGGAGCTGACCGCGTCGCTGCCCGCCGGCCGCAGGCAGATGACCGAGCGGGTCGTCACCGCGCTGCGCGACCAGCGTGTGGTCGTCGAGGTGGGCGACGATGAGGACCATTCGCGCAGCGACGCCGGGCGGCACCTGGTCGTACTCGTCGGCTCCGGCCGGGTACTCGTGGAAACCGTTGCGGCGGTGCTGTGTTCGGGGTCGCGGTCGGTGCGTCTCGGGGTCACCGGCGCGGGTACCGACATGACGCTCCTCGCCGAGTGCGAGCGGCGCGCGCGGCAGCGCGACGCGGACCAGCGGATCACACACGTCACCGCTGAGCTGTCCGACGAGGAGCGGACAGCCGACGTCGTGGCCGGCGCCGGCCTCGTCGTCTACGCCGCCGACCGTGCCGCGGTCGACGAGGTGCGCGCGCTCGATCGGGTGTGTACGCGTGCCGGAATCCCTTTCGTGGCCGCGATCCTGGCCGGCGAGGAAGCCTGGGTCGGCCCGTTCGGATCGGTCGCCGGGCAACGACCCGGCTGGATGAGCGCGTGGCGTCGGCTGCTCGCGCTCGGCAGCCGCGACGACACCGCGCACGATCACGTCTCGCCCGATCACGTCTCGCACGATCACGTCTCGCCCGATCACCCGGACACCGTCGCGGCGACCGTCGTGGCGAACCAGTTGGTACGGGAGGCGGTGCGGCTGCTCAGCGGTACCGTCGAACCGACCGCGCAGCCTCGGATGATGCGGATCGACCTGCACGGCCTGGGTACCCGACGGCACGGCTTCCTGCCGCACCCGTTCGCGCTGCCCGCCCCGTGCCCGGACCGGGCGGACGCGCAGGACACCATCCGCCGACTGCGCGACGGTGCGACGGTCGACCCCGAGGACTTCTCCCGGCGGGTGGTCGCCTGCCTGCAGGCCCGGATCGGCGTGCTCGGTGAGGTGACCGAGCAGGACTTCACGCAGCTCCCGCTAGCGGTCTCCCAGGTGCGGGTGTCCGATCCGGTACTCCTGCTCGGTCCGCGGGTACCGCTTCCGGTGTCCACCGGCACCGGCCCGTCGCTCGCCGATGCCCGTCGCGCGGCGGTGCTGCACGGGCTCGTGACGTACGGGACGCTCATGGTCGATCCCCGGCGGCTGCACACCACCGACGGCACCGTGCACGCCGTGTGGGGAGAGCGTCTCGACGACGGGCTCCCCCATGAGGTTCCCGCGACCGTGGCTTTTCCGGCACTGCTCGGCATCGGCGCGACCTATGCGCCGCCCGCCGGCGCGGCGGCCGGGTACGACTGGGCGCAGGCGGTACGCGCCGGACTGGTCGGCCAGTGCCGCCGGCTGACGCTGACCGAGGTGGCCGGGTGCCGACGCCCGTTCACGCCGATCGACTGGGAGCAGGTCGCGCTCGACGAGCCCGGCGACCGGTACCGGTCGATGTGCAGGATCAGCGGCGAGCGGCTCGACGTCTACGACGTGACCGGGTCGCCCGGGGTACCGACGCTCGCGTTCTGCGTGGGCGACGTGACCGTCGCCTACGCCTCGGGACTGTCGTTCCCGGCGGCTCTGCGCGACGGGCTCGCCGAGGTGCTTCTGTCGTACCAGGCCCGCGTCGACGACGGGGCCGCATACGCTCCGGCCCGGGTACCGCCGCTTCCACCGGGTGGCCGCGGGTCCGGCGTCACCGCGTGTCCGCACTGGTCGACCGACGAGGCCACCGTCACGGCCCGGCTGGCGCGGCTCGGCTGGTCCGCCGTCGCCGTACCCCTCGACCACGACCCAGGGGTGGCCGCCATCCTGCCGTACCTCGTCACCGTGGTGCTCATCCGTGCGTGAGGACACCGGCCACGTTCCGGGCGGCACACCGGTCACGCTCGTCGGGCACGGTCTGCTCGCCGCCGCCATCGGCGAAGCCGTCGGCGCCGACCGGGTCGGCATCGACGACGTGGGCACGCTTCCGGAGCCGGGCAGCCGACTGCTCATCACCGCGAGCGACGGGTGGGACTGTCGCGCATACGAGCACATCCAGGCACTGTGCTCCAGGTACCGGATGTCGTGGCTACCGGTACGCACAGAACTCGGTCGGACGGTCATCGGTCCCCGCTACGTCCCCGGCGTACCCGGGTGTGTCACGTGCGCGGAGTTCCGCCGCAGCCTGGCCGACGAGCATCACGCGGTACGCCAGACCGTGCGCGACAGGTACCCACGGCTGGCTGAGGAGCCATCGCGGTGGGTGACCCGACTGACCGCCCGCACGGTGGCGGCGGTGACCGCCGCCGAAGTCGCCGGGGCCGGGCGTACCCGGGGCGCGCTGGTCTACGTCGACCTCGACACCCTCGCGGTCAGCACGCACCGCATCCTTCCCGATCCGCTGTGCCCGGTGTGTGGCGCGATCCCGGACGACAGCCCGGAAGCGGCGCGCACCATCCTGCGTCCGCAACCCAAGCCGGCGCCCGACCGGTACCGTATCCGCGCGCTCGGCGAGGCGGACCTGACCCGGCTGCGCGACACGTATGTGGACGACGAGACCGGGCTGATCCAACGGGTACACACGTTTGCGAGCGGGAGCCTCGCGGTCGGCGTCGCGGCGATGCGGACCCGTTGGCAGAGCCGGTCGGAACTCAGCTGGGGCCGAACGCTGCGGCACCGCACCAGCGAGACCGTGGCGGTACTTGAGGCACTCGAACGGTACGGCGGCATGGTGCCGATCGGGCGGCGTACCGTCGTGCGGGCCAGCTTCGCCGAGGTACCCGGCACCGCCGTCGATCCCCGTACCCTCGGCCTCTACGAACCCGAGCGGTACGCCCTGCCGGGCTTCCCGTTCCAGCCGTTCGACGTGGACCGGGTCTGCCGCTGGGTCTGGGGGTTCTCCTTCGCCCGGCAGGAACCGGTCCTCGTACCGCAGCGGTACGCCTACTACCGCGCGCATGCCGCCGATCCGGACGACCCGTCGTTCGCCTACGAGATATCCAACGGCTGCGCGCTCGGCAGCTGCCTGGAGGAGGCGATCCTGTACGGGCTCCTCGAAGTGGTCGAGCGTGACGCCTTCCTGATGACGTGGTACGCCCGCCTCGCAGTGCCGAGGATCGACCTTGCGTCAGCGCGCGACCGCTCGGTACCCATGCTGGCTCAGGCGATCGAGGCGGACACCGGCTACCGGGTACTCGCCTTCGATACCACCATGGAGCACGGGATACCGTCGGTCTGGGCGATGGCCGTTTCTCCCGCCGGCACGGATGGGCCCGCCCTGGCGTGCGCCGCGGGCGCTCATCTCGACGCGGAGCAGGCGGCGAGCGGCGCCCTCAGGGAGCTCGGTCCGATCCTCGCCGACCTCGTCGAGCGGTACCCCGACACCGCCGGACACGCCCGTGCCATGGCCGGTGATCCGTCGCTGGTCGTCTCCATGGACGACCACTCCGTCCTGTACTCCAGCCCCGAGGCCGCCCCGCGCCTGGATTTCCTGACCACGAGCGCGCAGTTCCTTACCTTCGCGGAGATACGGTCGCGCCACGGTACCGATGCCTTCCGGAACACCGATCTGACCGCGGACGTGACCGAGGTGCTGCGCCGCCTGAGCTCCCACGGGCTCGACGTCGTCGTCGTGGACCAGACGACACCCGAGCACCGCGCCGGCGGCCTGCACTGCGTGAAGGTCATCGTTCCCGGTACCCTGCCGATGACCTTCGGCCACGCCAACCGGCGGGTCCACGGACTACCCCGACTGTTCGCGGTACCGGCGCTCCTCGGGTACCGCCTCCAGAGCCTGGCGCCGCAGGACGTCAACCCGCACCCCCACCCGTTCCCGTGAGCACCGCCGGGTGTGCACCCGCGGTCAGCTGATGGTGACCGGCCGGCTTTCGGTGATCGGGCTGGCGAGGCCGGAGGCGCTGACGGCTTGCACGCCGTAGACGTAGGTGCCGGCGCCCGCAGGGCGGTCGAGACACGTGCGCTGATCGGCCGTGGTCCTGTCGACCGGCTGCCATTGCCCGGCCGGCGCGGTGCGCCGGAGGCACTGGTAGTACCCGACGTCTTCCCCGGTGGCCGGCCAGGTCAGCCGTACCCCGCCGGCGTCGGCGACGGCGGTGAGCCGAGCCGGTGCGAGGGGCCCGACCCGCGCGGCGTCCTCGGAGGTGATGCCGGAAGGGCGCGGCGACGGCGGGCTCGCGGTGGGAGATCCCGATCCCGCGGCGGCGGTGCTGGGCGGTGGGGTGGGCGTACCGGTCGACGCGCATGCGGCGACCACCGCGAGTACGGCGGCTGCCAGGAGCAGTTCGCGGGTCATGGTCGCCTGCTCTCTTCGGTGTCCTGGCAGGGACACATGGTGCCCCTGCCAGGACGGGTCGGTCTACCTGAACTTGAAATCGGCGTACCGTTGCGTGCCGTCGTTGAAGGTCACGGTCAGGCGGCGGCAGGTGCCCGCCCAGGACTTGGTGGTCTTCCAGACGTAGGTGTACTGATCGGTGGCCGGGTCGTAGCTCAGTGTGGCATCCCCGGAGCTGGCGATCTGCTCGATGTCGTCGACCGGTGCCCCGGAGTCGCAGGTCACCTGCTGGGACGAGGGTGAACCGGCGGCGAAGATGCCCAGGCCCCGG
>VAWN01000021.1:0-3840 GCA_005885555.1 Actinomycetota bacterium
TGCTCTCCTCGACGGTGATGACGCCTTCCTTGCCGACCTTGTCCATCGCCTCGGCGATGATCTCGCCGACGGTGGGGTCGCCCGCGGAGATCGACGCCGTCGAGGCGATCTGCTCCTTGGTCTCGACGTCCTTGGCAATCTTGGCGAGTTCCTCGGCGACCGCGGACACGGCGGCCTCGATGCCCCGCTTCAGGGCGATCGGGTTGGCACCCGCGGCAACGTTCCGCAGGCCCTCGCGGACCAGCGCCTGGGCCAACACGGTCGCCGTGGTGGTACCGTCACCGGCCACGTCGTCAGTCTTCTTGGCGACTTCCTTGACCAGCTCGGCGCCGATCTTCTCGTACGGGTCCTCGAGCTCGATCTCCTTGGCGATGCTCACACCGTCGTTGGTGATGGTGGGCGCGCCCCACTTCTTCTCCAGTACGACGTTGCGGCCCTTCGGGCCGAGCGTCACCTTCACGGCGTCGGCGAGGCTGTTCATGCCCCGCTCGAGACCGCGGCGCGCCTCCTCGTCGAACGCGATAATCTTGGCCATTCGGCGTTGTCCTCCTGGACAATCCCCGGCGTACCCGCGATCCGGGCACGCCGCTTGCTAACGCAACCGTCTTCGAGGCCGGGCCGGACAAGCCCGCGACGACTGGTCCCCATGCCGGGGACCCCACCGTCCCGACCGTTGGCACTCGGAATGCCCGAGTGCCAATCACCTGTTTAGCACTCTCACTCGGCGAGTGCAAGGCCGCCCCACCCCGGGCTCCGGCTGGCCGGGCTCAGGCCGCGCGTAGCGGCTCCCGGCGCAGCGGGGACAGCCAACCGATCAGGGCGCTCAGCGCGGCGAAGCCGGCTCCGGTGGCGATCGCCCAGCCGACCCCGGCGGCGTCCGCGACCGCCCCGCCGATCAAGGCACCCAAGCTGGTACCCGCACCCGAGGCGAGGATCCGACCGCTGGTGTTGACCCGGCTGAGCAACGGCTCCGGCGTTCGCGACTGGCGGAAGATGATGTTGTTGGCGGCGACCGTCGCATAGCCGCCCCAGGCGAGGAACTCCAGGGAGGTACCCGACTTCGCCTGACCCGCGCCGAGCAGTGCCAGCACCGACGGTACCGACAGCACCTTGAACAGCAGCGCCGCCACCCCCGGCGCCACGATGCCGACCACCGTGGCCGGCCGTACAGCGCGCTGGTCGCGGCGGTCAGCCGCGCCCGGCCGACCAGCAGGGGCAGCGCGGCGACCGGTACCGAGCCGATCAGCAGCGCATTCGCACAATCCGCGAAAACCATGATGCGCCGCCGCTGTACCCGCCCTCGACGGCGACGACCAGACCGGTGAGCAAGGTCGAGCCGGTCAGCCCGAACACCAGCAACGGCAACGCAACGTTCGTCAGTGCCGAACCGGCGTGCGAGATGGTGCTGGCCGACCAGTACATCCGGTAGTCGCGAAGGCGCCACAGCGGCTCAACACCACGCGGCTCAATACCACGGGGCACCGCCTCACCTGTGCTGTGAGATTCGGTGCCCCGCGACGTCACGTCTGATCCGGACCGGCCGGCCTGGCAGAACTCAGGCGATGAGGCGGACCTTCTCGGCCTGCGGGCCCTTCTGCCCCTGCGCGATCTCGAACTCCACCCGCTGACCGTCCTCAAGCGACTTGTAGCCGTCCATCTGGATCGCCGAGAAATGGACGAACACGTCCTGCCCCCCGTCGACCGCGATGAAACCGTAGCCCTTCTCGCTGTTGAACCACTTCACGGTGCCCTGTGCCACGGTGCACTTCCTCACTTCGATGGTGCTGGGTCTGCCGACCCCCGACCCCACCGCGGGGCCGGTGCCGCTCCCGCTTTTCCGTTGCCTGCCAGGACACCGGGGCGTACAGCGACCGAACACGCACGCTACACGAGGCGCCCGCGCCCCGCACCCCCGCAATTCGGACAGCTAGCCCACCTGTACCCGAGCCGGCCATGTGGTAGGAGTTCATCGCCGAGGTGAACGGCCGCGGCGTCGGGTACCCCGGCGGGGTGGCGTCGCCAGGTTCCCGCTCGACCCCGGCTACGTCACCCCGCCTGGCCGGGACGGCGGTGTGGTGGGTGTGCGCCGCGCCGGCTAGACGGGCCGCCGGGACTGCACCACCCGGAAACGGTTGGCCACGTAGGCGCCGTCGGTGAGTGCCGCGTTGGCGGCGGGGTTGGCGCCGCTGGCGTGGAAGTCGGAGAACGCGGCCGACTGGTTGACGAACACCCCGCCGGTCAGGTTCGCCGACAGGTGTACCCCGACGTCCAGCGCCGCCTGCTCCACCGCGTCGAGCACCTGCGGCGAGGTGGAGTACACGCTCGCGGTCAGGCCGCCCTTCGCGCCGACGATGCGCCGGAACACCGCGACACTGTCCACAGTGGACTCCGTGGCCACGAGGAAGGCGATCGGGCCGAACCACTCACCCTCGATGGCCGCCGCGGACCGGTCGGTGGTCAGCAGCAGGGGCGTGCGCACGACCGCGTCGGGCAGGCTGGGATGCTTGATGGTACGGGAGTCCAGCAGCACCTCGCCGTGTGCCTTGGCGGCCTCGATGCGCGACACCACACCGTCGTTGACGATCGCGCCGGTCAGCTCGACGGCACGCGCGTCGTCACCGGTGAGCTTACCGACCGCGTCGGCGATGCCCTGGGCCACCTCGGCGAACGACCGGTGCCCGTCGGCGGTCTCGATGCCGTCCCGCGGAATCAACACGTTCTGCGGGGTGGTGCACATCTGTCCACTGTAGAGGCTCAGCGAGAAGCCGAGGTTGCGGCACATCCCGGCGAAGTCGTCGGTGGAGTCCACGATGACCGTGTTGACGCCGGCCTTCTCGGTGTACACGTGGGCCTGCCGCGCGTTGGCTTCCAGCCAGTCGCCGAACTGTGTCGAGCCGGTGAAGTCGATGATTTTCACCTCGGGCCGCAGCGCCAGCGTCGCGGCGAGCTTCTCGTCCGGCGCCTCGGCGGCCAACTGCACCAGGTTCGGGTCGAAGCCGGCCTCGGTGAGCACCTCACGGGCGTACCGGACGGTGATCGCCAGCGGCAGTACCGCCCGCGGGTGCGGCTTGACGACGACCGGGTTGCCGGTCGCGAGCGAGGCGAACAGGCCCGGGTACGAATTCCACGTCGGGAACGTGTTGCAGCCGATGACGAGCGCGACGCCGCGGGGTACCACATGGAAGGTCTTGGTCATCCGCAGCGGCTCGCCCTTGCCGGCCGGCTTCTCCCACCGCGCCTGCGCGGGATGGCGGGTCTGCTCGGCGTACGCTGCGCGCCACCGGCCTGGAACGCCATGACGAACGCCTGCCCGGTGGTGTACTGCACCGCGTTGGCCAGTTCGAAGATGTGCTCGTGCAGCCGGTGCAGGATCTCCAGGCACACCCCGGTGCGGGTGGCCGGTCCCGCGTCGCGCCACGCCGGCAGCGCCGCGCCGGCGGCCGCGATCAGGGCGTCCGCGGAGCTGTGCGGGTAGCGCACGTCCAGGGGTACCCCGAAAGGCGACGCCTCGGTGGCCACCTGCCCGTCGATGCCGGGCTGGTCGAGCGGGAAGTCATGGCCGAGGTAGGCGCGGAAGGCGGCCTCCCCGTTCGGCGCGGCGTTCTCGCCGTACACCCGGGGACTCGGCGACTCGGGGAAGGCGGACCAGTACCCGCGCTCGGCGATCGCGGTCAGCGCGCGCTGGAGCGTGTCGGCATGCTTGGTGTACAGCTCGTGGCTGACAACGGCGGCAGTCATGCGCCCCATCATGCCGCACCGCAGGCTGCGGCTATCAGTGGAACTCGTGCTGCCATTTGCTCCATACGTCAACGGGCCGGAAGCCGAGCGCTTCGTTGATCG
>VAWN01000021.1:3883-144881 GCA_005885555.1 Actinomycetota bacterium
GTGCCCCAGCGCGTACCGGAGGTTGGCCAGCTTGACCGCCAGCCCCAGGCGGTGCCCACGATGCGCCGGGTCGACGACCGTGAGGAACTGCCAGGCGTGGTCCGCGACGGTCGGTTCGAGGCCGAGTATGGTCCACGCCACCAACGCACCGGTGGCGTCGTGCCGCACCGCGGCATGGTAGCTGCGCTCGCCGCGCGCCACATGCGCTTCCATCTCGTCGCGGATCCGGCCGCCGTCCGCTTCCGGTACCTCCACGACGAGATCGCCGTGTGGCGCGTCGGCCTCCAGCGAGCGGTCCAGCCGGGCGAGGTCGGCGAGGTGGTCGTCCGGCGCGATGTCGGGCCAGTACACCACCGAGTACCCGGGCGTCGCGGGCGCATCGAGGTCGGCCGTGGTCACGTGGAGCCGGCGGCGTACCTCGACCAGCGCCTCCCCGGCACCCATCGCGCGGGCGAACGCCGCGCCGGCCGGATCGCGCGGTGCGCCGGCGGGCGGCGCCGACACCGTCTCGCTCGTGAGGCGCACCCGGCCGTCCCGGCGGGCGGCGTCGATCGCGAGCGTGTAGAGGACCCGGCCCACGCCGCGGCGCCGGTGCGCCGGGGCCACGTAGACCTCAAGGTGGCCGCTGCCGAGGTTGTCCCGCAGGGGCAGTAGCAGGTCAAGCACACCGGCCGGCTCGCCGTCGAGGTACCCCAGCCAGCTGCGCCGGCTGTGGGACCTGCCGGGGACGCGCAACTGCCCGGCGAACCGGACCGGGCACAGCGGCGGGAAGTCCGGTACGTCGTGGGCGGTGGCCGCCGCCGCGACCGCGTGCCGGGCGCCGAGGGCGGCTTCATCGTCCGGATCGACCGGCCGGACGTCGAGGTCCATTCCGCCGAGGCTGTCACCGATCGCCCACCTACGCGATCGATTTACCCTGGAAATGGTCGAGAGGACGAATCGCACAACGCTATGCAGCGCTGGGGTCGCTGGCCTCCCGAAAGTTCGGGGCCTCGCGGCGATCCATCCTCCCGCACGGAGCATCGTGCTCGCACCCTCAAGAACTCGTCAAGTCCCTAGGCAGAGGTTTCTGGACGCACCGCAAATTGCCGGTTACGCAGCGAATTCATCTCGGCAAACGCGCAGGTCAGAGGCTCGGGAGTCAGTAACTTAACGTATTCTAGAAGGGTTCTTATCGGATAAGACCGACCTCGCGGGCCGCCCGCAGCGAGGGCCGCACCCGGTATGTGGGACCGACGAGTTCGGCGACCGCATCGATGGTCTTGAGACCCTCGCCGGTGTTGAAGACGACCGTCTCGGCGGTCGGATCGAGGTGCCCGGATTCGACGAGTTTGCGGAGAACCGCCACCGTCACCCCACCGGCGGTCTCGGCGAAGATTCCGGTCGTCCGGGCGAGTTGCCGGATCGCGTCGCGGATCTCGTCGTCGTCGGCGAAGTCCATCCAGCCGCCGGAGCGCTTGACGGCTTCGAGGGCGTACAGGCCGGCCGCCGGGTCGCCGATGTTGAGCGACTTCGCGATCCCGGTCGGGCGGACCGGCGTGATCACATCGGTACCCGCGTGCAGGGCCACCGCGATCGGGTTGCACCCGGCCGACTGCGCGCCGAACACCCGCCACCCGCCGGCCGGCGCCTCGGCCAGACCGATCTCGACCAGCTCGCTGAACGCCTTGTCAATCTTGGTGAGCAGCTCGCCCGACGCCATCGGGATGACCACCTGGGCCGGGATCCGCCAGCCGAGCTGCTCGGCCACCTCGTACCCGAGCGTCTTGGAACCCTCGGCGTAGTACGGCCGGACGTTGACGTTGACGAACGCGGTGTCCTCGAAGTCGTCGGTCTCGATGAGCTCGGAGCACAGCCGGTTCACGTCGTCGTAGGAGCCGTCGATGGCGACCAGATCGCCGTCGTACACGGCGGTGGTCAGGATCTTGCTGGGCTCCAGGTCGGCCGGGACGAAGACGATCGACGGTACCCCCGCCCGCGCCGCGTGGGCGGCCACCGAGTTGGCGAGGTTGCCGGTCGAGGCGCAGGCGAAGCGGGTGAACCCGAGCCCGCGCGCGGCGGTCAGCGCGACCGACACCACCCGGTCCTTGAACGAGTGCGTCGGGTTGGCCGAGTCGTCCTTGACCCACAACGGCGCGGCGATGCCGACCTCGGCGGCGAGCGCGGATGCCGGTACCAACGGGGTGAATCCGGGGTTGAGGGTGACCCGCGCGGCCGGATCCTGGCCCACGGGCAGCAGCCCCGCGTAGCGCCAGATGTTCTTGGAACCCGCGGCGATCTCCTCGCGGGAGACCCGGGCGAGCGCCGCCGGGTCGTAACCGACCTCCAGGGGCCCGAAACACTCGACGCAGGCGTGCTCCGCGGGAACTGCGCGCCACAGGCACGGCAGCCCAGGGGGCGGGCGGGGGAAGCGGTGTCGGTGGGAGCGTCGAGGGCCGACGTCATGGAGGCCTACCTCTCATCTTCCCAGGCCGGATGTCCCGGTCTGGACGGAGTTGGCACCTGCCAGGCGCGGCCTCGTCATCGAGTCGTCCGTGGTGGTTGCCGGGGCGTCGTCGGGCCGTTTCCCTCAGCCCCTCTGGATGAGGTATTCAATTTGTCGACCAGGGTATCGGACGTTTGCCGATCTTGTAACGACCGGTCCCACCAAGTGGGTCAGCTCACCACGTCCTTGCGCAGGAAGCGGTACCAGGCCCAGCCGAAGAAGAACGCGGCGTACGCCAGCGCCGAGATCACGCCCTTGACCATGTCGTCGGTCTGCACCGGGTTCGACAGCAGCCCCAGCCACGCGCTGGCGTAGTGCGTCGGCAGGATCAGCCGCAGGTTACCCAGCGCGGTGATCTGGTCGAGGATGCTGGACAGGATCTGCAGCAGCACCGCGCCGCCGACCGCGCCGAGCGGTGCGTCCGTGGAGACCGAGAGCAGGAACGCCAGGCTCGCGACGACGAGCAGGGACACCGCGAGGTACCCGAGGATCGCCAGGAGCCGCACGAGGGCGGTACCCGACGCGATGTCGCCCGCGACCGTGGTCTGCAACGGATGCCAGCCGTAGCGGAGGGTACCGGCGAGCAGCGCGGTACCCGTCAGCAACACCAGCGCGACCGCGCAGGAGAACAGCGAGACGAGCAACTTGCTGCCGAGCAGCCGGGCGCGGGGTACCGGCACCGCCAGCAGGTACCGCAACGAACCCCAGCTCGCCTCGCCGGCCACGGTGTCGCCACAGAACAGCGCCACGACCACGATCAGCAGGAACGACGACGAGACCAGCAACGTGAACAGGGCGAAGTTCAGCCCGCCCGCGGTCGCGATGTCGGCCAGCGCGGCGAACTGGCTGCGCCGGCTGCCGCCGCCGTTGTCGTCGCCGAACTCGAAGGCGATCAGGATGATCAGGGGCAGCACGACCATGAAGCCGAGCGCGAGCTGGGTGCGGCGCCGGCTGGCCTGGCGGCGCAGTTCGGTGCGGAAGGTGAGGGTGCGGGTCGGCCGGTACCCGACCGCGGAACCGTCCATCGTCGTCGTCACCGGTCTGCACTCCCCTCGGTGTCGCCGCGCACGAGCGCGAGGAACGCGTCTTCGAGCCTTCGTCTCGGTACCACCCGGTCGACGCCGACCCCCGCGCGCACGAGCGCGGCGACGGCCTCGGCGCGCGGCGTGCCGTCCAGGTCGACGACCAGGGTGCCGTTGCTCTCCCCGGTCACCGTCCGCACGCCGGCCGCCTGCAGCGCCGCGGTCGCCGCCACCGGGTCGGAAACATCGAACTGTACCGATGGCGAGTCGCCCACGATGTCATCGACCGGCCCGGACGCGACCACCTCGCCCCTGTGCAGGACGACGACGTGGGTACAGGTCTGCTCGACCTCCGCCAGCAGATGGCTGGACACGAGGACGGCGCGGCCGTCGGTGGCGTACCGGCGCAGTACCCGCCGCATCTCGGCGATCTGCGGCGGGTCCAGCCCGTCGGTCGGCTCGTCCAGCACGAGCAGCTCGGGCAGGCCGAGCATGGCCTGGGCGATGGCCAGCCGCTGCTTCATGCCGTGGCTGTAGGTCTTGACCCGGCGGTGGATCGAGTCGCCCAGGCCGGCGATGTCCAGCGCCTCCTGCAGGTACGCGTCGGCCATCGGCCGGCCGGTGGCGCGCCAGAACAGTTCGAGGTTGCGCAGCCCGGACAGGTGCGGCAGGAAGCCGGGGCCCTCGACCAGCGCACCGAGCCGGGACAGCACCGGCGATCCCGGAGTCAGCCGGTGCCCGAAGACGTAGATGTCGCCCGCGGTCGGCTTGGTCAGCCCCATGAGTACCCGCAACGTCGTCGTCTTACCGGCGCCGTTCGGACCGAGCAGCCCGACAACCTGACCGCGCTCGACCCGGAAGTCCACTGTGGACACTGCGAGGAACCCGTCGTCGTAGGCCTTGCGGAGACCGTCGACGACGAGGGGTACGTCGGCGTGGTCGGGGTGCACCGAGCGGTCGGCGCGACGGTACCGCCGCCGGCCGAGGAGCACCCCGACGGCCAGTCCGAGCGCGAGGAGCCCGAGGACGCCGACCAGTACCCAGCGCCACAGCACGGCCGTCGTCGCGATCGGCGCACTGTCCACTGTGGGCAGTGTGACGTCGGAGCCGCCGAGGCCGACGGTGTAGACGGTCGGCGCGGCCGGGGTCAGGTACGCCTGGTCGGCGCTGGCGATGGTGATCCGCATCAGGTGCCCGGCCTGGAACTCGTGCACGATCGCGGGCAGGGTCACGGTCACCGGCGCGGCCTGGTCGATCGACGCGGGCAGCCCGGTCAGCCGTACCGGGGCCACGAGACCGTCGGGCAGGGTCAGGCCGTTCTGCGGATCGACGTCGTACAGCTTGACGAACAGCACCGCCTGCCCGGTCGGCGAAGCCGCCCGGATGCGCACCGTCGGCGCACCGACAACGTCCACAGTGGACGGTAGCGGCGCGGAGACGAAGTCGGCGTGCTGTCCGGGTACCTCGACGACCCGGCCGCTGACGAACGAGGCGAGACCGCCGCCGAGGCCGGGCAGCGAGGTGATCGCCGCCGGGTTGTCATTGGGCGGGTTGGCGATCGGCCGGTCCGGTCCCCGTACCGTCACGGTGCTCGTGCCCGCCCCGGCGATCCCCGGGTACTCGCTGACCACGCTGCCCAGCGCCACCACGCCCTCGGCCTGGGCGTCGATGCCGGCGATGCGCGAGTACGTGAAGCTGTCCGCCGGCACCGCGCCCTTGCCGAGCAGGTAGTGGTCGAGCCACTGCGCGGTGAGGAAGCGGACGCGGTCCTGGTCGGACTGCGGGCCCGCGCCGCCGTCGTGGCCGCCGGTGAACCAGGCCACGCGGACGGGGGTACCGTGCGCGGCGATGCCCTTCGCGTTCGCGTCGGCTTCGGACAACGGGAACAGCGAGTCCGCCTCGCCCTGCACGAGCAGGGTCGGCGCGGTGATCCGGTCGAGGATCGAGGCCGGGCTGGACCGGCGCAGCAGCGCGATCTCGTCCGGCGTCGCGGTACCGGTCGTGGCGATCGACAGGTACGCGCGGCAGACGTCGGCCGCGAACCGGCCGCAGGACGGGTCGGACGGCCCGCCGGGTCGCGTTCTGGCGCCGCCGGCCGGCGGGCCGGTCAGCGCGGCGGCCGCGGACAGGTCCGCCGCCTGGCCACTGCCGAAGAACAGGCCGGCCCAGACCTTCTTGAACACGCCGCTGCCCGGACCGGTACCGGTCGCCTCCGGCAGGAACGCGTTCGCCAGGTCGTTCCAGGTGATCTGCGGGACGATCGCGTCGATCCGCTTGTCGTACCCGGCCGCCATCAGCGCCAGGCCGCCACCGTACGACCCGCCGACCACGGCCACCCGGGGGTCGCCGGGCGCGTCCAGCCGGATCTCCGGCCGGGCCGCGAGCCAGTCGATCAGCCGCTGCGCGTCCCTGACCTCCCAGTCCGGGCTGTCCACGTGGATCTGCCCGCCGCTGGCACCGAAGCCCTCGGCGGTCCAGGCCAGCACCGCGTACCCGTGGTCGGCGAGGTCCTTCGCGTCGTCGGCGACGTCGTCCTTGGTACCCCCGAAGCCGTGTGCGAGCAGCACCGCCCCGACCGGGTGGGCCCTCGACGCGGCCTTGGGCCGGTAGTAGGTCGTGTCGAGGGCGACCGGGATCGCGCCGTCCGGCCCGGTCTGCACGGTGATCGTCTGGTTCTCGACCAGGTAGCTCTTCGGCGTGGGCCAGGCCGCCCACCCGACGACCCCCAGGACGACCGCGAGGACGACTCCAGCGGTGATCAGCCGGCGGCGGGTCAGCCGCGGGCGCGGCAGCGCCCGACGCACCCGGGTGGACAGCGCAGATGGCATGCCCGCCACGGTACGTCGGCGGAGCCCGCCGGCAGCCCCGCCGCTCAGCATCCCCACAGTTCCTCCGCGCGCCCCGCCGCTCCGCGCCGCGCGCGGCTCCACCGCGTCGATCTTGGAGTTGTGTCGGGCTGATAAGGGACGGCGCTCCGCGAGTCGGGCACCACAACTCCAAGATCGGCGGGCGGGGGCGGCGCGATAGGCTCGCGGACGTGTCCGATGGTCGGTCCCTGACCCTCACCGCCAGCCTGCGCCCGGCCGCCCTCGACGCGCGCCGCGGCATCGTCCGGCTGCATCCGGAGGTACTCACCGCGCTCGCGCTCAAGCCCGGCGACCCGGTCCGGCTGACCGGCCGGCGGGAGACCGCCGGCATCGTCGCGCTGGCCGAGACCGGGGCCAGCCGCGCGCTGCTGTACGCCGACGACCTGCTGCTGGGCAACCTGGGCCTCCGCGACGGCGGCCGGGTCACCGTCGCGCCGGTGCCGGCCCGCGCCGCGCACCGGGTCACCCTGGACGGGCCGCCCGAAATCCTCGCGCTGGTCAGCCCGGAGATGCTGCGGCTGGCGCTGCTCGGCAAGGTGGTCACCGTCCACGACAACGTGTCGCTGCTGCCGCAGGACGTGCTGCCCGCGGCCGAGGCCCGCCCGCTGGTCGCCGCCGCGCGGCGCAGCCTCGCCAACACGGTCGGGTACGCGTGGACGACCGCGCTGCTCACCGTCACCGACGCGGACCCGACCGGCAGCGGGCTGGTCACCATGGACACCGTGGTCGGCTGGGACCACGGCGCGGTCACCCACTCCCCCGAAACCCCTTTGGAGGTACCCACACCAGAAGCGCCCTCGATCGAGGACCTGCCCGGGCTGCGGACCCAGGCACAGGAGCTGACCGAGCTGCTGGATCTGGGTTTCCACCACCGGGAGGTACTGGGCCGCCTCGGTACCGAGGTGTCGCTCGGTGTGCTCATCACCGGCCCGGCCGGATCCGGCAAGTCGGCGCTCGTCCGCGCCGTCGCGGCCGTCGTCAAGGCGGCCGTCACGTCGGTCTGGGCACCCGAGATCGCGGCATTGACCAACGACGCGGCCGCGGCCCGCCTCCGTAAGGCCTTCGCCACAGCGATGCCGGCCGTCGTCATCGTCGCCGACGTCGACGCGCTCGCGCCCCGGGACACCCCGTCCCCGCTCGCGACCGTGTTCCGGCAACTGATCGACGACGCGCTGCGGTCGGGTACCGCGGTGGTGTGCACGACCAGCCGCCCCGAGTCGGTCGACCCGGCGCTGCGCTCGCCGGGGGTGCTCGACCACGAGATCGCGGTACCGCTGCCCGACGCGGCCCTGCGCAAGGAACAGCTCACGGTGCTGACCCGGCGGATGCCGCTGGCCGAGAACGTCCGGCTGGACGACGTCGCCGCGCGTACCCCCGGCTTCGTCGCCGCCGACCTCGCCGCGCTGGTGCGCGAGGCCGGGGTACGGGCGGCGCTGCGGCAGAAGTCGGCCGAGTCGCCGACCGTCGCGGGCGAGGACTTCAACGCCGCGCTCGAAGTCGTCCGGCCCACCTCGATGGCGGAGTCCACAGTGGACGTCGGCGGGCTGAGCCTGGACGACGTCGGCGACATGGCTTCGGTCAAGGAGGTGCTGACCGAGTCGGTACTGTGGCCGCTGACCTACCCGGACACGTTCGCCCGCCTCGGCGTGCAGCCGCCGCGCGGGGTGCTGCTGTACGGGCCGCCCGGGTGCGGGAAGACCTATCTGGTCAAGGCGATCGCCGGTACCGGCAAGGCCAACGTGCTGTCGGTCAAGGGCGCCGAACTGCTGTCGAAGTGGGTCGGCGAGAGCGAGCGCGCGGTACGGGAACTGTTCCGCCGCGCCCGGGAAGCCGCGCCGACACTGGTGTTCCTCGACGAGGTCGACGCGCTGGCACCGGTACGGGGACAGGCGTCGGACGGCGGCACCACCGACCGCGTGGTCGCCTCGCTGCTGACCGAGCTGGACGGCGTCGAGTCGCTGCGCAACGTCGTCGTGATCGGCGCGACGAACCGGCCGGATCTCGTCGACCCGGCCCTGTTGCGGCCGGGCCGGTTGGAGCGACTGGTGTACGTACCGCCGCCGGACAGCGACGCGCGCGCGGACATCCTGCGCGCCGCCGGCAGTACCGTGCCGCTCGCCGACGACGTCGACCTGGCGGCGCTTGCGTCCACATTGGACGGTTTCTCGTCGGCGGACTGCGCCGCGCTCGTCCGCGAGGCGGCGCTGGCGGCGATGCGCGAGTCCCTCGACGCGGCAACCGTCACCGCCAAGCACGTCGAGGTCGCGCGGGGGCGGGTGCGGCCGAGCCTGCAGAGGGAACAGGTGCTGTGGCTGGAGACCTACGCGGAGCGCCACGCCTGATACCAGCGCCACGCCTGATACCACAGCCGGGCCGGGGTCCGGCATGCGGACCCCGGCCCGGCCGGGTCACAGGGAAGGGAACGGCAGTGTGAGCGCGGCTGGCACCACTCTCACACCTTGACCAACGAGCGCCGCCCGGATGAGGTCACGCGAGCTTCTTGGCGAGGTTCTCCTCAAGGGCGTTCATGAAGTCGTCGGTGGTCAGCCATGGCGCGTCCCGGCCGATCAGCAGCGCCAGGTCCTTGGTCATCTGACCGCTCTCCACGGTCTCGACGCACACCTGCTCCAGCGCCTGGGCGAACCGGGTCACGGCCGGCGTGCCGTCCAGCTTGCCGCGGTGCTCCAGGCCCCGGGTCCACGCGAAGATCGACGCGATCGGGTTGGTCGAGGTCTTCTCGCCGCGCTGCCACGCGCGGTAGTGGCGGGTCACCGTGCCGTGCGCGGCCTCCGCTTCGACCGTCCTGCCGTCCGGCGTCATCAGTACCGAGGTCATCAGCCCCAGTGACCCGAAGCCCTGCGCCACCGTGTCGGACTGCACGTCGCCGTCGTAGTTCTTGGCGGCCCAGACGAAGCCGCCCTCCCACTTGAGCGCGGCGGCCACCATGTCGTCGATGAGCCGGTGCTCGTAGGTCAGGCCGGCGGCGTCGAACTCGGCCTTGAACTCGCTCTCGAACACCTCGGCGAACAGGTCCTTGAACCGGCCGTCGTACGCCTTGAGGATGGTGTTCTTCGTGGACAGGTACACCGGGTAGTGCCGGTCCAGGCCGTACCGGAACGACGCGCGGGCGAAGTCGCGGATCGACTCGTCGAAGTTGTACATGCCCAGCGCCACGCCGCCGCCGGGGAACTTCGCGATCTCGAACTCCATCGGCGCCCCGCCGCCGTCCGGCGTGAACGTGATGGTGAGCGTGCCCGGGCCGGGTACCACGAAGTCGGTCGCCTTGTACTGGTCGCCGTGCGCGTGACGGCCGATGACGATGGGCTTGGTCCAGCCGGGTACCAGCCGCGGCACGTTCGCCATGATGATCGGCTCGCGGAACACCACGCCGCCGAGGATGTTGCGGATCGTCCCGTTCGGCGAGCGCCACATGCGCTTGAGCCCGAACTCGGCGACCCGGGCCTCGTCCGGCGTGATGGTGGCGCACTTCACGCCGACGCCGTGCTGCTTGATCGCGTTGGCCGCGTCGACGGTGACCTGGTCGTCCGTACCGTCGCGGTGCTGGATGGACAGGTCGTAGTAGGCCAGCTCGACGTCGAGGTACGGCAGGATCAGCTGCTCGCGGATCTGCTTCCAGATGATCCGGGTCATCTCGTCGCCGTCGAGCTCGACGACGGGGTTGGTCACCTTGATCTTCGGCATGACGAAACCCTACCTCCGGCTACAGCCCGGCCACGTCGGACTGCTTGGACCGGACCGCCTCGGCCGCCTCCTTGAGCGCGGCCAGCTCGCTGTCGGTCAGCGGGGTCTCCACGACCCGGCGGACCCCGGTCGCGCCCAGCTCGGCGAGCACGCCGAGGTAGACGCCGGAGATGCCGTACTCGCCGTCGACCCAGGCGCACACCGGCCACACCTCGCCGCTGTCCTCGGCGATCGCCCTGGCCATCCGGGCGGCGGCCGCGGACGGGGCGTAGTAGGCAGAGCCGGTCTTGAGCAGGGCCACGACCTCGGCGCCGCCGTTGCGGGTGCGGGTGACGATCTCCTCGATCTTCGCGGCCGGCATGACGTCCGACAGCGGCTTGCCGTCGACGGTGCACTGCGACGGTACCGGCACCATCGTGTCGCCGTGCGAGCCGAGCGTCAGGGTCTTCACGGACCGGACCGGTACCCCCAGCTCGTCGGCGACGAAGTGGGTGAAGCGCGCGGTGTCCAGTACCCCCGCCTGACCCAGCACCCGGTGGCGCGGGAAGCCGGTCGCGGCCTGGGCCAGCGCGGTCATCTCGTCCAAGGGGTTGGAGACCACGATGACCACCGCGTTGGGCGCGTATTTCGCGACGTTCTCGGCGACCCCCCGGACGATCTTCGCGTTGACTTCGAGCAGGTCCATCCGGCTCATCCCCGGCTTGCGCGGCAGCCCGGCGGTGATCACGACGAGGTCGGAGCCCTCGATCGCCTCGTACCCCTCGCCGCCCGCCCCGGTGGTGACGCCGACGACCTTGGTCTCGAAGCCCTCGATCGGGCGCGACTGGTTGAGGTCCAGCGCGAGCCCCGCGGGCTTGCCCTCGATGATGTCGGTCAATACGACGGTCTCGAAGACGTCGTACTCGGCCAGGCGCTGCGCGGTGGTCGAGCCGTAGAAGCCGGCGCCGACGACGGTGACCTTTTTGCCCATGGGTCGCACCCTAACGTGAGCGGCGGTGACCGGGGCAGCGGGGGCCGGGGCAGCGGGGGCCGGGCGGCACGGGCGACAATTCGTCGGTTAGCGGCCGAAACCAGCGACCGGTTTGGTTGCCCGGCTAGTAACGACCTACCTTGCCGCGCGTCCCGCTGTGTGCACCACACCAGGAGGCGCAATGCACGTCCGTCGGGCGACCGCCCGCATCGTGGTGGCCGTCGTGGCCGTCGTGGCCGCCGGCACGCTGGCCGCGTGCACCGGCGGTCCCGCGACGGTGTCCGCCGCCGACACGGCCGCCGTGGTCAGCATCGGCATCGGGGAACCGACGCATCTGATCCCGACGAACACCACCGACTCCAGCGGCGCGCAGGTGCTCGCGGCGCTGTTCACCCCGCTGGTGACGTTCGACCGGAACAACAAGCCGGTACCGGCGCAGGCCGACTCGATCACCGCGACCGACAGCCGGGTGTGGACCATCCGGCTCAAGGGCGGGTACACCTTCCACAACGGCGAGCCGGTCACCTCGGACAGCTACCTGCGGGCGTGGAACTTCGGCGCATACGGGCCGAACGGGCAGGACAACAACCCGTACTTCGCGAAGATCTCCGGGTACGCCGCGCTGAACCCGACGGACCCGAAGGCGACCCCGACGGCGACCACCCTCTCCGGGCTGCGGCGCATCGACGCGCTCACCTTCCAGGTGGTGCTGTCCGCGCCGTACAGCGACTTCCCCGCGGCACTGGGGTACCTCGCGTTCCTCCCGCTGCCGGCCGCGGCGTTCGACGCGACCGGGCACATCGCGCGCGGCTTCGAGGACCAGCTCGTCGGCGACGGCCCGTTCCAGATGCGCGACGTGTGGGCGCACGACCAGTCCATCGAGGTGCAGCGGTACGACAGCTATTCCGGCACGAAGCCCAAGGTCGGCAAGATCGACTTCAAGATCTACCAGGACCTGACGACCGCGTACTCCGACGCGCTGACCAACACCCTCGACGTGCTGCCGGGGGTACCCACACCGAACCTGGCCACCGCGGCGAAGGACTTCGGCAACCGGTACCGGCACAGTCCCTCGTCGGCGTTCCAGTACCTCGCGTTCCCGACGTACGACCCGGACTACAGCAACGTCAACGTGCGCAAGGCGATCTCCATGGCGATCGACCGCGACCAGATCGTGAAGTCGGTGTTCGCGGGCTCGCAGATCGCCGCGCGCTCGTTCGTCTCGCCGGTCCTGCCCGGGTACCGCGCCAACACGTGCGGCGCCGCGTGCCAGTACAACCCGGTCGCGGCCAAGGAGCTGTACAAGCAGAGCAACGGGCCGGCCAAGGTGCAGATCACCTACAACGCCGACGGCGGGCACAAGGAATGGGTCGAGGCGACCTGCAACCAGCTCGCCCGCAACCTCGGCGTGAAATGCGTGGCGCAGGCCGAGGCGAAGCTCGCCGACCTGCTTCCCAAGCTGCAGAACAAGACGCCGGGCGTGGGCATGTTCCGGCTCGGCTGGGTGATGGACTACCCGTCGATGGAGGACTACCTGACGCCGCTGTACAGCACCGGCGGCTCGGCGAACTACTACGGGTACAGCAACCCGCAGTTCGACCAGCTCGTGGCGCAGGGCTCGCAGCAGCCCACCGGTGCCGCCGCCATCAGGCTGTACCAGGAGGCCGAGGACCTGCTCGCCAGGGACATGCCGGTGATCCCGCTGCGCTTCGGGCAGAACGACTTCGTGTACTCGGCGAACGTGTCCAACGTGTCGGTCGACCTGTTCGGCGACGTCAACCTCCTCGACATCACCGTGTCGGGGACCTGAGGCGGGATGGTCCGCTTCGTCGTCCGGCGGCTGCTGCAGATGGTCATCGTGTTCTTCGGTACCACGCTGGTCGTGTACGCGATGATGTTCGGCGCGCAGGGCGACCCGATCCAGGCACTGGCCGGGGAGAAGCCGGTCAGCGCGGCGCAGCGGGCCTACCTGACCGAGCACTTCCATCTCGACCACGGCTTCTGGTACCGGTACGCGGACTACGTGGGCGGGCTGCTGCGCGGCGACCTCGGCGACACGTTGACGCTGCGGCCGATCTCGTCGGTGCTGGCCGGCGCGTGGCCGTACACGCTGAAGCTGGCCGGACTCGCGATGGTCGTCGTGGTCGTGGTCGGGGTGGGTGCGGGCGTGCTCGCCGGGGTACGCCGCGGCGGGTTGTTCGACGCCGCAACGCTTGCGCTGACCCTCGTCGTCATCGGGGTACCGGTGGTCGTGCTCGGCTTCCTCGGCCAGTACCTGCTGGGCATCCGGCTGCGGCTGTTCCCGGTCGCGAACGAGGGCGACCTGTACTCGCTGATCCTGCCGGCGCTGCTGCTCGGCATGCTGTCACTGGCGACCACGGTGCGGCTGACCCGTACCACGGTCGTGGAGAACCTGCGCGCCGACTACGCGAAAACCGCGCGCGCCAAGGGTTTGAGCCGCACCCGCGTGGTCGGGGTGCACGTGCTGCGCAACTCGCTGATCCCGGTCGTCACGTTCCTCGGCGTCGAACTGGGCAGCCTGATGGCCGGCGCGGTGGTCATCGAGAACATCTTCAACATCCCCGGGGTCGGGTTCACGCTCGCCCGCGCGGTGCGCACCGAGGACGGCCCGACCGTGGTGACGATCGTCAGCCTGCTCGTCATCGTGTTCCTCGTGGTGAACCTTGCCGTGGACCTGCTGTACGCCGTGCTCGACCCGCGGATCCGTTATGCGTAGCGGGGCGTGGCGGGCGCTGCGGCGGCGACCGGTGTTCTGGGTGCCGGTGGCGATCCTCGTCGTGGTACTGGCGATGGCCGTCGCGCCGCGCCTGTTCGCCGGTGCCGACCCGGCCGACTGCACGCTGGACCGCAGCATGGCCCCGCCGAGCGGGGCCGCGTGGTTCGGGTACGACTTCCAGGGCTGCGACGTGTTCGCCCGCACCGTCTACGGCACGCGTTCCTCGCTGCTGGTCGGGGTACTCGCGACGGCGCTCGCCGGGCTGATCGCCGCCGGGGTCGGCATGGCGTCCGGGTACCTCGGCGGTTGGCTGGACTCGGTGCTGTCCCGGCTGACCGACATCGTGCTCGGCATCCCCCTGCTGCTGGCCGCGATCGTGCTGCTGCACCGGGCCACCGCGAACGGGTCGGGGCACGGCATCTGGCCGGTGGTCGGCACGCTGGGCATCCTCGGCTGGACCACGGCGGCCCGCGTGGTGCGCTCCTCCGTGCTCGCCGCGCGGCAGCAGGACTACGTGCAGGCCGCCCGGATGCTCGGCGCCGGGCACGGCCGGATCCTGGTGCGGCACATCGCTCCCAATGCGGTCGCGCCCGCGGTGGTCGTGCTCACCATCACCCTCGGTACCTTCATCGCCAGCGAAGCCACGCTGTCGTTCCTCGGCATCGGGCTGCGCGCGCCGAGCATCTCGTGGGGCGGCGACATCTTCGCCGCGCAGGCCCGGCTGCGCCAGGCGTGGTGGCCGCTGATCTGGCCGAGCACGTTCCTCGCGGTGACGGTACTGGCGTTCATCATGCTCGGCGACGCCATCCGCGACGCGTTCGACCCGAGGTCGCGATGAGCGAGCGTCAGCGAGCGAATCATGGGCTCAGTGCCACGCGAAGCGCCCGCACCGCGAAGCGGTGCGGGCGATGAGTCTTCTCGACGTGACCGACCTGCGCGTCGCGTTCGGGCCGACGACTGTCCTCAGTGGAGTGTCGCTGCACCTCGATCCCGGGGAGACCCTTGCGGTGCTGGGCGAGTCGGGCTCGGGCAAGACGGTCACCGCGCAGGCGGTCATGGGTATCCTCGACCCGCCGGCGGTCGTGGTCGGCGGTTGCGTCCGCTACCGCGGGCAGGATCTGCTCACGCTGCCCGAGCGGGAACGGCGCCGGATCCGGGGCCGGGAGATCGCGATGGTGTTCCAGGACGCGCTGTCCGCGCTCAACCCGGTCTTCACCGTCGGGTACCAGATCGGCGAGACGCTCCGGATCCGCGACGGCCTGAGCCGCCGGGAAGCGTTGCACCGCGCGGTCGAGCTGATGGACCAGGTGCGCATCCCCGCAGCGCGGCAGCGTGTCCACGAGTACCCGCACCAGTTCTCCGGTGGCATGCGGCAACGCGTGTCGATCGCGATGGCGCTGGCGCTGGATCCCGCGGTGCTCATCGCCGACGAGCCGACCACCGCGCTGGACGTGACGGTACAGGCGCAGATCCTCGACCTGCTCGGCGAGCTGCGCCGGGAACGCACCATGGCACTCATGCTCATCACCCACGACCTCGGCGTCGTGGCACAGGTCGCCGACCGGATCGCGGTCATGTACGCCGGCCGGGTCGTCGAGCAGGCCGACGTCCACCAGCTGTTCCGCGCACCGGCCCACCCGTACACCGCCGCACTGCTGCGCGGTGCCGCCATCAGCGGTACCCCGCCGAGCTTGCGCGACCTGCCGTCCGGCTGCGCGTTCCACCCGCGGTGCCGGTACGCCGCGGCGGTGTGCCGCACCGTCGCACCGTCCACTGTGGACCTCGGCGGCCGCTCGGCGGCCTGCCACTTCGCGCGGGAGGTGCTCGTTGACCCTGCTGCGCGCTGACGGTCTGGTCAAGCACTTCGCGGTACGCGGTCGCACCGTGCACGCCGTCGACGGCGTCTCCTTCGACCTCGCGCCCGGCGAGACGCTCGGCGTGGTCGGCGAGTCCGGCTGCGGCAAGTCGACGCTGGCGAAGTTGTTGATGCGCCTGGAGAAGCCGACCGCGGGCCGGGTCTACGTCGACGGTGCCGACGTGTTCGCCATGCCGGCGCGGCAGCTGCGGCGGCTGCGCCGCGATGTGCAGATGGTGCTCCAGGACCCGTACACGTCGCTGAACCCGCGGATGACGGTCGGCGCGATCGTCGGCGAGCCCTTCGACATCCACCGCGACGTGGCGCCGCGCGGCGACCGGCGCCGCCTCGTGCGGGAACTCCTCGACCGGGTCGGGCTGCGACCCGAGGACGCCGACCGGTACCCGCACCAGTTCTCCGGCGGTCAACGCCAGCGCATCGGCATCGCCCGGGCACTCGCGCTGCGGCCGAAGGTGGTCATCTGTGACGAGCCGGTGTCCGCGCTCGACATGTCGATCCAGGCGCAGGTGGTCAACCTGCTCGCGGATCTGCAACGCGGGTACGGGCTGGCGTACGTGTTCATCGCGCACGACCTCACCCTCGTGCGCCGGCTCGCCCACCGGGTGGCGGTGATGTACCTCGGCAAGGTCGTCGAGACCGGTACCGTGACCGAGGTCTACGAACGGCCGACGCACCCGTACACCCGGGCGCTGCTGTCGGCGGTACCGGTGCCGGATCCGGCCCTGCGCGGCCGGCTCACCCCGATCCGGCTCACCGGCGAGGTACCGTCGCCGACCGACCCGCCGTCCGGCTGCCGCTTCCGCACCCGGTGCTGGAAGGCGCAGGACCTCTGCGCGACCGAGGAACCCGTGCTGGGCCTCGGCCGCGCCGCCTGTCACTTCCCGGAGCCGCTGCGCTAGTTGCCCTCGTACTCCTGGTACACGGCCACGTTGCCGTTGGCGTCGACCGCGTCGACCTCGGTGTAGGTGTTGCCGTACTCGTCCTGCAGTACCGCGCCGTGCACGTAGTCGCCCTGCGCGTCGGTACCCTCGACCTCGTACGCCGCGTTGCCGTCCGCGTCGTACCCGGCCGCCTCGTGGTACGAGTCGCCCTGGCTGTCGTACGCGCCGTCCTCGTAGTACCCGTTGCCCTGGTTGTCGGTGACCTCATAGCCGTAGGCGCCGTCGCCCTGGCCGTCGCTGACCTCGACGCCGGACCCGTCAACCTCGTAGTAGTCGCCGCTCATCGCTGCTGCTCCCTTGTCGTTGCCGTTCGATGAGCACAACCTATGCGGGGCACCGACCGCACCGGCTCCCCGGTTCGTGCCAGCGTCGGTACCCTCCCGAATGCTCGATCTTGGACGTTTGTGCCCCCTGCAGGGGGGACACGCGTCCAAGATCTCCGAAGAAAAGGCGGTCAGTGGGCGAAATGCCGGGTACCCGTCAAGTACAGGGTGATCCCCGCCGCCTTGGCCGCGGCGATGGTCTCCTCGTCGCGGACCGAGCCGCCCGGCTGGACGACCGCCCGCACCCCGGCCTCGGCGAGCACCATGAACCCGTCCGGGAACGGGAAGTACGCGTCGGACGCGGCGACCGCACCGGCCGACCGCGAGCCGGCCCGCGCGACCGCCAGCCGCGCCGCGTCGACCCGGTTGACCTGTCCCATGCCGACCCCGACGGTGGCCCGGTCGGCGGCGAGCAGGATCGCGTTGGACTTGACCGCGCGCACCGCCCGCCACGCGAACTCCAGATCGCGCAGGGTCGCGGCGTCCGCGGACGCACCGGCGGCGAGCGTCCAGGCGGCCGGGGCGTCGCCGGGCGCGTCGATCCGGTCGGCCGTCTGGGTCAGCATCCCGCCGGACAGCCAGCGTACCTCGACCCGCTCGGGTGTCCACTGTGGAGCGACGAGGATGCGGATGTTCTTCTTGCGGGACAACACCTCCACCGCACCGTCCACATAGGACGGTGCGACGACGACCTCGGTGAAGATCTCGCTGATCTGATCGGCCAGCGGCACGGTGACCGGCCCGTTGACCGCGATCACCCCGCCGAACGCCGAAACCGGGTCGCACGCGTGCGCCTTGCGGTGCGCCTGCGCCACATCCGCGCCGACCGCGATGCCGCACGGGTTGGCGTGCTTGACGACCGACACGCACGGGTCGGCGAAGTCGTTGGCCGCGCGCCACGCCGCGTCCGCGTCGACGTAGTTGTTGTACGACATCTCCTTGCCGTGCAACAACTTCGCCTGCGCCAGGCCGGCCGGGCGGGCCGGGTCGGTGTACAGCGCCGCCTGCTGGTGCGGGTTCTCGCCGTAGCGCAGCTGGCGGTCCAGGCGCAGCGCCATGCCGCCGAACCGCGGCCACCAGTCGCCGCCGTCGAGCGCCTCGCGCACCGCGAACCACTCGGCCACCGCCACGTCATACTCCGCGATGTCCGCGAACGCCCGCGCCGCAAGGGCCCGCCGCTGCGCCGCCGTCGTCCCGCCGTCGCGCAACGCCTCCACAATCAGGGGGTACCCGGACGGCGCCGTCACCACCGCGACGTTCGCGTGGTTCTTCGCGGCCGCCCGTACCATCGCCGGACCGCCGATGTCGATCTGTTCCACGCAGGCGTCGAAGTCGCCGCCCGCGGCGACGGTCTCGCGGAACGGGTACAGGTTGGCGACCAGCAGGTCGAACGGCGCGATACCGAACTGCGCCAACTGCTCCGCGTGCGCCGGCAGCCGCAGGTCGGCGAGCAGCCCCGCATGTACCGCCGGGTGCAGCGTCTTGACCCGCCCGTCCAGGCACTCCGGGAACCCGGTCAGCTCCTCGACCTTCGTCACCGGCACGCCGAGCCCGGCGATCCGCTCGGCCGTGCTGCCGGTGGACACGATCGCCACCCCGGCCTGCGCCAGTGCCGCCACGAGCCCGTCCAGCCCGGTCTTGTCGTACACGCTGATCAACGCTCGCCGGATGGGGCGCAGCTCGGCGGTCACGGTATCCGTACCTTTCTTCCGGTGATGGTCCAGCCCTCGCGGACCAGTCGGCCGACGTACCCGACGAGCTGGCGCCGCTCCGCGTCCTTGATCCGCTCGGTGAGCGACTCTTCGGTGTCGTCGTCCAGCACCGGTACCGCGACCTGCGCCACGATCGGCCCGGTGTCCACCCCGGCGTCGACGAAGAACAGCGTGGCGCCGGCGACCTTCACGCCGTACGCGAGCGCGTCACGCGGCCCGTGGATGCCCGGGAACGCCGGCAGCAGAGCGTTGTGCGTGTTCAGGTACCGGTCGCCGAACGCGGCCAGGAACTCGGCACCGACCAGCTTCAGGAACCCGGCCGAGACCACCAGGTCCGGCTCGTACCGCGCGACCGAGGCGGTCAGCGCGCGGTCCCAGTCCGGCCGCGACGGATAGTCGGATATCTGATGCACGAACGTCGGCACGTCGTGCTTCGCCGCCCGGGTCAGCCCCTCGATCCCGTCCCGGTCGGCGCCCACCGCGACGACCTCGGCGCCGTATCCGGGATCCGCGCAGGCGTCGAGCAGCGCCTGGAGATTGGTACCCGATCCGGACACCAGCACCACGAGCCGCGCAGTCACCACCGCACCCTATCTCGTGGTACCTGCGGCACTGGCGGGGAGCGGGTACGCTGCGGGTCGTCCGGTGAGAGGAGACCCATGCAGCCTGGCAGCCCAGGACCCGGCCAGGACCCGTACCAGCAGAACCCGTACAACCAGTACCCCCCGAACTACGGTCAGGTCCCGCAGTACCCGGATCCGTTCTCGCCGCAGTCCAGCCCGCCCTACGACCCGACGGGGGCCGGCAGCCCGTACCCGCCGGATCCCTTCGCGCCGCCCTCGTCGCCGGTGCAGCCGCCTCAGGAGTACTCGCTGTACGCCGAGCCGGCCGCGCCACCGCCGCCGCGGTGCCGCCGATGCCGCCGCCGATGATGGCCATGAACCAGAACAACAACACGTTCGGGCTACTCTCGATGATCTTCGGGATCGTCGCGCTGCCGATGCTGTGCTGCTTCTACACCGGCGCCGCGATCGGCATCGGCGCGGTGGTCCTCGGCATCGTCGGCCTGCAGAAGGCCAACCGCGGTGAGGCCGACAACAAGGGCATGGCGATCGCCGGCATCGTGTGCGGCGGGATCGCCGGGTTCCTCGGCCTGCTCTGGATCATCGCCGTCGCCGCGTTCCACTTCGCCACCCCGACCTACAGTTGACGCGCCGACGCGCCGATCTTGGAGTTGTGGTGCCCGACTCGCGGAGCGCGATCCCTTATGTCGCCGACACAAGTCCAGGATCGCGGGGCGGGTCGGCGCGCGGGGCGGGTCGCCGCGCAGGGCTGGTCGCCGCGCGGGGCGGGTCGGCGCGCGGGGCTAGTCGCCGCGAGCGCGGCGGCGGCTGGTCCGGGAGCCGGCGAGCACCCGGGCGCCGGCCGTCGCGATCAGCGCGCCGAACGCCACCACGCCGGCCGCGACCGGCACGACCGTCCACCCGACCGGGCCGGCCACCGCGAGCCGGCCGGAGCCGAGCGGGCCACCGGAGGCCCAGCTCACCGCGCCCAGCAGCACCCCGGCCACCGGCCCGGCCAGCAGCGCGGCAGCCATCAGGGGGCCCCATCCCGGTACCTTCGGCCGGTCCGGCTCGGTGCTGTCCCGCGCCGCGCCGCGACCCAGTCCGGTCGCCGTCTCGCGGGAGCGCCGGCGCACCAGCAGCCAACCCGCGGCCATGCCGCCGGCCATCGGTAGCCCGAGCAGCAGCGGCGCCACGCCGGACACCGCCTGGTCGGGCAGCGCGGCGAGGACCGGCACCGCCGGCAACGCGCCGAGCTTGACGGTGGCCGCGCTGACCGTGGTACCGCTGCCCAGGGCGAACCCCGGTCCGATCAGGTAGGCCGCCGCCCAGGTCGCCAGGTTCGGCGCGAAGGCGAGGCACAGCAGGGTCACCCCGGCCTGGCCGAGCACCCCGGTGTGGTAGCTGGCCAGCGTCGCGCTGGCCGGACCGCCGGACACCGCGAGGGCCACTCCGGCGACCGCGGCCCCGGCCCCGAGCACCAACAGCGCGGCAACGGTACCGGTGCGCAGCGCATCACGCAGCACCCCCGGCAGCCGTCGCGCGGCGCGGCGCAGCACCCGGCTCTCCGCCAGCGCGCCGATCCCCGCGAAGGCCAGGCCGAACCCGGCCAGCGTCAGGCCGGCCGGCAACGGCTCCGCCAGCCCCCGGGTCAGTACCGCCGCCAGCGCGCCGAGCAGCCCGTAGATCACGGCGACCGCACCGGCGGCCAGGCCGGCCGGCGCCAGCCGCCGCGCCCCGATCGCCCGGCTGGTGTGTACCCCCGCCCGCCCGACCCGCCACGCCGCCAGTACCGACAATCCCAGCGGCACCAGTCCGAACCGGCCCGCGTTGGTGGACAGCGGCACGCCGTGCGCGAGCAGCCAGGCCCCGGTACCCCCGGGAATTTCCAGGTGACCCGTCACCAGGCCGACCACCGCGACCACCGGGATGTAGGAGACCAGGGCCGCCCAGGTGGTCGTCACCGTCGCGGCCAGCAGCACCGGCGCGCGGCGGCGGGCCGCCGCCCCCGCTACCTCGGTGCCGGCCATGGCGCTCAGCGGGCCGTGACCACCTCGCGCATGAGCCGCGCGGTCTCGCTCGGCGTCTTGCCGACCTTCACCCCGGCGGCCTCCAGCGCGACCTTCTTGGCTTCGGCGGTACCCGACGAGCCGGAGATGATCGCGCCCGCGTGCCCCATGGTCTTGCCCGGCGGCGCGGTGAACCCGGCGATGTACCCGACCACCGGCTTGGTCACGTTGGCCTTGACGAACTCCGCGGCCCGCTCCTCGGCGTCGCCGCCGATCTCGCCGATCATCACGATCGCGTCGGTGTCCGGGTCGTTCTGGAAGGCGGCCAGCGCGTCGATGTGGGTGGTGCCGATGACCGGGTCGCCGCCGATGCCGACGCAGGTGGAGAAGCCGATGTCGCGCAGCTCGTACATCATCTGGTAGGTCAGCGTGCCGGACTTGCTGACCAGGCCGATGCGGCCCGGCCCGGTGATGTCGGCCGGGATGATGCCGGCGTTGGACTGGCCGGGCGAGGCGACGCCGGGGCAGTTCGGGCCGACGATGCGGGTACGGCTGCCGCGCGCCACGTTGTACGCCCACGCGGCGGTGGTGTCGTGCACCGGGATGCCCTCGGTGATCACCACCGCGAGCGGGATCTGCGCGTCGATCGCCTCGGTCATGGCGGACCTGGCGAAGGCCGGCGGGACGAAGATGACCGACGCGTCCGCGCCGGTCTCCCGCATGGCCTCGGCGACACCGGCGAACACCGGCACCTTGACGCCGTCGAAGTCCACCTGCTGCCCGGCCTTGCGCGGGTTGGTACCCCCGACGATGTTGGTACCGGCACGCAGCATCCGCCGGGTGTGCCTGGAGCCTTCGGAGCCGGTCACGCCCTGGACGATGACCCGGGAGTCCTTGGTGAGCCAGATCGCCATGTCACGCCCTCGCTAGTTCCGCCGCGCGCCGAGCGGCGCCGTCCATCGTGTCGACGCGCTCGACGAGCGGGTTGTTCGCGCCGTCGAGGATCCGCCGGCCCTCGTCGGCGTTGTTGCCGTCCAGCCGCACGACCAACGGCTTGTCCACCGCCTCGCCGCGCTCGCCCAGCAGGGCGAACGCCTGCAGGATGCCGTTGGCGACCGCGTCGCAGGAGGTGATGCCGCCGAACACGTTGACGAACACGCTCTTCACGCTCGGGTCGGACAGCACGATCTCCAGCCCGTTGGCCATGACCTCGGCGCTGGCGCCGCCGCCGATGTCGAGGAAGTTGGCCGGGCGTACCCCACCGACCTCCTCGCCCGCGTAGGCCACCACGTCCAGCGTGGACATGACCAGGCCGGCGCCGTTGCCGATGATGCCGACCTCGCCGTCGAGCTTGACGTAGTTGAGGTCGCGCTCCTTGGCGCGCTGCTCCAGCGGGTCGACCGCGGACCGGTCGGCCCAGGCCTCGTGGTCGGAGTGCCGGAACGTGGCGTTGTCGTCGAAGGTGACCTTGGCGTCCAGCAGGAGCACCTTGCCGCCGACCACCTTCGCGAGCGGGTTGACCTCGACCAGGGTGGCGTCCTCGTCAACGAACGTCTTCCACAGCTTCACCGCGATGGCGGTCACCTGGTCAGCGACGTCGGCCGGGAACTGCGCCCGGGTCACGATGTCGCGCGCCTTGGCCTCGTCGACCCCGACGGTCGCCTCGATCGGCTCCCGGACCACCTTCTCCGGCGTCTCGTGGGCGACCTGCTCGATCTCCATGCCACCGGCCGTGCTGGCGATGCACAGGAAGGTGCGGTTGGCGCGGTCCAGCAGATAGGAGAAGTAGTACTCCTCCTCGATGTCCGCCGTCGTGGTCACCATGACCTTGTGGACGGTGTGGCCCTTGATGTCCATGCCGAGGATGTCCTGCGCGCGCTGCTGCGCCTCGTCGACACCGTCGGCCAGCTTGACGCCGCCGGCCTTGCCCCGGCCGCCGACCTTCACCTGTGCCTTGACCACCACCCGGCCGCCGAGCCGCTCGGCGATCGCCCGAGCCTCCTCGGGAGTGTCCGCCACCCCGCCGTCCAGCACCGGCAGCCCGTGCCGGGCGAACAGCTCGCGCCCCTGGTACTCGTACAGGTCCACCTGGAACCCTTCCCGTTCGCCTGAGCATCCCTGCCCGGAGCCTAATCGGCGGCGGGCCGCCGGCATTCATCCGGGTACTCGCCGGGTGAATTTCGCCAAAGGTCACGTAACCCCGGCCCGAGGGCGTCGTTGAGCAGCATGTCGGCGCCGCGTGACGGCGCCGGCACCAAAAGCGGCCGATGCCCTGTCGGTCGAGGGGTGGCGGCGGGGCGTCGTGCATGAGTGGCCGGGCGTGTGAGGGGTGCGTCCGGCCACTCCCTTTTCCTCAGCTCGTTTCGACCGGTTGTCCGACATTGGCGCGTACCCATTCCACAATGGCCCGCGTCGAGGCGCCCGGCGTGAACACCTTCGGTACCCCGAGCCTGGCCAGTTCCGGGATGTCCTCGTCGGGGATGATGCCGCCACCGAACACCACGATGTCCTCGGCTCCCCGTTCCCGCAGCAGTTCGACCACCCGGCGGAAGAGCGTCATATGCGCTCCGGACAGCACCGACAGCCCGACGGCGTCGGCGTCCTCCTGGATCGCGGTCTCGACGATCTGCTCCGGGGTCTGGTGCAGCCCGGTGTAGATGACCTCCATGCCGGCGTCGCGCAGGGCCCGGGCGACCACCTTCGCGCCGCGGTCGTGGCCATCCAGCCCCGGCTTCGCGACGACGACTCGAATGCGCGAGGCCATGTGTCCACCCCTTTACTCCACGTGTGCTTGAACGAACGGTAACCCGTGACGGCGTGTTGCGATGTGTCGGGTACCACAGCACGTTGACGACAATAAGTGAATGCGCGATGACAGAAAGCGTTGACCTCTAACGAAGTCGTAACCTCAAAGGTAACGAACCCGGCGTGTCGCCTCGGTTGGCACCAGGAAAACTCCCGGTCGACTTGTGAGGCCGGTAACGGATTAGCTACGGTGACCCCTGTTGCCATTCCGGTCACCGCCGAATGGCGGCAGCCAGCGGGCCGCCGGGCCCCCCACCCCCACCCCGCCCGGTATCCGCCCCGCGGCTCAACTCGGATTTCGGAGGGTGTGCGTGTCTTCTCGGGAAGATCGCGGCCGCTATCGTGGGCGCCGTCGGGCGCCTAGTCCCCCGTACACCCGGTACGCCGTGGTGGTCACCGGTGCTTTCCTGGGCGCCGGCGTGGTGGCGATGGGATCAGCGGCGCTTCCGGGTACGACACCCGACAGCGGGCTGACCGCGACGTCCGCGAGCGGCGCCTTCACCGTCAATGACCTCAATGCCCGCCAGGCCGCGGCCGACCGGGCCAACCGGGCCACCGACCGCACCAGCCCGGCCTCGCCGGACGCGGTCGACGCCGGCCTGTGGTTGCTGCCGCTGCGCAACTACACGGTCGCCGCACCGTTCGGCGCGCACGCCGGGATCCACCCGGGCATCAGCCTCGCCGCCCAGGAGGGCACCCCGTTCGTCGCCGCGCACAGCGGCAAGGTGGTCCTCGCCCGGTACTCGGGCGGCCTCGGGCTCACCGTCGTCATCGACACCGGCAACGGCACCACGGTCACCTACGGGCACGCCTCCCGGCTGCTGGTACACGAAGGGCAGCAGGTCGAGGCCGGCGATCTGGTCGGGCTGGTCGGCAGCAGCGGGTACGCCTACGGCAGCACGCTGTACTACGAGGTGCAGCGCGACGGCAAGCCGATCGACGCGGTCACCTTCATGCTGACCAAGGGCGTCGACCTCACCAAGGCCACCGAAGCCGTCGATAGCTGAATTAGCTGGTTCGCTCCGCTCACTACAGCTTGTCGATCGGGGCGTGGCGCAGGACGATCCACATCGTCTGGTCACCGAAGTCGATCTGCGCCTGAGCGCGCGCACCGGTGCCCTCCACGGCCAGTACCCGGCCGATGCCCCAGCGTTGATGGTTGACCCGGTCGCCGGGCGCCAGGCTCGGTACCTTCGCCAGTTCGCTCGCCATCGTCAAACCGGCCGCTCCGACACCGAGCCGGTCCGCGAGCTCGGCCGCCTTCGCCGAGTTGCTCCCGTACCCGCCGCGCCCGGCCCGGCCGCCGACCCCGCCGCCGGTGCCCGACCACGACGTGTATGCCGCCCCGGTGCGCTCCCAGCGCAGCAGGTCCTCGGGCAGCTCTTCGAGGAACCGCGACGCCGGGTTGTACTGCGGCTGCCCCCACGCCCCCCGGGTGACCGCGCGCGACAGGTACAGCCGGTGCTGCGCCCGGGTGATGCCGACGTAGGCGAGCCGGCGCTCCTCCTCCAGTTCCCGGTTGTCGCCCAGCGACCGCAGGTGTGGGAACACCCCGTCTTCCAGGCCGGTGAGGAACACCACGGGGAACTCCAGACCCTTCGCGGTGTGCAGGGTCATCAACGTCACCACGCCGCGGTGGTCGGGGTCGTCGGACGGTACCTCGTCGGCGTCGGCCACCAGCGACACCTGCTCCAGGAAGCCCTGCAGGGTCGGCGGCTCGGTCGGCTCCTCGGACAGCGCGGCCAACGTCAGCGTCCGCTCGCTGTACTCCCGGGCGACGCTGACCAGTTCCTGCATGTTCTCCACCCGCCCGGCGTCCTGTGGGTCGAGGCTGTCCTCCAGCTCCGACAGGTATCCGGACCGTTGCAGCGCGACCTCCAGTACCTCCTCGGGCAGCGCCGTTTCGGCCAGCTCCGCCAGCCCGTCGAGCAGCGCGACGAAGTCGGCGATCGCGGACGCCGACCGGGCGGCGATACCCGGTGCCTCGCCGGCCCGGCGCAGCGCGGCGCTGAACGAGACTCTGTCCCTTGTGGACAGTGCCTCCACGCAGGCTTCGGCGCGGTCGCCGATCCCCCGCCGCGGCGTGTTGAGGATGCGCCGGATGCTGACCGTGTCGTCCGGGTTGGCCACCGCCCGCAGGTAGGCCAACGCGTCGCGGACCTCCTTGCGCTCGTAGAAGCGCACCCCGCCGACCACCTTGTACGGCAACCCGCTGCGGATGAACACCTCCTCGAACACCCGGGACTGCGCATTGGTGCGGTAGAACACGGCCACCTCGCCCGGCCGGGTCTCCCCGGCGTCGGTCAGCCGGGTGATCTCCCGGGCGACCCAGTCGGCCTCGGCATGCTCGGTGTCCGCCACGTATCCGACGATCTGCTCGCCGGCACCGGCGTCGCTCCACAGCCGCTTCGGCTTGCGCTCGGTGTTGCGGTCGATGACCGCGTTGGCGGCGTTGAGGATCGTCTGCGTGGACCGGTAGTTCTGCTCCAGCAGGATGGTGGTCGCGTTCGGGAAGTCGCGCTCGAACTCCAGGATGTTGCGGATGGTGGCGCCGCGGAAGGCGTAGATGGACTGGTCCGCGTCGCCGACCACGCACAGCTCGCCGGTGTCGCCGACCAGTTCCTTCACCAGGACGTACTGCGCCTGGTTGGTGTCCTGGTACTCGTCGACCAGGACGTGCGTGAACCGCTGCCGGTACTTCTCGGCCACCGCGGGGAACGCCTGCAACAGGTGGACCGTGGTCATGATGAGGTCGTCGAAGTCCAGCGCCTGGGCCTCGCGCAGGCGGCGCTGGTACATCGTGTATGCCTCGGCGACCGTCCGCTCGATCGGCCCGCGCGCCCGCGCGGCGAAGGTCTCCGGGTCAACCAGCTCGTTCTTCAGGTTCGACACCTGGGCGGCGAGCGAGCGGGGCGGGTACCGCTTCGGGTCGAGGTCGAGCTCGCGCGCGACCATCTGCATGAGCCGGCGCGAGTCGTCGGCGTCGTAGATGGAGAACGTCGACTTCAGCCCGGCGTGCTCGTGCTCGGCGCGCAGGATGCGCACGCACGCCGAGTGGAACGTGGACACCCACATGAACCGGGCCCGGTTGCCGACCAGCGTGGCGACCCGCTCCTTCATCTCGCCGGCCGCCTTGTTGGTGAACGTGATCGCGATGATCTGGTCGGGACGCACGTTGCGGGCGGCAAGCAGATAGGCGATCCGGTGGGTCAGCACCCGGGTCTTACCCGACCCGGCACCGGCCACGATCAGCAGCGGTGACCCGCTGTGGGTCACCGCCGCGCGTTGCGGCCCGTTGAGGCCGGACAGGAATCTCTCCGGGTCATTGCGCCGCTTGGGCGCCTCGTCGGACCGGGCGGCGGGGGGGATTTCTGAGACGGCAGCCATCGCGTGACCGAGTCTATGCCGACCCACCGACAAGACTCAGGCGGCGGGCCGGCGCGGTCCGCGCCGACGTCGCGCATAAGGTATCCGCCATGCCGCCACGATCCCTCGGTACCGCCGTCGCCGTCGCCGGGTTGCTGCTGGCGGCCTGGAGTCTGGTACCCGTCATCCGCAACCGGCCACCCGGCCGAAGCCACTTCATCGGGCTGATCCTCGTCCAGGCGCTCGTCGTCGCGGAGACCCTCGTCGCCGTCGGGCATCTGGCGGGCGGCGCGCACCCGCGCGAGTACGTGACGTTCATCGGGTACCTCGTCGCGCTGTTCATCCTCCTGCCGCTGGCCATGCTGCTGGCCCGGCTGGAACCGACCCGGTGGGGTGCGGTGATCGTGCTGATCGCCGCGCTGGTGGTACCGGTACTCGTGCTGCGGGTCAACCAGCTCTGGAGCGGCGGTGCCTGAGCGAACCGCGATCAACACCGGACCCGGCCGGGTACTCGTCGGCGTCTACGGGCTGTTCGCGCTGTCGGCCACCGCGCGCGCGACGGTACAACTGGCGACCCAGTTCTCCCACGCGCCGCTCGCGTACCTGCTGTCCGCGCTCTCCGGTGTCATCTACATCGTGGCCACCGTCGCGCTCGCCCGCTCGTACCGTCGCCTCGCGCTCGCCTGCTGCACGGTCGAGCTGATCGGGGTACTGGTCATCGGCACCGCCAGCCTCGTCTACCCGGCCGCCTTCCCGAAGGCCACGGTGTGGTCGGTGTACGGCATCGGGTACGGCTTCGTGCCGCTGATCCTGCCGGTCCTCGGCCTGCTGTGGCTGAGCCGCTCGGGAACAAGCCGGTCGGGAACAAGCCGGTCGGGACGCGGCCGGACGGGACAGGCTTGACGCACCCTGGCACCGGGATGGCATACTCGTGAGCGTGATCCATCAGGTGCGATTTTTTTACTACGGCTCCGGGAGTCCGGCAGCCGTAGGTCGCGCCTGAACCAAAGACCTGCGAACGCCCCGGGCTCCACGAGCCCGGGGCGTTTCCATGCTCCCGGGCGAACGGACCCGACCGACCCGAAGGAGCACCTAAAATGAATGGCACGATGGTGAGCGACTCTCCCTCCGCGGCACCGAGCACCGACACGGCACCGGGCACCGACACGGCGCCGATCACCGACACCGCAGACGATCCGCAGGCCCGAATCGCGGCCCTCCGCGCCCGGCTGGACGAGATCGACGCCAGCCTGATCCAGCTGTGGCAGGAGCGCGCCGCCATCTCCCGCGAGGTCGGGGTGACCCGCGTCGCCTCCGGAGGCACCCGGCTGGTGCTGTCCCGCGAACGGGAGATCCTCGACCGGTTCCGCACCGCGCTCGGCGCCGACGGTACCCAACTGGCCCTGCTGGTCCTGCGCGCCGGACGCGGACCGCTGTGACCCGGGAGAAGTTGTGAGCTTTCCGCCGTCGGTCGAGCCGCTGCCGGACGTCGAGCGGGTACTCGTGGTCGTCGCGCACCCGGACGACGTCGACTTCGGCGCCGCCGGTACCGTCGCCCGCTGGGTCGACGAGGGCCTCGACGTCGCCTACCTGATCGTCACCCGGGGCGACGCGGGCGGGTTCGACGACACCCCGCGCGACCGGATGCCGGTGCTGCGCGAGGCCGAGCAGCGCGCCGCCGCCAAGGCCGTCGGCGTCGAGCAGGTGGACTTCCTCGACGGGTACCGTGACGGCACCCTGACCCCATCGCTGGACCTGCGCCGCGACATCACCCGGGCGATCCGTCGATATCGACCCGACCGGATCCTCACCAGTTCCCCGATCCGCCGCTGGGACCGGATCGCCGGCCCCGGCCACCCCGACCACCTCGCCGTCGGTGAGGCCACCACGTGCGCGATCTATCCGGACGCGCGCAACCCGTTCGCCTTCCCGAGCTGCTGCGCGAGGAAGGGCTGCAGCCGTGGGTGGTCCGCGAGGTCTGGTACCAGGGCGGTCCGAACCCCGACCACGCCGTCGACGTGACCGCCACCTATCCCCGCAAGCTCGCCGCCCTCGCCGCGCACGTGACGCAGACCTCGCACGAAGACGTGGACGCGCGGATGCGGCCGGTGTTCGAGCTCAACGCCCGCCGGGCCGGCCTGCCCGAGGGCTCCCTGGCCGAGGCCTTCACCGTCCTGCGTACCGGTTAGACCAGTCGCCGGTCCGCCGCCCACCTCGACAGCTCGTACCGGTTGGACATCTGCAGCTTGCGCAGCACGTTGGAGACGTGCGTCTCGACCGTCTTGATCGAGATGAACAGCTCCTTGGCGATCTCCTTGTAGGCGTACCCGCGCGCCAGCAGCCGCAGCACCTCGCGCTCCCGGTTGGTCAGCTGGTCCAGTTCCGGATCGGCCACCGGCGTGTCCGGCCGGGCGGCGAACGCGTCGAGCACGAACCCGGCCAGCCGCGGGCTGAACACCGCATCCCCGTCGGCGACCCGGCGGATCGCGTCGACCAGGTCCTCCGGCGCGATGGTCTTCGTCACGTACCCGCGGGCTCCGGCCCGGATCAGCCCGATCACGTCCTCGGCCGCGTCGGACACCGACAGCGCCAGGAACCGGACCTGTGGATGCGACTTGCGCACCGACTCCAGGACCGCCCGGCCGCCGCCGTCGGGCATGTGCACGTCCAGCAGTACCACGTCGGGCTGGGTCGCCGCGATCGCGGTGACCGCCTGCCCCACCGAGCTGGCCTCACCGACCACGTCGACGTACGCGCCCAGTTCGGCGCGCACCCCGGCGCGGAACATCGCGTGGTCGTCGACGAGAAACACCCGCAGTCGGGCTTGCTCATCCATGGCGTTCTCTTCCTTCCGCATTTCCCGGGTCGCTTCGCGAAGCGCTCTGGTACGCCGCCTTCCCTCGTCGCTACGCTCCTCAGTCCAGGCGCCGCCGCGCTTCGCTGCGCTCGGCATTTCCCGGGTCGCTTCGCGAAGCGCTCTGGTACGCCGCCTTCCCTCGTCGCTACGCTCCTCAGTCCAGGCGCCGCCGCGCTTCGCTGCGCTCGGTCGGCATGCTCAGGCGTACCTCGGTGCCGCTGTCCGGTTCGCTGCGGATCTCCGCCGTACCGCCGTGCCGCTCCATCCGGCCCATGATCGAGCCACGTACCCCGTGCCGGTCCGGCCCGACCTCGGCCGGGTCGAACCCGACCCCGCGGTCGCGGACGAACACGCTCACCGCCTCCGCCTCCACCTCGGCGTACAACGACACCGACGTCACCTTCGCATGCCGGGCGGCGTTGACCAGTGCTTCCCGGGCGGCGGCCACCAGCGCCGCGACCCGGTCATTGACGTCGATGTCACCGACCACCACCGACTCGACCACGATCGCGTAGGTGTCCTCGACCTCGGCGACGACCTCCTCGACCGCGGCGCTGAACCGCTCGGTCGGCGAGGCGGTCGGCTTGTACAGCCAGTTGCGCAGGGTGCGTTCCTGGCCGCGGGCGAGCCGGACCACCTCTTTCGGTTCGGCCGCCTTCCGCTGGATCAGCGCCAGCGTGTGCAGTACCTGGTCGTGCACCATCGCGGCGATCTCGGCCCGCTCCTGCTCGCGGATGCGGCCGATCCGCTCGGCGCGCAACTGGCCGAACGTCCGCCACAGCAGCGGCGCGATCACCAGCGCCACGCCGGCCAGCGCGACCAGGGCGTACAGCAGGCCGCCGAGCAGCACCGCGAACCCGACGCCGGAGTTCGGCCCGACGACCAGCGCGATGCCGATCACGCCGACGATCACGCAGGCACCGCCGCCGACGATGCGCAGCAGGAAGCTGCGCCGGTCGGTCTCGTCGACCACGGCACCGAGCCAGGGCGCGTTCGGGATCGCGGTGGTCCAGCGGCGCCGCCGCACGGGGTCGGCCAGGTGCCAGATGATGCCCGCGCCGATGGCGATGACCGCGATCAGCCAGCCGATCGCGCCGGCGCCGCCGCCGCCGAGCCCGGCCAACTGCTGCACCAGCAGTACCCCGAAGGCCAGCGCGAAGTACGCCAGCAGCTGCTTCTTGTCGCGGCGGGCCAGCAGGGCGCCCGGGGGCAGCCGCAGCACCGCCCAGAAGACGGCGTACAGCAGCGCGCCGAGTCCGCTGAACGGCAGCAGCGCGATGAACGAGAGCCGTACCGCGAACGGGGACAGCCCGAGATGCCCGGCGATACCCGAAGCGACACCGGCGACCAGGCGGTTGCCCGGGTCGCGGTACAGGCGGCGCACGGGTACGGTCAACGGGCTTCCTTCGGTGCTGGTCGGACGGGTGACGCTCCGATCGTCACACGCTACGACGGTCCCGACCACGGGGACGACCCGGACATCCGTCCCCAGGAACTCAGGGTCGCGTCAGGGTCGGCTCCCGAGGTATCTCAGCGGCCGGCCGGGCAACCATGTACCCCATGAGCGAGGAGAAGCCCGATGACGCCACGGCGCACCTGCCCGGCAACGAGCCGACGGAGCGGGTACCGCCGTCGGACACCGACGACTACGAGCGGCCGGCGGCCCCGCCACCGGGCGCCGAGCCACCGCCGGCAGCCCCGCCTCCGCCGCCGGGGGCCGTCCCGCCGTTCGGTGGCGCCGGGTTCGGTGGCGCCGGGTTCCCGCCGCCGGGCGGCTTCCCGCCGCCCCCGCCGGGCACCTCCGGCTGGGCCACCCGCTACGGCCTGGTCCGCCCGACCCGCGGCCGGGTACTCGCCGGCGTCTGCGCCGCCATCGCCCGGGCCACCAACACCGACCCGGTGCTGTGGCGGGTGCTGTTCGCCGTGCTGACCCTGGCCGGCGGCGTGAGCATCATCTTCTACCTCGCCGGCTGGCTGCTCATCCCGTCCGAGGGCGACACCGGTTCGCCGCTGGAGGCGCTGGTCGGGCGGGGCCGGTCACGCACCAACCCGATCATCGTGGTGATCGTGGGGATCATCACGGCGCTGAGCATCGGCTCGTTCCTGTTCGGCCAGAACCACGCCTGGGTGGTCATCGGCGGCCTCGTCGTGGCCGCGATCATCCTGGCGAACCGGAACGGCTCGCGGTCGCGGCCGCCGGTACCGCCGCCGTACCCGACCCCGCCGCCGCCCGTACCGCCGAGTGAGGTACCGCCGACCATGTCCTTCACCGCCGCACCGCCACCGGCCGCCGACCCGACCAGCGGCAGCACCGGGTACCGCGCGCCGTTCGCGCCGTACGGTCCGTACGCGAGCAGCCCGTACCCGTACCCTGGGCTCGGCGTGCCGCCGCCACCTCCCCCGCCGCCGGTCAAGCCGCCCCGCGAACCGTCCCGGCTCGGCCGGCTGACGCTCTCGCTGGCACTGCTGTCCGACGTCATCGACCACGGCCGGGTACCGTTCGCCGCCTACGTCGCCGCCGCCCTCGCCGCGACCGGCGCCGGCCTGGTGATCGGCGCCTGGTTCGGTCGCGCCCGCGGGCTCATCGCGCTGGGTGCGGTGCTCTCGGTGGTCCTGTTCGCCAGCGGCCTCGTCGGTGACCTGGGCCACCTGCACGGTACCGCCGGCGACGTCACCTACACGCCGGCCACCATGGCCGAGCTGTCCGACAACTACGCACACAGCGTCGGCAACGTCGACCTGGATCTCACCCAGCTCACCTTCGACGGGCTGAACAAGCACGTCAGCGCGTCGGTCAACGCGGGCAACCTGCACGTACACCTGCCGTCGAAGGTCGACGTCGTGGTACACGCGAAGATCAACGTGGGTAACGCGGACGTGTTCAGCTCGCACTGGGACGGCATCAACAACCCCGAGCACACCGTGACCGACAACGACACCGACGGCCCCGGGGGCGGGCAGCTCACGCTCGACCTGAACGTCAAGGCCGGCAACCTGGAGGTATCGCGATGAAGCCGCACCGTCTCGACGCCGTCTCCCTCGCTTTCGGCGCGGTCTTCCTGCTCATCGCCGGCTGGTGGCTGATCGGCCAGCGCATCGACCTGGGTCTGCCGCAGCTGGGCTGGCTGGTCGCCCTCGGACTGATCGGACTGGGCGCGCTCGGCCTGATCGGCGCGCTGCGCACCCGCCAGCCCGCCCGCAGCAGCACCCCGGACCAGCCGCCGGCCTGGCCCGACGAAGACTGAGACCTCGGCGCCCGCTCCGCCCGCGCCTCCTCCGGCGCAGGCCGGCAACAGGCGCACCTATGCTGGCCACATGACCCAACCCCCTCGCCGCCCGGTACCGCTGCTGGGTGAGGTCGCGCTGGGTGAGCGGGCAGCCCGCGCGCTCACCACCGAGCTGGCCCGGCACCCGGGCCCGAAGGCCGGGCTGTTGGTCGCCGCCACCGCGCAGTCGCCGGTACTGGCCGCGGCCCTGGCCGGACTGTGGCCCGGGGACACGCTGACCGCGGTACCGCTGCTGGGGGCCGGCGACGAGCTGCGCGCGCAGCTGGCCGGCGGCCCGGTGCGGGTGGTCGACTCGCTGGCCGAGGCCGATCCGGCCGACGTGGTCGTGCTGGCCGAGCCGCTGGGTGGCACCGCCGAGGCCACCCGGGGGTACCTCGACGAGCTGGCCAAGCACCTCACCCCGGGCGGTGTCCTCGCGGTCGCCGCGCTGGCGCTGCCCGACGGCGCGGCCGGGGAGCTGGCCCGCCAGGCCGCGTTCTCCGGCGTGGGTACCGACCTGGTGCTGCGCAACACCCCGCCGGTACGGGTGCACCGGCTGCGGTTCACCCCGGCCGAGGCGGCGGTCGCGACCCGGCTCGCCCCCGCGTACCGGCCGTCCAGCGTCCCGCTCACCGGCACCATGCATGTGGACTCCAACGGCGTCGCCGCGGCCGGGATCGCGCTGGGCCTGGCCGGTGCGCTGCGGGTACTGCGACCGGGCTCGCGGCTCTGGATGGTGCCGGCGCTCGCCGCGGTACCCGTGGCCGCGTTCTTCCGCGACCCCGAGCGGGAGGTACCCGCCGACGCCGACGCGGTCGTGGCCGCCAGCGACGGCACCGTCCTGTCCGTCGAACGGCTGGCCGACACCCGGCTCGGCGACGGGGAGCTGCTACGGGTCGCGGTGTTCCTGTCGGTGCTCGACGTCCACGTCAACCGCTCCCCGGTCGCCGGCCGGGTGGTGGAGCAGTGGGTCGAGGACGGCGGGTACGCCCCGGCGATGAAGCCGGCGGCCGAGCACAACGTGGCCGCCTACACCGTGCTGGATACCGAGCGCGGCCGGGTCACCGTGGTGCAGCGGACCGGGCTGGTCGCCCGGCGGATCGTGCACCGGGCGCCGGTCGGTTCGCTGCTGGCGCGGGGCGAGCGGTTCGGGCTGATCCGCTTCGGCTCCCGTACCGACGTCTACCTGCCCGCCGAAGCCGCCCGCGCGACGGTCTCCCCCGGCGAGAAGGTCACCGGGGGCAGCACCGTCATCGCCCGCTGGCGGTAGCCGCCCGGCGGCGCAGCCACACCGCGGGACCGCTGAGCAGGTAGGCCGCGGCCAGTACCGCGAACGTGATCCGGTAGTCGACGAACACGCCGACCACGGCCGGCAGCCAGAACCACGGCGGCAGCTTGGCGATCCGGGCCAGCTTCGCGTACGGGAAGCTGGACACCATCGCCAGCGCCAGCACGGCGAGCGCGCCGACCGCCACCGGCCCGGGCAGCCGCAGGCCGATCAGGATGCCGAGGCTGAGCACCGCGGCCGCCATCGTCGTGGGTACCCCGGCGAAGAACCGCCCGTCCTTCGGCGACACGTTGAACCGGGCCAGCCGGATCGCGGCCCCGACCGCGACCAGCGCGCACGCGATGGCCACGACGGCACCCGGAGCGCTGCGGTGGATCGAGGTGAACACCATCACCGGCGCGGCTATGCCGAACGAGCACATGTCGGCCAGCGAGTCCATCTGCGCGCCGAACGGGCTGCACACGCCGAACCGGCGGGCCAGCGCGCCGTCGAGGCCGTCGAAGCTCACGCAGCCGACGAGGCACACGGCGGCCCAGCGGGCCTCGCCGTACATGCTCAGGAAGATCGCCGACATGCCCAGCATGAGGCTGCCGACGGTGCACAGCTGAACGAGCAGGAACCGGATCCGCCGGGCCCGGGTGTGTGCGCCGGGCAGCAGCGGTACCGCCGCGGGCGGCGCCGGCTGGGCCAACGCCGCCGCCGGGCTGACCGGGACGAGCAGGCGGGGATCGAGATCGGCCGCGACGATCAGGCGGCTGCCGTCGAGCCGGCTATTGTGCCCTTCCTGGGCATCCGGTCCGGCCGGCAGCAGCACGGCGGCGGACCGGCGCCGGCGGCCGACCCGGACCAGCAGGACCCGCCGCGCGCCACGGCGCAGCCGACCGGCCCAGCGCCGGCCTCCAGGGCGGGGACTGTCGGTGGTCCGGCGCCGACCCCATGGGGTTCTCGGCACTCTGTTTCCTCCTTTTGGCGACCCACACCATCGCACATGAGGGCGCCGGTTGGCGATACGCCGACCCGGATACAGCGTACCCACCGCTAGCCAAGGTGATGGGCGAAAGCCCGGCGAGCGAACTCGTTCAACTGGACTTCGCCCAGGTCAGCCCGGTCGAACCAGGCCGCGTCCGCGGTGGAGCCGCCGGCCGCCTCGACCACGCTCGGTACACCTGGGGTGTCGACGACCACCCGGTACAGCACCCGGACAGTGTGCCAGTCCATCGGGTGGCGTTCCGGGCCGAGGGCGCGCGGGTTGTGGTAGTGGCTGACGTCGAGCAGGCCGGTCACCCGCCCGTGCTGCGCGGTCTCCTCGACCAGCTCCCGGAGCAGGCCGGCGTCCGCGCGCTCGCCGAAGTCGGTACCGCCGCCGGGCAGGTGCCAGCTGTCCGCGCCGGGGTACCCCGCGGCGATGCGGGTCAGCAGCACGCGGCCGGCCGGGTCGGTGGTCAGCCCGTACGCCGCGAACCGCTGCATCCGGGTCGCGGCCGGGTCCCGCACCGGGGGCTCCGCCGGGGGTACCGGCGGCTGCGGGGCCGGCCGGCCGAGCAGCCGGGCGGTGTACGGCAGCAGCGGCAGCCGGGCCGGGTCACCCCATCGGGCGCCGTTGTTCGGGGTACCGCGGCGGACCCTGACGTCGTACAGGATCCGGTCGGTGTGCACCACCTCGTCGCCCTCGACGGCGAGGTCGGCGACCACATCGCTGACCTTCTCCACCCACGCCGCGAGGCCGGTCTGCGCGGCGAACCCGCGGACCACCGCCGCGCCCGGGTGCTCGCCCTGGCCGACCCGGCCGCCGGGCAGTTCCCACGCGTCGCCGGAGCGGGCGAACATGATCCGGCCGGACCTGTCGCGGCACGCCCCGAAGGCCGCGATCCGGCGCCGCTGGCGCATGGTCAGGTGGCTAGCTGCGCGAGTACCTCGGCGGTGACCTCGGTCAGGTCCAGCGCGTCGAGCTCGGGGCGGTTGAACCAGCGCGCCTCGGCCGTCGAGCCGCCGATGTCGTGCACGGTCGGCTCGCCCGGCTGGTCGACGGCGACCCGGTAGAAGGCGCGCACCCCGTGCCAGTCGATCGGGTACCCCTCCGGGCCGAGCGAGGCGGCGTCGCGGTGGCTGGCCACGCCGAGCAGCTCGACGAGCCGGCCGTGCTGCCCGGTCTCCTCCAGCAGCTCCCGGAGCAGGGCGACGCCGGGCTGCTCGCCGTAGTCGGTGCCGCCGCCGGGCAGGTGCCACTGCCCCGCACCCGGGTACCCGTCGGCGATGCGGGTCAGCAGGATCCGCCCGGCCGGGTCGGTGGCCACCGCGTAGGCGGCGAAGCGCTGTGCGCGGGGCAGGCCGTCGGGTCCGGGTACCGCGTGAAAGGACGGGAACGGCGGCGGCTCGTCCGGGCGCAGGTCCACCGGGGCCGGCGGCAGGCCCAGCGCGACCGAGGTGAACGGTCGCAGCGGCAGCTGCGCGACCTCGTCCGGGCCCACCCACCGGGCCACGTCGGTCGGCTGGCCGATCCGGCTGATCAGCGCCCCACCCCGGACGGTGACCTCGTAGATGAGCCGGTCGGTGTGGATGGTGACCCCGCGGTGCGGCAGCGCGCGCATGTCGGCGAGCACGTCGACCAGCCGGCCGAGGGCCACCGACAGCCCGGTCTCGGCGGCGGTCTCCCGCACGACCGTGTCCCGGGGGTTCTCGCCGTGGTCGACGGCGCCGCCGGGCAGCGACCACACGCCGGGGGTACCGGACCGGGCGGAATGCCGGACGAGGAGCACCTGACCAGCGGAATCACGACATAACGCGTAAGCGGCGATCCGCCGGAGGGGTTCGAGCGCGGGGGTCACAGCTGGTCATTGTGCCAGGTTCACGACACTCGGCGTCAGGGTCAGACATCCGGGATGCGTCAGGGGGTGACTCCGGGGAGTCACCGAAGCGGAGGACGCCGGCCGGGCCGCATCGTAGAGGCATGACCTACTCCCCGCCCCAGCCGACCTACTCCCCCGACGCGCCGACCTACAAGCGGCTCCGTCGCTCGCGAACCGACCGGATGCTCGCCGGCGTGTGCGGTGGGTTCGCCCGCTACTTCGGGATCGACCCGGTCGCCGCCCGTGTCCTGTTCGTTCTGCTGACCTTCGTCACCGGCGGTGCGCTGCTGGTCGCCTACCTGGCCTTCTGGGTACTGATGCCGGAGGAGCCGGTCGCCGGCGCCTGGCCGCCTGCCGCGCCGCCCGCCTGATCTTGTGGATTTTGGACGCCGGTGCCCCCTACAGGGGGTGCTGGCGTCCAAGATTTTCGGCGATGACCGCACTTACTCCCACTCGATGGTGCCCGGGGGCTTGCTGGTGACGTCGAGAACGACCCGGTTCACCTCCGGTACCTCGTTGGTGATGCGGGTCGAGACGCGGGCGACCACGTCGTACGGCAGCCGGGACCAGTCCGCGGTCATCGCGTCATCGCTCGACACCGGCCGCAGCACGATCGGGTGCCCGTACGTGCGCCCGTCCCCCTGTACCCCGACCGACCGCACGTCCGCCAGCAGTACCACCGGGAACTGCCATACCGACCGGTCCAGCCCGGCCGCGGTCAGCTCCTCGCGGGCGATCCGGTCGGCGGCGCGCAGTACCGCCAGCCGGTCCGGGGTCACCGCGCCGATGATGCGGATCGCGAGGCCCGGACCCGGGAACGGGTGCCGCCACACCATCGCCTCGGGCAGGCCGAGCCGGACGCCGATCGCCCGTACCTCGTCCTTGAACAGGGTGCGCAGCGGCTCGACGAGTTCGAAGGCGAGGTCGTCGGGCAGGCCGCCGACGTTGTGGTGGGACTTGATGTTCGCGGTACCGGTGCCGCCGCCGGACTCCACGACATCCGGGTACAGCGTCCCCTGTACCAGAAACCGCACGTCGGCGATCTCCCGCGCCGCGGCCTCGAACGCCCGGATGAACTCGCGTCCGATGATCTTCCGCTTGTCCTCCGGGTCGGTGACCCCGGCCAGCGCGGCGAGGAACCGGTCGGCGGCCTCGACCACGTGCAGCTTGATCCCGGTGGCCTTGACGTAGTCGGTCTCGACCTGCTCGGCCTCGCCCGCGCGCAGCAGCCCGTGGTCGACGAACACGCAGGTGAGCTGATCACCGACCGCCTCGTGGACGAGCGCGGCGGCGACCGCGGAGTCGACGCCGCCGGACAGCCCGCAGATCACCTGCCGGTCGCCGACCTGGGCGCGGATGGCGGCGACCTGTTCCTCGATGATGTTGGCGTTGGTCCACGTCGGAGCGATGCCGGCGAAGTCGTGCAGGAACCGGGTGAGCATGGTCTGGCCGTGCCGGGTGTGCGCCACCTCCGGGTGGAACTGGACGCCAGCGAGCCGCTCGGTCGGGTTCTCGAAGGCCGCGACCGGGGCGCCGGGGGACGCGGCGGTCACCGCGAAACCCGGCGGGGCGGCGGACACGCAGTCACCGTGGCTCATCCAGACGTCCTGGGCCGCCGGCAGGCCGGTGAACAGCGTGCTGTCCGGCATGACGGTCACGGCCGTGCTGCCGAACTCGCGGCCGCCGGTGTGGGCGACCTCGCCGCCGAGCGCGCGGGCCATCGCCTGGAAGCCGTAGCAGATACCGAGTACCGGTACCCCGGCGTGGAACAGGGCCGGATCGACCTGGGGCGCACCGGGTTCGTAGACGCTGGCCGGGCCGCCGGACAGGATGATCGCGGCCGGCTTGCGGGCGAGCAGCTCGGCGACCGGCATCGAGTGCGGCACGATCTCGGAGTAGACCTGCGCCTCCCGTACCCGGCGGGCGATCAGCTGGGCGTACTGGGCGCCGAAGTCCACGACGAGCACCGGATTGTCCATGCCCGCGAGCCTAACCGCTGCGGCACGAGGGGACGGTGCAGGGCAAGCGGCTGGCCGAACAGCGGGCGACGAACCATTCCCGGTACGCCGTGGCGTTCCTGTCTGGGCCGGCGACGAAGGCACGGCTGGCGAAGCCCGCGCCGGACGCTTTTACATCGGAACTATTCCATTTTGGCGAGCGCGAGACCCACCTGTGGCGACGCTACGCAACTGGAAGACGGTATGGAAACTTACCGAGCTTTTTCCGCGGGCCGACCGACGATTTTCTGGATCCGATCCATTGAAGTTTCTGGATCCGATCCATGAAACAGGAATTGTTGAATCAATCCAGTTCGCCGGCGAGGATCGCGGCCTCGGTGCGGCGCAGGTCCCGGCCGGGTGCGACCTGCACCTCGCGCGCCAGCACGGTACGGGCGCGGCGGAACACGGCGAGCGCATCGGCCCGGCGACCGCATTGGGAAAGCGCTATCATCAACAGCACGTAAAAGGGCTCGTGCAGCGGGTAGTGAGCGACCAGCCGGGTCAGCTCCGGCACCACGTCGCGGTGCCGGCCCAGCGCCAGCAATGCCTTGACGCGCACCGTTTCCGCGCTCAGCCGCAGCTCCTCCAGCCGGGTTATCTCACCGCGGGCGGCGTCCACCGCGGCGGCGTCGGCCAGGGCCGGCCCGCGCCACCAGGCGAGCGCCTCGCTGGCCAGCTCGTAGGCCCGCTGCGCGTCGCCCTCGTCCAGTGCCGGGGTGGCCGCGGCCAGCAACCGTTCGAACCGCAGCACGTCCAGTTCGCCGTCGGCGACCTTGATGAGGTACCCGGTCGGGTGGGTCAGCAGCCGCTCGGCCGGCTGCCACGGTTCGCGGTACGGCTCCAGCGCGCGTCGAAGTGTGGAAATATATACATGCAGCGTCGCCTGCGCCGACCGCGGCGGGCACCGGGGCCAGAGCCAGTCGAGCAGTTCCTCGTTGGACACGGCCGAATTGGCATGCGTCAGCAGCGCCACGAGCAGGATCCGTCGCCGCTGTCCGCTTACTTTCACCGGGCCCGCATCCGTCACACGTAGCGGACCGAGGATTTCGAACTGCATGCCTCACCGTTTCGCCGCTCGCCACGTCAACGACACTAAGTTCATCATCGTCGATAAATGCGACAGCTGCACATAACCACTGTCCCCTAAGGCCCCGTTAAGTCAACCGCAAGCCGGCCCCAAGCCGATTGAAGGAGGTCGATGCCATCATCTGTCCTCGTGATACCGGAGGAGAGGTGCTGGACCGTGATCACCGCCCGCCAACTATTCAACCCGTCCGTACCAACGCCGCGCCCACAGGCCCGCGCGATCGCCTTGCGTGCCTGCCGGGAGGTACGTCCCGGGATGTGCCTGCGACTTCTGCTGTCGTACTACCGCGATCCGCTCGCATGGTACGGCGCTCTCGTGTCGCTGCTCGTCCTGGCCTATGCCGGCGGCGCGGTGATGTTCGTCCTGCACGCGGAGATCCTCGGGGAACTCGGGCCGGCCATCGACCCGGTCGAGCACTGGGCATTGGACTCAACGCTCGGCTTCGTCGGGCTCGCGCCGGTGGTAGCCGTCATCGTTCCGCTCGCCGCGTGGGCGGTCCGCCACCCCGAGGACGCGTCGGTGGCCACGCTGCCGTGCGCGATCGTCGGCGGTACCGCCTTCGGCCTGGCCCTCGCACCCGCCCCGATCGCGCACGACCTGCTCGTCGGCCGGGGCACGTGGCTGGCGAACCACGTGACCGAACTGTTCGGTGGCACCGCCGCACCGCACGAGCACGGTACCGGCGACACCGTGCCGCAGTCGCTGAGCATCGCCATGCAGGTCCTCGTCGGGATACCCGCCTACACCCTGCTGCTGTGGGTGGCGTTGTACCTCGTGCAGGCGTCGCTACGGCACCGGACGGCCCTGCAGCACGCCGGCGCGGTGCTGTCGGAGGTGGATTCCTGAGCCGTTCCGGTTGCCTGCCGGAGGCGGGCGAGGTGGACTGGTACCCATGGGGGAGATCCTGGTCGGTACCGCCTCGTGGACAGACAAGACGCTGCTCGCCTCCGGTTGGTACCCGGAGTCGGCCGACACCGCGGAGAAGCGGCTGCAGTACTACGCCCGCAAGTTTCCGCTCGTCGAGGTCGACGCCACGTACTACTCCCCGCCGGCCGAGTCCACCGCGCAGCTGTGGGCCGACCGCAGCCCGGCCGACTTCACGTTCAACGTCAAGGCGTTCAGCCTCCTCACCGGACATCCGACGAAGGTTTCCGCGATATACAAGGACCTGCGGCCGGAGACCGACAAGAAGAACGTGTACCCCGACGACCTGCCCCCGCAGGCGTACGAGGACGTGTGGACCCGGTTCCTGTCCGCGCTCGATCCCCTTGTGGCGGCCGGAAAACTGGGCGTGCTGCTGTTCCAGTTCCCGCCGTGGTTCACCATCCGGCGTGCCAACAAGCAGTACCTGCTGGAGGTGGCCAAGCGGTGCAGCCCGCTGCGCATCGCCGTGGAACTGCGCCACGAGAGCTGGTTCGCCGGCGACAACCAGGCCGAGACGCTCGACTTCCTGCGCAAGCACGAGCTGCCGTTCGTGAGCGTGGACATGCCGCAGGGCCACAAGTCGTCGATCCCACCGGTCCTCGAAGCCACCAGCGACCTCGCCGTGGTCCGCTTCCACGGGCACAGCGAACACTGGACCAGCAAGGACATCTACGAGAAGTTCGGTTACCTGTACCCGGACAGGGAGCTGAAGTCGTGGGTACCGAAGCTGGAAAAGCTCGCGCAGGCCGCGCGGACGCACGTGCTGATGAACAACTGCCGTGGTGACTTCGCGCAGCGCAACGCCGAGACGCTGATGGACTTCCTAGGGCTGCAGAGATAGCGCGGCGGGCGCGGTCGCCGGCACGGCGGGCCGTGCCGGCGGCACCGGCGCGAGGCGCCGGTAGGGCTCGCCGGGCGCCGGCCGCGGATCCGGCTCACCCTTGTTGGGCCACAAGGACATCGCGCGCTCGGCCTGCGCGGTGATGGTCAGCGCCGGGTTCACGCCCAGGTTCGCGCAGACCGCCGCGCCGTCCACGACGTGCAGCCCCGGGTGGCCGAAAACCCGGTGGTACCCGTCGATGACGCCACTGTCCGGTCCCGCGCCGATCACCGCGCCGCCGAGGATGTGCGCGGTGACCGGAATGTTGAACACGTCGGTCCACGAACCGCCCGGTACCCCGCCGATCTCCTCGGCCAGCAGCCGTACCGCCCTGTTGCCGGCCGGGATCCAGCGCGGGTTCGACGCGCCGTGGCCCGGCGTCGTGGTGAGCCGCCGCCGGCCGTACCAGTTCCGTCCATAGTGGACGGTCAGCGAGTTGTCGAGCGTCTGCATGACGAGGGCGATGACGGTCCGCTCCGACCACCGGCGCACCGACATCAGCCGCAGGTTCGTCGCCGGGCGGCGCAGGAACTCCGGCCACCACCGCAGCGGCCGCCACGTGTCGCCGTCGACGAGTACCGTCTGCAGCAGGCCCATCGCACCCGATCCCGGCCCGTACCGCACCGGCTCCACGTGTGTGTCGGCATCCGGATGGAACGAGCTGGTGATGGCGACCCCGTCGGTGAAGTCGGCGTCGCGGCGCAGCGACCGGGCGCCGAGGATCGACTCCGAGTTCGTCCGGGTCAGCGCGCCGAGCCGGTCGGACACGTTCGGCAGCACGCCGCGCGCCTTCATCGCGTGCAGCAGCCGCTGGGTACCCAGCGCCCCCGCCGCGAGCACGACCTGGTCCGCGGTGAAGGTGCGCTGCCGGGTGTGTACCGTCCACCCCGGCCGGATGCCGGTCACCGCGTGCCGCTCGAACACCTGCACGCCGAGCTTCTCCGCCAGGTACAGGTAGTTCTTCACGAGCGTGTTCTTGGCGTTGAACCGGCACCCGGTCATGCACGCGCCGCAGTGCGTGCAACCGTTGCGGGCCGGCCCGGCACCGCCGAAGAACGGGTCCACATCGGACTGTCCAAAGTAGACACCGACCGGCGTCGCGTGGAACGTCGCGCCGACGCCCATCCGTTCGGCGACCCGCTTCATCGCCTCGTCGGCGCGGGTCATGCGACCGTAGGTGGTCACGCCGAGCATCCGCTCCGCCTGGCCGTACCAGCGGGACAGCTCGTCCTTCCAGTCGGTGATTTCCGTCCACTGTGGATCGTGGTAATACCGGTCCGGCGGCCGGTACAGCGTGTTGGCGTACACCAGCGAACCGCCGCCGACACCCGCGCCGGACAGCACGAGAACATTGCGCAGCAGGCTGATCCGCTGGATGCCGTAGCAACCGAGAGCCGGCGCCCACAGGAAGTTGCGCACGTCCCACGAGGTCTTCGGGAACTCGTCGTCGGCGAAGCGCCGGCCGGCTTCGAGTACCGCGACCCGGTACCCCTTCTCGGCCAGCCGCAGGGCCGCGACGCTGCCGCCGAACCCGGAACCGACCACCACCACGTCGTAGTCGCTCATCTGTACCTCGCTCCTTGCCGGCCATCCTGCGACCGCCGGCTCAACCGGGTCAACCGGGCGTTCCGGCAGAGTTCGGTCCCGGGGAGGACAGGCGGGCCCGGATCTGACAGAGTCTGCGCGTGATTTACGTCGTTGGATCTGGTCCGTCAGGCATCTCCGCAGCCGTCGCGCTGCTGGCCCGGGGCGAGCGGGTGACGATGCTGGACGCCGGCATCGAGCTCGAACCCGAGCGGCGCCAGCTCGTCGCGCAGTTGGCGGCGCAGGATCCGCCGCAATGGTCACCGACCGCGATCGCGCGCGTGAAAGAGTACATGAACGCCGGAAAGTCCGGAATCCGGCTCAAGTACGCCTACGGTTCGGACTTCCCGTACCGGGAGGCCGACCGGTACCTGCCACGCGAGGGAACCGGGGTCGGGCTGGTGCCGTCGCTGGCCCGGGGCGGGTTCAGCAACGTCTGGGGCGCGGCGGTCCTGCCGTACGTCGAGGACGAGATGGCCGACTGGCCGGTGCCGTACGACAGCCTGACCCCGCACTACGAGGCGGTGCTGGCCGTCATGGGCCTGGCGGCGACCAAAGACGACCTGGCCGAGCGGTTCCCCTTGTTCAGTACCGACTACCACCCGGCACCGACGAGCCGGCAAGCCGAATCGTTGCTGCGCGACCTCAACGCCCACCGGGACACGTTGCGCTCGCGCGGGTTCCTCTTCGGGTACTCCCGGCTCGCGTTGCGTCCCCGCAACGAGGGTCGCGGCTGTGCCGCGTGTGGCCTGTGCATGTACGGCTGCCCCTACGGTCTCATCTACAGCACCGGCGCGACGCTTGCGGCGTTGCAGCGCGACCCGATGTTCCGGTACGAGGGCGGCGTCCTGGTGGAGCGGTTCGTCGAGACGGCTGACGGAGTGGAGATCCGCGCGCGGTCGATGGTCACCGGCGAGCCACTGGTACGCACGGGATCCCGGGTGTACCTGGCGGCGGGTGTCCTGTCCTCGACCAAGCTCGTGCTGGCATCGCTTGAGGCGTACGACCAGCCGGTGACGCTGATGGACAGCCAGTACTTCCTGCTTCCGCTGCTGCGGTACCGGGGTGAACGCGGTGTCTCCCGGGAATCCCTGCACACGCTGTCGCAGGTGTTCATCGAGCTGTTCGACCGGGAGGTTTCCGAGCACAGCGTCCATCTGCAGGTCTACACGTACAACGACCTCTACCCGGAGGCGTTCCAGGCGGTGCTCGGCCCGGCGTTCCCCGCGTTCCGCCCGGCGCTGAACAGCTTCCTCGCGCGGTTCCTGGTGATCCAGGGGTACCTGCACTCGGACCTGTCCACACACGTGTCGATCCGGCTGCGACCGCCGCGCGACGGCGCGCCGGCGACGCTCGCGCTCACCGTCGAAAAGAACCCGGCCACCCGCCCGGCCCTGCGGCGCGTCGCCCGCAAGCTGTTGCGCAACCGGTCGCTGCTGAGGGCGGTACCGCTGTCGCCGATGCTGCGCCCCGGCGACGCCGGCCGGGGCTTCCACGCCGGGGGTACCCTGCCGATGCGCGCCCGACCCGGCCCGTTCCAGACCGACGTGTGGGGCCGGCCGCACGGGCTGCGCCGGGTACACGTCGTCGACTCCAGTGTCTTCCCGAGCATCAACGCGAGCACCATCACGCTGACCGTGATGGCCAACGCCCACCGGATCGCCGCCGAGGAGGTACCCGCATGAGCGCCGACGCCCGAGCCTGCGCGATGACCGGAGCCAGCGGCTACCTCGGTTCGCGGCTGTGCCGGTACCTGACCGCCCAGGGCTGGACGGTGTACCGGCTGGGCCGCGCCGCGACGGATCCGCTGGACGTGCGGTGGTCGCTGGACGGAGCGCCACCGGCGCAGTTCTTCGCGGACACCCGGATCGACGCGCTCGTGCACTGTGCCTGGGACTTCCGCGCGGTGCGCCGGGCGGACATCGAGCGGACCAACGTCCAGGGCTCGATCCGGCTGCTGGACGCCACGCACCGGGCCGGTGTCCGCGACCTCGTCTTCATCTCCACGATCAGCGCCTTCACCGGCTGCCGGTCCGACTACGGCCGGGCCAAGCTGCGGGTCGAGCGGCAGACCCTGGACCTCGGCGGGACCGTGGTACGGCCGGGCCTGGTCTACGGCCAGACGCCGGGCGGGATGGTGCAGGCGCTGACGAAGGCGGTCACCGCGCTGCCGGTTGTCCCGCTCATCGGCAGCGGGCGCCAGTTGCAGTACCTGGCCCACGAGGACGACCTGGCCGCTCTCGTGGCGTCGCTGCTGGAACCGGGGCATCCGGTGGTCGATACGCCGGTGATCGCCGCCAGCGAGTACCCGCTGACGTTCCGCGAGATCCTGGCGCGGCTGGCTGCCGCAGACGGGCGCCACGCCCGGCTGGTACCGCTGCCGTGGCGGGCGCTCTGGGCCGGGCTCAAGGCCGCCGAGACCGTGGGACTGCGCCCCGGCTTCCGCAGCGACAGCGTGGTCAGTCTGGTCAACCAGGACCCGCGGCCCGACTTCGCGATGACCCGCAAGCTCGGCGCCAGCTTCCGCGCCTTCCGGGAGAGCTGACCGTCATACCTTCCCGTCGGCCAGCACCACCGGTACGTCATCGGTGGGTTCCCGCTGGCCCGGCACTGTCACGGCGACCCGGGGCGTGGCGATCCCGCGCAGGGTCATGAGGCTGCCCAGCAGGCCGGAGAAGACGCACAGCCCGCCGACCGCGATGAGGGTGGCCGACGGCAGCACCAGTCGCACCGTGTCCCGCGCGTTGGTGAGCTGACCGAAGTCGACCGAGCCCCACCGGGTGAAGGCACCGATCGTGCCGACCAGACCGACCAGCATGAGCATCAGGCCCACCGCGGCACACGTCTCCAGCCGGAGCACCTTGGCCCAGCGGGCCAGGCGGGCATGTTCGATGATCCGCTCGTGCCGGCCGTACATCTCGGCGAATCCGCCGAGCAGGACGAGTTGGGCGCCGACGATCAGAGCCAGGCAGCAGTAGACCATCGTGTTGAGGTCGAACTGGACGCGACCGACCCGGACCGGTCCGAACGTCAGCGCCAGCGTGCCGATCAGGCCGAGCAGCGCGGTCACCACGCCGGGTGTGATCAGTGCCTTCTGCGGCGCCAGAACCAGCAGGAACCGCAGATGCCGCCAGCCGTCGCGCCAGGTGCGCAGGTGCGGCGGCCGGCTGCGCCCGTCCGGGTACAGCGTCGTGGGTACCTCGCTGATGTCGTACCCGGCCAGCGCCGCACGGACCACGAACTCGGACGCGAACTCCATGCCCGGCATGCACAGGTCCAGCGCCTGGACCCGGTCGCGGTTGAAGCCGCGGATCCCGCAGTGGAAGTCGCCGACGTGGCGCAGGCCGAACAACCGCCGGCCGAGCCAGGACAGCACCGGGTTGCCCAACCAGCGGTGCAGGAACGGCATCGCGCCGGGCTGGATGCGGCCCTTGAACCGGTTGCCCATCACCACGTCTCGACCCTTGCGCAGCTCCGCCACGAACGCACCCAGGTGGGCCAGGTCGTAGGAGTCGTCCGAGTCGGCCATGATGACGTACCGGCCGGCCGCTGCCTCGATGCCGGCGATCAGCGCGCCGCCGTAGCCACGGACCGGGGCGTGGATGACCCGTGCGCCGAGTTCACGCGCGATCTGCTGCGAGCCGTCGGTGGAACCGTTGTCGCTGACGAGTACCTCGCCCTTGACCCCCAGCTCCGCCAGCGACCCCTGCGCCTTGCGGATGCAGCCGGCCAGCGTCTCCGCCTCGTTGAGGCAGGGCAGGAGGACGGTCACCTCGACCTCGGGTACCGGCGTCTGCACCGGATCGTCAGCTCGCACCCTGGGCTCCTCCGGATGTGCCGGCGCCGGCCAGCTCGGGCAGGCTCGATGGGTCGGCCGGGTGGCGCGGTGTCGGTACGGCCACCTCGGGCTCGGTGACCGCCGGTTCCAGCGGGGCCGGCCGCTGCGCGCGGCGCTCGTGGCGGCGTTCGACGAACGCGTCGAGCGCCGCGACGGCCAGCATCAGCAGGGCGATCCGGATGGCGAAGTTCTCCTGGACGGCGTACCGGGACGCTTCGATGTCCAGGTACAGGACGCCGGCAACCTCGCTGACCAGCGCGGTGATCGTGAGGACGACGGCGGTGACTGTCAGCAGGCGACGGCGGCGGAACGCGCCGGTGGCCCACGCCGCCACGAGCGCGAGCAGCAGGCTGCCGAACAGGGCGGCCAGGCCCTTGCGGCTCGGATGGAACATCAGCCGGTCGATCCGCTTGGGAAAGAACCGCTTCGCATCGCCGTACAGGCCGTAGTTGTCGATGCCGCCGAAGGCCCGCGGTGCGACGTTCCAGACCACTCGCGCGGCCTGGTCCGGCGCGGCGAGGGCGAAGCTCACCGGCGCGTCGCCGTTACGGTCGGCCCAGGCGTGCAGCTCCGGGCAGGAGTTGAACCGGTCGAGCAGCCCGAAGAAGTCCTTGGGACGGGTACGGGCGTACTCGGCGGCGGCCGGGCACTTCGGCATCCCCAGCTCGTCCTCGTAGACGTGCTGCAGGCGCGGATCGCCGTAGATGGTGATGTTGATCCCCCAGGTGTTGCCGAGCCGGAACATCAGCACGTCGCTGTTCGCCGACAGATGCGTGGCCGTGTAGCCGCTGAAGGTGCCGAGGACGTTGGGCATGATCGCGGTACACCAGCCCACCGCGACCGCCAGGGCCGCCGCCGCGCCCACCGCCCACCGGCGCAGGTCACGCCGGCGCCAGGCGAGAAAGACCAGTACCGCGCCGAGGACCACGACGAACAGCCGCAGCTCGGCGCGCACGAACGTCCAGTAGAACGCCGCGGCCGTCAGCGCCACCAACGCGATGCGGGCGCCGGTGCGCAGCCACAACAGGAAGCAGGCGACCACGACGACACCGAGGCTGATGGACAGCGACTCGGACATGATCGTGAAGTCCCACTCGGTGACCAGTGTCAGCAGTGCGAAGGACAGCACCGCGCCGCTCGCCACCGCCTTGGCGGCCGTGCCGCGCAGGCATGTCCACAGCGCGCAGGCCAGCAGCGCCCAGGCCACCGTGCTGATCGCCCACTGCGCCTCGACCCGGCGCCAGTCGTTGTGGAACAGCGCGTACAGCAGCGGTACGCCCCATAGCCGTGGCGCGTGGCCGGTGAACGACACAAGCGGACCACGGTCCCACAGCGGGCTGTCGCGGTAGGCGTAGGAAAAGGCGTCCGGCCAGACCTTGAGCGTCGAGGACCGGAGCACCGCAATACGGGCGATCAGATACCCGCCCAGCAGGCACGTGAGCAGCGAGCCGGGATAGTCGAAGACGGCGTCCCGGGCCGTCCGTATCCGGCCGCGCCACCACGCGGTACGGCGCACCCCGGCCGCAACCCCCACCATTCGTCCCGCCTCCGTGACCCCCCGGCACAAACGCAGGCATGATACATGGATCTCCAGCCATGTATCGTCCCTGCGCGAGGCAGCCGGCGACGGAGGAGCGGATCAGCGGTCCAGGACCAGGCCGACCTTCTGGAACTCCTTGAGGTCGCGGTACCCGCACTTGGCCATCGCGCGCTTCAGCCCACCGAACAGGTTCAGCCCGCCGTCCGGATCGTCGGACGGCCCGTAGAGCAGCTTCTCCATGTTGCCCAGCGGCTCACCGGCCACCCCGAACGCGCCGCGCGGCAGCTTCGGGTGGCTGGCCGCGGAGTGCCACCACGCGCCACCGGCCGGCGCCTCGGCGCACACCGACAGCGGCTCGCCGAGCATCACCGCATCGGCACCGCAGCCCAGCGCCTTGGCGATGTCGCCGGAGGTGCGGATGTCGCCGTCGGCGATCAGGTGCACGTACCGCCCGCCGGTCTCGTCGAGGTACTCGCGCCGGGCCTCGGCGGCGTCGGCGATCGCGGTCGCCATCGGTACCCGGATGCCCAGCACCATGTCGGTCGTCGACCATTCGTCGGCGGCGACGCCCACGATGACCCCGGCCGCTCCGGTACGCATCAGATGCAGCGCGGTCTGGTAGTTGGTGCACCCGCCGACGACGACCGGCAGGTCGAGGTCGGCGATGAACTCCTTGAGGTTCAGCGGTTCGTCCACAGTGGACACATACTCCGCCGACACGACGGTGCCCTGGATCACCAGGATGTCCACGCCGGCGTCGAGGATCACCGGGGCGAGCGCCAGCGTGTGCTGCGGCGAGACCCGTACCGCCACGGTCACCCCGCCGTCGCGGATGGCCCGGACCCGGTCGGCGATCAGCTCCGGCTTGATCGGCTCGGCGTAGACCTCCTGCAACCGCTTGGTCGCCGGCGCATCCTCGTCGAGCTCGGCCAGCTCTTCGAGGATCTTCGTCGGATCCTCGTACCGGCTCCACAGCCCCTCGACGTTGAGCACCCCCAGACCCCCGAGCTGGCCGAGGGTCACCGCCGTGGCGGGGCTCACCGTCGCGTCGGACGGGTGCGACACGCAGGGGATGCGGAACTGGTATGCGTCCAGCTGCCAGGCGGTCGACACGTCGTCGACGTCGCGGGTGCGCCGGCTCGGCACGATGGCGACGTCTTCCAGGTGGTACCCGCGCCGGGCGCTCTTGCCCTGCCCGATCTCGACGAAGTCACGCACCGCAGGTCTCCTGGTTCAACGTGAGTGGTAGTTGGGAGCCTCGACGGTCATCTGGATGTCGTGCGGGTGGCTCTCCTTCAGACCCGCCGGCGTGATCCGGATGAGCTGGCCCCTGCTTTGCAGTTCGGCGATGGTCGCCGCACCGCAGTAGAACATCGCCTGGCGCAGGCCGCCGACGAGCTGGTGGGCGACGGCGGCGAGCGGGCCGCGGTACGGCACCTGGCCCTCGATGCCCTCCGGGATCAGCTTCTCCTCGGCGGTCACGTCGTGCTGGAAGTACCGGTCCTTCGAGTACGACCGGTGCGCGCCGCGGGTCTGCATGGCGCCCAGCGAGCCCATGCCGCGGTAGGACTTGAACTGCTTGCCGTTGATGAAGATCAGCTCGCCGGGGCTCTCCTCGCAGCCGGCGAGCAGGCTGCCGAGCATCACGGTGTCGGCACCGGCCACGATGGCCTTGGCGATGTCGCCGGAGTACTGCATGCCTCCGTCGCCGATGACCGGTACCCCGGCCGATCGGCACGCCCGGCTGGCCTCCATGATCGCGGTGACCTGCGGTACCCCCACGCCTGCGACGACCCGGGTTGTGCAGATCGAGCCCGGCCCGACGCCCACCTTCACCGCGTCGGCGCCCGCCTCGACCAGCGCCCGCGCGCCCGCGAAGGTCGCCACGTTGCCGCCGACGATGTCGATGGTGGTCTCCCGCTTGAGCCGGCGGATCATCTCCGACACGGCCCGGCTGTGGCCGTGCGCGACGTCGACCATCAGCACGTCGACCGCGGCGTCGACCAGCGCGCGGGCCCGCTTGTACTGGTCTTCGTCCACCCCGATCGCGGCGGCCACCCGCAGCCGGCCGGCCGGGTCCTTGGTCGCGTACGGGAACTGTTCGCTCTTGGCGAAATCCTTGACGGTGATCAGCCCGCGCAGCCGGCCGGTGTCGTCGACCAGCGGCAGCTTCTCCACCTTGTGGCGGCGCAGCAGCCCGAGCGCCTCGTCCTTGCTCACCCCGACCGGCGCGGTGACCAGCGGCATCGGCGTCATCACCTCGCGGACCAGCACGCTTTTGTCGCTGACGAACCGCATGTCCCGGTTGGTGACGATGCCCAGCAGGGAGCCGTCGGCGGCGACGACGGGTACCCCGGAGATGCGGTACCGGCCGCACAGCGCCTCCGCGTCACGCAGCGCGTCCTCCGGCGAGCAGGTGATCGGGTTGGTCACCATCCCGGCCTCGGAGCGCTTGACCAGGTCGACCTGGGCGGCCTGGTCCTCGACCGACAGGTTGCGGTGCAGCACGCCGATCCCGCCCTGGCGGGCCATGGCGATCGCCATCCGCGCCTCGGTCACCGTGTCCATCGCGCTGGACACGAGCGGGACGGCCAGCTCGACATTGCGGGTGAGCCTGGTGGTCGTGGTGGAACCGCTGGGTAGCACATCCGACTCGGCCGGCAGCAGCAGCACATCGTCGAAGGTCAGGCCCAGCGGCAGCGGGGCGGGCGTCAGGTCGTCTCCGGGCACAAGATCCACAGTCAAAATCCCCTCGGCGGCGCGTTGTCATATGTTACCCACGCGCCGTCCCGCAAAATTCGCGCCGGGCCGCACCGGGCCGGTCCCGGGCCGCGCCGCGCCGCGCCGCGACCACACTCGCCCCGGGGGGAGGATGCGGCGTCAACCAGGGTTCGGCGATACGGTGGAACCGTGCACGACGAGCCGATCGATCCGTTCGCGGGCGACCCTGCCGACCCGTCCAACGAGCTCGCCGACCTGGACGAGGTCGAGAGCGAGGGCGGCGGCGACGACCCGTTGACCCCGGCGGAGCGGGAGGACGTGCTGGAGGACCTCGCGGACCTGGAAATCTACCAGGCACTGCTGACCCCGGTCGGGGTACGCGGCCTGGTCATCGAGTGCGAGGACTGCCACGAGCCGCACTACTTCGACTGGGACCTGCTGCGCGGTAACCTGCGGCACCTACTGGACTCCGGGCGCCCCCGGGTGCACGAGCCGGCCTACGACCCCGACCCGGACCACTACGTGACCTGGGAGTACGCGCGGGGCTACGCCGACGGCGTGCACGACACGCTCACCGAAAACGGTGAATAGTACGCCGTTCAGGTGACCAGTCCGGACCGGAACCCGGACGCGACCGCGTGCGCCCGGTCCCGGGCGCCGAGCTTGCGGAACAACCGCCGGGCATGGGTCTTCACGGTGTCCTCGGAGACGAACAGCTCCCGGCCGATCTCCGCGTTGCTCTTGCCGTCGGCCATGCCGTTGAGCACCTGAAGCTCGCGCTCGGTCAGCTGCGGGCGGCGCGGCGCGGCCGGCTCGCTCTCCCGCTGCGCCGGTACCACGACCGCCGACTGCTCGGTCGCCACCGCCGGTTCGACCACGGCGGTGACCGTCGGTGCCGGGGCGGGTGCGGCAGAGGCCAGCGTGCCGGCCGGTACCAGTGCGGCGCGCGGCGGCAGGCAGAGCAGCAGCAGCGTCTTGGCCACCGAGGCGACCAGGTCGGGGTCGGCGCTGCGGATCACGCCCCGGGCTCCCGCCGCCACGGCGGCGGAGGCGACCTGGCCGTCCTCCGGACCGAAGAGCACCAGGGTCGCCCCCGGGGCGTACCCGAGGGCGCGTCGGACGAAGCCGACCGGATCGGGCCGGGCCAGCGCGGAGTCGACCAGCACCACGTCCGCCGGCCGGTCGGCGAGGCGGGCGAGCACCTCGACGCCGGTGACGGCGGTCCGCACCGCCGAGGCCATTCCGAGCCGGTTGGCACATACCGCGATCGCCTGCGCCGCTAGCGGCGTCCGGACGCACACCAGGACCGTACGCACCTGACTGCCCCCTTCCTCTTGAGAGGGGACCACAGAACTGTCGGTTGATTACGCAATTGTCGAGAACTGCCCTATCTAGACCTGATATCCGAAGATAGACCGATGCTTAGGACCCGAAGTCGAGGGGTACCACCGGTCCAACGATCGAACAGTTCGAACGGTGCTATGCAGCAGGAGGCATCCGCGATGGCGAACGTACGCAGGCTTCCCGGCCCCATCGCCGACATCTGGGAGTGGCAGCTCATGGGGCTGTGCCGGGGCCGCGACAGCGCCCAGTTCTTCCACCCGGACGGAGAACGTGGATCCTCTCGAAACCGGCGCGAGCTCAAGGCCAAGGCGCTGTGCGCGGTCTGCCCGGTACGCCCGGAGTGCGCGGCTCACGCGCTGGCCACCCACGAGCCCTACGGGGTGTGGGGCGGCTTCACCGAGGCGGAGCGGCTGCGGCTGCTGGCGGTGGGCTGGGAGGACACCGCCGACCGGTACCGGCACCGGGTCGACGTCCCGCGCCTTGAGGCCAAGCTCGAACCCAGTACCCGGATCGTCCGCCCCCGCGCGGCCAGTTGACTGAGGGAGCGAGTGGAAGCGGCGCGGCGCCGTCTGGACTGACGAGCGCAGCGAGGAGGGACGACCGTTCCGGGCCGCCAGGCGTAGCTCGTGGGCCGGAATGGTCGCTAGGCGCGTCTGAGCGCCGCGAAGCGAGCGGACGGGGCAGCACTGAGGGAGCGAGTGGAAGCGGCGCGGCGCCGTCTGGACTGACGAGCGCAGCGAGGAGGGAAGACGGCGCGTCTGAGCGCCGCGAAGCGAGCGGACGGGGCAGCACGGTCAGATAACGGTCACACCCACCGAGTGCCATCCCGTAGCGCCATCCGGAGGGGGCGGCGCCTCCTGCTGTACCTGCACACTGCCCGCGTTGTCGGTGGCCCGCACGGTCAGCCGGTGCTGCCCGGGGCTCGCGGTCCAGGAGTACGTCCACTGCCGCCAGGTGTCGACCGACGGCACCGGGCCGAGCGCCGCCGCTTGCCACGGCCCGCCGTCCACCTGTACCTCGACCTTGCTGATCCCGCGGTGCTGCGCCCAGGCCACCCCGGCCACGGTCACTGTGCCGGCCTTGGGCTTCGACCCGTCGCGCGGCGTGTCGATCCGTGACTCGGTCTTGATCGGCGCCTGCGCCGCCCAGCCCCGGGGCACCCAGTACGCGCTGTAGTCGTGGAAGCTGGTCAGCTCCAGCTCGACGAGCCACTTGGTCGCCGAGACGTACCCGTACAGCCCCGGTACCACCATCCGCACCGGGAACCCGTGCTCGATCGGCAGCGGCTCGCCGTTCATGCCGACCGCCAGCAGCGCGTCCCGGCCGTCCATGAGCACCTCGGTCGGGGTACCCACGGTGAACCCGTCCGCCGACCGCCCCACCACCTGGTCCGCCCCGGGCAGCGGGCCGGCCTCCTCCAGCAGGGCCCTGACCGGGGTACCCAGCCACCGCGCGTTGCTGATCAGGTCGCCGCCCACGTCGTTGGACACGCAGGCCAGCGTGATGTACCGCTCGACCATCGGCCGGGCGAGCAGCTGGGCGAAGCCGATCGTCATCGGCTTGCGTACCCGGCCGGAGATCTTCAGCCGCCAGGTGTCCGGATCGACCTGCGGTATCGAGAGCGCGGTGTCGATCCGGTAGAACCGCGCGTTCGACGTCACGAACGGGCTCAGTCCCGGTACCTCCGGATCGGCCGGCAGCGACGGCGCGGGACTGGCCGGCGCGGGCAGCGCGACCTTGTTGCGCGCCCCGGAGACGTCGCGGCTGTCGCTCCAGCCGTGGCCGAGCAGGCCGACGAGCACCGCGCCGCCGAACAGCCCGGCGCCTTCCAGCAGGAACGCGCGCCGCGCGTCGACCTGCTCGCGCGGCCGCAGCAGCATCCGCAGCGTCACCGCGCCGGCGGCCGCGCCGAACAGGGCCGGCAGGATCGCCAGCGGGCCGGCGTCCGGCCGGGTCAGCGCGGCGGCCATGCCGACCACACCGAACACCCCGATGCCCGCGAGGCCCGCGGGTGGCCAGCGCACCGCCAGCGCTCCGATGACCGCCGCGAAGGCGATCAACAGCACGGTGGTACCGACAAGGAGCGCGGTCTTGTCATGGGTACCGAAGGTGGCGACCGCGAAGTTCTTGACCGGCCCCGGTACCGAGTCGACCACCACGCCGCCGACCGCGACGAGTGGCGCGGACCGCGGCCCGGCGAACACCGAGAACAGCTCGGCCACGCCAAGCGCGACGGCCGCCGCCACGATCCCGGCGACCGGCCCGGTCCACCTGCTCCTCGCATCAGTCACAGCGCAAGTCTTACGCGGCCGGTGCCTGCCGGGTAGCGCCGTAAGCGATCGATAAGACAAGGGCGGCACCCGACGCGGGTGCCGCCCTTCGCCTACCTCGGCTCAGAAGCCCGGACCGTGCGAGTGCCCGTGGCCGTGACCGCCCGCCGGGGCCGGCTCGGCCTTCTCCGGCTTCTCCACGACCAGGCTCTCGGTGGTGAGCAGCAGCCCGGCGATCGACGCCGCGTTGCTGACCGCGTTGCGGGTCACCTTCACCGGGTCGACGATGCCGCGCTTGACCATGTCGGTGTACTCGCCGACGGCCGCGTCGAGGCCCTCGCCCCAGGTCGCGGCGCGCACCTTCTCCACCACCACGTACCCGTCGTGGCCGGCGTTCTGCGCGATCCAGCGCAGCGGCTCGACCAGCGCCTTGGCGACGATCGACACGCCGGTCGCCTCGTCGCCGGTGCGGCCGAGCCCGTCGGCCAGTACCGGTACCGCCTGGACCAGCGCCACGCCGCCGCCGGGCACGATGCCCTCCTCGACGGCCGCCTTGGTCGCGGAGATCGCGTCTTCGATGCGGTGCCGCTTCTCGCGCAGCTCGATCTCGGTGGCCGCACCGACCCGGATCACGGCGATCCCGCCGGACAGCCGCGCCAGCCGCTCGTTGAGCTTGTCCCGGTCCCACTCCGACTCGGACGCCTCGACCTCCTTGCGGATCTGCTCGACCCGGGCGGTCACCTCGTCCGGGCGCCCCGCGCCGTCGACGATCGTGGTGTTGTCCTTGTCGACCACGACCCGCCGGGCCCGGCCCAGCGCCTCGACGCCCACCGACTCCAGCTTGTACCCGAGCTCCGGCGCGATCAGCTCGGCACCGGTGAGCACCGCGATGTCCTGCAGCATCGCCTTGCGCCGGTCGCCGAATGCCGGCGCCTTGACCGCGGCGACCTTCAGGGTCTTGCGGATCGCGTTGACCACCAGGGTGGCCAGCGCCTGCCCCTCGACGTCCTCGGCGACGATCAGCAGCGGCTTGCTGTCCTGCAGTACCCGCTCCAGCAACGGCAGCAGGTCCTCGATCGAGCTGATCTTCTGCGTGGTGACGAGGATGTACGCGTCCTCAAGCACCGCCTCGCCCGCCTCCGCGTCGGTGATGAAGTGCGGGGAGATGAAGCCCTTGTCGAACTGCATGCCCTCGGTGACCTCAAGCTCGGTCGCCAGCGTCGAACCGTCCTCGACGGTGATGACGCCGGTGCGCCCGACCTTGTCCATCGCCTCGGCGATCAGCTCGCCGATCGAGGCGTCCTGCGCGGAGATGGTCGCCACGTGCGCGATCTCATCCCGGCCGGCGACCTCGATCGCCTTGTCCAGCAGGGTTTCGCTGACCTTCTGCGCGGCCGCGTCGATGCCCCGCTTGAGCCCGTTCGGGTTCGCGCCGGCGGCCACGTTGCGCAGGCCTTCCCGGACCATCGCCTGGGCCAGCACGGTCGCCGTGGTGGTGCCGTCGCCCGCGATGTCGTTGGTCTTGGTGGCGACCTCCTTGGCGAGCTGCGCGCCCAGGTTCTCGTACGGGTTGCCGAGCTCCACTTCCTTGGCGATGGTCACGCCGTCGTTGGTGATCGTCGGAGGACCGAACTTCTGCTGGAGGACGACGTTGCGACCCTTGGGCCCGAGCGTGACGCGTACCGCGTCGGCGAGCGCGTTCACGCCGTGTTCGAGCCGGTGGCGGGCGTCGTCCGAGAAGCTCAGGATCTTCGCCATCGGTATCCCTTCGTGTATCAGAAACACGCCGCCCCGGCACCCCGGTCCTGGGGGTGCCGGGGCGGCGCTGTCAGGTCACTTCTCGATGACTGCGAGGACATCGCGGGCGGAGAGGATCAGGTACTCCTCGCCGCCGTACTTGACCTCGGTGCCGCCGTACTTCGAGTAGATCACCGTGTCGCCGACCTTCACGTCGATCGGCACCCGGTTGCCCTTGTCGTCGATTCGACCGGGGCCCACAGCGAGGACGGTGCCCTCCTGCGGCTTCTCCTTGGCGGTGTCCGGGATCACCAGGCCCGAGGCGGTGGTGGTCTCGGCTTCGTTCGCCTGGACCACGATGCGGTCCTCAAGCGGCTTGATCGCAACCTTGGTCGCGGTAGTCACGGGCATACCCTCCTGGGGGTACTGGATCTTTGCATACCTCGTCCGCACCTCGGCGGCACCGTCGTCGCGGGTGCCGGCTCCGCCGGGCTAGCACTCTCGTACCGAGGGTGCTAACCGCACATTATGCCGCGGGCTGGCACTCCGTCAAGGAGAGTGCCAGCGCAGTGAACCCGACCGCAGTGATCGGACCATTACTGTAAGGCTTCTTTCGCGTTGCCGAATTGTTACGGCCAACAACAAACTTGGTACCTCGATCCCCTTGCGACCGTCCGGCCGGCCGGAATACGTTGCCGGGCACAACAATCACGCGACCACCCGCCGCCCCGTGCGGCGCATTTCGAAAGGAACCCGTGCATGCGCAAGGGCATCCTCGCTGTGGCCACCGCGGGCGCTGTCGTGCTCGGCGGCCTGGCCGCATGTGGCAAGTCGAACAACTCGGCGGGCAGCTCCGGTGGTGCCGGCGGCAAGGCGCCATTCGTCGGCGTGATCCTGCCCGACAGCAAGACGTCGGCCCGCTGGGAGGGCAACGACCGGCCATACCTGGAGAAGGCGTTCCAGGCGGCCGGCGTGAAGTACGACATCGAGAACGCCCAGGGCGACAAGAACGCATTCCAGACCCTGGCCGACCAGTTGATCACCAAGGGCGTCAACGTCCTGGTCATCGTCAACCTGGACAGCGGTACCGGCAAGGCGGTGCTGGACAAGGCCAAGGCGCAGGGCATCGCGACCATCGACTACGACCGGCTCACCCTCGGCGGCGGCGCCGACTTCTATGTGTCGTTCGACAACGTGGCCGTCGGCAAGCTGCAGGGCCAGGGCCTGGTCAAGTGCCTGACCGACATGAAGGCCGCGAAGCCCAAGGTGGCCGAGCTGAACGGATCGCCGACCGACAACAACGCCACGCTCTTCGCGCAGGGGTACAACTCGGTGCTCGACCCGAAGTACTCCGACGGCACGTTGGTCAAGGGCCCGAACCAGGCGGTACCGGACTGGGACAACGCCCAGGCCGGCACGATCTTCGAGCAGATGCTGACCGCCAACAAGGACATCAAGGGTGTGCTCGTCGCCAACGACGGCATGGCCAACTCGGTGATCTCGGTACTGAAGAAGAACAGCCTCAACGGCCAGGTACCGGTGACCGGGCAGGACGCGACCGTCCAGGGCCTGCAGCACATCCTCGACGGTGACCAGTGCGTGACCGTCTACAAGGCGATCAAGAAGGAGGCCGACGCCACCGCCGCGCTGGCCGTCGCGCTGGCCAAGGGGCAGAACCCGAGCGTCAACAGCAGCGTCGACGACCCCACCAGCAAGAAGAAGGTCAAGGCCGAACTGGAGACGCCGGTCGCGATCTACAAGGACAACGTCAAGGACGTCGTGGCCGACGGCTACGTGACAAAGGCTGACCTGTGCACCGGCGCCTACGCCGCCAAGTGCACCGCTGCCGGCATCAGCTGACAGCGGAAAGATCCCGGTCCCGGTGCCGCGGCGGATGCCCGGCGCCGGGACCGGCGTCACCCAACGAGGCGAACTTGGAGGCACCGTGACCGCAAGCGCAGCGCCCCTGCTGGAACTACGCGGCATCAACAAGAGCTTCGGTCCCGTACAGGTTCTGCGTGACGTGGACTTCACCGCGCACGCCGGCGAGGTGACCGCGCTGGTCGGCGACAACGGCGCCGGCAAGTCCACGCTGGTCAAGTGCATCAGCGGGATCTACTCGATCGACTCCGGGGAGTACTTCTACGACGGGGAGCAGGTGCACGTGCACAGTCCCCGGGACGCGGCCCATCTCGGCGTCGAGATCGTGTACCAGGACCTCGCCCTGTGCGACAACCTCGACATCGTGCAGAACATGTTCCTCGGCCGGGAGAAGCGCAGCGGCCTCGTCCTGGACGAGCCGACCATGGAGAAGATGGCTGGCGAGACGCTCGACCGGCTGTCCGTGCGCACCGTCAAGTCGATCCGCCAGCACGTGGCCAGCCTCTCCGGCGGCCAGCGCCAGACGGTGGCCATCGCCAAGGCGGTGCTGTGGAACAGCCGGCTGGTCATCCTCGACGAGCCGACCGCGGCGCTCGGCGTCGCGCAGACCGCCCAGGTACTGGAGCTGGTCCGGCAGCTGGCCGACAACGGCCTCGCGGTCGTGCTGATCTCGCACAACATGAACGACGTCTTCGCCGTCGCCGACCGCATCGCCGCCCTGTACCTCGGCCGGACCGCCGCACAGGTCAAGGCCAGCGACATCACCCACGCGCAGATCGTGGAGCTGATCACCGCCGGGCGGAGCGGCGACCTCGGGCTCGCCCCCGCCGCGGCAGCCATCGACCTTGGCGAAGTGAACGGAGAGCAGTGATGGCCATCGTCGAATCGCCGGCCCCGGCCAAGGTACCCGGCTCCGAGGAACGCTCCGTCGGCGAGTACTTCGCCGACTACCTGCGCCGGTTGCGCGGCGGTGACCTCGGCTCGCTGCCGGCCGTCGCCGGGCTCGTGGTGCTGTGCATCGTGTTCACCGTGCTGCGGCCGGTGTTCTTCTCCGCGATCAACTTCGCCAACCTGTTCACCCAGGGCGCCCAGGTGATCATCATCGCCATGGGCCTGGTGTTCGTCCTGCTGCTCGGCGAGATCGACCTGTCCGCCGGGTTCACCAGCGGGGTGTGCGCGGCGGTCCTCGCCGAGCTGCTGACCAACAACCACTGGCCGTGGTACCTGGCGGTGCTCGTGTCGATGGTCACCGGCGTGGTCATCGGGTTCGCGCTGGGGACGCTGGTGGCGAAGGTACGCATCCCGTCGTTCGTGGTGACCCTCGCGGCGTTCCTCGCGTTCCAGGGTGTCGCCCTGCTGATGCTCAAGAACGGGGCGAACATCTCGGTCACCGACCCGGTGGTCAGCGCGATCGAGAACAAGAACCTGCCGATGTGGCTCAGCTGGGCGCTGCTCGTCCTGATCGCCGGCGGGTACCTCCTCGTCCAGCTGATGCAGCTGCGCACCCGGGCCGCTCGCGGCCTCGCCACCGATCCGCTGGCGCTGATCGCGATCCGGGTGGGCGCAGTGGCGCTGGTCGGTGCGCTCGCCGTGTACTTCCTCAACATCGAGCGCAGCCAGAACCCGCTGCGGGTGTCGTTACGGGGCGTGCCCTACGTGGTACCGCTGATCCTGATCCTGCTGCTGGCCTGGACGTTCGTGCTCGGCCGCACCCCGTACGGCCGGCACATCTACGCGGTCGGCGGCAGTTCGGAGGCGGCCCGCCGGGCGGGTATCAACGTCGACCGGATCCGGACCTCGGTGTTCGTGATCTGTTCCGGTATGGCCTCGATCGGCGGCATTGTCGCCGCCAGCCGGGCCAACTCGGTCGACCCGAACACCGGCGGAAGCAATATCCTGCTGTACGCCGTCGGTGCCGCGGTCATCGGCGGCACCAGCCTGTTCGGCGGCAAGGGCCGGGTACTCGACGCGGTGCTGGGCGGTGCGGTCATTGCCGTGATCGACAACGGGATGGGACTCATGGGTTACAGCTCGGGCGTCAAGTACGTAGTGACCGGCATCGTCCTCCTGCTCGCCGCCGGCATCGACGCGCTGTCCCGCCGCCGGGCCGCGGCGACGGGCATGCGCTGAGGCGAAGTCGTTCCGTCACGGACATGCGCGCTGGCCCCAGTCAGGAGGAGATCCGCCGGCAGAACCTCGGTGCGCTGCTGCGGCAGGTACACGTGCGGGGTGCGTTGTCCCGCGCGGAGCTGACCATGGCGCTGGGGCTGAACCGGTCCACCATCGGGGCGCTCACCGCCGACCTGACCTCGGTCGGGCTGGTCAGCGAGGAGCTGCCCCGGGAGACCGGCCGGGCCGGGCGGCCGTCACTGGTCGTCCGGCCGCAGTCCGAGCGGGTGTTCGTGTACGCCCTGTCGATCGGGGTGGACCGGCTCACCGCCGCCCGGATCGGGCTGGGCGGGGTGGTGCTGGACCGGCGGGAGACGGTACGGGCGCGGGGAGAGCTGCCACCCGCGGCCGTGGTGGCCCCGCTGGCCGAGTTCGTGCGGCAGATGCAGCGGGCCTCCCCGCCGGACGCCTGCTCGATCGGCTGCGGCGTCGCGGTCTGCGGCATGGTCCGGCGCGCGGACGGCATGGTCCGGCTCGGCCCGCACGCCGACTGGGCCGACGCGCCGCTCGGGTCGGCGCTGGCCGAGGTGCTCAACGTGGACCTGCCGATCATGCTCGGCAACGCCGCCGACCTGGCCGCGCTCGCCGAGCACACCCGCGGCGCCGCGATCGACTCCGACAACGTCGTGTACCTGCACGGCGACGTCGGTATCGGCGGCGGCATCATCGCCGGTGGGCGGCCGGTGGCCGGGCACGGCGGGTACGGCGGCGAGGTCGGCCACATGGTGGTGAACCCGAACGGGCGGCCCTGCCTGTGCGGCTCGCGCGGCTGCTGGGAGACCGAGATCGGCGAGCACGCGCTGCTGCGGGCGGCCAACCGGGACGGTACCGGGCGCGACGGCATCCTCGCCGTCGTCGACGCGGCCGCCCGGGGGGACGCGGTCGCCCAGGCCGCCGTCCGGCAGGTCGGCGACTGGCTCGGGTTCGGCGTGGCGAACCTGGTGAACATCTTCAACCCGGAGACCGTCGTGTTCGGCGGTACCCTGCGCGACGTGTACCTCGCCTCCGCGGCCCAGGTACGCAGCCGGATCAACCGCAACGGGCTGCCCGCCTGCCGGGAACACGTCCGGCTGCGTACCCCCGAGCTCGGCGACGACGCCCCGCTGCTGGGCGCCGCCGAACTGGCCTTCCAGCGGCTGCTCGCCGACCCGCTGGACGCGGGTACCGCGGCGTGATCGACGAGTTGCGCACGCCGCCCGGGGAGGCGGCGCTGGTGCTCGCGTCGTCGCTCGGGGCCGCCGATCCGCTCGCCGCGGCGGCGGCGCTGCGCCGGCACGGCGTCCCGGCCGACCTGGCCGCCGCCGCGCTGACCCAGGCCGAACTGCGGCGCCGGGCGGTCGCCAAGTTCGGCCCGGACGCCGCGCGGATGTTCTTCACGCGGGCGGGGCTGGAGCAGGCGACGCGGGTACCGGTGGCGGACCGGCGGGCCGCCCGGCTCAGCGCGGCCGGCGTCCGGTCGGTCGCCGACCTCGGTTGCGGTATCGGCGCGGACACCCTGGCGTTCGCCCGGGCCGGCATCCGGGTCCTGGCGGTCGAGGCCGACCCGCCGACCGCGTCGGTCGCCGCCGCCAATGCCGCGGTACTGGGGCTGGCCGGCCTGGTCGAGGTGCGGTGCGCCGACGCCCGCGCGGCCGACCTGTCCGGGGTCGACGCGGTGTTCTGCGATCCGGCACGCCGCCGGGGTACCGGCCGGGTGTTCGACCCGCGCGCCTGGTCGCCGTCGTGGGACTTCGTCGCGGCGCTGCCCGGCCGGGTACCGGCGACGGTCCTCAAGCTGGCTCCGGGTACCGATCACGCGCTGATCCCGGCCGGCGCCGAAGCGGAGTGGGTGTCGGTGGACGGCGACGTGGTGGAGGCGGCGTTCTGGTGCGGCCCGCTGGCCGAGGTACCCCGGCGGGCTTCCCTGCTGCCGTCGCGCGCGGTGCTGACCGGGTCGGGTGTCGTGGCGGCCCCGGTCGGGCCGGTGCGCCGGTACCTGTTCGATCCGGACGGCGCGGTGGTGCGCGCGCACCTCGTGGCGGAGTTCGCGGCGACCGTGGACGGTACCCTCGCCGACCCGCAGATCGCCTACGTGTACAGCGACGCGCCGGCCGCCACGCCGTTCGCGCGCCGGTACGAGGTGCTGGACGTGCTGCCGTTCTCGGTCAAGCGGCTGCGCGCGGTGCTGCGGGAGCGCGGCACCGGCCGGCTGACGGTGAAGAAGCGCGGTTCGCCGGTTGACCCCGACCAGTTGCGTACCGCGATGCGCCTGTCCGGAACGGCGGAGGCGACGGTGGTGCTGACCCGGGTCGCCGGCGCGCCGACCGCACTGCTGGTCGAGCCGGGCTGATCCGTCGACGCTTGATCCGTCGAGGCCTGATCCGTCGAGGCTACGGGCGCAGGCCGGTGCGGGACAGGACGTGGTGGTCGTGGTGCATCTTCCGCCACGCTCCGCAGCCGAATGCCTTGAAGGCGCCGGTGCGCCAGGAGTGGTGCCCGGCGACCTGGTGCGCGGCCACCGCGGTATCGGCGGCGGCCCCGGCGGGCCGGGCGCACCGTGCAGCGCCCTGGCTCGCGAACGCGTCGGCCCCGATGGCGAGCGTCACGAGTACCGTCAAGATCGCGGCCAAGATCGCGATCCAGCGCATCCGCCGGATCCGCATCACGTCTTTACCCTCCCCGAACATTTCCTTGCGGTTATCACGCTATGCCCTTCCGGCAATCGCGGTGTCCCCCGGCCGACTCGGAGTTCTACCCTTTCGGCGTGGCTGGCCAGGGAACTCCGGCGACCGCACTGCTCGCCCGGCAGAAGGTCGCGCACACAGTGCACGAGTACGCGCACGATCCGCGATCCGACTCCTACGGCACGGAAGCCGCGTCAGCCCTCGAAATCAATCCTGACCAGTGCTTCAAGACGCTCGTGGCAGAGGTCGACGGTACGTTGGCGGTGGCCGTGGTACCGGTCAGCGGCTCGCTCGACCTCAAGGCGCTCGCGGCCGCACTGCGCGGCAAACGTGCCGCAATGGCCGACCCAAGTCTGGCCGAACGGACGACCGGGTATGTGCGCGGCGGGATCAGCCCGCTCGGCCAGCGCAAGCGGCTGCCCACCGTGGTGGACGGGTCGGCCGTCGACCTGCCGACGATGTACGTGTCGGCCGGCCGGCGGGGACTGGAGGTCGAACTGGCCCCCGCCGACCTGATCCGGCTCACCGGCGCGACGGTCGCGCGCATCGCGGCCCACTGAGCCCGCCGCCCCTACTCCTACTCGCCGATCTTGGACTTGTGGTGCCCGAAATGCTCGGGTAGGGGCTACTTCGTGCCCGACACAACTCCAAGATCGGCGCGGGCGGAGCCGTGCCAGGAGCGCCACAGGTCGGCGTACGCGCCGCCGGCCCCGACCAGCTCCGCGTGGCTGCCCAGCTCGGTGATCCGGCCGTCCTCGACCACCGCCACCCGGTCGGCGTCGTGCGCCGAGAACAACCGGTGGGCGATCGCGACCACGGTGCGGCCACGCAGTACCGCCGCGAGCGACCGCTCCAGGTGCCGGGCGGCGCGCGGGTCGAGGAGCGAGGTCGCCTCGTCGAGTACCAGCGTGTGCGGGTCGGCGAGGACCAGCCGGGCGAGCGCCACCTGCTGCGCCTGCGCGGGCGTCAGCGCGCGGGCACCGGTACCCACCGGGGTGTCCAGGTCGACATCGCCGGCCCAGTCGACCGCGCGCAGCGCCGCCAGCACCTCGTCCCCGGTCGCGTCCGGGCGGCCGAGCGCGACGTTCTCGCGCAGCGTGCCCACGAAGACGTGGTTCTCCTGGGTGACCAGCGCGACGTGCCCGCGCAGCTCGTCCAGCGGCAGGTCGACCAGTGACACGCCGCCGACCGTCACGGTACCGGTACGCGGCGGATGTACCCCGGCGAGCAGGCGCCCCAGCGTGGACTTCCCCGCCCCGCTCGGCCCCACGACCGCCAGCCGCTCGCCCGGCCGCAGCCGCAGGTCGATGCCGTGCAACACATCGCGACCGTCCACATAGGAGTACCGCACGTCGCGCGCCTCGATCCGCTCGTCGGCGGCGGTCGCGCCGGACGCCAGACGGTCGTCGGGTACCTTCGACACGCCCAGCAGCCGGGCCAGCGACGCGCCGCCGACCTGCAGCTCGTCGAGCCAGGACAGCAGCCGGTCGAGCGGGTCGATGAGCTGCACGACGTACAGCGTCGCGGCGGTGACCTGGCCGAGCGTCACCCAGCCCGCGACCGCGAACCAGCCGCCGATGAGCAGCGTGGCGACCACCGGTACCACGTAGGACAGCTCGGCGACCGGCCAGCTGACGGTGCGCAGGAACAGCGTGTACCGCTCGGCCGCGTAGGACCGCGCGATGTCCCGGTCGGTGCGGTGGGCGCGCCGGTCGGCCAGGCGCAGCGCCTCGACCGTCCGCGCGCCGTCGACGGTCTCCGCGAGGCCGTCGGTGATGTCGGAGTAGGCGGCGTTCTCGCGGAGGTACCCGGCCGGCGCGCGGCGCAGGTACCACTTCGTGATGGCCACGAGCGCCGGTACCACGAGCAGGCTCGGCAGCATCAGCAGCGGCCCGACGAGCAGGATCGCGCCGACCGCGAAGCACACCGTGACCACCGCGATCAGCGTCTCGGGTACCGCGAACCGCACGCTGCTGGACAGCGCGTTGACGTCCCGGCTGGCCCGGGTCAGTAGGTCCCCGCTGCCGGCCCGCTCCACTGTGGACAGTGGGATGGCGAGCATCCGGCCGATGAAGTCCTCGCGCAGCTCGGCCAGTACCCGCTCGCCCAGCCGCGCCGAGGCGTACGTGGCGAACCGCATCAGGCCCGCCTGCACGAGCACGAAGCCGCCGATGGCCAGCGCGATCCGGTCGACGCCGGCGCGGGTGGTGCCGTGCGCGACACCGTCGACGAGACCGCCGAGCAGCCGGGGTACCGCGAGGCCGGCGATCGCGGCGAGACCGTGCAGCGCGAGCGCGCCGAGCAGCGGGCGCGGATGGCGGCACAGCAGGGTACGCGCGTGCCGCCGTACCTCCGCACCGTCCGCCACCGGAAGCTGGTTCACGTATCCTCCCCTCTGGTTACCGTGGCCGCGTAGCGCGGCTCGTCGACGAGCAGGTCGCGATGGGTACCGGTGGCCCGCACCAGGCCGCCCTCCACGTAGGCCACCTCGTCGGCCTGGTCGAGGACCAGCGGGCTGGTCGTGACGACGAGCGTGGTGCGGCCCTCGCGGGCCGCGCGCAGCCGGCCGGCGATGCGCGCCTCGGTGTGCACGTCGACCGCGCTGGTCGGCTCGACCAGGATCAGCACGGGCGGGTCGACCAGCAGCGCACGGGCCAGCCGCAGCCGCTGCTGCTGCCCGCCGGAGAACTCGCGGCCGCGCTCGGCCACCTGGGCGTCCAGGCCCTCCGGTAGCGCGTCGAGCACGTCGGCGGCGCTGGCCACGTCCAGCGCCGCGCGGATGTCCGCGTCGCCGCGACCGCCCAGCGTCTCCCGCAACGGGCCGGTGAACAGGCGCGCGTCGTTGTCGGCCACCAGGATCAGCTCACGCACGGTCGCCCGGTCCAGCTCTCGCAGGGGTACCGTGTCCAGCGTCGCCGCGCCGTCGCGGTACCGGCCCAGCCGGTCTGCCACGGCGACCGCCTCCTCCGGCGTGGCGGCCGCGAGCGCGGTCAACCGTCCACCGTGGACGGTCAGGCCGGACTCCGGGTCGGTCAGGTCGCCGCGTGGATCGGGCCGGCGGGCGGGGACGGCGGGGTCGGGCAGCTCCGGTACCAGTCCCAGCAGCCGCACCACCCGCCGGGCCGCCACGTGCCCGCGGATGATCAGGTCCACGGCCTCGGTGAGCTGGCGCAGCGGCGAGACGAGGAACACCGCGTACCCGTAGAACGCGACCAGCTCCCCCGGCGTGATCCGGCCGGCGAGCGCGAACTGGGCGCCGAGCCAGGTCACCACGGTCACCACGATGCCGGGGAGGAGGAACTGCGCGGCTTCCAGGTACGAGTCGACGCGGGCCACCCGGACACCGGCGGCGCGCAGGGTCTGCGACTCGTCGCGGTACCGGGCCGCGAACGCCGCCTCGCCACCGGCCCCGCGCAGCACGCGCAGCCCGGCCACGATGTCGGCGGCGCGGGTGGTCAGCGCGGCCTGCCTGTCGCGGTACGCCTGCTGGCGGCGGTGCAGCGGCCGGATCAGCAACGCAACGACGGCCATCAGCACCGGTACGCCGAGGACCACGACGAGCCCCAGCGGTACCGACGCGCCGAGCAGCAGCACCGCCACCACGACGATCGCCACGACGGAACCGGTGCCCCGGGCGGTGATGTCGACGGCGTCGCCGATGTGCCTGATGTCGGAGGTGCCGATGCTGACCACCTCGCCGCTGGCGATCCGCTTGGGCAGGGTGGCGCCGAGCCGGCCGGCCTGCCGGACGGTGAGCTGCATGGTGCGGTATGCGGCGCCGAGCCAGTTGAACATCGCGCACCGGTGCCGGAGGATGCCGGTGGCCGCCTGGACGCTGCCGAGGGCGAACAGCACGGCCGACCAGACCAGCAGGGCCTTCGTGTCGCGCGCGGCGACGCCGGCGTCGATCGCCTTGCCGATCACCGCCGGTACGAAAGCCTGGGCGACCATCCACACGATGGCGTACCCGATGCCGAGCAGGATGGTGCGCCGCTGCCGGCCAGCCAGCCACCAGAGGTAACGGCTTGCCGAGCGGTGATCGGGGACCCCGGGATCGGGTACGGGTAACGCACGCATGGCGCGGCCGAAGTTACGCGGCGCAATCGGCCGCACGCCACCGGTTTTCGCTCGCTACGCTGTGCGCTGTGGTGATCCTGTTCGATCTGTTCAACACGCTGGTACCCGGCGGCGACCCGGAACGCGAGGCGGTCGGCGTGGCGATGGCCGCCGATCTGGGCGTGGATCCCCACGAGTTCAACCGGCTCTGGTGGGACACCTGGCCGCAACGGTTGAGCGGGGTGCTCGGCGACCTGCCGGCGACGCTGCGCACGCTGGCCGCGCGGCTCGGCGGGTACCCGGGCGAGGACGGGGTGGCCCGGGCGGCCGCCCGCCGGATGGCGATGACGCAGCGGCTGCTGCGGCCGGACGACGGTACCCTCGCCGTGCTGGATGCGCTGCGCGGCAACGGGTACCGGCTGGGTCTGGTCAGCAACTGCACGGTGGAGACGCCGACGGTCTGGACCCGCACGGCGCTGGCGGCGCGGCTGGACGCGACGGCGTTCTCCTGCGCGCTCGGGTTCGGCAAGCCGGACCCGCGGATCTACCTGGCGGCGTGCGCCGCGCTGGACGCCGACCCGGCCGGGTGCGTCTACGTCGGCGACGGCGCGGACGGCGAGCTGGCCGCCGCGGCCTCGCTGGGCATGCGGACGGTGCAGACCGTGCAGTACCGGACGACCGACCCGGCCTGGACGGGCGAGCGGATCGCGGCGCTGGCGGAGCTGCCGGCGCTCAACGGTCGACGGGGGTGAAGTCCCAGGCGTGGGCGGAGCGGGCGACCAGTTCCTTCGGCGGGTCGGGTAGCGGCGCCGGGCCGCTGCGCCACCGGGAGATGACCACGATCCGGTGGTCGGTCGAGGTGAGGACCTCGCTGGACAGGTGCCGGGGATCGGCCTCGATCTCCGGCAGCGCCACGTCGCACACCCAGGCCAGCAGGTCGGTGAAGCGTTCCGGGTAGGCCCGTACCTCCCACATCCGCGCGATCACGGCGCGAGCGTATCGCTCACCTTCGCCAGCAGCAGCCGCAGGTCGTCGCGCTGGCCGTCGTCGAGGCCGGCGGCGACCTCCTCGTCGACCCGGCGGGCCGCCGCGGCGCAGGCGGCGAGCAACTGGAGTCGATCACGACGAGCAGGGCGACGTGGCGCGGCTTCACGCCGTACCCGGCGACCGCCTGGCTGAACCGGTCGGCGACGCGGCCGCCGAGGGTACCGAGCCGGTAGGCCAGCGTGTCGGTGACACCGGTCATGCGTCATACATTAACTGTCGTCAATGGCATTGCGGAGTCCGCCGGGAGGTCCAGGCGACTGGGTGCCACACCGGCGGCGACCAGCCGGGCACCCAGCGCGGCGACCATCGCGCCGTTGTCGGTGCACAGCTTCGGCCGGGGTACCCGGACGGTGATGCCGTACCTGCCCGCGCGCTCGGTCGCCAGCGCGCGCAGTCGCGAGTTCGCCGCCACACCGCCGCCGATGACGAGCGTGTCGACACCCCGGGCGCGGCAGGCGTCGAGCGCCTTGGCGGTCAGCACGTCGCAGACAGCTTCCTGGAACGCGGCCGCGACGTCGCCGACGGGTACCGGTTCGCCGGCCCGTTGCCGCGCCTCGACCCAGCGCGCCACGGCCGTCTTCAGGCCGGAGAACGAGAAGTCGAACCGGTGCGCCGCAAGGTCCTTGGCCGCCGTGAGGCCGCGCGGGAACGCGATCGCGTCCGGATCGCCCTCCCGGGCCGCCCGGTCGATCGGCGGCCCGCCCGGGAACGGCAGCCCCAGCAACCGGGCCACCTTGTCGAACGCCTCACCGGCGGCGTCGTCGATCGTCGAGCCGAGGGGTACCACGTCCCGCGACAGGTCGTCGACGAGCAGCAGGGACGAGTGGCCGCCGGAGACCAGCAGCGCCACCGCGGGTTCGGGCAGCGGCCCGTGTTCCAGGGTGTCCACCGCGACGTGCGCGGCGAGGTGGTTCACGCCGTAGACCGGCTTGTCCGCCGCCAGGGCGTACCCCTTCGCGGCCGCCACGCCGACCAGCAGCGCGCCGGCCAGACCCGGACCGGCGGTGACCGCGATGGCGTCCACATCGGACAGTGCCACGCCGGCGTCGGACAGCGCGCGGTGCATCGTGGGTACCATCGCCTCCAGGTGCGCCCGGCTGGCCACCTCCGGTACCACGCCGCCGAAGCGCGCGTGTTCGTCCACACTGGACGCCACCGCGTCGGCCAGCAGGGTGTACCCGCGCACGATGCCGATACCGGTCTCGTCGCAGGAGGTCTCGATCCCGAGTACCAGCGGCTCAACCATCGCGCCTCATCACCACCGCGTCCGTGTTGCTCGGTTGGTAGTACCCGCGGCGCACCCCGACCGGCGCGAACCCGTACCGGTCGTAGAGCCGCTGCGCCTTCGCGTTGTCGACGGCCACCTCCAGCAGCACCGGCCGGGCGCCGCGCCGGTCCGCCTCGACGAGCAGCGCCTCCAGCAACGACCGGCCGATGCCGCGGTGCTGGCGGTCGCCGCGTACCGCGATGTTCTGGATCCACGCCTCCGCACCGGTGACGCTCAGCCCGGCGTACCCGACGACGCTGCCGCCGTCGAGCGCGACGAGGTAGTAGTGGCCGTTGGCCAGCTCGTTCCAGAACATCGCGGCCGACCAGCGCTCGTCGCCGAAGAGCTCGGCCTCGATGGGTACCAGGTCGGCAATGTGCCACCAGCGCATCCGCTCGACGGAGACGCTCACCGGGTGACCGCCTTGGGGGCACCGGGTTCGACGGCGTCGGGGCGGCGCAGGTACAGCGGTACCAACTGTTCCGACGGCGCCTTCTCGCGGACCCGCGGCGCGGCGAGCGCGGCGAGTCCCGCGGCCGGCGGATAGCGGGGCATGTCGCGGACCGGCACACCGAGCACGTCGGCGTACCGCAGCGCCCCGTCCCCGACGGCCGCCTCAACGTCCAGCGTCAGCTCCGCCGGGCGGTCCACGGCCGGCCCGGCGAGCCGCTTTCCGTCCTCGTAGACCGCCCAGTAGATCTCGCGGCGGCGGGCGTCGGTGGCGACCAGTACCCGACCGGTGGCGGCTACCCGACCGGTGGCGGCCCAGCCGAGCGCGTCGAGCGTGCCGACGCCGTACGCCGGGATGTCCAGCGTGTCGGCCAGCGCGGCGGCCGTCACCAGCCCCACGCGCAGGCCGGTGAACGGGCCGGGACCGAGCCCGGCCACCACCGCGGCCAGGTCGGGCGGGGTGGCGCCGGCCTCGTGCAGTACCGCGTCGATCGACGGGGCGAGCAGCTCGCCGTGTGCCCGCGCGTCCACGGTGACCCGCTCGGCGAGCACCTCCACCGTGTCGGTGACGGAGGCGACGGCCGCGGTGATCGCCGGCGTCGCCGTGTCGAGGACGAGGACAAGCACGGTATGTACCCTAACCGCGGCCGGACCGCCCGCCACGTGGGGTCGCGGCGCGCTGCCGGGGTCGCGGGACGCGGTGCCGGGGTCGCGCGGTGCGGTGCCGGGGTCGCGGGACGCGGGCCGGAGTCGTGCGGCGCTGCTGGGGTCGCGCGGTGCGGTGCTGACCCGCTACGGTCGCCCGGTGCTGAAGCGGGTGCTGCTGGTCGTCGCCGTGGCCGCCCTCGCGTTCGCCGCCTATTCGCTGGTGCGCGGGGTGGCGGCCGGGGACACGGTGCGCACGGGGAGCGGGTACAGCTATGCGGTACCGCAGGGGTGGCACCACCGGCTGCCCTGCGACCGCAAGCCGTTCACCGGTGGCGGGTACACCGACGACGGGTGCGCCCGGCCGGACCCGTCGAACGAGGCCGGGGCATACCTGGTGTCCTCGCCGGTGGCCGCCGACCGGTCCGCGAATGACGTCGCCGACGCGTTGAGCGCCCAGGTGACCGGGTACCGGCCGTGTACCGGCGAGGGCGGCTGCCTGCGCAGCGTCGCCAACCCGGGGCAGCGGGCCGAGGTACGGGTGCGGGTGGACCGGGGACGGGCGGTGGCGATGCTGTGCCTGCGCAGCGACAGGTCCGACGTGGCCCGTGGCTGCGACGTGGTGTGGAACCACATCAGCATCGGCTGACCGGGCGCCGACCCGGGCGCCGACCCGGGCCGGCCCCGGGCGGCTCCGGATCTTGGACGTTTGTGCCCCCTGCAGGGGGTGCTCGCGTCCAAGATCCAGGAGAAAGCGGTCAGCGCGCGGCGAGCGACGCCAGGCGGGCCGACCAGTCGCCGTGGTGCGGCACCAGCGTGACCTCGCGGGTCTCGTCGTCGTCGCCGCGCTCGATGCGTACCTCGAGGTAGGCGTCGGCCAGCTGTTCCACCTTGCCGCCGCCCCATTCCACGACGGTCACCGAGTCGTCGACCGACGCGTCCAGGTCCAGGTCGTCGACCTCGCCGGGGGTACCCAGCCGGTACGCGTCGACGTGCACGAACGGCACCCGCCCGCCGCGGTGTACCCGGGCGATGACGAACGTCGGCGAGGTGACCTCACCGGGTACGTCGAGTCCGGCGCCGATGCCCTGTGCCAGCGCGGTCTTCCCGGCGCCGAGCGGCCCGCTCAGCAGCACCAGGTCACCCGGTCGCAGGACACGACCCAGCGCCCGGCCGAAGTCCCGGGTGTCCTCGACCGTAGGCAGTCTCATACCAGTGCCTTCTGGTTCGCTCCGCGCGGCGCTTCGGTGCGCCACCTTCCCTCCTCGCTGCGCTCGTCAGTCCAGGTGCCGCCGCGCCCCACTGCGCTCACACCAGCTCCCTCGCGGCGAAGGCGAGGTCGTCGCGCAGGGCCGCCATCGGCGCACCGGCCGGCCCGAAGCGGATCGCCGCGCTCGGATGGTAGGTGGCGATGACCTTGTAGTCGCCGATGCGGTGCACGATCCCCCGCGCCTCCGCCAGCGTGGTACGCCGGCCCAGGAACCAGGCGACCGCGGTCAGCCCGAGCGCGACGATCAGCCGCGGCTGCAGCAGGGCGAGCTGGCGCTGCAGGTAAGGCCGGCACTGCGCGACCTCGGCCGGTGTCGGCCGGCGGTTGTTCGGCGGCCGGCACTTGATGACGTTGAGCACGCCGACCTCGGCCCGCGACATGCCGGCGTCGGCGAGCAGCTGGTCCAGCAACTGCCCGGCCTTGCCGACGAACGGCCGGCCGGCGGCGTCCTCCTGGGCGCCGGGCGCTTCGCCGACGAAGACCAGCCGGGCCGGTACCGCCGGCGCCGGATCGCCGACCACCACCTTCTGCCGGGTGGCGGCGAGCTCCTCGCAGGCATGGCAGGTCGAGATCTCCCGCACGAGCGCGGGCCACTGCGACGGCATCAGTAGATCTGCTCCAGGAACTCCAGCAGCGCGGCGTTGACGATGTCCGGTCGTTCGAGCAGGGCCACGTGTCCGGCGCCCGGTACCGCGACGAAGCTCGCATCGGGAAGTATGCGGCAGATCTCGGCGGAGTGGTCCGGCGGGGTTACCTTGTCGTCCTCGCCGCAGACGACCAGCACCTTGGTGCGCTTGAGCGCCTCCAGCGCCGGGTACCGCGCGTGCGTGTAGATGGTGCGCAGGTACCGCGCCACGACCACGGTGTCGGTCCGCGAGTTCATCCGCTCGACGTAGCTGACCAGCGCCCGGTCCGGCTCCTCCGACCCGAACCCGTACCGCCGGGTGATCAGCCAGCCCAGGTCGGTGGATGCCCGCCGGATGTTGTCGACCATGTTCGACGTGAGCTTGCCGCCGCCGATGACGACCGGCATCAGCGGCTTGGCGATGCGGGCCACGTAGTCGGGCATGCCGAAGGCGACCTCGTCGAGCTTGCCGGCCGAGGTGGACACGAGCACGACGCCCTTGACGCGGTCGCCGAACAGGTCGGGAAACTGCTCGGCGAGCGCCATGATGGTCATCCCGCCCATCGAGTGTCCGATGAGGACGAGCGGCCCGTCGGGAGCGCACTCGTCGATGACCCGTACCAGCCCGTCGGCGAGGTCGTCGAGGGTGTACTCGCCGTCGGCCAGCTTGCCGGACCGGCCGTGCCCGGGCTGGTCGTAGAACACCATGCGGTGCTCGCCCAGCCGGGTCAGCTCGGCACGCTGGAAGTAGAACGTGCCCATGTCCAGGCAGAAGCCGTGGATGAAGATCAGGGTCGGGTCGACGTCGTCGAGTGGTCCGAGGTCCAGCTCGTTCCCGTCCACCGGATCGACAATCTCCACGTGCAGGTCCACGCCGAAATCCGTGGGTACCGCGACCGCCTCGTCGCACGGCAACGGCCGGAACCACTCCCCGGCCTGCGTGTCGTCGGCTTCCGGGGCACGCCGGCGGCGCAGCAGGAGACGTTCTGCCGTGACTCCTACTGCCACCCCGGTTGCGGCCACACCGACCAGAGCCCCGATGAGCCCGGCCCGCTTCAGCCGCTCGCGCCTAGCCACCGGCGTACACCCGCGGCACCCGTACCGTGCTCATCCGGGTGACGATCTCGTAGTTGATGGTGCCGACCGCGGCCGCCCAGTCGTCGGCGGTCGGCTCGCCCTCGTCGCCGGGCCCGAAGAGCACCGCGACGTCGCCGGCCGCCACCGGGTCGTCGCCGCAGTCGAGCACGATCTGGTCCATGCACACCCGGCCGGCGATCGTGCGCCGCCGGCCGGCGAGCCACACCGGGCCGCTGTTGGAGGCGTGCCGCGGCACCCCGTCGCCGTACCCGAGCGGCACGACCGCGAGCGTCGTCTGCGCCCCGGTGGTGTACGTGTGCCCGTAGGACACGCCCTCCCCGGCCGCGACCCGCTTGGCCAGCAGCACCCGGGCGCGCACCGTCATCGCCGGCCGCAACCCGAAGCGCTGCCCCGCGACCGGCGACAGCCCGTAGGTCGCGATCCCCGGCCGTACCAGGTCGAAGTGGCTGTCCGGCCGGGTCAGCGTGGCGGCCGAGTTGGCCAGGTGCCGGTACCGCGGACTGAGCCCGAACCGCGCCGCGGTCGCGAGGCCCTCGCGGAAGGCCGCAAGCTGGCGGTCGATGGACGGGTCGCCCGGCTCGTCCGCGCGGGCGAAGTGGCTCCACGCCCCGACGACCTCGACCCAGCCGTCGGCCTGCGCCTTCGCCGCGGCCTCGACCAGCGCCAGCCAGTCGGCCGGTTTCGCGCCGCCGCGGTTGAGGCCCGTGTCGATCTTCAGGTGTACCCGCGCCGGCCGGCCCGCGACGCGCGCCGCCTCGACCAGTTCGGCGAGCAGTCCGGTGCCCGACGCGGACAGGTCCACGCCCGCCTCGACGCCGCGGTGCAGCGGCAGGCCGGGTACCAGCAGCCAGGCCAGGACCGGCGCGGTGATGCCGGCCGCGCGCAGCGCCAGCGCCTCGTCCAGGGTGCAGGCGCCCAGCCAGGTGGCGCCGGCGTCGAGCGCGGCGCGGGCGACCGGGACCATGCCGTGGCCGTAGCCGTCGGCCTTGACGACCGCCATCACCTCGGCGGTGGTACCCGCGCGCAGCAGCCCCACGTTGTGTCGGATCGCGTCGAGGTCGACGCGGATCTCGGCCTGCCACATGGCGTCAATGCTACCGGCGGGTTAAGTCGGAAACCGCTGCTCGTAAAGCATCCGCCACATCACTGGCCGTGACCGGGCCGTCCTCCGCCGCCCGCCGGCCGGCCAGCCCGTGCGCGAACGCGGCCGCGACCGCCGCCTCGACCGGCGGCACGGACCCGGCCAGCAGCGCCCCCAGCACTCCGGACAGCACGTCGCCGGAACCGCCGGTGGCCAGGGTCGCGGTCCCGGTCGGGTTCACCCAGGCGGTACCGTCCGGCGCCGCGACCACGGTCCGGTCGCCCTTCAGCAGTACCGTGGCGTTCAGCTTGGCGGCCAGGCCGAGCGCGGACCCGACCCGGTCCGGGCCGGGCGGCTCCCCGGCGAGCCGGGCGAACTCGCGATCGTGCGGGGTCACCACGACGGGTGCCCGCCGGGCCCGCAGCACGTCGGCCATCGCGCCGTCCACCAGCAGGGTGAGCGCGTCGGCGTCCAGGCACACCGGTACCGGGGCGGCCAGCACGGTGCGCAGTTCCGCCGCGGCGTGCTCGTCGGTACCCAGCCCCGACCCGCACACCCACGCCTGCACCCGCCCGGCCTCCGCGACCCGCCCGGTGACGATGACCGACGGGTGGCGCAGCTTCACGTACTCCGCCGCCGCCCCGGCGTAGCGCACCATCCCCGTCGGTCCGGCGCAGGCACCGGCGACGGAGAGGACGGCGGCACCCGGGTACGTCGCCGATCCGGTGGCGACGCCGACCACGCCGCGGGTGTACTTGTCGGACTCCCGGCCGGGCCGCGGCCACCAGGAACGGATGTCATCGCGGGTGGCCACGCGCAACGCCGGCGGTACCCGCGGCGCGAGCCCGATGTCGACCTGCTCGACCAGGCCCGCGTGCGCCGCGCCGGCACCGACGAGCAGTCCGGGCTTGAGGCAGCCGAAGGTGACGGTGACGTCGGCGTCCACCGCCGCACCGGGTACCGCGCCGGTGTCCGCGTCGACGCCGGACGGTACGTCGACGGCGACGACGGTCGCGTCCCCGAGGCCCTCGACGACCGCGGCCGCTTCCGGTCGCAGGCCGCCCTTGCCGCCGATCCCCACGATGCCGTCCAGTACGACGTCCACTGTGGACGGTGGTTCGTCGGTCGTCCGGCCACCGGCGGCACGCAGCGCGGCGAGGCCGGCGCGGTGCGCCCGTTCGGGACTGAGCAGCAGCGCGCTGACCCGGGCGCCCCGGCGGGCCAGCCGGGCACCGGCGAACAGCGCGTCGCCGCCGTTGTCACCGCTGCCGACCAGCAGCAGGATCCGGGCACCGTAGACGCCGCCGAGCAGCTGCGCGGTGCGGCGGGCGAGTCCGGCGGCGGCGCGCTGCATGAGGGTACCCTCGGGCAGCCGCGCCATCAGGTCCTGCTCGGCGACCCGGACGTCAGCGACCCGCCACGCGCCTTTCACCCCTGCTCCCCGCGCGCTTCGACGCGCTCGTTCTCGGCCAGCCGTTCGGCGACCACCATCGCCGAGGCGATCCCGCCGTCGTGCGACAGCGACAGGTGCCACCGGTTGATCTCGCGTTCGGCGGCGGCCGCGGCGACGGTACCGGCGACGGTCAGCCACGGCCGGCCGTCCGGGTCGGCGACGATCTCGCAGTCGTGCCAGTGCAGCCCGGACGGTGCGCCGAGCGCCTTGGCGACCGCCTCCTTGGCCGCGAACCGGGCCGCCAGCGACTCCGGCGAGCGCGGGTTGCCCGACGGCGTGGTGCGTTCCGCGTCGGTGAACAACCGGTCGCCCAGCAGCGGGGTACGGCCGAGGGCGCGGGCGAACCGCTCGACCAGTACGACGTCGATGCCGACTGCCACGATCACGCCCAACACCCTATCGGCAACCCCTGTGGACGGCGCGGGTGTCCCGCCGGGCCGCGGTTGTCCACAGGGGGTACCGGGCGGTGGCCGGGTCGGCTTGGCTGGTCGGCATGGAGGTATCCCCGAGCCTGTTGCGCCGCACCGGTGGCGCTCTCTTCGACATGGCCGACCAGGTGCGCAGTGCGCTGGGCGGCGACCGTACGGGTCCCGGTGACTGCGCCTGGGCCACCGATGCCGAGCTGCCTGCCCAGGTGGGCGCCTGGGACGGGTACCTGGCGGAGCTGGCCGGCCGGCTCGACGACGCGGGCGACCGGTTGCGCCGGGCGGCCGACGGGTACACCGGCGCCGACCGCGACGCGTGGCGCCGGTTGTCGTGACGACCGACGCGCGACGCAGGGCCGGCCCGGCTCGCCCGCCGTCGGACTGCCGGGCGGCGGCCATGCTGACCGCCGCATCCGGGTGGCGGCCGTGCTGACGGTCGAGGCGCTGCGGCGGGCCGACCCGGCCCGGCTCGCTCAGGCCGGCCTGGCGTGGCGACGGCTCGCCGAGGTACTGGCGAGCGAGACCGCCGAGCTCGACCGGCGACTCGTGGCGCTGCGGGCCGGCTGGACCGGCGATGCGGCGCAGGCGGCGACCGGCCTGCTCGGCAGCCTGTGCGCCGAACTCGACGCGGCCGGTCCGGCCCTCGTCGGCATCGAGCGTGCGGTGACTGCGCACGCTGCCGTGGTGGCCCGGGCGCAGCGGCTCGCCGACACCGACGCGCTGGCCCTGGCCGACGAGAGCGACGTGGCGACCGCTGCCCGGCTGCGCCTGCTGCGGCCCGCCGCCGCTCCGCCGTCAGGCAGCGATCCGGTGTGCGTCGCCGACTGGTGGCGTCGCCTGTCGCCGGCCGAACGGGAGGCGCTCATCACCGGCCGGCCGGACCTGATCGGCAACCTCGACGGGGTACCCGCCGACGCCCGCGACCTCGCCAACCGCGCCCGGCTCGACCGGCTGCTCGCCGATCCGGACACCCGGCACCGCCCGGCCCTGGCCGCCATCCGCTCGCACCTGGGCAGCGGCTACCTGCTCGCGCTGGACACCGGAGGGCGCGGCCGGGCCGTCGTCGCGTTCGGAAATCCCGACCTCGCCGACAACGTGGTCACCTACGTACCCGGACTGGGCAGCGGGCTCGACGGCGCGGCCGCCGATGTCGAGCGGGCCGGGCACCTGTCCGGTGCGGCCGGCCGGGCGGCACCGGGCCGGCGGACGTCGGTGATCGCGTGGCTCGGGTACGACGCGCCGGCCTCGCTTCCGGAGGCGGCGCACCTCGACGACGCCAGGCGGGCGGCACCGGCGCTGCACCGGTTCCAGGCCGGCCTGCGCGCGACCCATCCCGGGCCGGCCGCGCACACCACCGTGGTCGGCCTGAGCTACGGATCGACGGTCGTCGGCGTGACCGGACACGGCCCGGGGCTGCTGGCCGACGACGTGATCCTGGTCGGCAGCCCGGGGGTGGGTGTCGCGCACGCCGCCGACCTCGGTCTCGACCCGGCACACGTGTGGGCCAGCACGGCGAGGCACGACGTCATCAACGCGGCCGCGAGCCCGCGCGACGCGTGGCGGCCCGACCTCAACCCGTTGCTGCGGCCGGTGTTCGGCGAGCACACCGACCGGTTGTGGTTCGGACCGAGTCCGGCCGGCCACGCCTTCGGCGCGCACGTGTTCACCAGCGCGCCGGGCAGCCCGATCAACCCGGTACAGGCGCACGTCGGATACTTCGACGCCGGCAACCCGGCCCTGGCCGACATGGCCGACATCGCGGTCGGCGACTACGCGGACGTGCGATGAACACCTTCCACGGCAAGGCGGACACCGAAGCCGATGAACACCAGACCGGCGAACTGGTCGAGCCGCCGTCGCACGGCCGGCCGGGACAGCACGCGGGCGGCCCGGCCGACCAGGAAGACGAGCCCCGCAAACCAGACCATGCCCTCGACGTTGTGCACCATCGCCAGGGCGGTGCTGGCGAGCAGCGGCGCGACGCCGTGCGGGAGAAACTGCGGCAGCGCCGACAGGTAGAACGCGCCGACCTTCGGGTTCAGCAGGTTGGTGAGCCCGACGCGGTACGCCTCGCCGGCCCGCACCGGCGCCGGGCCGGCATCCTCCACAGTGGACGGTCGCCGGTGCCGCCACAGCGCCCGTACCCCGAGATAGCACAGGTACCCCGCACCCGCCCAGCGCAGCACGTCATACCCGACCCGCGACGCGGTCAGCAGCACGGTGATGCCGAGCGCGCTGGCCAGCGCCCAGCACAGGCAGCCCGACATGATGCCGGCGGCCGCCGCGGAGGCCGGGCGGCGACCGCTGATCGCCGCGGTACGCACCACGAGCATCGTGTCCAGCCCAGGGATCACCGTCACGATCGCGGCGAAGACGGCGAACGCGAGGAGGGCGTGCAGCATCACTCGACGGTAACGCTCTTGGCCAGGTTCCTCGGCTGGTCGACGTCGTGGCCACGGGCGGTCGCCACCTCGGCCGCGAACACCTGCAGGGGTACCGTCGTGACCAGCGGAGCCAGCAGGGTCGGCGTCTTCGGAACGGCGATCAGATGATCGGCATACGGCAGCACCGCCCGGTCGCCCTCCTCGGCGATCACGATGGTCCGGGCGCCGCGGGCGCGCACCTCCTGGATGTTCGACACGATCTTGTCGTGCAGCACCCCGCGACCGGCCGGCGAGGGCACCACACAGATCACCGGGGTACCGTCCTCGATCAGCGCGATCGGCCCGTGCTTGAGCTCACCGGCGGCGAACCCTTCGGCGTGCATGTAGGCCAGCTCCTTGAGCTTGAGCGCACCCTCCAGCGCCACCGGGTACCCGACGTGCCGGCCGATGAACAGCACCGTCGACACCCCGGCCAGTTCCCGGGCCAGGTCGCGGACCGGCGCCATGGTGTCCAGCAGCCGGGTCAGCCGGGCCGGCATGTTCTGCAACTGGTCCACCACCGAGGCCACCTCGTCGGCGTACATGACGCCACGCACCTGGGCGAGGTGCAGCCCGACCAGGTAGCAGGCGACGAGCTGGGTGAGGAACGCCTTCGTCGAGGCGACCGCGATCTCCGGACCGCCGTGGGTGTAGAGCACGGCGTCGGACTCGCGCGGGATGGTCGCCCCGTTGGTGTTGCAGATCGCCAGCACCCGGGCCTTCTGCTCCTTCGCGTGGCGCAGCGCCATCAGGGTGTCCATGGTCTCGCCGGACTGCGAGATGGCCACGACGAGCGTGGAGCGGTCGAGCACCGGGTCGCGGTACCGGAACTCGCTGGCCAGCTCCACCTCGCACGGGATCCGCGTCCAGTGCTCGATGGCGTACTTGGTCACCAGGCCGGCGTGGTATGCGGTACCGCAGGCGACGATGAAGACCTTGTCGATGTCGCGCAGGTCCTGGTCGGTCAGCCGCACCTCGTCGAGCATGATGTCGCCGGTCTCGGTGAGCCGGCCGAGCAGGGTATCGGCGACCGCGCGGGGCTGCTCGGCGATCTCCTTGAGCATGAAGTAGTCGTAGCCGCCCTTTTCCGCGGCGGAGGCGTCCCAGTCGATGTGGAAGTCGCGCCCGGTTGCCGGCTGGCCGGCGAAGTCGGTGATCGACACGGCGTCGGCGGTGATCAGCACCACCTGGTCCTGGCCCAGTTCGATCGCCTCGCGGGTGTGTTCGATGAAGGCGGAGACGTCGCTGGCCAGGAAGTTGCCGCCGGAGCCGCGGCCGACCACGAGCGGCGAGTTGCGGCGCGCGCCGACCACCGCGCCGGGCGTCCGCGCGTCGACGGCGAGCAGCGTGAACGCCCCGGCCAGCCGCCGGCACACCCGCCGCATGGCCTCGGCGAGGTTACCCGTGGCCGCGCCGTCGGCCCCGTCGGCCCCGGCCGCGCCGTCCAGCGACGCCAGCTCGGCGGCCAGCAGGTGCGCGACGCACTCGGTGTCGGTGTCGCTGCTGAACACCACGCCGGTCGCTTCGACCTCGGCGCGCAGTTTGGCGAAATTTTCGATGATGCCGTTGTGGATCACGGCGACCCGGCCGTCGGCGGACACGTGCGGGTGGGCGTTGCGGTCGGTGGGTCCGCCATGGGTGGCCCACCGGGTATGCCCGATACCGGTCGTACCGTCCCCGATGCCGGGACGCGCCGACTCCGCCAGAACCTTTTCCAGGTTGGCCAGCTTCCCGGCCCGTTTTTCCGTGCTCAGCGCACCGCCGGCCACCACGGCGACGCCCGCCGAGTCATATCCCCGGTATTCCAGCCGGCGCAGCCCGTCCAACACGATCCCCAGCGCCGGCCGACCTCCGGCGTACCCCACTATCCCGCACATGGTGCGTACCGTATCCGACTTTCGCGCGCCGGCAATGCGCGTAGTCGGCTATATTGCGCAACCGATCTGCTCGAAACTACCGACAATCAGATTCGGTTACTGGACGGCGATGGCACGATCGAGTTGTGCCATCGTTGTCAGATCCACGGTTGCCGGTGCCGGTCACCGTGCACGGGCCGCTCAAGGCGTTCTCGCTGCGGGTACACGAGCTGTCGCAGAGTGGGCGCTGCCACGAAGCGTTGGCTGCGGCGGACGCATACACCGCCATCGCGTGCGCGGTCGGCGACGAGAAGACGGTCACCTACCTGTACCAGGGCCGGATGTACGCCTACGAGGGACTCGGCCAGTTCGCCGAGGCGATCGCGGCCGGCGAGGAGCTACTGCGCCGGCACCGGGCCGCCGGCAACCGGCTGCACGAGGCGAAGACCCTGTCCGACCTCGCCGCGCTGTACCTGGTGACCGGCCGGGCCGCGGAGGCGATGACCTGCCTCGCCAAGGCCGAACCGCTGCTCGACCGGGTACCGCTGCACGACGCCACCTTCGCCTCGGCACTCGGCTCGTACGCGGCCGCGGTACACACAGCCGAGCTGTACGAGGCGGCGCGCGCCGCGTACGAACGCCTCGCCGACATCTGGGCCACCCGCGCGCGGCCCGACTTCACCACCGGCGACGAGCTGGCCTACATGGTCATGCTGCTGGCCTGGGGCCTGCGCCTGGACCAGATCGGCAACACCGCCGAGGCCGAACGGCGGCTGCGCCGCAGCGCCGCCATCGCCGAGCGGTGGATCGACAGCTACACCGACCGCGGCGCCGCCGACCAGGTGATGGACCTGGTCGCCAACCGGGCGCTCGCGCTGGCCAAGCTGGGCGACATCGCGCAGGCACGCAAGCTCGCCGAGGACGTGGTCGTCCGGCTGCGGCAGATCCAGGACGTGCACGGCGCGCGCACGGCACACGTCGCGCTCGGTCTGGTCCACCGGGCCGAGGGCGACCTCGTCGCCGCCCGGCGGGAGTTCCTGGCCGCGGAGCAGCTGCTGGCCATCGGCACCCGGCCGGAGGACCGGCTGATCATCCGGTTCGAGCTGGCCGCGCTGGCCGCCGAAGCCAGCGGTACCCAGGAGGCACGCGACCTGTTCGAGACGGTACAGGAGCAGGCGCGCCAGCTCTGGCTGCTACGGCTGCAGCGGGTGACCATGCTCCGCCAGGCACGGCAGCGGGAGGAACTGGAGACCGAACGGGCCCGTACCGAACTGGCCCTCATCCGCGACCCGCTGACCGGCCTGGGCAACCGCCGGCACTTCGATCAGCTCATGGCCAGCATCGACGCCGGTACCCTGCCATCGCCGGTCGCCCTGCTGCTGCTCGACGTCGACCGGTTCAAGGTGATCAACGATACCTACTCGCACAGCGTCGGCGACCAGGTATTGCGCACGATCGCGAGCGTGCTGCTGGAGCAGTGCCGCGCCGAGGACCTACCGGTGCGGTACGCCGGCGACGAGTTCACCATCTTCGTGCACGCCGACCTCACCGGGGCGATCCGGATCGCCGACCGGATCCGCTTGGCGATACGCCGGACCGACTTCGAGCGGATCGCCGCCGGGCTACCGGTCAGCGTCAGCATCGGCGTCGCCCGGCTCCGCCCTGGAATGACCTCCGACGATCTGTTCCGCGCCGCCGACCACAAGCTCCACGAGGCCAAGCGCCGCGGCCGCGACCGCATCGCCGTCTGACCGCATCGCCGTCTGACCGCGCGGCGCAGCGGCCCGGCGCCGGTGGCCCGGTGCGGGTGGCCCGGTGCGGGACCAGCGGCGCGCGTCAGTCGGCCGGGCTGGCGGCGTGTACCAGGGCCGCGACCCGCTCGGCGACCTGCCGCGCGCCGTCCTCGCTGGGTGCCTCCACCATGACCCGGACAAGCTGCTCGGTACCGGACGGGCGCAGCAGGATCCGCCCGGTCTCCCCCAGCTCGGCGGCGGCCGCCTCGGTCGCCGCCACCACGGCCGGATCGACGGCGGCCCGGCGCCGGTCGGCGACCGGCACGTTGACCAGTACCTGCGGCAGCTTGGTGACCACCGACGCGAGCTCGGCGAGCGACCGCCCGGTGGCCGCCACCTGGGAGAGCAGCGACAGCCCGGTCAGGATGCCGTCGCCGGTGGTGGCGTGCGACGGCATCACCACGTGCCCGCTCTGCTCGCCGCCCAGCGCGTACCCGCCGGCCCGCAGCGCCTCCAGCACGTACCGGTCGCCGACCCGGGTCTCGACCAGCCGGATGCCGGCCTCCCGCATGGCCAGCTTCAGCCCGAGGTTGCTCATCACGGTCGCCACGAGCGTGTCGTGGACGAGCGTGCCGGCCGCGCGCATGGCCAGCGCGAGGATCGCCATGATGTGATCGCCGTCGATCTCCTCGCCGGCAGAGGTGATCGCGAGGCAGCGGTCGGCGTCGCCGTCGTGGGCGAGCCCGACGTGCGCCCGGTGCTCCATCACGGCAGCCTTGAGCGAGGCCAGGTGGGTCGAGCCGCAGCCATCGTTGATGTTGAGCCCGTCCGGCGCCGCGTGGATCGCGATCACGTCCGCGCCGGCGGCACGGTAGGCGGCGGGGGCCACCTCGGCGGCGGCGCCGTTGGCGCAGTCGACCACCACGCGCAGCCCGTCCAGCCGGTGCGGCGTCGCCTCGACCAGGTGCTTGACGTAGTGCTCGGAACCGTCGAGGAGATCGTGCACCCGGCCCACCTGCGGGCCGGTCGGCCGGTTCCATCCGGCACCCAGCGCCGACTCGATCCGCTCCTCGGTCTCGTCGGGCAGCTTGTGCCCGCCCGCGGCGAAGAGCTTGATGCCGTTGTCCGGCATGGGGTTGTGCGACGCCGAGATCATCACGCCGAGGTCGGCCTGTACCTCGCCCACCAGGTACGCCACCCCGGGGGTGGGCAGCACGCCCAGCCGGATCACCGTGGCGCCGGCGCTGGCCAGGCCGGCCACCACGGCGGCTTCCAGCATCTCGCCGCTGGCGCGCGGGTCGCGGCCGACGACCGCGACCGGTGCCCGCCCGAGATCCTGCTCGGCGAGCGTGTGCGCGGCCGCGACCGCGACCGACATGGCAAGTTCCGGGGTCAGGTCGGCATTCGCCCGGCCGCGTACGCCGTCGGTACCGAAGAGTCCACCCACACACAACCTCCGAGAAGAAGAATCCGGGCACGCTAGCCTCGGGGGAGGCAGCGTGCCCGGCCGAGGTTCAGGCGGACAAGAAGGTCAGCGCTTCGAGTACTGGGGAGCCTTGCGCGCCTTCTTCAGACCATACTTCTTGCTCTCCGTCACGCGGGCGTCCCGGGTCAGGAATCCGGCCTTCTTCAGGGCCGGCCGCAGATCCGGGTCCAACTCGCACAGCGCGCGGGCGATCGCCAGCCGCAATGCCCCCGCCTGGCCGGTGGTGCCGCCGCCGCGCAGGTTGGCGAAGACGTCCACGGCCTCGGTCTTGTCGGAGATCACCAGCGGCTCACGGACCAGCTGCTGGTGCACCTTGCTGGGGAAGTAGCTTTCCATCGAGCGACGGTTGAGCGTGAAGTTGCCGGTACCCGGTACCAGCCGGACCCGGACGATGGCCTCCTTGCGCCGGCCGACGGTCTGGATCGGGCGGTCACCCCGCGGGGTGCGCGCGACCGGTGCCGGTGCGACGGCCTCCGCCAGGGCGGTCGGGCTGGGGGTGCTGATATCGGTCACTACTTCCTCGCTCATCGGCTCACCCGGTTCGCTTCGCGGGGCGCTCTGGTGCGCCGCCTTCCCTCGTCGCGGCGCTCCTCAGTCCAGACGGCGCCGCGCCCCACTCTGTTCACTGAGCAACCTGCTTGATCTCGAACGGCTTCGGCTGCTGGGCCGCGTGCGGGTGCTCGCCACCGGCGTACACCTTCAGCTTCTTGATCAGCTGCCGGCCGAGCCGGTTGTGCGGGAGCATACCCTTGACGGCCAGCTCGATCGCCCGCTCCGGACGCTTGGTGAGCAGCTCGTCGTAGCCGACCCGCTTGAGCCCGCCCGGGTACCCGGAGTGCCGGTAGGCGACCTTGGTCTGCCGCTTGTTACCGGTGAGCGCGACCTTGCTCGCGTTGACCACGATGACGAAGTCACCGGTGTCGACGTGCGGCGCGAAGACCGGCTTGTGCTTGCCGCGCAGCAGCGTGGCGGCGTGGGTCGCAAGGCGCCCCAGCACGACGTCGGTGGCATCGATGACGAGCCACTGACGCTCGATCTCACCCGGTTTCGGGCTGTACGTACCCACAGGTCTACCTTGTCTCGTCGTCGGTTGGGAGCGCGACGGAGCGGGCGTGCGCCTCTGCTGTCGCACAACAGCGGTCAACGATACCCGCTCCGCGCCGGCAGGGTCAAAACGGGCCCGGCGGGCTCCCCGACGCTACACGCCGGACAGGCGGCGCGGCGAGGGACGCAGGTACACCGCCCAGGTCAGCACGAAGCAGACCGCGTAGAAGAACAGGAAGCCGAGGTACGCCGCGTCGCCGGTGTGGTAGGTGAGGAAGGACTGTCGGAAGGCGACGTTGACCAGTACCCCGCCGAACGCGCCGACCGCGCCGGCGATGCCGATCAGCGCACCGGCCAGCCGCCGGGCCTCCACCTCGCCGCCGACCTTCGCCGTGAAGATCGCCGGGATCATCTTGTACGTCGAGCCGTTGCCGACCCCGGAGAACACGAACAGCGCGATGAACCCGACCAGGAACAGCGGCAGCGAGTGCCGCAGCGAGGCGGCGAGCACGGTACCCGCGGCGGCCGCCATCGCGACGAAGTTCCAGAACGTGACCAGCGCGCCGCCGAAGCGGTCGGCCAGCCAGCCGCCCACGGGCCGGATCAGCGAGCCGAGCAGCGGACCGAGGAACGTCAGGTACGCCGCGTCGATCGCGGTCCGGAACTCCGGCTTGAACTGCACCTGCAGCACCTGCCCGAAGGCGAAGCCGAAACCGATGAACGAGCCGAAGGTACCGATGTAAAGGACCGACATGATCCAGGTGTGGCGGTCCTTCGCGGCGTCGCGCATCGCCCGCCGGTCGTTGCGCGCCTGGGCGAGGTTGTCCATGAACAGCGCGGCGGACAGCGCGGCCAGCACGATCACCGGCAGGTACACCGCGGCGACCAGGCGCGGGTGGCCGGCGCCGGTGGCCGCCAGGACGGCGAGCCCGACCAGTTGGACGGCCGCGACCCCGATGTTGCCGCCGCCGGCGTTGAGGCCCAGCGCCCAGCCCTTGTGCCGCTGCGGGTAGAACGCGTTGATGTTCGCCATCGACGAGGCGAAGTTGCCGCCGCCGAGGCCGGTGACGGCGGCGAGGACCATCAGCGTGGTGTACGACACGCCGGGCCGGATGAGGATCGCCGCCGGGATCGACGGCAGGAGCAGCAGGGCGGCGCTGATGACCGTCCAGTTGCGGCCGCCGAAGGTGGCCACCGCGAGGGTGTACGGCAGCCGCAGTACCGAGCCGACCAGTGCCGGTACCGCGGTCAGCAGGAACTTTCCGGCCGCGTCGACATGGTAGGCCGGCCCGAGGAACAGCACCAGCACCGACCACATCGTCCACACCGAGAAGCCGATGTGCTCGCAGAGGATGGAGAAGATCAGGTTGCGGCGGGCCACCCGGGCGCCGCCCGCGGCCCAGAAGGCGGGATCCTCCGGCCGCCAGTCGTCGATCCAGCGGCCGGCCCGGGCCGGCGCGGCCGGGCGTAACGTCTCTAGCACAGTGCTCATACCGGCTCCTCGCTGCGCTCCGGGCCGGCATGAGCCTCGACGACGCTGTTTTCATGATTCGCTCGCTGACGCTCACTCATGGCGAGCACCGTAGGAAGCACCGGTTTCCCGGCCGTTGACCCGGTGATTCGGCGCGGCAACGGTTGCCCGGTCGGGTGGCACCTGCCGGTGTGATCGGCTCTTAGCAGGCCGGAAACACAGGGGACGCCGCCGCGAAACGGCCCGCCGGCACGCTTCGGGGCATGGCCCAGGTCGCGACCCATTGCCCGTACTGCGCCCTGCAGTGTGGCATGACGCTGCGGCAGGCCGCGGGCGGCCGGGTGGACGTGGGTACCCGCGACTTCCCGACCAACCGCGGCGGCCTGTGCCAGAAGGGCTGGACGGCGGCGGAGCTGCTGGACCACCCGGACCGGTTGCGCACGCCGCTGCTACACGGCGAGCCGGTCGCCTGGCCGGTCGCGCTGGACTTCGTGACGGGCCGGATCCGCGAGCTGCAGGCGGCGCACGGCCGCGACGCGGTCGCCGTCTTCGGGGGCGGTGGGCTGACCAACGAGAAGGCGTACGCGCTGGGCAAGTTCGCGCGGGCCGTCCTCGGTACCCGTTACGTCGACTACAACGGGCGCTTCTGCATGTCGTCGGCGGCGGCGGCCGGGATCCGCGCGTTCGGGATCGACCGGGGGCTGCCGTTCCCGCTGGCCGACCTGGGCCGGGCGGACACCCTGCTGCTGGTCGGCGCGAACGTGGCGGAGACCATGCCGCCGCTGGGCCGGTACCTCACCGAGCAGACGGAGCACGGGACGCTGATCGTCATCGATCCACGGCGTACCGAGACCGCACGCCGGGCCACGCTGCACCTGCAACCCACGCCCGGTACCGACCTGGCGATCGCGCTCGGACTGTTGCACATCGCGGTCGCCGAAGGGTACGTCGACCGGCCCTACGTCGCCGCCCGTACCACGGGTTGGGACGAGGTCGCGAAGGCCGCCGCCGCCTGGTGGCCGGCCAGAGTCGAGCGGCTGAGCGGGGTACCGGCCGAGGACCTGTACGCGGCGGTCCACGCCTTGGGACGGGCCGAGCGCGCGATCATCGTCACCGGCCGGGGTGCGGAGCAGCACGCGAAGGGTACCGACACGGTGTCGGCGTTCATCAACCTCGCCCTCGCGCTCGGGCTGCCCGGCCGGCCCGGCTCCGGGTACGGCTGCCTGACCGGCCAGGGCAACGGGCAGGGCGGGCGGGAGCACGGGCAGAAGGCGGACCAGCTGCCCGGGTACCGCCGCATCGACGACCCGGCCGCGCGTGCCCACCTGATGGCGCTGTGGGGTGTCCCCGACCTCCCCGGCGCCGGTGTGTCGGCGGTCGAGCTGATCGACCGGCTGGGTACCGCCGACGGGCCGAAAGCCTTGCTGGTCTTCGGTGCCAACCCGGTCGTGTCCGCGCCGCGCGCGTCGCGGGTGGCGCGGCGGCTGCGGGCGCTGGACCTGCTCGTGGTCGCCGACTTCTTCCGGTCGGAGACCGCGGCACTGGCCGACGTGGTGCTGCCCACCGCGCAGTGGGCCGAGGAGGACGGCACGATGACCAACCTGGAGGGCCGGGTGCTGCGGCGCCGGGCCCTGCGCGAGCCACCGCCGGGGGTGGCGACGGACCTGGCGGTGCTGGCGGGCCTTTCGGCCCGGCTCGGGTACGGCGGGCGGTTCGACGCGGAGCCCCGCGCCGTGTTCGAGGAGCTGCGGCGGGCCTCGGCGGGGGCACCGGCCGACTACGCGGGCGTCACGTGGGAGCGCATCGACGCGCAGGACGGCGTGTTCTGGCCGTGCCCCGGGGAGGACCATCCGGGCTCGCCGCGGCTCTTCAGCGACTCGTTCCCGACGCCGGACGGGCGGGCCCGGTTCGTACCCGTCGACCACCGCCCGCCGGTCGAGGAACCCGGCCCCGGTTTCCCGCTGTACCTGACCACCGGCCGGGTGCTGGCGCAGTACCAGTCCGGCACGCAGACCCGCCGCGTCGCATCCCTGGCGGCCACCGCTCCCGCGCCGTTCGTGGAGCTGCATCCGGACGTGGCCGCGCTACTGTCCATTGTGGACGGAGAACCGGTCCGCGTGGTCAGTCGCCGCGGCGCGGCGGTACTGGCCGCCCGGGTCGTGGACACCATCCGGCCGGACACGCTGTTCGCCCCGTTCCACTGGCCGGGCATCAACGCGCTGACCAACGACGCGCTCGATCCGACGTCGCGGATGCCCGAGTTCAAGGTCTGCGCCGCCCGCGTGGAGAAGCTGACATGAGCGAGCGTCAGCGAGCGAATCAGAGTTGCCGTGCGGTGGAGCCTCATGCCGGACCGCAGCGCAGCGAGGATCCGGCATGAGCGTTCTCGTTGTCGGGTATGGGATGGCGGGCGCTCGGCTGGCCGCCGAACTGCACGCGCGCGACCGGTACCTGCCGGTCACCGCGATCGGCGCCGAACCGCACCGGGCGTACAACCGGATCCTGCTGTCCGGGGTACTGGCCGGGAAGCTGGCCGAACCCGAGGTGACGCTGGCCGAGCCGGCCGGGCGGGGCGTGGCGCTGCGGCTCGGCGTCACGGTCACCGCGATCGACCGGGCGGCCCGGACACTGTCCACATCGGACGGTGACCGCATCCCTTACGAGCACCTGGTACTGGCGACCGGCAGCCATGCGGTACTGCCGCCGATCGACGGGCTCGCCGAGCCGCTGCCCGACCGGGTCGCGGTGTTCCGTACCCTCGACGACTGCCGCCGCATCCTCGCCACCGCCGACAAGTCCGCCTCCGCGCTGGTGCTCGGCGGCGGGCTGCTCGGGCTGGAAGCCGCGCGGGGACTGGCGTTGCGCGGGTTGCGCGTCGACGTGGTACACGCGGTGGGGCACCTGATGGAACGGCAACTCGACCCGGCCGCGAGCGCCGTGCTCGTCGGCACGCTCGCCGGGCTCGGCGTCACCGTGCACCTCGGCGCGGCCACGACCCGGGTGTCGTGCGACTCCGGCGGGGTCACCGCGGCGCTGGCCGACGGCCGCCAACTCGCCGCCGACCTCGCCGTGGTCGCCTGCGGTACCCGGCCGGAGACCGCGCTCGCCCGCACCGCCGGACTCACCGTCGAGCGCGGCATCGTGGTCGACGACCGGCTGCGCACCAGCGATCCGGCCATCTTCGCGATCGGTGACTGCGCGCAGCACGCGGGCGTGGTCGGCGGGCTGGTCGCGCCCGCCTGGGAACAGGCGCGGGTGGTGGCCGACGTGGTCACCGGTACCGCCAGCCGTTACCGGCCACCGGCCCCGGTCACCCGGCTCAAGGCGACCGGCATCGACCTCGCCGCGCTGGGCGCCTCCACCGACCACGACGGCGAACTGCTCACCTTCGCCGATCCCAGCCGGGGTACCTATGCCAAGCTGCTGGTCCGCGACAACCGGCTGGCGGGCGCCATCATGCTCGGCGACAACCCCGCCGTGGGTACCGTCATCCAGCTTTTCGACCGGGGTACGCCGGTACCCGAGGACCGGCGCGCGCTGCTGCTCGGCCGCACCGGCGCCGCGGCCCCGGCCGCCGACTCGCCCGCGCTGATGCCCGATGCCGCAACGGTCTGCCAGTGCAACGCGGTCACTAAGCGCGCGCTGCTGGCCGCGTGGCGCGGCGGCGCGCGCTCGGCCCCGGAGGTGGTCGCCGCGACCCGGGCCACCACCGGGTGCGGGTCGTGCGCCGACGCGGTACACGGGCTCGTCGAATGGCTGTCCAACCAGGAGGATCCGGCATGAGGCTCGTCGTGGTCGGGAACGGGATGGTCGGGCACCGGCTGGTGTCCGCGCTGCGCGACCGGGATCCGGGCGGTACCTGGGAGATCACGGTACTGGCCGAGGAGACCCGGCCGGCGTACGACCGGGTACGGCTGTCCGCGTGGTTCGACGGGGAACCGCTGGACCTGCCGGCGGTACCGGGGGTGGAGGTGCACCTCGGCGAACCGGCGACCGCGCTGGATCCGGCCGGCCGCAAGGTGTTCACCCGCGACGGCGCCTACGGGTACGACGAGCTGGTCCTCGCCACCGGCTCGTACCCGTTCGTGCCGCCGGTACCGGGAACGGACCTGCCCGGCTGCTTCGTGTACCGCACCGTCGACGACCTGGAGGCGCTGCGCGCCTATGCGGAGGGAAGGTCCACCGGTGTGGTCGTCGGCGGCGGGCTGCTCGGGCTGGAGGCCGCCAACGCGTTGCGTACCCTGGGCCTCGCCACCCATGTCGTGGAGTTCGCGCCGCGGCTGATGCCGATGCAGGTCGACGAGGCGGGCGGGGCGATGCTGCGCCGGCACATCGAGGACCTCGGCCTCACCGTCCACACTGGACGGTCGGCGGCCCGGATCACCGAGGGGCAGGTGGTGTTCGCCGACGGCGGCATCGTGCGTACCGACCTCGTGGTGTTCGCCGCCGGTGTGCGGCCCCGCGACGACCTGGCCCGCGCGGCCGGCCTCGCGATCGGCGCGCGCGGCGGGATCGTGGTCGACGAGACGTGCCGCACCTCGGCCGCGCACGTCCACGCGATCGGCGAGTGCGCCGAACTCGGCGGGCGGGTCTACGGCCTGGTGGCGCCCGGGTACGCGATGGCGGAGGTGGTCGCCGACCGGCTGCTCGGCGGTACCGCCACGTTCCCCGGCGCGGACACCTCGACCAAGCTGAAGCTGCTCGGCGTGGACGTCGCCTCGTTCGGCGAGACCACCGGCCCGCTGGACGTGACGTTCACCGACCCGGCCACCCGGGTCTACGCGAAGCTCGTGCTCTCCGACGACGCGAAGACGTTGCTGGGCGGGGTACTGGTCGGCGACGCGAGCGCCTATCCGACCCTGCGCGCGTGCCTCGGCGGCCCGCTGCCCGCGCCGCCGCTGTCGCTCCTCGCGCCGGCGGGCGCCGACGCGCGAAGGCCGCTGCCCGGCGCCGCGCAGGTCTGCTCCTGCAACGCGGTCACCAAGGACACGATCCTCGCCGCGATCGGGTCGGGCGCCGCGGATGTGGCGGCCGTGAAAACCTGCACCCGCGCCGGTACCACCTGCGGTTCGTGCGTACCGCTGCTCAAGGGGTTGCTGGCCGAGGCCGGCGTGGCCCAGTCCCGGGCGCTGTGCGAGCACTTCGACCACAGCCGGCAGGAGCTGTTCGACATCATCCGGGTACGCGGCATCCGGACCTTCTCCGAACTCGTCGCGCGGCACGGGCGCGGGCGCGGCTGCGACATCTGCAAGCCGGTGGTGGCCTCGATCCTGGCCTCGCTCGGCACCGGGTACATCCTCGACGGCGAGCAGGCCGCGTTGCAGGACACCAACGACCACTTCCTGGCCAACATCCAACGCGACGGCACCTACTCGGTGGTGCCCCGGATCCCCGGCGGCGAGATCACCCCGGACAAGCTCATCGTCATCGGCGAGGTGGCCCGCGACTTCGGGCTGTACACGAAGATCACCGGCGGGCAGCGGATCGACCTGTTCGGCGCGCGCGTCGAGCAGCTGCCGAAGATCTGGCGCCGGCTCGTCGACGCCGGCTTCGAGTCCGGCCACGCCTACGGCAAGGCGCTGCGTACCGTGAAGTCCTGCGTCGGTTCCACCTGGTGCCGGTACGGCGTGCAGGACTCGGTCGGCCTCGCGATCGAGCTGGAACTGCGGTACCGCGGCCTGCGCGCGCCACACAAGGTCAAGGCCGCGGTCTCCGGTTGCGCCCGGGAGTGCGCCGAGGCGCGCGGCAAGGACTTCGGCGTCATCGCGACGGAGCACGGCTGGAATCTCTACGTCGGCGGCAACGGCGGCTTCCGGCCCCGGCACGCCGACCTGTTCCTCTCCGACGTACCGACCGACGTGCTCGTCCGCACGATCGACCGGTTCCTCATGTACTACATCCGCACCGCAGACCGGCTGCAGCGCACCGCAGCCTGGTTGGAGTGCCTCGACGGCGGGCTGGACCACCTCCGCCACGTCATCGTCGACGACGCGCTGGGCCTGTGCGCCGAGCTGGACGCCGCCATGGCCGCACACGTGGAGTCCTATGTGGACGAATGGCGGTCCACAGTGGACGATGCCGACCGGCTGGAGAGGTTCGTCTCGTTCGTCAACGCGCCGGACGCTCCCGATCCGTCGATCAGCTTCGGCGTCGAGCGCGGCCAGCGGGTACCGGTGGCGCGATGAACTGGATCCTCGTCTGCCCGTACCGGCGCCTGCAACCCGAGCGCGGGGTCGCCGCACTCGTCGAGGACGAACCGGTGGCGGTGTTCCGGCTGCACGACGGTACGCTGCGCGCGATCGGCAACGTCGACCCGTTCACCGGCGCGAGCGTGCTGTCCCGCGGCATCGTGGGTACCCGTGGCGACGCGCCGACCGTCGCCTCCCCGCTGCACAAGCAGGTCTACGACCTGGGTACCGGGGTCTGCCTGGACGCGCCGGAGGTACGGGTACCGACGTACCCGGTCCGGGTGCGCAACGGTCTGGTCGAGGTCGGGTGGGCACCATGCTGAGGGAGACCGAGCCGCTGTGCGGCTTCACCATCGCGGTCACCGCCGACCGGCGCCGCGACGAGCTGGCCGCGCTGCTCGAACGCCGTGGCGCCCGGGTGGTGCTCGCCCCCGCCCTGCGCATCGTGCCGCTCGCCGACGACGGCGAACTGCGCGCCGCCACCACCGCGCTCGTCGAGCACCCGCCCGACATCGTCGTCGCCTGTACCGGCATCGGCCTGCGCGGCTGGCTGGAGGCGGCCGAGGGCTGGGGCCTGTCCGAGCCGCTCAAGGCGGTGGTCGCCGGCGCGTACCTGATCGCCCGCGGCCCCAAGGCACGCGGCGCGCTGCGCGCCGCCGGGCTCGTCGACGCGTGGTCGCCGGACTCCGAGTCCTGTGACGAGGTACTGGCACACCTGCTGGACCGGGGCGTGGACGGCAAGCGGATCGCGGTGCAGCTGCACGGCGAGCCGCAGCCGGAGTTCTGCGGGGCGCTGGCCGCCGCCGGCGCCGACGTGGTGGAGGTGTCGGTGTACCGCTGGCGCCCGCCGGCCGACCCGACGCCGCTGCGCCGGGTGGTCGACCTCGCGCTCGGCCGGCTGATCGACGCCGTCACCTTCACCTCGGCACCGGCCGTGGGCGCCCTGCTGCGGATGGCCGGCCCGGACACCGGGGCGCTGCTGGACGCGCTGCGCACCGACGTGCTCGCCGCGTGCGTCGGCCCGGTGACCGCGGCACCGCTGCACCGCCGCGGCATCCCGGTCATGCAGCCGAGCCGGGCCCGGCTCGGCGCGCTCGTCCGGGCGCTCGTCGAGGAGCTGCCCAAGCGGGCGCCGACGCTGCGGGTGGCCGGTCAGGAGGTGACGCTGCGCGGGCACGCCGCGCTCGTCGACGGTTCGCTGCGCCCGATGGCGCCGGCTCCGATGGCGGTGCTGCGGGCGCTGGCCGCCGCACCCGGCCGGGTACTGTCCCGCGCCGCGCTGCTGACCGCGCTGCCCCGGGGCGCCGACGAGCACGCGGTGGAGATGGCCGTGGCGCGGCTGCGGGCCGCGCTCGGCGGGTCGGCGTTCGTGCAGACGGTCGTCAAGCGGGGGTACCGCCTCCGCGTGGATTAACGTGCTCTGGCCAGCTCCAGCCGCAGCTCGGAGATGGCGTGCTCGACGACGCCGATGAGTACCCGCTTGGCAGACTCGCGCCGCCGCGCGTCGCACAGCATCAGCGGCACCTGCGGCGGGATGGACAGCGCCTCCCGTACCTCGTCCTCGGCATACCGCGGCGCACCGTCGAAGCAGTTCACCCCGACCACGTACGGCAGCGCCCGGCTCTCGAAGAAGTCGATCGGCGCGAAGCTGTCGGTGACCCGGCGGGTGTCGACGAGTACCACCGCGCCGAGCGCACCCCGGATCAGCTCGTCCCACATGAACCAGAAGCGGGTCTGCCCCGGCGTGCCGAACACGTACAGGATCAGGTCCTCGCCCATGGTGATGCGACCGAAGTCCATGGCGACGGTCGTGGTCGCCTTTCCGGGTACCTTCGTCGGATCGTCGATGCCGACGCCCGCCGCGGTCATGACCGCCTCGGTGGTCAGCGGGGTGATCTCGGAGACCGCCCCGACGAGCGTGGTCTTGCCCACGCCGAACCCGCCCGCGACAACGATCTTCGCGGACCTGATCGTGGCCGGCGCCCCACGCATGCCGCTAAAGCTTGCGGAGTCCACTCAACACCCTTTCCAGCAGTTCCATGCGGTCGTCACCGCGCGCCTCCCCCGGGTTGTGCAGTGCCAGGAGGCCGTCGGCCACCATGTCGGCGATCAGCACCCGGGACACCCCCAGCGGAAGCCGGGTGTACGCGGCGATCTCAGCGAGCGACTGTGCCCGCCCTTCGCACAACGACGCGATCACCTGTTTGTCCCGGCCGGCGAACCGGGCCTCCTGCTTTCCCCGCGGGGTGGTCACCAGTACCGCCTCGATCGCGATGTCGCGCTGCGGCTCGGTGCGTCCCCGGGTGACGGCGTACGGACGGACCAGCGCCCCACGTGGATCCGCACCGGCCTGCTCCACGACGTCCTCCCCCTCCCCTGGGCCGCACCCGCCGGCCTATCCGGCCTGCGGCACGCTCTGCCGGGCGTTCGGCGTCAGGGCCTGGCCGACCCGTTCGACGAGTAACGCCATCTCGTAGCCGACCTGCCCCACGTCGCAGGTACGGCTGGCCAGCACCGCCAGGCACGAACCGTCGCTGATGGACATCAGGAACAGGTACCCGCCGTCCATCTCGATGATGGTCTGCAGGACGCTGCCGCCGTTGAAGTACCGCGACGTGCCCTGGGTGAGGCTGACCACACCGGCCGCGATCGCGGCGAGCTGGTCGGCCCGGTCCTCGGGCAGCGCGCGGGACGCCGCCAGCAACAAGCCGTCCGCGGACACCGCCACCACGTGGGCGATGCCGCCGATCTGATCGGCGAAGTTGTTGAGCAGCCATCCCATGTCGCGCATCGCGCCGGGTCTGGTCATCAATGGCTCTCCTCGGTGTCCGGCTGCGGTTGGAGGGACGTTCCCTCACCGCTCGTACGGCCCCGCTGTACCCCGCGGTGGTAGGCGGACAGCAGCCCGCGTACCTCGTCGGGGTCGCGCTTGTTGCGGGCCGCCGTCGTGCGCGCGTCCACCGCACCCGGTACGAGCTGGGCGGCGGGGACCCGCTTCGGGAGTCCCGATCGAGTGGTGCCGGCGGTGGGTGGCTGCGCGGCCGCCTGCGCGGCCCGCCACCCCTCGTCCGCGGAGCTGCTCCAGCCGTCGGCGTCCGGCCGTGCCGCCGGCTCCGGTCGGGCCGCCGGCTCGGGCCGTGCCGCCGGCTCGGGCCGTGCCGTCGGCTCAGGTCGCGCCACCGGCTCAGGTCGGGCCGCCGGCTCCCGCTTCGGCAGGCTGCCGCGCGACCCTGCCGGCGGTTCCGGAGGTATCTGTGGCCGTGCGGCCGGTGGCGGCACGTACGGCTGGTCGTCGGCGGGTACGTACGGCCGGGCCGCGGCAGGTGCCAACGGCGATGGCGGTGCCGCGGGCGGCGGCGGTGCCGCGCCCTGTGGTGGTGCCGCGGCAGGTGGTGGTCCGCTGGTACCGCGCGGCGGGCTGGCCGCCGGGGCCGCCGGTGGCGGCCACTGGTTGGTGGGCCGGGCCTGCGGGTCCTCGGTGTTCAACCAGGCCGCCTCCATCGACCGGAAGATCGGCGGCATCTCGCCGCTGTCGGCCGCGGGGTGCCGCGGGTACCCGAGCGGGTCCTCCGGCCGGTCCACGGTGATGACCCCGGTCGAGGCGCCGGACGGAACGAGCCCGGGAAGCTGCGGCATCGGGAAGCCGCCGGTACCGGCGCGGGCCATCGCCTGCTCGACCGAGAGCGACGTGCGCGGCCGGCTGACGACCGGCTCCCGGCCGCGCAGCCGGGGCAGCACCAGGATCCCGGTGGGCAGCGTGACGTTGGTGACGGTGCCGCCCTCGGGGTTGGCGCGCAGCTCCACCTTGATCCGGTACCGGCTGGCGAGGCGCGAGACCACGGCCAGACCCATCATCCGGAAGGAGGCCACGTTGACGGTGGGCGGTTCGGCAAGCCGCTCGTTGAGCGTGTTCAGCTGTTCGGGTGACATGCCCAAGCCGCGGTCCTCGATCTGGATGAGCACGTAGTCGCCGATGCGCCGGCCGTCGGCGACCACGGTGCTGTCCGGCGGGGAGAACCGGGTGGCGTTGTCGAACAGCTCGGCCACCAGCCGTACCACGTCGTTGACCGCGTGCGAGATGACCGAGACGTCGAGGTCCACCACCCCGAACTCGATCCGGTTGTACAGCTCCACCTCGGACTGCGCCGCCCGCAGCACGTCGGCCAGCAGCGCGTTCTCCCGCCGCGGGGTACTGGAGTCCGCGCCGGCCAGCACGAGCAGGTTCTCGTCGTTGCGGCGCATCCGGGTGGCCAGGTGATCGAGCTGGAACAGCTGGGCGAGGCGCTTGGGGTCCTCCTCGGTGCGCTCGATCGAGTCCAGCTCGCCGATCATGCGGTCGACCAGCGCCTGCGAGCGGCGGGCCAGGTTGAGGAACATCGACGAGACGCTGGTACGCAGCGCCGCCTGCTCGGCCGCCACCCGTACCGCCTCCCGGTGCACCGCGTTGAACGCCTGTGCCACCTGGCCGATCTCGTCGCGGCTGTCGATGCGTACCGGATCCTGCAGCTGTGCCGCGATCGTGTCGGGATTCGAATCGCCGACGTCGCGCAGGTCGCGCAACCGGGCCACGGCGTTGGGCAGTTCCCTGCCGACCACGGCGATCGCGCCCTCGCGCAGCCGGGACAGCGACCGGGACAGCGCCCGCGCCAGCGCGAAGGCCACCGCGATGGCCAGTGCGATGGCGAGCAGCACCAGGATCGACTCGACGACCACCTCGCGGACCACGGAACTCTGCAGATCCTTGGCGTCGGTGGTCAGCTTGGCGTCGAGCTGCTGTTCGGCCCAGCGCATCAGGTCGACCACGGCACCGAGCGCGCTGGCCAGGTCGCGGGAGTTGACGGCCGGCGCCCCGTTCTGCCCGACCGACCGGCCCATCTGCTGGCCCACCTGGTCGGCCAGCTGCACCGCGTCACCGGTGATCGTCTGCCGGACCAGCTCCTCCTGCTCCGGTGTCGCGCTCATGTCGAACGCGCGCAGTGCGGCCTGCTGGCCGGTCAGCGTGGCCACGAACGAGCTGTACTGCTGCTGGTCGAGGTGCCCCGACTTGAGGGCCGCGTACCCGATCGCCTGCTCGTCGGAGTTCGCCGCCTTGGCCTGGGCGAAGGCGGCCATCGCCCGGATCGAGTCGGACAGGTGGGTGTCCGGCGTGACCTGCACGATCTCGCTGTGGTACCCGACCATGTCGTCGATGATCACGCCGTACCGCACCACGACCTCGCTGATCGAGATGCCCTGGCCGCTGGTCACCTGACCGCGCAGCGTGTCCAGAGTGGACAGTTGCGTGTCGATGCGGTCCAGCCGGTCCTTGAGTGCCGCGGGGATCCGGCTCACCCGGCCCCGGTGGGCCGAGTACGAGCCGGTGGCCGCCTTGGTGACCTTGACCTGGTTGGCGAAGTCCGCGCCGGCGTTGGGCTCGCCCGCGAGGGCCTGCGCGGCGAGGATGCGCTCGCGTTGCAGTTGGTGCGTGGCGTCGGCGACGTCCAACGACAGCGAGGTGAGCGCGGCCGCCAGTTGCGCGGCGAGTGCGCGCTTTCCGCTGTCGATCAGCCGCAGCCCGGTCAGGCTCGCGATCGCCAGAATCGGAATCACCAGGATGAGGCCGAGTTTGGCGCGGATCCGGGCGTCCCGAAGCGCAAATCGTCGCCGGGCGGGCGCGGCCGCCGATTTTCCGCGTGGCGGTAATCCGCTACGCCGCGCGCCCCCGCGTGCCGGCATGGTGGCGCTCGTCCGCGTGCTCACGTCGACAACCTTTCGTCGAAACTGCGCCGGCGCGCTCTGTTCGTCGGTTAACCGCTTCCCGTCGCGACGCCGCCCTACGCGGCCTCACGCCACGCGGCACGGCCGCGATTTCATCACGTCCGAGGCCGTTAACGGAAGTCTCACGCTGGTAGGAATCAAGGGCAGGATAGCCAAGTGTCCGACGTCAGCTTCCCACCCGGTACCCACAATAGGGCTTTGACCAGCGCGAATATATCGAGGGCTTGATCCGGAGTGCGGCGGTGTTAACAGAGACTTTACCGGGATACGTTAGGTGGCTATATGTAAAGGTATGAATGCGATAGGTGAGAGCGTCCCGGTACGCGCGGGGACGTGCCAGCCAGCTTGACCCGCGGACGGCGGATTGGCAAGGTGGGATCGCCATCGAGCCCCCGGAAGGGATTGACCGTGAGGCTTGCCCGCGTCGCGGTTCTCGCGGCCGCTGCCGTACTGCCGCTGAACCTGACGGCCTGCTCCAAGCCAGCCCCGGCCACCGACACGAGCCCGATCGTGATCGGCGCGGACCTCGAACTGTCCGGCGTCGACGCGGCGGTCGGCAACACCTACGCGCGGGCGCTGCAGCTGCGCATCGACGAGCTCAACGCGCTCGGTGGCGTCAACGGCCGGCGCATCGTGCTGGAGCAGAAGGACAACCGCAGCGACGCGAGCGTCTCGGTCGCCGACGTCAACGCCTTCGGTGCCGAACCGGGCATCGCCGGCCTCATCATCGGCGCCTGCGCGACGTGTGCGGCCGACGTGTCGAAGACCCTCGACGACCGGATGCTGCCGACCCTGACGCTGGCTCCGGCCGGCGGCCTGGTGCGGCCGGTCACCGACCACCCGTACCTGTTCAAGCTCGGCCCCGACGCCGACGACAGCGCCAGCGTGCTGGCCGGGCTGCTGCAGGAGGCGAGCATCCACACCGCGGCGCTGCTGAGCACCGACGACGTCAACGGCGCCGACGCGATCGCGGCGATCAGCACCCAGGCGCCCCGGGCCCACGTGAACCTGGTGAGCAAGCAGACCTTCAAGGCCACCGACACCGACCTGGCGCAGCCGGTACACGCGGCGCTGGCGAAGAACCCGGGCGCGCTGGTGGTGTCCACGTTCGCGGCGCAGGCGGCGCTGGTCGCGCAGACCGCGCACGAGGACGGGTACACCGGGCGGCTGTTCTTCGACGCGACCGCGGCCGGAGACCTGTTCCTCGCCGGTAGCGCGGCGCAGGCGACCGAGGGCGCCATCATGGTGGCACCGCAGACGCTCGTCATCGACGACGTGGTCGCCACGACCCCGGCGAAGACCGCGCGCAAGCGCTGGTTCGACGACTACACGTCCCGGTTCGGCGGCTTCTCCGGGTACTCGACGTACGCCGCCGACGCGGTACAGGTGCTCGTCGACGCGGTGCGTACCGCCGGCGGGCCGGACCACCGCAAGATGCGCGACATCATGGAGGACACCGCCTTCGACGGGCTGTCCGGTCAGGTCCGGTTCACCCCGGACAACCACTCGGGGATGATGTCGCAGGCGTTGACGTCGGTGGTCGCGCGGTCCGGCCGGTGGCGCCTGTTCGGCTGACCGTCGGTCACCCCGAGGTGGCCCGGGCCCAGGGCAGCAGCCGGCGCTCGACGGCCACGAGCAGGTAGTAGAGCACGATGCTGAGCGCCGCCAGCAGGACCAGCGCGGCGACGGCCGGTGCGGTGGCGCCCTGGCCGCTGTAGGACTGGACAGCATACATCAGCCCCTCGGTCGCGCCGCTCAGCTCCGCGACGGTGGCACCGATGACGGCCAGGGTCAGCGCCACCTTGAGACCGATGAAGATGTGCGGCAGGGCGGCCGGTACCCGTACCTTCAGGAACGTCTGCCGGCGCGACGCGGACAGCGACCGGGCCAGCTCCGCAAGGTCTGCGGGCGTCGTGGTGAACCCGGTCACCGCGGAGACCACGATCGGGAAGAAGCAGACCAGGAACACCAGTACCACCCGGGACAGCTGGTCCAGCCCGAACCAGACCAGCACCAGCGGCGCCAGCGCCACCTTCGGGATCGCGTTGGCCCCGACCAGAAGCGGCGAGAACATCCGGTCCACCACCCGTGAACCGACGACCGCCAGCGCGATGGCCAGGCCCACCACGACCGCGAGGGCGTACCCCTCCAGCGTCTCCACGGTGGACGCCCGCAGGTGACCGAGCAGGTCGCCGGGCGAGTCGATGAACACCTTCGCCACCTGCCACGGTGTCGGCAGGATGAACGGCTGGACGTGGAAGGCCAGCACGCCCAGCCACCAGACGGCGATCAGCACCGCGAGCCCGAGGACGGGCAGCAGTACCGCGCCGAGCCGGCCGTCGACAAGGCGCCGCATGCGCGCCTCCTTCCGCGCGGCGTGGGTCCGCGGCGTGGTGCCGCGGACCCGCGCCCGACGCTCAGCCCTTCGGGGTCAGCCCGAAATCGACGAGGCGGTCCGGGGTCAGCCCGGCCGGGATCGCGTTCGCGCCCTGCATCAGCGCGATGCTGCGGGCGATCCGCTGCTGGTCCAGCGCGCCGATCGCGGCACCGGAACTGCTGGAGTTCACGTACTGCTTCATCAGCTTCAGCTCGCCCGCGGCGACCGTGGCGTCCTGCGTGGGCACGTGGCTGTGCAGGATCTTCCCGGCCTCCTCGGGGTTGTTGACGGCGTACTGCAACGACTTCATCAACGCGGCGGTGAACTTCTTCACCAGGTCAGGCTTCTGCTGCGCCAGCTTGGTCGAGGTGACCAGCACGTTGCCGTACACGTCGTTGATGAAGTCGCTGTACGGCAGCACGACCGCCTTCTTCCCGCCGGCCGCCTTCTCGATGGTGGGTACCCCGACCACGAACTGCCCGATCGTGTCCACCGTGCCGGAGGCGAGCGTCTGCGGCAGTTGCTGGGCGGCGATGTTGACGAACTTCACCCGGCTCGCGTCGATGCCGGCCAGCTTCGCGTAGGTGGGGAACATCAGCCCGATCGTCGAGCCGGTCGGGTCGCCGACGGTGTGCCCCTCCAGGTCCTTCGGCGAGCTGATGTTCCGCCCGTCCAGCGTCATGATGCAGGCGAGGGTCCGCTGGTGGATGGCGGCCACCGCGGTGACACCCTGTACCTGTCCGCCGCCGATCAGGATCATCGCGCCGGTGAAGTCGACCGGGGCGAAGTCGATGTTGCCGGCGGTCAGCTGCTTGAGGTTGTCGCCGGTACCGGTGCCGGGCTTGACGGTCACGTCGATGCCGGCGTCGCGGAAGTACCCCTTGTCAATGCCCACGTACACATACGCGTCGCGGCCGAACTGACCGAAGCCTGTGGCATATGTAACTTTTTCGATTGGTGCCGGATTGTTCTTGTTGGCTGCACCGCTGCCACTGGTACAGCCGGCCGCCACGAGCAGCGCCGTGGCCGCCGCGGCCGCTGTGAACGCGCGGGAAAGCCTCATGAAACCCTTCCTTCCATCGACCCACCAAGGGCACCGCTGGCGGGGCCTGTGCCCGCGGAAACGGCGCAACCGAGCGTGACGGCGCACCCGCAGCAGACCAGCGGAGGCGGAGCAGTGAACGCGCGGCACATGGTAGATGCGTCGGACCGGTCGCACCAGACCGGCCGGAGTCCGGACACAATTACCGAGCCCGATGTATCGCGCCGGAAACACAAACCCGATAGCCTGACCGACGGCCGGTAAGGTCCCGGCAGACTCCGGTAAGGTCCCGACCGCGAACGGGGTGCCTCCGACGATGATCGCGCTGACCGACGTCTCCCAGACGTTCCTCGGTCGCACCGGTGCGGTGGAAGCGTTGCGGGGCATGGATCTGCAGGTCGACAACGGCGAGTTCGTGGCCGTCGTGGGCCGCTCCGGCTGCGGCAAGTCGACGCTGCTGCGGCTGATCGCCGGGCTGCTCACGCCGACCTCGGGCCGGATCCTGGTGGACGGTACGCCGGTGGTCGGGCCGCGCCGCGACATCGCCATGATGTTCCAGCGCCCGGCGCTGCTGCCGTGGCGCAGCGTGCTGCACAACGTGATGCTGCCGGTCGAGATATTCGGCTGGCGGCGGTCCGAGCACCGGCAGACCGCGCTGCGACTGCTGGAGATGGTGGGGCTGACCGGGTTCCAGAAGCGGCTGCCGCACGAGCTGTCCGGCGGGATGCAGCAACGCGTCGCGCTGTGCCGCGCGCTCATCCAGCGGCCCCGGCTGCTGCTGATGGACGAGCCGTTCTCCGCCCTGGACGCGCTGACCCGCGAGGAGCTGTCGGTCGAGCTGCAGCGCATCCACATGGAACTGCGCACCACGATGGTGTTCGTCACCCATTCGATCGACGAGGCGGTGCTGCTCGCCGACCGGGTCGTGGTGATGAGCCAGCGGCCGGGTCAGGTCCGTAAGGTGGTCGAGGTGGACATCCCCCGGCCGCGCTCGCTCGGGTACAACGCCCATCTGGAAGAGGTCGCCCGGACCAGCGCGCACCTGCACGAGCTGCTGATGGAGCCGATCACCGCATGAGGATCCGGGTCTTCGTCGAGGCCCACCGCGGCGCGACCTACGGCGACCAGCTGCGGATGGCGCGCTGCGCCGAAGACGGCGGCTTCGACGGCTTCTTCCGGGCCGACCATTACCTGAGCTTCACCGACGCGTACGGCGACCCCGGAGCGCCCGGACCCACCGACGCCTGGCTCACCCTGGCGGCGCTGGCCCGGGAGACGTCCCGGATCCGCCTGGGCACGCTGGTCAGCTCGGCCACCTTCCGGCCGCCCGGCCCGCTGGCCATCGCCGTCGCACAGGTCGACCAGATGAGCGACGGCCGGGTGGAGCTGGGCCTGGGTGCGGGGTGGTACGAGCGGGAGCACCGGGCGTACGGCATCGGGTTCCCGCCGGTGGGTACCCGGTTCGACCGGCTCGCCGAGCAGCTGGAGATCATCACCGGGCTGTGGGCGACGCGGGACGACGAGCGGTACACGTTCCACGGCGACCACTACGAGCTGGTCGACGCGCCTGCGCTGCCCAAGCCGGTACAGCGGCCGGGTCCGCCGGTCATCGTCGGCGGCCGGGGACCCAAGCGCACCCCGGAGCTGGCCGCCCGGTTCGCCGCCGAGTACAACGTGCCGTTCACCACCGTCGCCACCACCGCCCGCCAGTACGAGCTGGTGCGCGACGCCTGCGCCCGGCTGGGCCGGACCACGCCGCCGACGTTCTCGGCCGGCATGGTTGTCTACTGTGGACGGTCGGCGGCCGAGGTCGAGTACCGCTGCCGGGACCGGCACCGCAAGAGCGCGCTGCCACCGGAGGACGCGGTGCTCGGAACGCCCGCACAGGTGGTGGACCGGATCGGGGAGTTCGCGGCGGTCGGCGCCGAGGTGATCTACCTGCGGCTGGCCATCCATGATCTTGATCACGTGACCCTGCTCGCCTCCGACGTGCTGCCCCAGCTGCCGTAACCGTGGACTCGCGCCCGGCCCGGCTGACTCGTAGGCTGCTCGGCATGGCGGTAGCGGTACGGACCGGCCTGGCGCGGACCTGGGCAAACACGCTGGGCGTGACGGTCGGCGCGGGTGTGCTCGCCGGCGCCGGCCAGCTCGGCATCGGGTACGGGCTGGGCATCGTGCGCTGGGACCGGGAGTTCCCCACCCCGGGGCCCTGGCACGCCCAGCTGACCTGGGTCGCCTTCCTGGCCAGCGCGGCGGTCGTCGCGGGCGGGTACGCCGGCTCGTGGGCGGCCCGGCGCAACGGGCTGGAGCGCACGGTCGCGGTACGGGTGGCCATCGCGCTGACCGCCGCCGTGGGCGCCCTGGTCCTGATGCCGCTGGTGGCCCGGCCGGCCGGCGCGGCACGCCCCGTCGAGAGCGGCGATCCGCGGCTGGCCGCGATCCTCACCGTGGTCGCCGGCCTCCTGGTCGGCGTCGTCGCGGCGTTCGCGGCGCTGTCGGTACCGGCAGTGTCCGGCAGCATCGTCACCACCGTGCTGTGGCTGTGGATCGTCGCGCTCATCTCGGCCGCCTCGACGCTCGGCGGCGGCGCGTCCTGGGCCGACGCGCGCCTGGGGCTGCTGCCCGCCGAGGGCGTCTGGGTGCCGTTGGTGCTGCTCGTCCCCGCCGTCCTCATTGCGTTTGGCGTGGCCGGAATCGCCCGGTTCGGCGGGAGCCCGCCGTGGGCGGTGGGCGCCTGCGGGGCCGCGGGTCCCGCCCTGGTCGGGCTGGCCTACCTGATCGCCGGTCCAGGTGGCGGCAGCGACGGTACCGCATACCGCTGCGCCCTCCTCGCGATCCTGGCCGGGGTGGCGGTGTCGGTGACGGTGGCCGTGGTACGGCGACGGCAGCCGAAACCGGTACCCGCACCGGAGGCGGCCGAGCCGGCACCCGAGCCCGCCCCGACGCCCGAGCCCGAGCCGGCGCCGTCACCGGAACCGGAACCGGAACCGGAACCGTCGCCGGAGCCCGCACCCGAGCCTGAGCCCGCCCCGCAGCCCGAGCCGATCCCGGAGCCCGAGCCGATCCCGGAGCCCGAGCCGGCCCCGAAGGCCGACGCCGAGCCGGCCCGCAAAGCCGAGCCGGCCGAGGCTGAGCCGGCCCCGAACGCCGAGCCGGCCGAGGCTGAGCCGGCCCGCAAAGCCGAGCCGGCACCGGCGGCCAAGGCCGAAGCCGAACCGGCGCCACCCAAGGAGCGCACCGGCCGCGGCATCAAGGTGCCCGGTCTCGGCCGGCGCAGCCGGCGCCGGGCCGAGGAACCGGCCCCGGCCGCACCGGCCGACGACCACCTCGACTGGGTCAAGGGGCTGCGCGCCGCCGACACGCCGGCCCGGGTCGGCGGCAATGGAAACCCGCGCCACGCCAAGCCCGCCGACCCGCCCGACACCGGCGACGACGACACATAACGCGATCTTGCGAAGCCAGCTCCCCGGCGCGCCGTTGTCGCGGTACGGGCCGGCGTCGGTCAGCCGCTGACATAGACCTCCCCGCCGGACGCGACGAACTCGGCGGACTTCTCCGTCATGCCGACCGCGACCGCCTCGTCGAGGGTGATACCGTGCGCCGCCGCGTACTGCTGCAGGTCCTGCGTGATCTTCATGGAGCAGAACTTCGGCCCGCACATCGAGCAGAAGTGCGCGGTCTTGGCCGGTGCGGCCGGCAGCGTCTCGTCGTGGAACGAGCGCGCGGTGTCCGGGTCGAGCGCCAGGTTGAACTGGTCCTCCCAGCGGAACTCGAACCGCGCCTTGGACAGCGCGTCGTCCCACGCCTGCGCGCCCGGGTGCCCCTTGGCGAGGTCGGCCGCGTGCGCGGCGATCTTGTACGCGATCACGCCGGCCTTCACGTCCTCCCGGTCCGGCAGGCCGAGGTGTTCCTTCGGGGTGACGTAGCAGAGCATCGCGGTGCCGTACATGGCGATCATCGCGGCGCCGATCGCCGAGGTGATGTGGTCGTACCCGGGCGCGATGTCGGTCGTCAGCGGCCCGAGCGTGTAGAACGGCGCCTCGTGGCACCACTCCTGCTGCAGGTCCACGTTCTCCTTGATCTTGTGCATGGGTACGTGGCCGGGGCCTTCGATCATCGTCTGCACGTCGTAGCGCCACGCCACCTTCGTCAGCTCGCCCAGCGTCTTCAGCTCGGCCAGCTGCGCCTTGTCGTTGGCGTCGGCGACCGACCCGGGCCGCAGCCCGTCGCCGAGGGAGAACGTGATGTCGTACCGCGCGAAGATCTCGCACAGCTCCGCGAAGTTGGTGTACAGGAAGTTCTCCTGGTGGTGCGCCAGGCACCAGGCGGCCAGCAGCGAGCCGCCGCGCGAGACGATCCCGGTGACCCGGCTGACCGCGAGCGGGATGTACCGCAGCAGCACCCCCGCATGTACCGTCATGTAGTCCACGCCCTGCTCGGCCTGCTCGATGACGGTGTCCCGGTACACCGGCCAGGACAGCCGGGTCGGGTCGCCGCCGACCTTCTCCAGCGCCTGGTAGATGGGTACCGTGCCGATGGGTACCGGCGAGTGGCGCAGGATCGCCTCGCGGGTCTCGTGGATGCGCTTGCCGGTGGACAGGTCCATCACGGTGTCTGCGCCCCACCGGGTCGCCCACTGCAGCTTGGCCACCTCTTCGTCCACTGTGGACGTCACCGCCGAGGTACCGATGTTCGCGTTCACCTTGACCAGGAACCGCTTACCGATGATCATCGGCTCGCACTCGGGGTGGTTGAAGTTGACCGGCAGCACCGCCCGGCCGGCGGCCAGCTCGTCGAGCACCAGCGAGACGGGTACCCCTTCGCGCAGCGCCACGTACTCCATCTCCGGGGTCACCAGGCCGGCGCGGGCGAACTTCAGCTGGGTACCGGCTCCCCGCTCGGCCAGCCACGCCTTGCGCACCGGCGGCGGCGGTGAGTCCGCCGGACCGGCCGTGTCGTAGAGCCGCACCGGCGGGTTGTCCCCGGACAGCGCCACCTCACGGAACGGTACCCGGACGTCACGCCGCGAGCCCTGCACGTACACCCTCATCGCACTCCTCCCCTAGAACCCGAGGTGGTTGAGCGGTCCCTGCCCACCACCCAGCTGCCAACCGGCCGCGGCCTGCAACGCCCGCGTCACGTACTCCTTCGCCGAAGCCAGCGCGTCCGGCACGCTGTCGCCCAGGGCCAGCCGGGCGGCGATCGCGGCCGCGAACGTGCAACCGGTACCGTGCGTGTTGCGCGTGGCGACCCGCGGCGCGTGCAGGAACCGTGCGCCGTGCGGCGTCCACATCGCGTCGATCGCCTCGTCCCCGGCCGCGTCGCCACCGGTGACCACGACGTACTTCGCGCCCTCGGCGGCCAGTTGCCCGGCGGCGCCGGCCATGTCGGCCGGGCTGGCCACCTGCCACCCGAGCAGCGCCGAGGCCTCGTCGCGGTTGGGCGTGATGACCGTCGCGTACGGCAGCAGCCGCTTCACCGCGGCGGTCACGCCCAACCGGAAGCCGCTGCTGGAGGAGAGCACCGGATCGAGCACCAGGTTCGGCAGCGCACCCTCGCGCGCCTTGGCGGCGACCACCGCCGCGATCTCGGCGGTGGCGAGCATGCCGACCTTGACGGCGGCCGGCCGGAAGTCGGACAGTACCGCGGCGAGTTGGGTACCGACGACGGTCGCCGGTACCGGGAACACGTCGTCCACGCCGCGGGTGTTCTGCGACGTCACCGCGGTGATGACCGAACAGCCGTACAACCGGTACGCCGCAAAGGTTTTGAGATCGGCCTGGATCCCGGCGCCCGCGGTCGGGTCGGACCCGGCGATGGTCAGCACGACGCCCGGTGTCATGCCGCCACCAACCCGGCCACGAGTTCCGCCGGGTCCCGGGCGCGCATGACCGCACCCATCACCGCCACGCCGGCCGCTCCGGCCGCGACGCACGCCGCCGCATCCGCGGGCGACGTCACGCCCCCCAACGCCAGCAACGGTTTCCCGGTGCGGGCAACGAGTTGCGCGAGCCCCGGCACGCCCAGCGCCGGCCCGTACCCCGGCTTCGACGCCGAGGTGAACACCGGCGACACCGTCGCATAGTCCTCTGTGGACAGTCCGGCCAGCTCGGTACCGTCATGGCAGGACCGCCCGACGAACCCGACGCCCGCCGGCACCGGATCGGCCGCCGCGAGGTGCACCGCGTCGCCGCCCAGCGGATCCGGCCCGGCGACGATGAGCCGGCCGCCGACCGGCCGAAGGATCGCGCGCAGCGCCGCCGCCAGGGCGAGCCGGGACGACCGCGGCAGGTCCTTCTCCCGCAACACGACCGACCGCGCGCCGCCGTCGACCGCGGCGGACACCACCTCGGTCAGCGGCCGGGCCGCCTGCCGCCGGTCGGTCAGCACCAGTACCGTCACCACTGCGCCCGTCCTTCGTCCACAGTGGACGCCAGCGCGTAGTGCCGGCGCGGTATCCGGCCCGCGGTGTACGCCAGCCGGCCCGCCTCGACGGCCAGCCGCATCGCCGACGCCATCCGGGCCGGCTCGACCGCGCGGGTCACCGCGCTCGCGACCAGTACCGCATCGCAGCCCAGCTCCATCGCCAGCGCCGCATCCGAGGCGGTACCGATGCCGGCGTCGAGGATGACCGGTACCGTGACCGACTCCCGGATCAGCGCGATGTGGTGCGGGTTCGAGATGCCCAGGCCCGAACCGATCGGCGCGCCGGCCGGCATGACCGCCGCGCAGCCGAGGTCGGCCAGCCGCCGGGCCAGTACCGGATCGTCGCTCGTGTACGGCAGCACCGTGAACCCGTCGGCCACCAGCTTCTCCGCCGCCGACACCAGTTCCACCGCGTCGGGCAGCAGGGTGCGCTCGTCGCCGATCACCTCCAGCTTCACCCAGCCGGTGCCGAACGCCTCCCGCGCCAGGTGCGCCGTGGTGACCGCGTCGGTGGCGGTGTGGCAGCCGGCCGTGTTGGGCAGCACCGTGACCCCGCACCGCTCAAGCACCCCGAGCAGCCCGGCGGTGCCCCCGGCCGGATCGACCCGGCGCAGCGCGACGGTCACCACCTCGGTACCCGACGCCGCGATCGCCTCCTCCAGCACGCGCAGGTTCGCCGCGCCGCCGGTACCCAGGATGAGCCGCGACGACAGCTCACGCCCGCCCAGCTGGAACATCCTTCACCCTCCCTGCGTCGCGGTCAGGACCTCGATCCGGTCGCCCTCGGCCAGCCCGGTCCCGGACCACGCCGAGCGGGGTACCACCGCGCCGCACCGCGCGACCGCGACACCGCGCGGCTCGGCGACGCCGGTCAGCGCGCGCACCACGTCGGCGACCGTGGCGCCTTCGGCCATCGTCGCGGGCTTGCCGTTCACGGTGACGTTCATCCTGTGCGACCCCCGAACCGGTCCGGACCGAACGGCTTCACCAGATCGGCATCGGGGCCGCCGGTCACCAGGTCGGCGACCGCGTCAGCGGTGACCGGGGCGAGCAGCACGCCGTTGCGGTAGTGGCCGGTGGCGACGACCAGACCGGGGCGCAGCGCACCGATGATCGGTGCGTTGTCGGGGGTACCCGGGCGGAAACCGGCCTGCGTCTCGGTCAGCTCGTACTCGGCGAGGTCGGGTACCAGCTCCACGGCCGACCGCAGCAGGTCCAGCACGGCACCGGCGGTGACCGCACCGTCGAGCCGTTCCTCGCTCGTCGCGCCGACGACCACCTCGCCGTCCGCCCGGGGTACCAGATAAACCGTGCGCCCGTCGAGGTACCCCCGGATGACCGCGCGCAGCGCGACCGGCCCACGCAGCCGGACCAGCTGGCCCTTCACCGGGCGCACCGGCAGCCCGGCCAGCGCCGCGCTGGCGCACCCGGCGGCGACCACGACGACGTCACCGTCCACAGTGGACAGATCGGTGACCGCCCGGGCCTCGACCCGGACCAGCGACCGCAGCGCCCGCACCACCAGGCGCGGATCGACCTGGCGGTCGTCGGCGACGAAGGCGCCGCCGCGCAGTCGTGGCACGAGGCGCGGCTCGCGCTCGCGCAGTTCGCTGGCGCGCAACGGTTGCGGCGTCAGGCCGAGCGACGCCTGCCAGCGCACCAGCCGGTTCAGCTCGGCCAGGTCGTCGTCGGTGCGGGCGACCAGCAGCGTGCCGTCGGTGCGGTACCCGACGTCGAGCCCGGCCTGTTCGGTCAGCTCGGCGGCGAACGCCGGCCACCGGCGCGCGGACTCCCGCATGAGCGCGACGAGTTCGGTCTCCCCGAAGTACGCCTCGCCGACCGGGGCGAGCATGCCGGCCGCGACGTGTGAGGCGCCGCTGCCCGGATCCGGGTCGTACACGGTCACCGCGCAGCCGCGCGCCGCCAGCCGCCAGGCGACGGACAGCCCGATGACGCCTCCGCCGACGACCGCGACAGTTTTCACGCCGGCTCCGCGACGGGCAGGGCGGCGAGCAGTTCGGCCGCGGCTGCCGCCGGGTCGGGTGCGTCGCTGACCGCGGTCACCACCGCGACGCCGTACGCGCCGGCCGCGAGCAGCTGCGGTACCCGCGCCGCGGTCACCGCCCCGATCGCGATCACCGGTACCGTGACCGCCGCCGCAACCGACGCGATGCCGGCGGCGCCGAGCGGATCCGGCAGCCCGTCCTTGGTCCGGGTGGCGAACGCCGGCCCGACGCCGAGGTAGGTCGCGCCCGCCGCGGCGGCGGCCCGCGCGGTGACCGGGTCGCGGGCGGTCGCGCCGAGGATCGCGTCCGGCCCGAGCACCCGGCGGGCCGCCGCGACCGGCAGGTCGTCGCCGCCGACGTGGCCGCCGTCGGCGCCGACCGCGAGCGCGATGTGCAGCCGGTCGTTGATCAGGCAGGTGGCGCCGGCCTCCCGGCACAGCCCGACGATCAGGGTACCGAGGTGGTAGGCGCCGAGGTCGCAGACGTGATCGGGGACCCGTACCTGGACCACCGGGACCCCCACCGACAGCGCCGCGCGCACCACGGCGACCGGGTCGCGATCACGCCGCACGTCGGTCACCAGATGCAACCGACCCAGCGGTGCTGCCATGGGCACTCCTCCCTGCGCCGGCATTACCCGGATCAGGTGCGACGGTCGGAGGCGCCAGCCCCCCTCTCAGCCCGGTGGCTCCGGGCTCCCGTGGATTACGTTCCCGTACCGTATGCGAACTTCGGGCCGCCTGACAAGGCTCCTACATCGCGGCCCACACCGGTTCGGGTACCTCGACCACCTCGCCGTCCTCCTGGAAAATCAGGAACCGGTCGAACGACCGGGTGAACCAGCGGTCGTGGGTGACCGCGATCACGGTACCCTCGAAGCCGGCCAGCCCGTCCTCCAGCGCCTCGGCCGAGGCGAGGTCGAGGTTGTCGGTCGGCTCGTCGAGCAACAGCAGGGTCGCCCCGCCCAGCTCCAGCAGCAGCACCAGGAACCGCGCCTGCTGCCCGCCGGACAGCGTGCCGAACCGCTGGTCGCCCTGCCCCGCCAGCTCGTACCGGTTGAGCACCCGCATCGCCGCGTGCCGGTCCATCCCGTCGCGGTGCTCGTCGCCCCGCCAGAGGATCTCGACCAGCGTACGGTCGACGAGGTCGGGCCGGTCGTGGGTCTGCGAGAAGTGGCCGGGCCGGACCCGGGCACCCAGCCGCGCCGAACCCGACGCGGCCACCGGCGCCACTTCCGACAACAGCGGCAGCGCCGGATCCGGATCGGTACCGCCCCGGGCCAGCAGCCGCAGGAAGTGCGACTTGCCGGTACCGTTCGCGCCCAGCACCGCCACCCGGTCGCCGTACCAGACCTCCAGGTCGAACGGGTACGTCAGGCCGTCGAGCTCCAACTGGTCGAGCATGATCGCGCGCTTGCCGGTTCGCCCGCCGGACAGCCGCATCCGGATGTCCTGGTCCTTCGGCGGCAACGGTGGCGGCCCGGTCTCCTCGAACTTGCGCAGCCGGGTCTGCGCCGCCTGGTACGCCGACGCCATGCCCGAGTTGTACGCGGCCTTCTGCTTGTACCTGAGCACCAGCTGGCGCAGCTTCTCGTGCTCCTCGTCCCAGCGCCGCCGGTTCTCCTCCATCCGCTCGTGCCGGCCCAGGCGCGCCTCGTGCCAGGACGCGAACCCGCCCGGGTGTACCCACGCCGACCCGCCCTCGACCGCGACCACCCGGCCGGCGGTCTGGTTGAGCAGTTCCCGGTCGTGCGAGACGTAGAGCACCGACTTGTCCGACTCGTTGAGGCGGGCCTCCAGCCAGCGCTTCGCGGGCACGTCGAGGAAGTTGTCCGGCTCGTCGAGCAGCAGCACCTGATCGGTACCGCGTAACAGCAGCTCCAGCGCGAACCGCTTCTGCTGCCCGCCGGACAGTGTGCGTACCGGCCGCTCGCGCACCTTGTCCCAGGGCAGCCCGAGGGCAGCGACGGCCACGGTGTCGAAGAGCACCTCGGCGTCGTACCCGCCGACCTCGCCCCAGGCGTGCAGCGCGTCGGCGTACCGCAGCTGCGCCTTCTCGTCCGCCGGCGCCGCGTGCAGCGCGCTCTCGGCCGCGTGCAGGGCGGCACCGGCCGCGCGTACCGGCGGCGCGACCAGCGACAGAGCCAGGTCGGTGAGCGTCCGCTCGTCGGCGATCATCCCGATGAACTGCCGCATCACGCCCAGCCCACCGGCCCGCGCGATGACCCCCACGGGTACCGGAAGGTCGCCCGCGATCATGCGCAGCAGCGTGGTCTTACCGGCACCGTTCGGACCGACCATGGCGATCTTGGCGCCCTCGCCGACCCGGAACGAGACGTCCGCGAACAGCACCCGCCCGTCGGGCAGCGTGTGTGAAACCCCCGCGACGTCGACGTAACCCATGAGGATGAATTGTCCGGGCCGGTCAGCCCGCCGTCACCCGCAATACGCGGTACCCCTTCTGCGCGGCGTACCGCTCCACCGCCCACCCGGTCGACGCGAGCCACGCCTGCAACGAGTCCGCGCCCAGGTTGCGGGCGACGACCAGCCACGCGGTACCCCCCGGCGCCAGCCTCGGCAGCCACCGGCCGAGCAGCTCGTGCACCTCCGCCTTGCCGACCCGGATCGGCGGGTTGCTCCAGATCTCGTCGAAGACCACGTCGTCGGGTACCTCGTCCGGCCGGCCCGGATGGACCCGGCCGGCGAGACCCAGCCGGCGCGCATTGGTCCGGACCAGCTCAACTGCCCGCGTGTTCACGTCGACGGAGTACACCTGCGCGGTTTCCGACGCGGTGGCCAGCACCATGCTGATCGGGCCGTACCCGCAGCCGAGATCGAGGTACACCCCGCCGCGCGGGCCGGGTAGCGGAGCCTTGCGCAGCAGCACCGCGGTACCGGGATCCAGCCGCTGCCCGGAGAACACCCCACTGGACGCGAGCAGGGCGAACTCCCGGCCGGCTGCCTGGAAGTTGACTGTCCGCTCCTGTTCCGGAGTGCCCGGTTCGGCAGTGAAGTAGTGCTCACCAGCCACGGCAGGCGAGCCTCCCTTCGGTAACCTGTCGCTCATGACGTACGGCCACGGGCAGCCCCCGAGCGGATGGCCCCCGCCATCCGAGCCGGGGCCGGGGTCGCGGCCGGCCGGCCGGCGTCGCGCACCGGACGACGGGGACGAACCGACCTCAGAATACGGAAGCGCCCTCGGAACCAGCCGCACGTTCCAGCCTCCGCCACCGCCGCCGGTCGCGGAGGCACCGTACCGGCCGCGGCGCGCGCAACCCGACCCCGGCTCGCTCGCCGAGCGGTACGTCACCGGGCGCCCGGCCAGCCCGCCGCCCGCGCCCGGCGGGCTGCCGATGTCCGGCCCGCTGGGGGCGCCCGCAGCGCCCGCGGTGGGCCCGCTGGGGCCGCGTCCGTCGCCCGCGCCAGGCCCGCCGCCGGCAGCATCCGCGTCGCCGTCCGGCCGCGCCTCGGTACCGCTGAGCCGGCCGTCGCCACACCCGCATCCCTACCCCCACCCCGGCGCGGTACCACCGCTGCCGAACCAGTGGGGACCGGACCCGGCGCTGCCACTCGACCTGCCGGACCGCCGCCGCAACCCGAACGGCCGCGGCACCTCCGGCCGGCGCGGCCGCCCGGGCGACGCCCCGCGCCCGCCGCTCTGGCTCACCGTCGTCGGCGTGGTCGCCGTCGCGGTGCTCGCCGGCGTGTGCGCCGCCGGCGGGTACATCATGTTCACCCACCCGGACGCGCCCAGCAGCACCGTCGCCACGCCATCGGCGCAACCGAAACCGCGCGACATCAGCAGCCGGCAGGCCGACCCGGCGCCGCTGACCGAGGCCGAGGCGTTCCCCGCGGCGACCGTCGGCCCCGGCGGCTACCAGGTGCTCAAGACCCAGGCCGGAGACTGCGCCGGGGTCGCCGTCGGTGAGCCCGGCAAGGTACTCGGCACCGCCGGCTGCAACCAGGCGGTCCGGGCCACCCTGGTCTCCCCGGACAAGGTCTACGTGGTCACCGCCGGGCTGCTCAACCTCGCCTCGGCCACCGCCGCGCAGCAGGCCAACGACGCGCTGACCGCCGCCGTCGGCGCGCAGAAGGGGCGGTTCACCGGGTTCGACGCCGGTGGGGTCAGCGCCGTCTTCGCCAAGGCCGCGACCCAGCTCGGCTGGGACGTCCGGGGCCACTTCCTGGGGTACGCCGTCGTCGCCCGCGCCGACGGCCAGCCGCTTGCCGACACCGACCAGGCCGCGCGCCAGGTCATCGACGACCTGGTGGAGAAATACCTCCTCGGTACCGTGATCCAGGCGCGGGTCTCCCCCAACCCGGCCTCGGCGGCTCCGTCACACAGGTGAGCGCCGGTTACGGGTGAGCGCGGCCCGCTCCGCGTACCCGGCCGGGTCCGCCGGATAACGCACCCCCACCAGGGTCAGCCCGTGCGGCGGCGCGACCACCACCTCGTTGGCCCGCTCGGTGCGCGCGAGCAGGCCGGCCGGCCACGGTACCGGTCGCCGCCCGTCCCCGACCGCGAGCAGCGCGCCGACCAGGCTGCGCACCATGGCCTGGCAGAAGGCGTCCGCCTCGACGGTCGCGACGAGTACCCCGTCCGGCGCGCGCCGCCAGTCCAGCCGGGTCAGCGCCCGGATCGTGGTGCTGTGCTCCTTGCGTTTGCAGTAGGCGGCGAAGTCCCGCTCGCCGACCAGCCCGGCCGCGGCGGCGGACAGCGACGGCAGGTCCAGCGGCCGCGGCCACGCCAGCGTGTACCGCGCCGCCAGCGGGTCGGCACCCCACGGCGCGTCGGTCACCCGGTACTCGTACCGGCGGCACAGCGCACCGAACCGCGCGTCGAAGGACACCGGTACCTCGACAGCGGCCAGCACCCGCACGTCAGCGGGCAGCAGCCCGGCCAGCCGGCGTACCACGGTGTCCCGCACCCCCGCCCACGCCGCGGCGCGCACGTCGGCGTGACAGACCTGCCCGGTCGCGTGTACCCCCGCGTCGGTGCGCCCGGCGACGGTCAGCCCGTCGACCGGCCCGAGGATCCGGGTCAGCTCCTCGGCGAGTACCCCCGCGACGGTGCGCCGGTCGGGTTGCGGCGCCCAGCCGGAGAAGTCCGTACCGTCGTAGGCCACGTCGAGCCGGACACGAACGAGCCCGCCGTCCCGGCTGGGGATGGCGGGCTCGTTCACGGTTGCGCTCAGGACTCGTCGTCCTCGGCCGGCTCCTCCGGCCCCTCGACGGCGGCGGTACCCGAGTCGGTGTCCGCGGCCTCCGACTCCACGGCCTCCGGCTCCACGGCCTTGCGCGTTCGCGCCGGCTTGACGACGACGTCGTCGTCGCCGGCGAGCGCGGCGACCGCCTCGGTCCTCGCGGCCTTGCGGGCACCGGCCTTGGTGGCCTTGGCCGGCGCGGCCTCGACCAGTTCCTCGACCAGCTCGATGATCGCCATCGGCGCGGCGTCACCCTTGCGGGGACCCTTCTTGACGATCCGCGTGTACCCGCCGTTGCGGTTGGCGAAGCGCGGCGCGATCTGGTCGAACAGCGTGTACACCACGTCCTTGTCGCGGACCACGGTGAGTACCCGCCGGCGCGAGTGCAGGTCGCCCCGCTTCGCCTTGGTGATGAGCTGCTCGGCGAGCGGGCGCAGCCGCTTGGCCTTCACCTCGGTGGTGGTGATCCGTCCGTGCCGGAACAGCGACGTGGCGAGGTTCGCCAGCATCAGCCGTTCGTGCGCGGGGCTGCCGCCGAGGCGGGGGCCCTTGGTGGGCGTGGGCATCGATGCTCCTCGTTATTCTTGCGGCCGCAGCCTCAGAGCTGCTCGGTCTCGCGGTAGTCGTCGGTGTCGTAGTCGACCTCGGAGAAGGTGTCCACGACGTGCGCCGGGTCGAAGGTGGGAGCCGAGTCCTTCAGCCCCAGGCCCATACCGGCCAGCTTCATCTTGACCTCGTCGATGGACTTCTGCCCGAAGTTACGGATGTCGAGCAGGTCGGCCTCGGTGCGGCCGATCAGCTCGCCAACCGTGTTGATGCCCTCGCGCTTGAGGCAGTTGTACGAGCGGACGGTCAGGTCCAGCTCCTCGATCGGCAGCGCCAGATCGGCGGCGAGCTGGGCGTCCTGCGGCGACGGGCCGATGTCGATACCCTCGGCGGTCTCGTCCAGCTCCCGGGCCAGCCCGAACAGCTCCACGAGGGTCGAACCGGCCGAGGCCAGCGCGGTACGCGGGGTGATCGACGGCTTGGTCTCCACGTCGATGATCAGCCGGTCGAAGTCGGTGCGCTGCTCGACACGGGTGGCCTCGACGCGGTACGTGACCTTGAGTACCGGCGAGTAGATCGAGTCGACCGGGATCCGGCCGATCTCGGCACCGGCCTGCTTGTTCTGCGACGCGGTGACGTACCCGCGACCGCGCTCGACGGTCAGCTCCATGTCCAGCCGGCCCTTGCCGTTGAGCGTGGCCAGCTTCAGGTCGGGGTTGTGTACCGACACCCCGGCCGGCGGCTGGATGTCGCCCGCGGTCACGTCGCCGGGGCCCTGCTTGCGCAGGTACATCGAGACCGGCTCGTCGTGCTCGGAGCTGACGCACAGGTCCTTGACGTTCATGACCAGTTCGACCACGTCTTCCTTGACCCCGGGGATCGTGGTGAACTCGTGCAGCACGCCGTCAATCTTGATGCTGGTGACCGATGCGCCGGGGATGGACGACAGCAGGGTACGCCGCAGCGAGTTGCCGAGCGTGTACCCGAACCCGGGCTCCAGCGGTTCGATGGTGAACTTGGAACGGGTGTCGCTGATCGGCTCCTCGGAGAGGGTCGGCCGCTGGGTGATGAGCACTTGCTTCCTCCGTTACGTCGCGCGCCCGCCATATGACACGCACGTTTACCTGGACCACGCCCGGCGGCGCGGGCTACCGCGCCGCCGGCTCCCGCCGGGCCGCCAAGGCCCGGCGAACTTACTTCGAGTAGAGCTCGACGATGAGCTGCTCCTGGACCTGCGTGTCGATGACCTGCCGGGCCGGGAGGCTGTGCACAAGGATCTTGAGCTGGCTGGGGATCGCCTCCAGCCAGGCCGGTACCACCTTCGACCCCGCCTCGCCGGCCGCGACGATGAACGGCGTCAGCTCGCGGGACTTCTCCCGTACCTCGACGACGTCGTGCTCGGTGACCCGGTACGACGGGATGTCGACCTTCTTGCCGTTGACCAGGAAGTGGCCGTGCTTGACCAGCTGCCGGCCCATGTCGCGGGACTTGGCGTACCCGGCCCGGTAGACCACGTTGTCCAGCCGGGACTCCAGGATCTGCAGCAGTACCTCACCGGTCTTGCCCGGCTTGCGTACCGCCTCGTCGTAGTACCGCTGGAACTGCTTCTCCAGCACGCCGTACACCCGGCGGGCCTTCTGCTTCTCGCGCAGCTGGAGCAGGTACTCGGTCTCCTTCGGCCGGCCGCGGCCGTGCTGACCGGGCGGGAAGGGACGGGACTCGAACGGGCACTTCGGCCCGTCACACTTGCTGCCCTTGAGGAACAGCTTCATCTTCTCGCGCCGGCAGCGCCGGCAGTCCGCGCCTGTGTAACGCGCCATCGTCAGACCCTCCTACGCTTCGGCGGACGGCACCCGTTGTGCGGCTGGGGCGTGACGTCGGCGATCTGGCCGACCTCGAGCCCGACGGCCTGCAGCGAGCGGATGGCGGTCTCCCGGCCGGAGCCCGGACCCTTCACGAACACGTCGACCTTGCGCATGCCGTGCTCCATCGCCCGGCGCGCGGCGGCTTCGGCGGCCAGCTGCGCGGCGAACGGGGTCGACTTGCGCGACCCCTTGAAGCCGACCTGCCCCGCCGAGGCCCAGGAGATGACGGCCCCGGTCGGGTCGGTGATCGACACGATCGTGTTGTTGAAGGTGCTCTTGATGTGCGCCTGTCCGTGCGCGATGTTCTTCCGTTCCTTGCGCCGGACCTTCTTGGCGGCGGCGGCGCCGGTACGTGCCTTGGGCGGCATAAGCTTCTGCGCTCCTAATGCTTACTTCTTGCCGGGCTTCTTCTTGTTGGCCACGACCTTCTTCGGACCCTTGCGGGTGCGCGCATTGGTCCGGGTCCGCTGGCCGCGCACGGGAAGCCCGCGACGGTGCCGGATGCCCTCGTAGCAGCCGATCTCGACCTTGCGGCGGATATCCGCGGCGACCTCGCGGCGCAGGTCGCCCTCGACCTTGTAGTTGGCTTCGAGGTAGTCACGGAGCTGAACGATTTCGTCGTCGCTCAGGTCCTTGGCGCGCTTTCCGGGATCGACTCCGGTCGCGGCGAGCGTTGCCATGGCGCGGGTGCGGCCCACGCCGAAGATGTAGGTGAGCGCGACCTCCATCCGCTTTTCGCGGGGGAGGTCGACGCCGACGAGACGAGCCATTGCTGGCGTACTCCTCGAACTCGCGGAGGTCTATGCCCGTCCGTCCCGCGCTACTCGCGCGGGCCCCAGCCTCCGACCGGGGGTCGGCCGCGATCCACTTGCTGTTCGTCGCGGCTGGACGAGCCTGTCATTGGTACCGGCAGCGTGCGGGCTCAGCCCTGACGCTGCTTGTGGCGCGGGTCAACGCAGATGACCATGACCCGGCCATGCCGGCGGATCACCCGGCACTTGTTGCAGATCCGCTTGACGCTCGGCTTGACCTTCACGGATTACCTTTTCGGATCGCGTCGACGTCACTTGTACCGGTAGACAATGCGACCACGGGTCAGGTCGTACGGAGAAAGCTCCACGACGACCCGGTCCTCCGGCAGGATACGGATGTAGTGCTGCCGCATCTTGCCGCTGATGTGCGCCAAGACCTTATGGCCGTTGGCGAGTTCCACCCGGAACATCGCGTTCGGGAGTGGCTCGATGACCCGGCCCTCAATCTCGATGGCACCGTCTTTTTTGGGCATGTCCTCCGCTACCTGACGTCTACTTCAATGACAGGCTCACAAGGTCCATCGTGGGCGATTGGTCACCCACGCCAGCCGCGGATTCCATCTCGCCCACCGAAGCGCGGGGCAGGCATGACAGAGAGGACGCTGTGCGCCGAACGGCAAGTCTACGCGTACCGATGGGTAACGGCAAACTCGGCGCTCAGTGGTACCGGCGGCGGTCCCAGCGCTCACGCTGCCGTTCCGCGCGCTGGCGCTGCCGCTCCCGGCGCTCCTCCTTGAGCGCCTGCTGCCGCTCCCGCTCCGCGCGGGCGTGCCCGGCCGGATCGCCGCTGACGACCGCCCCGATCGTGCGGGCCAGCAGGACCGCACCCCAGGGCAGGATCACCCAGAGCGGCCAAACGGAACCGTGGTGCCAGCCGGTGAGCACCCAGATCACGATGAGGATCAGCGAAGTGCTGACCCAGCCGCCCCAGATCGCCCACAGCCACGGGTGCCCGCGCCGCCGGGTCGCCGGCTCCGTAGCCACCGGCGGGGGTACCGGCGCCACCTGCGACTGTTGCGGTGGCGTGACCGCCGGCAGGTCGCCCAGTACCTTGTCCAGCTCGCCGTACGTGCGTGCGGCGTAGGTCTCCTTCAGCCGGTCGTCGTACTCGCCGAGATCGAGCCGGCCCTCGTCCAACGCCTCGCGGAGTCGATCGGCCACGTACTGCCGGTCCGAGTCGGCCGCGCGCATGTCCTCCCGTCGCTGCGCCACGCCACCTCCCCGTCCACCGCTTCCTCTACGAGGATGGCACGCCGGCCACACTGGTTACCAGGTCTCCCAGGCGTTCCCGGCCGCCGTCCTCGGCGGTGGTGACCCAGACCCCGTCGGCGAAGAACGCGATGGTGTGCTCCACGTGTACCGCGACCGACCGGTCCCGGGTGATCACCGTCCAGCCGTCGGCCAGCTCGGCGGTGTCCGGCGAGCCCAGCGTGAGCATCGGCTCGATGGCCAGCGCCAGGCCGGGTACCAGTCGCGGGCCCTTGCCCGGCCGGCCGTAGTTGAGCACGTGCGGATCCTGGTGCATCGCGGTACCGATGCCGTGCCCGCCGTACCCGCGCACGATGCCGTACCGACCGGCCTGGCGGATCGTCGACTCGATCGCGTACGAGATGTCGGTCAGCCGCCCCCGGCCGGACCGCAGCGACCGCGCGCCGGCGGCGATCCCGGCCCACATCGCTTCCTGCGCGACCTCGATCATCCGTTCGATCTTCGGATCGATCTGCCCGACGCCGACGGTGATCGCCGCGTCGCCGTGCCAGCCGTCCACGATGGCACCGCAGTCGAGGGAGATCACGTCGCCGTCGCGCAGTATCTGCTGCGGCGCCGGGATCGCGTGCACGATCTGCTCATTTACGCTGGAGCAGATCGAGGCCGGATAGCCGTGGTACCCCTTGAACGAGGGCACCGCTCCGGCGGCCCGGATGGTCTCCTCGGCGAGCGCGTCGAGCTCGCCGGTGCTGACGCCGGGCGCAACGGCCTCGGCGAGCCGGGCGAGGGTGGCGGCGACGACCAGGCCGGCGTCGCGCATCCTGGTCAGCTGCTCGGGGGTCTTGTACTCGATGTCGAGGGTGGTCGTACGCACGCTATCCACCGTACGAGCGCAACGCGTCGATCGCCCGTACCGTCACATCCTCGACGGGACCGGTCGCGTCGATGCCCACCAGTTTGCCCTGGGCCCCGTAGTAGTCGACCAGCGGCGCGGTCTTGTCCGAGTACTCGCGCAGCCGCTTGGCGATCACCTCGGGCTTGTCGTCGTCGCGCTGGTACAGCTCGCCACCGCAGCGGTCGCAGAGGTCCGCCCGGCTGGGCGCCTCGAACTCGACGTGCCAGATCTTGCCGCAGCCGCGGCACTGCCGGCGCCCGGACAGCCGCCGGATCACCTCGTCGTCGTCGACCACCAGCTCCATCACCAGTTCGAGCTGGGTACCGAGGTCGGCCAGCAGCTTGTCCAGCGCGACCGCCTGCGGAACCGTGCGCGGGAAGCCGTCGAGCAGGAACCCGTCCCCGGCGTCGGGCTCGGCGAGCCGGTCGCGGACCATGTTGATGGTCACCTCGTCCGGTACCAGCTTGCCGTCGTCCATGTACCGTTTGGCCTCCAGCCCCAGCGGAGTGCCCTGCGAGACGTTGGCGCGGAAGATGTCGCCGGTGGAAATCTTGGGCACGCTCAGGTGTGCGGCGATGAACTCAGCCTGGGTCCCCTTGCCCGCTCCCGGGGGACCCACCAAGACAAGTCGCACCTACGTCGCCTCGCTGCGCTCGGCGACGCTGGCGCCACGCCCTGAGCTCATGGCTCGCTCGCTCCGCTCGCTCACTATCTGAGGAACCCTTCATAGTTCCGCTGCATCAGCTGGCTCTCGATCTGCTTCACCGTTTCGAGGCCGACGCCGACGATGATCAGTACGGCGGTGCCACCGAACGGGAAGTTCTGCTTCGTCCCGACCATGTTGATGAACAGGTTGGGTAGGACCGCAACGATACCCAGGTACAGCGACCCCGGCAGGGTGATCCGGCTGAGGATGAAGTCGAGGTACTCCGCGGTGGGCTTACCCGGCCGGATGCCGGGGACGAAGCCGCCGTACTTACGCATGTTGTCGGAGACCTCGGTCGGGTTGAACGTGATCGAGACGTAGAAGTAGGTGAAGAAGATGATCAGGAGGAAGTACAGCGAGATGTAGACGGAGCTGCTCTGGTTGACGATGTAGTTGTTAATGATCTTGTACGCGGTGTTCGGGTGGTTCTGGTCCATCAACTGCAACGCGAGTTGCGGGATGTACAGCAGCGACGACGCGAAGATCACCGGGATGACGCCGGCCTGGTTCACCTTCAACGGGATGTACGTCGAGGTGCCGCCGTACATCCGCCGGCCGACCATGCGCTTGGCGTACTGCACCGGTACCCGGCGTTGCGCCTGTTCGATGAACACCACTGCGGTGATCACGATGATGCCGATGGCGATGATGAACAGGAAGGTCGGCCAGCCCTTGCTGGTCTTGACGCTCCAGCCCTCGCTGGGCAGCCGGGCGGCGATCGAGGTGAAGATCAGGACGGACATGCCGTTGCCGACGCCGCGGTCGGTGATCATCTCACCGAGCCACATGATCACGCCGGTACCGGCGGTCATCGTCATCACCAGCACGGTGACCATGAGCCAGTCGGGGATCTGGGTGTGCGGGACGATCGGGTACTGCGCCTGGTCGCACTTGCCGTTGAACAGCTGCCCGGAGCGGGCCAGCGCGACGAACGCCGAAGCCTGCAGGATCGCCAGCCCCAGGGTCAGGTACCGGGTGTACTGTGTGATCTTGGCCTGGCCGGCCTGGCCCTCCTTGCGCAGCGTCTCCAGCCGCGGGATCACCACCGTGAGCAGCTGCAGGATAATGCTCGACGTGATGTACGGCATGATCCCCAGCGCGAACACCGACAGCTGCAGCAACGCCCCGCCGGAGAACAGGTTCAGCAGGGTGAAGACGCCGTTGGTGTCCGACTGGGTGGCCAGCTTGATACAGGTCTGGACGTTCTTGTAGGAGACACCGGGACTGGGCAGCGTCGCGCCGAGCCGGTAGATGGCCAGCATCGCGAGCGTGAACAGCAGCTTTTTGCGCAGGTCAGGCGTCTTGAACGCACTGATGAAGGCGGACAGCACTTTCTTCCTCCTGCGCTGACGCGGCCGCCAGGTTCGGCGGCATGGATGACCAGACCAGTGTTACCTAGCTGCGAACGGACTCTAACAGCCCGCTCAACCGTTCGGTGCGACGCAGCCGACACATAGCCGGCCGGCTGATGCCGATCGTGGCGCCCGGCAGCCGCTACGTGCAACTGACCGGGCGCCACGATCGGGTCTCGCTTTTCAGATCTCAGTGGTACTGCCGCCGGCTGCGGCGATCTTCTCCTTGGCCGACGCGCTGAACGCCTGCGCCGACACCTGGAGCCGTACCCCGCCCAGCTCGCCGGTTCCGAGTACCTTCACCGGCTGGTTCTTGCGGACCGCGCCGGCCTCGACCAGCTCGTCCGGACCGATCGTGCCGCCCTGCGGGAACAGTTCGGCCAGCCGCTCCAGGTTGACCACCTGGTAGGTGACCTTGAACCGGTTCCGGAAGCCCTTGAGCTTCGGCAGCCGCATGTGGATGGGCATCTGCCCACCCTCGAACGCCGCCGAGATCTGCTTGCGGGCCTTCGACCCCTTGGTACCGCGCCCCGCCGTCTTGCCCTTCGAGCCCTCGCCGCGCCCGACCCGGGTCTTGGCGGTCTTGGCACCCGGCGCCGGGCGCAGGTGGTGGACCTTGATCGTCATTACTCGACCTCCTCGACCTTCACGAGGTGGTTCACCGTGAAGATCATGCCCCGGATCTCGGGGCGGTCCTCCTTCACCACCACGTCATTGATCCGCTTGAGGCCCAGCGTGCGCAGCGTCTCCCGCTGGTTGCGCTTGGACCCGATCTCGGACCGGACCTGGGTCACCTTCAACCGTGCCATCACGCTCACGCCCCCACGCCCGCACGCGCGGCCAGCATCGCGCCAGGCGCCACGTCCTCGACCGGCAGGCCCCGCCGCGCGGCGACCGCCTCCGGGGACTCCAGCATCTTCAGCGCGGCCACCGCGGCATGCACGATGTTGATCGGGTTCGACGAGCCGAGGCTCTTGGAGAGCACGTCGTGGATGCCCGCGCACTCCAGCACGGCCCGCACCGGGCCGCCGGCGATGACACCGGTACCGGCGGAGGCCGGCTTCAGCAGCACCACGCCGCCGGCGTCCTCGCCCTGTACCGGATGCGGGATCGACGCGGCGATCCGCGGCACCTTGAAGAAGTGCTTCTTGGCCTCCTCGACACCCTTGGCGATGGCGGCCGGCACCTCCTTGGCCTTGCCGTACCCGACGCCGACGGTACCGTCGCCGTCGCCCACCACGACCAGCGCGGTGAAGCTGAACCGGCGGCCGCCCTTGACGACCTTGGCGACGCGGTTGATCGTGACGACCCGTTCGAGATGCGGCGTCTTCTCGGCCGGCGCGTTGCCCCGGCCGCCCTCGCGACGACCGTCGCGGCGGTTGCCGCCGCCTTCGCCGCCGGATCCGGACCCGCCGCCCCTACGCTGCTGTCCTGGCATGAGGTGCGTTCCCTTCTAGAACTCGAGTCCGGCTTCGCGGGCGGCATCGGCCAGGGCGGCGATCCGCCCGGCGTACCGGTTGCCACCACGGTCGAAGACCACCTTGCTGATTCCGGCGGCCTTGGCCCGCTCCGCCAGCAGCGCGCCCACCTTGCGGGACAGCTCGCTCTTGGCCCCTTCGGTACCCCGGATCGTGCTGTCCAGCGTGGACGCTGAAACAAGCGTACGACCCTGGCCGTCGTCGACGATCTGCGCGACGATGTGGCGCAGCGAGCGACTGACCACCAGGCGCGGCCGCTCGGTGGTACCGAAGACGTTCTTGCGGACCCGGAAGTGCCGGCGGGCCTTGCCGACCCGACGCGTGGCCGCGGTGCTGCCGCCGCCGTGCCGCTTCAACAGTGTCGCGGTCACTTCTTGCCTGCCTTCCCAGCCTTGCGGCGAATCACTTCGCCCTGGTACCGGACGCCCTTGCCCTTGTAGGGCTCCGGCGGCCGGATCTTGCGGATGTTCGCGGCGATCTCGCCGACCTGCTGCTTGTCGATCCCCTCGACGCTGAACACGGTCGGGCGCTCCACCGAGAACTTGATGCCCTCCGGCGGCGTGATCAGCACCGGGTGCGAGAACCCGAGCGCGAACTCCAGGTCGTTACCCTTGGCGGTCACCCGGTACCCGGTACCGGAGATCTCCAGGGTCTTCCGGTACCCCTCGGTGACCCCGACGATCATGTTGGCGACCAGGGTCCGGGACAACCCGTGCAGTTCCCGGGCCCGCCGCTCGTCGTTGGGCCGTACCACCGACAGCGTGCCGTCCTCGGTCCGCTCGGCCCGGATCGGCTCGGCGAGCGTGTGCTGCAACTGCCCCTTGGGACCCTTCACCACGACGGTCTGGCCGTCGATGCGGACCTCGACCCCGGACGGTACCGGGATGGGCTTGCGTCCGATGCGCGACATGGTTTCCCGCCTCCCGTTACCAGACGTAGGCGAGGACTTCGCCGCCCACGCCTCGCTTGCGGGCCTGCCGGTCGGTCAGCAGCCCCTGTGACGTCGAGATGATGGCGACGCCGAGGCCACCGAGTACCCGCGGTAGGTCCGGCGCCTTCGCGTAGACCCGCAGGCCCGGCTTGGACACCCGCCGGATACCGGCGAGGCTGCGCTCCCGGCTGGTGCCGTACTTGAGGTCGAGGATGAGGGTCTTGCCCACCTTGCCCTCCTCCGGCTCCTGTACCGCCCAGGTGGAGATGTACCCCTCGGACTTGAGGACCTCGGCGATGTTCGCCTTGATCCGCGAGTAGGGCATCGTCACCCGCTCGTGGTACGCCTGGTTGGCGTTGCGCAGACGGGTCAGCATGTCTGCGATCGGATCGGTCATGGTCATTGGTCTGTCAAACCCTTCTCGCCGCGGTTCCCTCAGCTCGGGGGCCTACGGCGATGACTGTCTACCAGGAAGCCTTGGACACGCCGGGGAGTTCGCCGCGGTGCGCCATCTCCCGGATGCACACGCGGCACAGGCCGAACTTGCGGTACACCGCCTTGGGACGCCCGCACCGCTGGCAACGGGTGTACGCGCGAACCGAGAACTTCGGCTTCGCGGCCGCCTTGAGGATCAGCGCCTTCTTGGCCATCTCTCAGTTCTCCTTGAAGGGGAAGCCCAGGAGCTTGAGCAGCGCCCGGCCCTCGTCGTCGGTCTGGGCGGAGGTCACCACCGTGACGTCCATGCCCCGGGTACGGTCGATGCGGTCCTGGTCGATCTCGTGGAACACCGACTGCTCGGTGAGACCGAAGGTGTAGTTGCCGTTGCCGTCCAGCTTCCGGCTGTCCAGGCCGCGGAAGTCACGGATACGCGGCAGCGCGATGGACAGCAACCGGTCGAGGAACTCCCACATCCGGTCGCCGCGCAGCGTCACCTTCGCGCCGATCGGCATGCCCTCGCGCAGCTTGAACTGCGCGATGGACCGCTTCGCCCGGCGCACCTGCGGCTTCTGCCCGGTGATCGCGGTCAGGTCGCGTACCGCGCCGTCGATGAGCTTCGCGTCCCGGGCCGCCTCGCCGACGCCCATGTTCACGACGATCTTCACGAGGCCCGGTACCTGCATCGGGTTGCCGTACTTAAACTGCTCGCGCAGTGCCGGCATGATGTCGGCACGGTACCGCTCCTTGAGGCGGGGGATGGTCTTCGTGGGTGCGGTCATCACAGGTCCTTACCGGAGCGGCGCGCGACGCGGACCTTCTGGCCGTTGTCGTCGAAGCGGTAGCCGACGCGGGTAGCCCGACCGTCGGTGTCGACGACCATCACGTTGGAGACGTGGATCGGCGCCTCCTGCGTGACGATGCCACCGGTCTTCGCGCCACGCTGGGTGGTGCGGATGCGGGTGTGCTTCTTGACCCGGTTCACGCCCTCGACCAGTACCTTGTCGAGCTTCGGGTACGCGGCGATGACCTTCCCCTTCAGGCCCCTGTCCTTGCCGGCGATGACGACGACCGTGTCGCCCTTCTTCACCTTCATGGCCTCACATCACCTCCGGGGCGAGCGCGATGATTTTCATGTAGCCCTTCCACCGGAGCTCCCGCCCGACCGGGCCGAAGATACGCGTACCGCGCGGGTCGCCGCCCTCCTTGATGATGACGGCGGCGTTCTCGTCGAACTTGATGTACGAGCCGTCGGTGCGCCGCTTCTCCTTGGCGGTGCGGACGACGACCGCCCTGACGACGTCGCCCTTCTTCACGCCGGCGCCCGGGATGGCGTCCTTGACGGTCGCCACGATGACGTCGCCGATGCTCGCGTAGCGGCGGCCGGAGCCACCGAGTACCCGGATGCACAGGATCTCCCGGGCTCCGGTGTTGTCGGCGACGCGCAGTCGCGTCTCCTGCTGGATCACGTCAATCTCCTATGTCTGCCAGTTCTCCGGCCTGGTGCCGGAGCTTGGCGGAACAGTCACTTGGCCCGTTCGAGGATCTCCACGACGCGCCACCGCTTGGTGGCCGACAGCGGACGAGTCTCCATCAGCAGCACCCGGTCGCCGATGCCGCACTGCTTCTCGTCGTGCGCCTTCAGCTTGCTGGTACGGCGCATCACCTTGCCGTACAGCGGATGCTTCACCTGGTCCTCGACCGCGACGACGACGGTCTTCTCCATCTTGTCGCTGACCACGTAGCCCTCACGGACCTTCCGACGCGGCCGCTCGTTACCAGACTCGCTCACGCCGTCTCCTCGCGTTCCGCTCGGAGCCGCCGCTCGCGCCCGCTCCTGAGCTCATGATTCGCTCGCTGCCGCTCGCTCATGCCTCAACCACCTCGTCGCTCGGCGCTTCGGACAGGCCGAGTTCGCGCTCGCGCATGATCGTGTAGATCCGGGCGATCTCGCGCCGGATGACCTGCAGCCGCCGGTTGTTGTCCAGCTGGCCGGTGGCGCCCTGGACGCGCAGGTTGAACAGCTCCGCCTTGGCTTCGCGCAGCTTGACCACCAGATCCTCGTCGGCCAGCTCGCGCAGTTCGGCGGCACGGGTGCCGGATGCCATCAGACCTCGACCCCCTCGCGCTTGACGATGCGGCATTTCATCGGCAGCTTGTGGATCGCCCGGCGCATCGCTTCGCGGGCGATCTGCTCGTTCGGGAAGGACATCTCGAAGAGGATCCGTCCCGGCTTGATGTTGGCCACCCACCATTCCGGCGAACCCTTGCCGGAACCCATCCGGGTCTCGGCCGGCTTCTTGGTGATCGCCTGGTCCGGGAACACGGTGATCCAGACCTTGCCGCCACGGCGGATGTGCCGCGTCATGGCGATACGAGCCGCCTCGATCTGCCGGTTGGTCAGGTACGCCGGTTCCAGCGCCTGGATGCCGAACTCGCCGAACGCCACCCGGGTACCGCCCTTCGCCGAACCGTGCCGGTCCGGGTGGTGCGGCTTGCGGAAGCCCTTCGGGGGCTTGCGCGGCATCAGCATTGGTCAGCCCTCCTGCTGTTCGACCGGTGCCGCCGCAGCGGCGCCGGCTTCGGTACCCACGCTGGTCGGCTCCGCCACAACGGCCCGGCCGGCTTCGGTGCCGCCGGCCGTGGTACCCGACGAACCGGAGCGCAGCCGCCGCGGACGGTCGGGCCGCTCGGACCGCTCCCGCCGCGGGCGCGGTGGCCCCGACTCGGCCGGTGCCTCGCGGCCCGGTACGGCGTCACCCTTGTAGATCCAGGTCTTCACACCGATGCGGCCGAAGGTGGTACGCGCCTCGAAGAAGCCGTACTCGATGTTGGCCCGCAGCGTGTGCAGCGGTACCCGGCCCTCGCGGTAGAACTCCGAGCGGGACATCTCGGCTCCGCCCAGGCGGCCGGCGCACTGCACCCGGATGCCCTTCACGAGCGGGTTCTTCATCGCCGACTGCATCGACTTGCGCATCGCCCGGCGGAAGCTGACCCGGGACGAGAGCTGCTCGGCGATCGCCTGCGCAACGAGTTGCGCGTCCGACTCCGGGCTCTTCACCTCCAGGATGTTCAGCTGCACCTGCTTGCCGGTCAGCTTCTCCAGCGCGCCACGGATCCGGTCGGCCTCGGCGCCCTTGCGGCCGATGACGATGCCCGGTCGGGCGGTGTGGATGTCGATGCGTACCCGGTCGCGGGTGCGCTCGATGTCCACTTTGGAGATTCCGGCGCGCTCCAGGTCCTTGGACATCATCTTGCGGATCTTGACGTCCTCCGCGATGTAGTCCTTGTACAGCTTGTCGGCGTACCACCGGCTCTTCCAGTCGGTCGAGATGCCGAGCCGGAACCCGTGCGGGTGAACCTTCTGACCCATTACTCGGTCTCCTCCTCGGCGGACTCGTCCGCCTCCGCCGCCGCGGCCTTGGTTGCCGCCGCCTTCTTGGCTGCGGTCTTCTTCGCTGCCTTGGTGGCCTTCTTCGCCAGGTCCGCGGTCTCCCGCGCGACCTCGACGGCCGGGCTGTTCGACTCGTCGACCTCGTCGGTCGCCGGCTCGGCCTTCTTGGCCGGAGCCGCCTTCTTCGCCGGCGCGGCCGCCTTCCTGCCCGGCACGACCGGGCGGGACGGCGCGGCGCTCGCGCCGACCGACTCGACCACGATGGTGATGTGGCAGGTGCGCTTGCGGATGCGGTACGCCCGACCCTGTGCGCGCGGCCGGAACCGCTTCAGCGTCGGGCCCTCGTCGACGTACGCCTCGGCGACCAGCAACGCGTCCGGGTCGAGCCGCTCGTTGTTCTCCGCGTTCGCGATCGCGCTCGCCAGCACCTTGTACACCGGCACGCTGGCGGCCTGCGGCGCGAACTGCAGTACCGTCAACGCCTGCTGTGCGGGCAGGCCGCGGACGAGGTTGACCACGCGGCGCGCCTTCGTCGCGGAGATGCGCACGTGCCGCGCGACCGCGCGCGCGCCCGGAAGCGCGACGTCGCTCTTGGTTGGCATCGGGTGTCCTGTCCTCTATCCGTTTCCCGGCCCGCCTAGCGGCGGCGGCTCTTCCGGTCGTCCTTCTCGTGGCCCTTGAACGTCCGGGTCAGCGCGAACTCACCCAGCTTGTGCCCGACCATCGACTCGGTGATGAACACCGGAACGTGCTTGCGCCCGTCGTGTACCGCGATGGTGTGGCCGAGCATGTCCGGGATGATCGTCGAACGGCGCGACCAGGTCTTGATGACGTTCTTGGAGTTGCGGTCGTTCTGCGCTTCCACCTTCTTGAGCAGGTGGTCGTCGACGAACGGACCCTTCTTCAGGCTGCGGGGCATGTGAATATCTACCTTCCTCAGCCGCGCTTGCGGTTCGCGTAGCGGCGCCGGACGATCAGCTTGTCGCTGGGCTGCTTTGCCTTGCGGGTGCGGCCTTCGGGCTTGCCCTTCGGGTTCACCGGGTGGCGACCGCCGGACGTCTTGCCCTCGCCGCCGCCGTGCGGGTGGTCGATCGGGTTCATCGCGACACCGCGGACGCTGGGCCGCTTGCCCTTCCAGCGCATCCGGCCGGCCTTGCCCCAGCTGATGTTCGACTGGTCGGCGTTGCCGATCTCACCGACGGTGGCCCGGCACTGCACCAGTACCCGCCGGATCTCGCCGGACGGCATGCGCAGCGTCGCGTAGTCGCCTTCGCGGCCGAGCAGCTGGATGCCCACCCCGGCCGAGCGGGCCAGCTTCGCACCGCCGCCCGGCCGCAGCTCCACCGCGTGCACGGTGGTACCGACCGGGATGTTGCGCAGCGGCAGGTTGTTGCCCGGCTTGATGTCGGCGCCGACGCCGGACTCCACACGGTCGCCCCGCTTGAGGTCCTTGGGCGCGATGATGTACCGCTTCTCGCCGTCGGCGTAGTGCAGCAGCGCGATGCGGGCGGTGCGGTTCGGGTCGTACTCGATGTGCGCGACCTTCGCCGGTACCCCGTCCTTGTCCACCCGCTTGAAGTCGACGAGACGGTACTGGCGCTTGTGCCCGCCGCCCTGGTGCCGGGTGGTGATCCGGCCGTGGGCGTTGCGGCCACCCTTGCCGTGCAGCGGGACCACCAGCGACTTCTCCGGCGTCGACCGGGTCACCTCGGCGAAGTCGGAGACGCTGGAACCGCGGCGCCCGGGCGTGGTCGGCTTGTACTTACGAATAGGCATCTGTCAAACCCCTCAGGCTACCGGTCCGCCGAAGGCCTCGATCCGGTCGCCGTCGGCGAGCTTGACGATCGCGCGCTTGGTGTCCTTGCGCTTGCCCCAGCCGGTACGGGTGCGCTTGCGCTTGCCCTGCCGGTTGAGCGTGTTGACCGTCTCGACGCGCACATCGAAGATCTGCTGGATGGCAATCTTGATGGCGGTCTTGTTCGCGTCCGGGTGGACCAGGAACGTGTACCAGTTCTTGTTGAGCTCGCTGTAGCTCTTCTCGGAGATGACGGGCGCGATGATGATGTCGCGCGGGTCGGCGACGGTGCTCATTCGCTGTCCTCCTCTGCGCTCTCCTCGGTGACATCGACCGGAGTCGACGCAACCGGTACCCCGAGGAACTCCGCCAGCGCATCGCTGGTGAAGATCAGCTCTTCGGCGACGAGCACGTCGTAGGTGTTGAGCTGACCGGACTCGATCAGATGTACCGTCGGCAGGTTGCGCAGCGACAGCCAGTTCAGCTCGTCTTCGACGCTGAGCACCACGAGTACCTTGCGCGACTCGGTGATCGCGGTCAGCGCGGCGAGTGCGGCCTTGGTCGACGGCGTCTCACCGTCCACAAAGGACTCGACGACGTGGATGCGACCCTCGCGCGCCCGGTCGGACAGCGCACCGCGCAGCGCGGCGGCCTTCATCTTCTTCGGCGTCCGCTGGCTGTAGTCCCGCGGTACCGGACCGTGCACCACGCCACCGCCGGTGAACTGCGGTGCCCGGATGGAACCCTGGCGGGCCCGGCCGGTGCCCTTCTGCTTGTACGGCTTCTTACCGCCGCCACGCACCTCGCCGCGGGTCTTCGCCTTGTGCGTACCCTGCCGGGCCGCGGCGAGCTGGGCCACCACTACCTGGTGCATCAGCGGGATGTTGGCCTGCACGTTGAACACGTCGTCGGGCAGCTCCACGACGGCCGTCGAGGTGCCGTCCACCGCCACCACGTTGACGCTCAGCTCGGAAGGCATCTCAGCTCCTGCCCTTCTTCGCCGCCGAGCGGACCAGCACCAGCGAACCCTTCGGGCCCGGGATGGCGCCCTTGACCAGGATCAGGTTCTGCGCCGGGTCGACCGCCTGGATGGTGAGGTTCTGCACGGTGTACCGGACGTTGCCCATCCGGCCCGCCATGCGTACCCCCTTGAAGACCCGGCCCGGCGTGGCGCACGCGCCGATCGACCCGGGCGAGCGGTGCTTGCGCTCGACACCGTGGCTGGCGCGCAGGCCAGCGAAGCCGTGCCGCTTCATCACACCGGCGAAGCCCTTGCCCTTGGTACGCCCGGTGACGTCCACGACCTGTCCGGGCGTGAACGCCTCGGCGGTGACCTCCTGGCCCAGCGTGTACTCGCTGGCGTCGGTGGTGCGCAGCTCGACCAGGTGCCGGCGCGGCGCGGCGTCGGCCCGGGTGAAGTGGCCGGTCTCCGGCTTGTTCACCTTGCGCGGGTCGATCGCGCCGTACGCGAGCTGGACCGCGCTGTAGCCGTCCTTGTCGGGGGTGCGGACCTGGGTGACCACGCACGGTCCGGCCTGTACCACGGTGACCGGGACAACCCTGTTGTTGTCCCACACCTGGGTCATGCCGAGCTTGGCGCCCAGGATGCCCTTCACTTGCCTGTCCATTAGTCCGGTCCCTACAGCTTGATCTCGATGTCGACGCCAGCCGGCAGGTCGAGCCGCATGAGCGAGTCGACCGTCTTGGGGGTCGGGTCGATGATGTCGATCAGACGCTTGTGCGTGCGCATCTCGAAGTGCTCGCGCGAGTCCTTGTACTTGTGCGGCGAGCGGATGACGCAGAAGCGGTTGATCTCCGTAGGCAGCGGCACCGGGCCGGCGACCTGCGCCCCGGTACGCGTCACCGTTTCCACGATCTTGCGGGCCGAGGAGTCGACGACCTCGTGGTCATAGGCCTTGAGCCGGATGCGGATCTTCTGTCCCGCCATGGTGGCTTCTGTTTCCTTCTCTCGATGCCGCTCTCGCACGGGCCTGCCGCCCGCTTGGCCGACCCCCGCGGTCGGGCGTGTCGCCCGGCCGCACCGGATCCCGCCGCAGCAGCGAGGCGAGACGGGGTCGTTGGCGCCCAGATGCCCGGGCGCTATGCGGGGGTGGCCAACCGAGGTCAGCCACCCCGCGCACTACGCACAACCTGTCCAGTATGCCGTACCGGGGTACGGCATACCAAATCACTTGAGGATCTTGGTAACCCGGCCGGCGCCGACGGTACGGCCACCCTCGCGGATGGCGAACCGCAGGCCCTCCTCCATGGCGATCGGCTGGATCAGCTGAACCGTCATCGAGGTGTTGTCGCCGGGCATGACCATCTCGGTGCCCTCGGGCAGGGTCACCACGCCGGTCACGTCCGTGGTCCGGAAGTAGAACTGCGGCCGGTAGTTCTGGAAGAACGGCGTGTGCCGGCCACCCTCCTCCTTCGAGAGCACGTACACGGTCGCCTCGAACTCGGTGTGCGGCGTCGTGGTGCCGGGCTTGACGACGACCATGCCCCGCTCGACGTCCTCGCGCTTGATACCACGCAGGAGCAGGCCGACGTTCTCACCGGCGCGCGCCTCGTCGAGGATCTTGCGGAACATCTCGATACCGGTGCAGACGGTCTTCATCGACTTCGGCTTGATGCCGACGATCTCGACTTCCTCGTTGGGCTTGAGGATGCCGCGCTCGCACCGGCCGGTCACGACGGTACCGCGACCGGTGATCGTGAAGACGTCCTCGATCGGCATGAGGAACGGCTTCTCGGTCTCGCGTACCGGCTCCGGGATCGCGGTGTCGACGGCGTTCATCAGCTCCATCAGCTTCTCCGACCACTCCGCGTCGCCCTCCAGCGCCCTGAGCGCGGAGACGCGGACCACCGGCAGGTCGTCGCCCGGGAACTCCTGGATGGACAACAGCTCGCGGACCTCGAGCTCGACCAGTTCGAGCAGCTCCTCGTCGTCGACCATGTCGGCCTTGTTGAGCGCCACGACGATGTACGGAACGCCGACCTGGCGCGCGAGCAGCACGTGCTCGCGGGTCTGCGGCATCGGGCCGTCGGTCGCCGCTACCACCAGGATCGCGCCGTCCATCTGCGCGGCACCGGTGATCATGTTCTTGATGTAGTCGGCGTGCCCCGGGCAGTCGACGTGCGCGTAGTGCCGGGCCTCGGTCTGGTACTCGACGTGGGCGATCGAGATCGTGATGCCGCGGGCCTTCTCCTCCGGCGCCTTGTCGATCTCGTCGAACGGCGTGTACGGGTTCAGGTTGGGCATCTTGTCGTGCAGGACCTTGGTAATGGCCGCGGTCAGCGTCGTCTTGCCGTGGTCGATATGACCGATGGTGCCGATGTTGACGTGCGGCTTAGTCCGCTCGAACTTCGCCTTCGCCACTGCTGTCCTCCTCAAGGACTTCTTGGTTCGTAGCCGCCGCCGTGGCGGTGCGACTTCCTGTCGACTTGGGTCTAGCGGCCGCCGGCCACAGGCCCGGTGCGTGCAGCCCGTCTACGCGCGGGCCGCCGGCGATCACTCGCCGGTGGCCTTCGCGATGATCTCCCTGGCGACGTTCGCGGGAACCTCGTTGTAGGAGTCGAACTGCATCGAGTAGCTCGCCCGGCCCTGGGTCTTCGACCGCAGGTCGCCGACGTAGCCGAACATCTCCGATAGCGGCACCAGGGCGCGGACGACGCGACTGCCGCCGCGCTCCTCCATCGCCTGGATGATGCCGCGGCGGGAGTTGAGGTCGCCGATGACGTCACCCATGTTTTCCTCGGGGGTGACGACCTCGACAGCCATCATCGGTTCGAGCAGCGTCGGGTCGGCCCGGCGGGCCGCCTCCTTCAGCACCATCGAACCGGCGATCTTGAAGGCCATCTCCGAGGAGTCGACCTCGTGGTACTGGCCGTCCATCAGCGTCAGCTTCAGACCCACCAGGGGGTACCCGGCCAGCACGCCGTACTGCATGGCGTCCTGCGCGCCGGCGTCCACCGACGGGATGAACTCCTTCGGGATACGCCCACCGGTGACCCCGTTGACGAACTCGTAGGTCGGCCCGTCCGCGGTGATCGGCAGCGGCTCCAGGCTGACGATGACCTTGGCGTACTGCCCCGACCCGCCGGTCTGCTTCTTGTGCGTGTAGTCGATCTTCTCGACCGCGCGCCGGACCGTCTCCCGGTACGCCACCTGCGGCTTGCCGATGTTGGCCTCGACCGAGAACTCCCGCCGCATCCGGTCCACCAGGATGTCCAGGTGCAGCTCACCCATGCCGGAGATGACCGTCTGACCGGTCTCCTCGTCGTTCTTGACGCGGAAGGTCGGGTCCTCCTCGGCCAGGCGCTGGATCGCGGTGCCGAGCTTCTCCTGGTCGACCTTGCTCTTCGGCTCGATGGCGACCGAGATGACCGGCTCGGGGAACGTCATCGACTCGAGGATCACCGGATGTGCCGGGTCGCAGAGGGTGTCGCCGGTGGTGGTCTGCTTCAGACCCTGTACCGCGATGATGTCCCCGGCGTGCGCGCTGGGGCGCTCCTCACGCTTGTTGGCGTGCATCTGGTAGATCTTGCCGATGCGCTCCTTGCGGTCCTTGGTGGAGTTGACCACCGGGGAACCGGCTTCGAGCGTGCCCGAGTACACCCGGACGTAGGTCAGCTTGCCGAGGTGCTTGTCTGTCTGGATCTTGAAGGCCAGCGCGGCGAACGGCTCCTTCGGCGAGGGGTTGCGCAGCACCGGCGTCTCGCCGTCGGTCGCCGTACCCTCGTACGCCGGCAGGTCCACCGGCGACGGCAGGAAGTCGATCACGGCGTCGAGCATCGGCTGGATGCCCTTGTTCTTGAAGGCCGAGCCGCACAGCACCGGGTTGGCCTTGCTCGCGATCGTGGCGCGGCGGATGCCGGCCTTGATGTCCGCGGGCGTCAGCTCCTCGCCCTCGAGGTACTTCTCCATGATCGTGTCGTCGACGTCCGCGAGCGTCTCGATGAGCTTCTCGCGGTACTCGACGGCCTGCTCGGCGAGGTCGGCCGGGATCTCCTCGACCGCGTAGTCGTCGCCCTTCTGGGTCTCGCCGCGCCAGGTCAGCGCCCGCATCCCGATCAGGTCGACGACGCCGATGAAGTCGTGCTCGTTGCCGATGGGCAGCTGGAGTACCAGCGGGGTGGCGTTGAGCCGGTCGATCATCATCTGCACGCAGCGGAAGAAGTCCGCACCGGTGCGGTCGAGCTTGTTGACGAAGCACATCCGCGGGACGTGGTACTTGTCGGCCTGCCGCCAGACGTTCTCGGTCTGCGGTTCCACGCCGGCCACGCCGTCGTAGACCGCGACGGCGCCGTCGAGTACCCGCAGCGACCGCTCGACCTCGACCGTGAAGTCCACGTGGCCGGGCGTGTCGATGATCTGGATCGTGTGGCCCTTCCACTCGCACTTGGTCGCGGCCGAGGTGATGGTGATACCCCGCTCCTGCTCCTGTTCCATCCAGTCCATGACGGCCGCGCCCTCGTGGACCTCACCGATCTTGTATGTGATGCCGGTGTAGAACAGGATCCGCTCGGTCGTGGTCGTCTTACCGGCGTCGATATGCGCCATGATGCCAATGTTGCGTACCTTGGCGAGCGCGTTGTCGGCGGCAGCCACTTCGATCCCTACTTCGTTCGTCGTCTGTGTACGCACTACCACCGGTAGTGCGCGAAGGCCTTGTTGCTCTCGGCCATCTTGTGCGTGTCCTCACGCCGCTTCACCGCGGCGCCGAGGCCGTTGCTCGCGTCGAGCAGCTCGTTCATGAGCCGCTCCACCATGGTCTTCTCGCGGCGCGCCTTGGAGTAGCTGACCAGCCAGCGCAGGCCGAGGGTGACCGCGCGGGGAGCGCGGACCTCGACCGGTACCTGGTAGGTCGCGCCACCGACCCGGCGGCTGCGCACCTCCAGGGTCGGCTTCACGTTGTCCATCGCTCGCTTGAGCGTGACGACCGGGTCGGTGCCGGTCTTCTCCCGGCAGCCCTCCAGCGCGCCGTACACGATGCGCTCGGCCAGCTGTCGCTTGCCGCGCAGCAGGATCTTGTTGATCAGCTGGGTGACCAGCGGTGAGTTGTACACCGGGTCGGCGATCAGCGGCCGGTGCGGCGCAGGGCCCTTACGCGGCATGTCAGCTCTTCTCCTTCTTCGCGCCGTAGCGGCTGCGCGCCTGCTTGCGGTTGCGCACACCCTGGGTGTCCAGCGAGCCACGGACGATCTTGTACCGCACGCCCGGAAGGTCCTTCACCCGGCCGCCGCGGACCAGCACGATCGAGTGCTCCTGCAGGTTGTGCCCGACGCCGGGGATGTACGCGGTGACCTCGATCTGGCTGGTCAGCCGGACGCGCGCCACCTTCCGCAGCGCCGAGTTCGGCTTCTTGGGCGTCGTGGTGTACACCCGCGTGCACACGCCGCGCCGCTGCGGGCTCCCCTTGAGCGCCGGCGTCTTGGTCTTGCTCGTCTTCGCCTGGCGGCCCTTGCGGACCAACTGCTGGATGGTGGGCATCCGAGCTTTCGTCTCCCTCCGGCCACCGCGGTGACCGCACCGTCTGTCTTCCTACCGCGCCCCGACCCCGGCCCCCGCGGTCGGGCGTGTCGCTCCGGCCTCGGTGGCCCGGCCGCTCTCACAAATGGCCAGGTCAAGTCTGTTTCCCCGCGGCGCCGTCCGGCGCACGCACGATGAGCCCGGGCGTACCCGGGCACGAGGGGAAAGAGTACCCACCGTCAGCGCACAGGTCAAAACGGAGGGCCTGGGTCAATGATACCCGCAGTGTCCGGGTTGGTTCCCAGCTATCCCCTACCCGCTTCGCCGCAGCCGGTTCAGCGCCCGGCCGGTTACGGCAACATCAGCGTTTCCCGGCAGATTCCCGAGCGGAACTGCGGGATCCGCCGGCAACGAGCGATCACCCGGCCCGACCAGCGCCGCCCTCACGGCGCCAGCGCGACCGCCATGAGCATCCCGATCAGTGCCAGCCCGGTACCCACCGAACCGCAGGTCAGCCCGGCGATCGCCAGGCCGCGCCCGGTGACCTGCCCACCCGACCCGCGGATCTGCCGCATCGCCACGACCGCCGCCCCGATCGCGCCCAGCCCGACCGCCACGGTCAGCACCGCGAACGCCCCGCCGACCAGCGCACCGGCCGACGCCTGGCTGATCCCGGCGCACAGTACGGCGAGGCTGACCAGGATCGAGCCGATCCCGGCCACCATGCTGCCCACCGCCAGCCCTGAAAAAGTCGGGTTCAGCGCCGGGATCGCGATGCCGTACGGGGTGCCGGGTACCGGATCGATCCGCACCGGCCGCAACCGGGGTATCCCGCGCGGCAGTATCGGTGGCAGCGGCGGAGGCGGCAGGTACGGGTACCCCGCCGGCGGCGCCGGCGCCGGGTAGGGCGATCCCGGGTAAGCCGGCCCCGGGTAGGACGGCTCGCCATAGGACGGCGGTCCCGAAGAAGAACCCGGCGGCATCCATGCCCGGTCGTCGTCGGCCGGTACCTGGGACGGACCAGCCAGGCGGCGATCGTCGGATCCCGGATCCTGCGTCAACGCCGGTCTCCCCCTAGTTCACGTTCGGCCCGAAGTCGGCGCCCGACCGGCTGTCCGCGAAGTGCAGCAGCCCGATGATCGAGCCGAGGACCACCGCCGTTGCCGCGAGCACGATACCCACCCAGGCCAGCGCCACGCCGACCCGAAGCGGCCGTGCACCGGTCAGGTACCCGGCGGAAGCCACCCGGTCCCGTTGTGCCTCCCGGGCCAGCAGCAGGGCGAGCGTCGCCGGTACCAGCCCGCCGAGGAAGAAGCCGGTCAGCGCCGCGATCAGGCCCAGCACGAACACGCTGCGCGCCTTCGTTGACGCCACCGGGTCGGGGTCGAGCGGGTGCCGGACGTTCTCCAGCCCCGGCGGCAGCACAGACACGGAACAACCATACAAAGCAGGAGCGCCCGCCACTCACCGTGGCGGGCGCTCCGAACAACTTCAGGTCAGCGGAACGACCCCAGATCAAAATCATCCAGGGGTACCGCATGCCCGCTCGCCGGTCCAAACCCGTAGTCGGTCTCCGCGTACCCGGTCATCGAGTACACCTTCTGCTTGGCCTCCTCGGTCGGCTCGACCCGGATGTTGCGGTACTTGCTGATGCCCGTACCGGCCGGGATGAGCTTGCCGATGATCACGTTCTCCTTGAGGCCGATCAGCGAGTCGCTGCGGGCGTGGATCGCCGCGTCGGTCAGTACCCGGGTGGTCTCCTGGAACGACGCCGCGGACAGCCACGACTCGGTGGCCAGCGACGCCTTGGTGATACCCATGAGCACCGGACGACCGGCGGCCGGCTCGCCGCCCTCGGCGACCACGCGGCGGTTCTCCGCCTCGAAGTGCGCCCGGTCGACGAGCAGGCCCGGCAGGAACTCGGTGGAGCCGGAGTCGATGACCGTGACCCGCTTGAGCATCTGCCGGATGATGATCTCGATGTGCTTGTCGTGGATCTGCACGCCCTGCGACCGGTACACCTCCTGGACCTCCTGGGTCAGGTGGACCTGCACCGCCCGCGGACCCAGTACCCGCAGCAGCTCGTGCGGGTCGATCGTGCCCTCGGTGATCTTCTCGCCGACCTCGATGTGGTCGCCGTCGGCCACCCGCAGCCGGACGCGCTTGGAGATCTTGTCGTACACGATCTCGTCGCTGCCGTCGTCGGGCACAATGATGATCTTCCGAGCCCGGTCGCCGTCCTCGATGCGCACCCGGCCGCCCATCTCGGCGATGGGCGCCTTGCCCTTGGGTACCCGCGCCTCGAAGATCTCCTGGACACGCGGCAGACCCTGGGTGATGTCCTCACCCGCGACGCCACCGGTGTGGAAGGTACGCATCGTCAGCTGGGTACCCGGCTCACCG
>VAWN01000070.1:0-15553 GCA_005885555.1 Actinomycetota bacterium
GGCCGATCCGCTGCGGTCCTGGAAGCTGACCGACGAGGACTGGCGCAACCGGGAGAAGCGGCCGCAGTACGAGGCGGCGGTCGAGGAGATGCTCAAGCGCACCGACCATCCGAAGGCGCCGTGGTACGTCATACCCGGCGACGACAAGCGGTACGCCCGGGTGGCGGTCGTGGAGACGGTGTGCAACGCCGTGGAGACCAGGCTGCGCGAGCGCGGGTACGACGTGAGCGGGCCGCACCCGCAGCCGGCCGACGCCGACACCTAACCGGTCTCCTGCCGGGTGCGGGCGCGGCGGCGCCGGACGTGCAGCACCGCGTACCCGCCGCCGAGCACCAGCAGCACCGCCAGAGAAAGCCACTGGTACCGGAACGCCGCGGCGAAGATGTCGTCCAGCCGGTCGCCGGCGAGGTACCCCGCCGTGGCCCACACCCCCACCCAGAGCGCCGCCCCGATCGCGTTGAACAGCAGGAAGCGGCGCCAGGGCAGCTCGACGGTACCGGCGACCACGCCGTTGAGCTGGCGCAGCCCGTCGACGAACCGGGCCACCGCCACGATCCGCGGCCCGTGCCGGGCCATGAACCGCTCCACCCGCATCAGCCGGTCCCGGGTCAGCCGGACGTAGCGGCCGAACCGCAGCACCAGCCGGTGCCCGCCGTAGCGGCCGATCAGGTACCCGACGCAGTCGCCGACCACCGCGGCCACGAACGCGCACAGGCCCACGGCCACCACGTCGAGGTGGCCGTGGCTGGCGTACGCGGCGCCGACAATGATGATGGTCTGCCCCGGGGCCGGTACCCCGAAGCTCTCCACGAACACCAGCGCCACGATGGCCAGGTAGCCGTACTGTTCGAGCAACCCGGTCATGCACTACACCTACCCAGCGCGCGGCGCAGCACCACCGGGTATCCCCGGTCGAACTCCAGCCGGTCGGCCGCGGACAGGTGCGCCCGCTGCCGGCCCCACGCGATCACGTGGGCGAAGATACCCACCCGCAGTGCGAGCTCGAACACGCCGCCGAGCCCGGTACCCCACGGCTCCAGGTAGGCATCGCGCAGCCGGGCGAACCACGGATCGCCGGGTGGCAGCCCGTTCACCTCCTCAAGGAACCGGAACGTGACGACCAGTGACGCGAACGGGTGCCCGATCGACGCGTCGCCCCAGTCGAGCAGCCGCAGCCGGCCGTCGTGCGCGTACACGTTGGCCATGTGCAGGTCGTCGTGCTGCACGCTGGCCGGGACCGGGTACCCGTCGAGCTCGGCGCACAGGTGCGCGAAGCGCGGCGCGAACCGGCGCAGCCGCTCGACGTCGGCCGGCTCCAGCGGCAGCGGCTCGGACAGCAGCCGCTCGTACCGGTCCGGCAGCGTCGCCACCCGCAGGTCCGGTACCCCGTGTGCCAGGTGCCCGGCCGCGTGTGGCACCTCGCCGCGTTGCAGTTCGGCGTACCGGGGCAGCGCGTCGAGCCAGACCTGCGGCGGGTTGCCGGTCTCCCGTAACGGGGTACCCGCGTCGGCCAGCAGCAGCCAGGCCCGCTCCTCGTCGTGACCGAGCACCTCGGCGACCCGGTCCGGCCAGCGCGCGAACAGCCCGGCGGTCAGCCACGGCTCGAACGCCTGCACCGCACCGCACGCCTTGAACCAGGCGACGCCGCCCGCGTGCGGTACCCGCAGCACCGTCGCCCACGGCCGCTCCCGGGCCAGTTCGACGGCGCCCACCGGGGTCACGTGCGCACGGATCCAGTCCTCGGCGGCGGCGCGGTCCACGGTGCACACTATGCCGGGTGCGCGCTCCACTCGTGGCGCTCCCCCTCGTGCAGCCCGGCGTAGATCCGGTCGCGCAGCACGTTCGCCTCGGCGGCGCTCAGCGTCCGGGTCAGCGCCCGCAGCACCACCCGTACCAGCAGGTTGCGCTGCCCCGGGCGCACCCCCATCCGCTCCCGGGCCGAGCGTGGCAGGGCGTCGTAGGGAGTGCTCGCCAGCACCACGACCTCCTCGACCGCGTCGGCGTCCGGGCCGAGCAGCTCCCGCACCCGGTCACCGAGCAGCTCGGCGTCGAGGTCCGCGGCCACCGCGAGGGACAGGTCCCGGGGTACCGGCGGCATCGACGACACCGGCCGGTACGGCGCCAGGTCCCGCATCTGCCCGGCGACGCGCGGATCGGTGGCGCGCAGCAGGCGGATGTCGGGTACCCCCTTGACGAGCATGGTCAACCGGTCCAGGCCGAGGCCCATCGCGAGCCCGGTGGTACCGGCGGGCAGGACCTCGGGATGCGCGAGCCCGCACTCGCCCACCTCGACGCCCGCGACGTAGATCTCGCGCCCCGCGGTGGTGTACGGGTGCGGGCTGGGCGGGGTGTGCCACGGCTGGTCAGGGAGCACGGCGCCGAGCACGGCCGCGAGCATCCCGGCGAGGTCGGCCTCGCGGAGCGGCGGGCCGCCGCGGCGGATGCGCCACAGGTCGAGCTGGTGCGGTTCGCCGACGTGGCGGGCGTCGATCACGTCGCGCCGGTAGCAGATCCCGGGCACGCTGAGCACGACGTCGGGCGTGCCGTCCAGGCGGTCGAGCAGCGCCGGGATGTACGCGGTGGTGTGCGAGCGCAGCATCCGCCCCGGCCCGACGTAGCGGGTGTACCGGCGGTCGCGGGTCACCGCGTCGGGGTGGTACCGCAGCCGGTCGCAGTTGTCGGCGACGGTGACGATCCGCGGGCCCGGCGCGTGCCGGACGGGTACCCGCCAGGCGCGAACGAGTGCGGCCTCGACCGCCGCGACGACGTGCTGGACGGCGTGCTCACCGGCGGACGGGTCGGTCAGGTCGCGCAGCGCCAGCGCCTGCGCGAGCCGGTCGGCGGGGATGGTGGTCATGGTGGGCTCCTCTTCGGACACGAAAGCCCCCGGCGTGGCCGGGGGCGTCGGGTACCCGGAAGAGGTACGCCGCGTCAGCGCGTCAACCGCCGCCCACCGGTCATCCGGGGGCGGGGAAACTGACGGGCCTGGTACGGCATGTGTCGAGGGTACCGGACAGCCAGCGGCATTCCGACCGCATTGCCGCCGGCTCCGGCGTAGGATCCGTAGGATTCGAGGCCGGTTGGCCGGACCGGCCCGGACATCGGGGGGTCACATGAGTCAGACGGCGAACACGTTGCTGCGCAGGGCATCCGTGCGCGTCCGGTTGTGGGCGGCCTTCGGGGCCGTCGTCCTGGTCGCGGCCATCGTGATGATCCTGGCGGTGCAGGGCGTGGCGAGGCTGCACACCGGCCTGACCCAGGCGTCGCGGCACTCGGTACCGTATCTGACCGGGTTGTCCGACGCGGCCCTGGCGGCGAAGTCGGCGGCCACCGACGAGCGGGGATTCCTGATCAGCGGCGACCCCAAGTTCCGCACCGAGGCGGTGGGCCGGCGCGCCGCGGAGAGCGCCGGCCTGGCCCAGGCCAGGACCGCCGCGCTCGGCGCGGACCAGGTGCAGGCGGTCGACCGGATCAGCGCGGCGCTGGCGGCGTTCAACCAGGGTCTCGACCACGAGTTCGACGTGTACGGCGGCAACCCGAAACAGGCCGTGACAATGTCCCTGGGCGCCAACCGCGACCTGCGCAAGGCATACGAGACCGACATCACCGCCGCGACGGATGCCGCGAAGGCGGCCAACACCCGCGCAGCCGCCGCCTCCGACCGGCAGGCCTCGACACTGCGGGTGCTGCTGGTCGTCCTGCTGGCGTTGACCGTCGTGATCGGCGCGGTGGCGGCGTGGCTGCTGGCCCGGACGGTCAACCGGCCACTGGGTGCCACGGTCGCGGTACTGGAGCGGGCCGCCGCCGGTGATCTGAGCGCCCGGGCCACCCTCGCCGGCGCGCCGGAGTTCCGCCGGATGGCGCAGGCGACCAACCAGATGGTCGCCAACACCGCCGACGCGCTGCAGGAGATCTCCAGCAACGCGCGGTCGCTCAGCGACACCGCCGCCCGGCTGGCCGCGACCAGCGACACCACCGCCCGCGCGGTCACCGTCGCCGCCGAGCAGGCCGACTCGGTCTCCGGCTCCGCCCGGGGCGTGTCCGACAGCGTGCAGACCGTTGCGGCGGCGGCCGAGGAGATGAGCGCCACCAGCGCGCAGATCTCCAGCTCGACCAGCGGTGCGGTGCAGGTGGCCGCGGAGGCGGTCAACGCCGCCAACGCCACCCAGGAGATCGTCAGCAAGCTGGACAACTCGTCGTCGGAGATCGGTTCGGTGGTGAAGACCATCACGAGCATCGCCGAGCAGACGAACCTGCTCGCCCTCAACGCGACGATCGAGGCCGCCCGGGCGGGCGACGCCGGCAAGGGGTTCGCGGTGGTGGCCGGCGAGGTCAAGGACCTCGCGCAGGAGACCGCCCGCGCAACCGGTGACATCGCGCAACGGGTCGAGACGATCCAGAACGACACGCAACGTGCGATCGAGGCGATCAGCCGGATCGCCGAGATCATCAGCAAGATCAACGAGCACCAGACGACGATCGCCGCGGCGGTCGAGGAACAGTCCGCCACCACCGGCGAGATGACGCGGTCCATCACGCACGCCGCCAGCGGTACCGGCGACATCGCCGCGAACCTCGGCCTCGTCGCCGACAGCGTCCGGACCACGCTCAGCCATACCGAGGAGACCCGCGAGACGGCCGGGCAGCTGACCGCCATGAGCACCCAGCTGCAGAACCTGGTGGGCCGGTTCCGCTACTGAGCCGCGGGGGCGGCGGCGGCCGCCGGCACGCGCCGGTCGCGGGCGCCGCCGCGCTCAGCAGCGGCGCACGTCGGAGGTGACGAAGCCGTTGGCCGTCTCGATGGTGTGGTCGAAGCAGGTGTCGCCGGTCAGCCGGTACCGCTCCCGCGAGGTACCCGTCGCGTGCCGCTGCTCGCGCGGTACCCCGAGGGTGTAGGACGCGGTGCCCGAGTACGTGTCGTCGAGCCGGCGGAACTGGAACCCGTCCCGCCCGGCCGCCGCCGTGTCCGCCGCGTCGGTCATCGTGATCGTCGTGGTGAGCCGGTTGTCCGCGGACACGGTGATCCCGCCGTCGATCGCGTACCGCAGCGCCGCGCGGGTGACCTTGCCGGCCGTCGCCACCGTTGCGGTGTCGGTCCACTCCGCCGTGAGGTTGTCCGGGTTCTCCCCGGGCTCCGCCCCGAAGCGGTGCGTGCTGTCGTTGGACAGCCGCTCGTCGACCGCGGTCGTCACGATCCCGTGCGAGGTGTGCAGCATCCCGACCGCGGCGAGGTGGTGCGCCGCCGTCGTCAGTACCTGGTTCATGCCGTCCACCACGGAGAACGTGGAGTCGTTGCGCAGCGCGTCGAGGTGGTCGGCGAGCACGGTACCGGTGACCTGGGTCGCCTTCGGATCACGCCAGGCGAGCAGGTTCACCGGGGTGTCCCAGCCGGGCTGCCCGGCCGGTACCCCGACGACCCGCACGGCCACCGTGTGCGGTGCACCGTCGGTGAGCCGCCCCAGGTACGGCGTCAGGTCGTAGCTCAGCGGCGCGACGTTGAACGCCCGCGGCGCCGGCAGCACGTACCACAGGAACGGGTTGGACCAGCCGCCGGTGTAGACGTGCGGGAACGGTACCGCGATCCCGGCCACCTGGCCGTCGAGCAGAACCTGCACCTCGCGGTACGGCCCCTGGTCGGCCGGGCAGGAGTACCCGGACGCGGGCGGCGCGGTCAGGTACCAGAACTCCTCGCAGCCGCCGCCGGACCCGGTCGCGTACACCTCGGCGACCAGTCGCTCGGCGTTGCGCGGCAGGGTGACCGGCGCGGTGCTCGCGGCGTCGCGCAGGTCGGGCAGCGGCACCACATCGCTGGCCGACGCCGGTGCCGGATGCGCCCGGTCGGCGACGTAGAACGTCAGGTCGACCTGGATGTCCAGGACGCCGGTGAACGTCTCGTTGACGATGTTGCCGAGGAACATGCTCACCTGGGCCGGCGCGCGCAGCACCGGGGCGTACCCGGTGACGTCCTTCTCCACCGACCACCGGATGCCGACCGGCGACGGTTCCGGCGTCGAGGTCTTGAGCACCGTCACCCCGCCGATCTCCAGCCAGCCGAGCCGGTCGAACTGCCGGCCGGCGACCGCGCCGGACATCCGCAGCACGACCTTCGCCCACGGCCCGGCGCAGTCGGCCGGCGGCATGTACGCGTTGGTGTAGACGTCGAAGTTGACGAACTGGTGGTCGACGATGCGCACGGTGCACGAGTGGGTCGGCGGCACTGCGACCGGCGGGCCGGCGGTGCGCGGGTCGTCCCAGTCGGTGCCGAACTCGGTCGGTGGCGCGGCCGCGTGCGCGGCGCCGCCGCCGCCGAGCAGGACAACAGCCACAAGAGCCACAAGAGTGGTCCAGCGCATCGCGCACCTCCCGGCAGCCAACGATGATTTTCGATGGTACCGGTCAACCGGCGCGGGACACCGCCGGCAGCGAAAATTCGCACTCTCATGGGGCTAGCGTGGCCAGCGGTGTCCCGGGTACGTCCCGGGGTCGTTCTTCCGGTTGACGTGCCGCGGCCGGATCACCAGGCTTTGCGGTATGAGGGCACTGGTCAAGGCGCATCCGCGGCCCGGCCTGTGGCTGCAGGACGTACCCGAGCCGGTACCCGCCGACGGCGAGGTGCTCATCCGCGTCCTGCGCACCGGCATCTGCGGCACCGACCTGCACATCCAGTCGTGGGACGGCTGGGCGGAGAAGCACGTGACGGTACCGCTGGTGGTCGGCCACGAGTTCGTCGGCGAAGTCGTGGCGACCGCCGCCGACGTCACCGACATCGCGGTCGGCGACCTGGTCAGCGGCGAGGGTCACGTGGTCTGCGGTACCTGCCGCAACTGCCGCGCCGGCCGGCGGCACATGTGCGCCCGCACAGACAGCGTCGGGGTGACCCGGGCGGGCGCCTTTGCCGAGTACCTCGCGCTGCCGGTGGGCAACGTGTGGAAGCACCGGCCCGGGGTCGACCTGGACGTGGCCGCGGTCTTCGACCCGCTCGGCAACGCGGTGCACACGGCGCTGGCCTACCCGGTGCTCGGCGAGGACGTGCTGATCACCGGCGCCGGCCCGATCGGGCTGATGGCGGCGGCCGTGGTCAAGCACGCCGGGGCGCGGTACGTGGTGGTGACCGACGTCAACGAGTACCGGCTGGACCTGGCCCGCAAGATGGGCGTGACGCTGCCGGTCGACGTGTCCACCGGGTCGCTCGCCGACGCGCAGAAGCAACTCGGCATGCAGGAGGGCTTCGACGTCGGGCTGGAGATGTCGGGTACCGGGCCGGCGCTGCAGGCGATGATCGAGAACATGACGCACGGCGGCCGGATCGCCCTGCTCGGCCTGCCGTCCCAGCAGTTCCCGGTCGACCTCAGCACGGTGGTGCTCAACTCGTTGACGCTGCGCGGCATCTACGGGCGGGAGATGTTCGAGACGTGGTACGCCATGTCGGTGTTCATCTCGCAGGGCCTGGACATCGCGCCGGTGATCACCCACCGGTTCGCCGCCGCCGACTTCGAGGACGCGTTCACGACCGCCCGGGGTGGCCGGTGCGGCAAGGTGGTCCTCGACTGGACCGGGTGAGGAGGACCGATGTACGACCGCGTCCGTGACGACCTGCGCACCACGCTCGACGAGATCCGCTCGGCCGGGCTGTACAAGCCGGAAAGGGTGCTCGCCGGCCCACAGGGCGCACAGGTGACGGTCTCCGGCGGGCAGCCGGTGCTCAACCTGTGCGCCAACAACTACCTCGGGCTCGCCGACGACCCGCGGGTGGTGGCGGCGGCCAAGGCGGCGCTGGACGAGTGGGGGTACGGGCTGGCGTCGGTGCGCTTCATCTGCGGTACCCAGGAGATCCACAAGCGGCTGGAGGCCGCGCTGTCGGAGTTCCTGGGCACCGACGACACGATCCTGTACAGCTCCTGCTTCGACGCCAACACCGGGCTGTTCGAGACGCTGCTCGACGAGCGGGACGCGGTGATCTCCGACGCGCTCAACCACGCGAGCATCATCGACGGCATCCGGCTGTGCAAGGCGCGCCGGCTGCGGTACCGCAACCGGGACATGGCCGACCTCGAAGCGCAACTGGAGTCCGCCGCCGACGCCCGGTACCGGCTCATCGCCACCGACGGCGTCTTCTCGATGGACGGCTCCTACGCGCCGCTGGCCGGGATCTGCGCGCTGGCGCAGCAGCACGACGCGCTGGTGATGGTCGACGACTCGCACGCGGTCGGCTTCGTCGGGGCGGACGGTCGGGGTACCCCGGAGCTGGCCGGCGTGGCGGACCGGGTGGACATCGTCACCGGTACCCTCGGCAAGGCGCTGGGCGGGGCGAGCGGCGGGTACGTCAGCGGCCGGGCGGAGATCGTCGAGCTGCTGCGGCAGCGCTCCCGCCCGTACCTGTTCTCCAACTCGGTGGCCCCGGCCGTGGTGGCCGCCTCGCTGGCCGTGCTCGACCTGCTGAAGGGCTCGGCGGAGCTGCGCGAGCGGCTGCGCGAGAACACCGAGTTCTTCCGCAACCGGATGACCGGGCTCGGCTTCGAGGTGCTGCCCGGGGAGCACCCGATCATCCCGGTCATGATCGGCGACGCGGTACTGGCCGGGCGGCTCGCCGAGCGGCTGCTCGACAAGGGCGTCTACGTGACCGCCTTCTCGTACCCGGTCGTCCCGATGGGTACCGCCCGCATCCGTACCCAGATGAGCGCCGCGCACCGGCTGGACGATCTTGAACGGGCCGCGCTGGCGTTCGACGCGGCCCGCGCGGAGGTCACCGCTTAACTCCGGTACCGGCCGGCCGATGAGGCTGGCATGTACCAGACCTTCCGGCCGCTGCTCGACGCCCTGATCCGGCGCGGTGCGGACGCGGGCTGCGTCGAGGAGGCCGGCCAGGAGGCTGAGCGGTCCGGCCGGTCGATCCGCGACGTCCTGATCAACGACCGGGTCGTCACCGAACAGGAGCTGACCGAGGCCTCCGCCGAGGCGTACGGCGTCGCGAGCGTCGACATCGTCGGGTACCCGATCGACCCGGCCGCGGTGGCGAAGATCCCGCTGGCGCTGATCCTGCGGCACCGGGTCCTCGCCCTGACCCTGGACGGCGACGAGATCACCGTCGGCATCACCGACCCGGGCGACGTGGTCGCGCTCGACGACATCCGCGCCGCCACCGGCCTGATCGTCAAGCCGGTCGTGGTCGCCCGCTCCGAGCTGCGCAAGATCCTCGACCGGCTCAAGCGCGAGGAGACCGACCTCGGCGACATCGCCGCCACGCTGCGCGAGGAGCAGTCCGCGGCGCAGGCGCAGGTGGCCAGCGTCGACGACGCGCCGATCGTCAGGTACGTCAACTCGCTGCTCGAACAGGCCATCCAGAACCGGGCCTCGGACCTGCACCTGGAGCCGACCGAGCACGACATGCGGGTGCGGTACCGCATCGACGGCGTCATGCACGAGGTGGACACCGTACCCAAGGCGGTGCAGTCCGCGCTGATCTCCCGGCTGAAGATCATGTCGAACGTCGACATCACCGAGCGGCGGGTACCGCAGAACGGCCGGATCACCATTCAGCTCGGCCAGCGCAAGGTCGACTTCCGGACGGCGACGCTGCCGACGGTCTGGGGCGAGAAGGTCGTCCTGCGGGTGCTCGACACCAGCGGCATCGACCTGGAGCTGCGCAAGCTCGGCTTCACCGAGCACAACTACGGCCGGTACTCGGCCTCGTTCAGCAAGCCGCACGGCATGATCCTGGTCACCGGGCCGACCGGCTCCGGCAAGTCGACCACGCTGTACGCCACGCTGACCGAGATCAACAAGCCGACCGTCAACATCATCACGGTCGAGGACCCGGTCGAGTACCGGCTGTCCGGCGTGAACCAGGTGCACGTGGACCACAAGGCCGGCCTGACGTTCGCCGCGGTGCTGCCGGCGATCCTGCGGTCCGACCCGGACATCGTGCTCATCGGTGAGATCCGTGACCGGGTCACCGCCCAGCTCGCCGTCGAGGCCGCGCTGACCGGCCACCTCGTGCTGTCCACGCTGCACACCAACGACGCGCCGAGCGCCGTGACCCGGCTGACCGAGATGGGCATCGAGCCGTTCCTGGTCGGTTCCTCGGTGGACTGCGTGCTGGCCCAGCGGCTGGCCCGGCGGCTGTGCGAGTGGTGCAAGGAGGAGTACCCCCGGTCGAGGAGGAGCTGCTCGCGGCGCGCTGGTACGAGAGCAACGCGGCGCCGCCGAAGTCGCTGTGGAAGGCGGTCGGCTGCCGGTCCTGCTCGAACACCGGGTACCGCGGCCGGATCGCCCTGCACGAGGTCATGCGGGTGACCGAGGAGATCGAGCGGCTGACCGTCGCCCGCGCCTCAGCTCACGACCTGCAGAAGGTCGCGATGACCGAGGGCATGCGTGACCTGCGGGCCGACGGGCTGACCAAGGCCGCCGAGGGCCAGACCTCGGTCCAGGAAGTGCTCCGTGTCGCGGTTTAGGAAATTTCCCCCTAAACCATGCCCACCTCCGGCCGATGTTCCCGGCTGAATCCCCGATCTGCGAGGTGAACGTTGGACACCGTCCTGCTCGATAGCACCGAGGCGCTCGGCGAGCGTGGCGAGGAACGCGCCGCGCTCGACACGATGCTGCTGGCGCTGGTCCAGGCGCAGGGTTCCGACCTGCACCTGACCGTCGGCGCGCCGCCCCGGATGCGGGTACACGGCAAGCTGACCGCGCTGCCGGAGTACGACGACCTGCAGCCCACCGACACCGAACTGCTCGTCCGCGCCGCCTGCAACCGCGAGCAGTGGGAACGGTTCGAGCAGGACAACGAGCTGGACTTCGCCTACAGCATCAAGGGCGTCTCCCGGTTCCGGGTCAACGTGTACCTGCAGCGCGGCTCGATCGGCGCCGCCTTCCGGGCCATCCCGCACGAGATCAAGAGCCTGGAGGACCTCGGCGTACCCGACTCCGTGTCCAAGTTCGCGTACCTGCACCGCGGCCTGGTCCTGGTGACCGGCCCGACCGGTTCCGGCAAGACCACCACGCTGGCCGCCATCCTGGACCTGGCCAACCGGACCCGGGACTCGCACATCGTCACGATCGAGGACCCGATCGAGTTCCTCCATCCGCACAAGCGCTGCCTGGTCAACCAGCGCGAGGTCGGGGCCGACACCAACTCGTTCGCCGCCGCGCTCAAGCACGCGCTGCGCCAGGACCCGGACATCATCCTGGTCGGCGAGCTGCGTGACCTGGAGACGGTGTCCACCGCGCTGACCGCGGCGGAGACCGGGCACCTGGTACTCGCCACACTGCACACGCAGAGCGCCGCGCAGACCATCGACCGGGTCATCGACATCTACCCGCCGCACCAGCAGCAGCAGATCCGCGCGCAGCTGTCGATGGCACTGCAGGGCGTGGTGACCCAGGCGCTGGCGCCGCGCGCCGACGGCACGGGCCGCACGATCATCACCGAGATCCTGTGCGCCACGCCGGCGATCCGCAACCTCATCCGCGAGGGCAAGAACCACCAGATCCCCTCGTTCATGCAGTCCGGCGGCGCCGAAGGGATGCTCACCTTCGACCAGCACCTGGCCGATCGGGTACGCAACCAGCTGGTCGACTTCGACACCGCGGTGAACCTGTGCCACTCGGCCGACGAGCTCAAGCGGCTCGCAGGGCGGATGTGACCCCATGGCCGTGACGAAGACCTTCGACTACGAGATCGTCGACGCCGCCGGCAAGCGCGGCAAGGGCACGATCGAGGCGCTCAACGAGACCGCCGCGGCGCAGGCGCTGCGGCAGCAGGGCGCGGTACCGCTGGCGATCACCGAGCAGAGCGCGATCGGGCTGCGCAAGGAGCTGTCCATCCCGGGCCTGACCGGGCGGACCACGCTCAAGGACCTGTCCGTCTTCTCCCGCCAGTTCGCCACGCTGAGCAACTCCGGCATGTCGCTGCTGCGCTCGCTCGCGGTGCTGGAGGACCAGGCCGCCAAGCCGGGGCTGCGCCGGGCGGTCGGCGAGGTGCGCACCGACATCGAGGGCGGCCTGTCGCTGTCGGCGGCGATGGGCAAGCACGACAGGATCTTCCCGACCCTGATGGTCGCGATGATCCGGGCCGGCGAGGCCGGTGGCTTCCTGGACGACGCGCTGGAACGGATCGCGACCAACTTCGAGAAGGACGCCGCGCTCCGCGCGAAGATCAAGAGCGCGCTCACGTACCCGGTGATCGTGCTGATGTTCAGCGTTCTGATGATCATCGGCGTGCTGATCTTCATCGTCCCGATCTTCCAGAAGATGTTCGCCCAGCTCGGCGGCAAGCTGCCGATGCCGACGCAGATCATCGTGACGGCCAGCCACACGCTGGTCTGGTCCGGTCCGCTGACCGCGATCGTGGTCGGCGGTGCGGTCGCCGCGTTCAAGCAAGGGCTACGTCGCTCGCCCGCGCTCCGGCTGCGCTTCGACCGGCTCAAGCTCAAGCTGCCCGTGTTCGGTCAGCTGTTCACGAAGATCGCGATCAGCCGGTTCTCCCGCAACCTCGGCACCCTGCTCGGCGTCGGGGTACCGGTGCTGCAGGCCCTGGACGTGGTCGGCGCGACCACCGGCAACGCGGTCATCGCCGAGGCGATGAGCGACCTGCAGGCCTCCGTGCGCGACGGCCGGCCCATGTCCGCACCACTGCACAAGCACTCCGTCTTCCCGCGCATGGTCACGCAGATGATCGAGGTCGGCGAAGAGTCCGGCCAAATCAGTCAGATGCTGGACAAGGTCGCCGATTTCTATGACCGGGAGGTCGACACCGCGGCCGAGTCACTGACCGCGTCGATCGAGCCGATCATGGTCGTCTTCATGGGCGCCATCGTCGGGTCGATGGTCGTCTGCCTGTACCTGCCGATGTTCACGATCTACCAGCACATCGGGGGCACGAGCTGAGCCTCCCACCAGGTTTCCCGTGCGCCGCACGGGAGTGGTGACCGCAAGCCATGTGGTCACCGGTCGGGCACGGAGCCCGATCGCCGTCCCAACCCACCGAGTAACAGGAGTACCCCATGCAAGAGACGCTTCGCAGGATGCGGGAGAAGCGCGCCGGCGGCGACCACGGCTTCACCCTGATCGAACTGCTGGTGGTCGTCGTGATCATCGGCATCCTGGTCGCGATCGCGATCCCGGTGTACCTGAGCTACCGCAAGGGTGCGGAGAACCGGTCGGCGCAGTCGGACCTGCGCAACGCGATCACCTCGGTCGAGCAGTGCTACGCCGACAACGGCAACGTCTACCCGGCGCCCGCGGCGCAGGCCGGTAGCACGGTCACCCTGCTGTGCCCGGACAACAGCAGCACGCAGGTGGTCAACATGTCGGCGAACAACACGCTGGTCTACGCGAAGGTTGCCGGCCCGCCGATGAGCTACACGCTCCAGGTGACGAACAGCGACACGGGCAAGGTCTACCACTACGACAGCGCCACCGGCCAGATGACCTGAACCTGGCTCTGACGCGCCGGCAGGGGTACCGACCCCTGCCGGCGCACCGGCAGGACCACCCCGACGAACGAATCCCAACCCCGGAAGGAGGACCGCATCATGGCGCCCCTGCTCGTGCTCGTCGCCGTCTTCGGCCTCGCCGTGGGCTCGTTCGTCAACGTGGTCATCCACCGGGTGCCGCTGGGCCGGTCGCTGCTGCGGCCGGGCTCCCGGTGCCCCCGCTGCGACGCGGCGATCCGGCCGTGGCACAACGTTCCGGTACTGGGCTGGCTGGTGCTACGGGGCCGGTGCGCCGGCTGCCGGGAGCGCATCAGCATCCGGTACCCCCTGGTGGAGCTGGCCACCGCGGCGCTGTTCGTCGCGGTCACCGCCCGGCTGGGCATCTCCCCCGCGCTGCCCGCCTACCTGTACCTGGCGGCCGTCTCGGTCGCCCTCGCAATGATCGACTTCGACGTCCGGCGGCTGCCGGACGCCATCGTGCTGCCCTCCTACGCGGTCGCCGGCCTGCTGCTGGTACCCGCGGTGCTGGCGCACGGTGACTGGGCCGCGGTGCTGCGCAGCCTCGCCGCGATGGCCGCCCTCTGGGCCTTCTACTTCGTGCTGTTCTTCGTGTACCCGGGCGGCATGGGCTTCGGTGACGTCAAGCTCGCGGGCCTACTCGGCCTGTACCTCGGCTGGCTCGGCTGGAGCTCGGTACTCGTCGGCACCTTCGCCGGCTTCCTGCTCGGCGGCCTGGCCGGTGCGGTGCTGCTGCTCGCCCGCCGGGCCGGCCGCAAGACCGGCATCCCGTTCGGCCCCGCCATGCTCGCCGGCGCGCTGGTCGCGCTGTTCGCCGCCGGGCCGGTCGCGGCCTGGTACCTGTCCCTGCTCGCCCCGCCCGCATAACCCGCACCCCCCGCAAAGGAGCGCCTGATGGCTGCCACCAACCTGATCGGACTGGACATCGGTTCGATGTCCATCCGCGCCGTGGAGACCGCCCGCGGCAAGGAGGGTCCGGTCCTTGCGAACTTCGGCGAGGTACCGCTGCCCGAGGGCGCGGTGCAGGCCGGCGTCATCCATGACGAGAAGGTGGTCGTCGCCGCACTGCGGCACCTGTGGAGCAGCGCCAAGCTGCGCGGCCGCGACGTGGTACTCGGCGTGACCAACCCGCAGACCGTGGTCCGCGAGCTGTCGCTGCCCAACCTGCCGCTGCGCGAGCTACGCAAGTCGCTGCCGTTCCAGGTGCGCGAGATGCTGCCGCTGCCGGTGGACAAGTCGCTGCTGGACTTCTTCCCGCTGGAGGCGTCCGAGGACGGCAAGACCCTGCGCGGGCTGCTCATCGCGGCGCCGAAGGAGGCGGTGCTGACCGCGGTACACGCGATCGAGCAGGCCGGGCTGCACGTCGCCCGGGTCGACCTCGCCTCGTTCGCCCTGCTGCGGGCCGCCTCGTACCTCGACGAGAAGGTCGAGGCGATCGTGGACATCGGTGCCCACGCCACCAGCGTGGTGGTGCACCACGACGGCTCGCCGCTCATCGTGCGTACCCTGCCCCGGGGCGGCGCGGAGATCACCGAGCGGATCGCCGCCCGGGTCGGCGCGACGGTACCCGAAGCCGAGTCGATCAAGTGCCGGGTCGGCCTGCTCGACGACGGCGGACCGGACACCGCGGCGGTGGTACGGGAGGCGATCCGGCCGCTGATCAGCGAGATCGGCAGCTCCTTCACCTACCTCACCACCGGCGACCGGCAGGCCCGCGTCGCCCGGGTCGCCCTGTCCGGTGGCGGCGCGCAGCTGCCCGGCCTGGTCGACGCGCTGCGCCAGCAGCTCGACATCGACGTGGTCATCGCCGACCCGATGGCCCGCGTGAAGGAACGGCGCCAGAGCAAGCGGCCCGGCTACGACCGGCTCCGCGCGGCGGCCGCGGTGTCCATCGGCCTCACCCTCGGAGCAGCGTGATGATTCATTCCCACGTCCTCGAACCGCCCGCCATCTCGGAGCGGACCCGGCGGCTCCTGCCGATCGCGGCCGACCTGCTGCCCGCCGAGATCGTCGACTCACGCCGGGCGCGCAAGATGCGCCGCTCGGTGGTGGTCGGCATCGTCGCGCTGGTGGCGGTGCTCACCGCCTGGTACGGGTACGCG
>VAWN01000070.1:15583-20153 GCA_005885555.1 Actinomycetota bacterium
CCCGGATGACCAAGAAGCAGGACCAGTTCACCGCGCGCACCCAGACCCAGGCCGGGTCCGCGGCCATCAACGGGCAACTGACCATCCTGATGACGCAGGACCTGCCCTGGTCGGCGCTGGTCGGCCCGGCCGTGGCCGACGCGACCGACGGGGTACAGGTCAAGCAGATCACCGGCGACCTGCCCGACGAGGCCGCGAAGCCGACGGCGGGCGGGGGCGGGTTCACGCTGCCCAGCGCCACGAAGCAGAAGCTGATCGGCAAGTTGACCGTGGACGGGCTGGCGCCGGACAAGACCGCCGTCGCGAAGTACGTCGACGCGCTCGCCCAGGTGCGGGGCCTGGCCAACCCGTTCGTCACCAGCGCCACGCCCGGCACGGACAGCTCCGGGATCGCGTTCACCGTGCAGTTCGACATCACCGACGCCGTGCTCGGCGGCCGGTTCAGCGCGAAGACCGGGAAGTGAGGAACGCATCGATGGGTACCGGACATGCCGGCCGCCTCTGGTTGATCGGCGGTGCCGTGGCGGCGGTGGTTCTCGTGGCGGTCGGGTGGTTCTTCCTGATCAGCCCGGCGAACGGCCGGACCGCGGGCCTCACCGGCCAGACGGAGACCGCCCGTACCAAGGTGGCCAGCCTCCAGCACCACCTCAACGAGCTGCAGGCGCAGAGCGAACGGCTGCCCGAGTACCAGGCGACGCTGAAGAACGACCAGGCAGCGCTGCCCACGACGGCCAGCCTGAGCGACTTCCTGCGCAGTCTGCAGCTGGGGGACGACAGCCGGGGCGCGATCACCGGCATCACGGTCGGCCAGCCACTCGAACGCGCCGCGGGCGCGACGACGGACTTCGCCCTTCCGGTGACGGTGAGCGCCACGGGGAAAGCCCCGCAGTTCGACGCGCTGCTGGACTACCTGCAGAACGTGCAACCGCGCGCGGTATTGATCAAGAACGTGCAGCTCGCCAGCGACGGCGGTACCACGCTGGACGGTCCGGCGAAGCTCACCGTGTCGCTGGAGCTCTTCGTCGCCGCGCCGCCGGCGAAGTGATCTGAAAGGCAGCTACACCCGGCGACCCGACCGCCGATAGAAGAACACACCAGATCGATGATGGAGGAGCGCATGCCGGCCGGCCTCCGGCGCCGCGCGGTCCGCGGACCGTGGCGGCGCCACCCACTCCCGGGGGGCGCGCGGGACGAGGGCTTCACCTTGGTGGAGGTACTCGTCTCGCTCGCCCTGATGACGATCACCATGACCGCCCTCACCACGTTCTTCGTGGCCACCGGGCAGGCCGCCAACCAGCAGAGCGGCCGGCAGGTCGGCGCGCAGCTCGCCCAGGACGCGATCGAACAGGCCCGGGCGCTCAAGGGGTCGGCCATCATCACCGGCCGGGCCCAGTGCGGCGGCACCAACACTTGCGCCACCCCGGTCGCCGGGGTAGCGCCGTACCTGGCCGACGTGGAGGAGTGGGACCACCCGAGCGGTACCGCCCAACTGCCGACCACGCCGAAGACCGTCACGCTCAACGGGCTCGGCTTCACCGAGAACTGGTACGTCGGCCGGTGCTGGCAGGCGACCGCCGGCGGTGCCTGCCTGAAGGCGCAGAGCACCGGCCCCACCCTGATGTACCGGGTGATCGTCGCGGTCGCCTGGTCGGAGAAGCACTGCGCGGCCAGTGCCTGCTCGTTCGTCGCCTCGACGCTGATCAACAGCGCGCCCGCCTCGCCGCTGTTCAACTCCAACCAGGCGGCGCAGCCGCCGGTGGTGAACAACCCCGGCGACCAGACCGACGAGAAGAACATCCCGGTCAACCTCACCATGACCGCCAACGGCGGCGCTCCGGTGATCAGCTGGTCCGCGGTCGGCCTACCGCCGAACGTGACGCTCAGCCAGAGCGGCGTATTCATCGGTTCGCCCAGCACCGTGGGCAGCTACCCGGTGGTCGTCACGGCCAAGGACGGGTTCAACCTGACCGGTACCGCGGCCTTCACCTGGACCATCGTGGCGCCGCTCACGGTGGCCACGCCCGGCGGGCAGACCGGCGACGCGACCGTCCCGGTGACCCCCCTGCAGGTGGTTGCGAGCAACGGCGTCGCACCGTACACCTGGTCGGCCACCGGGCTGCCGGGGGGCCTGTCGGTCGACTCCGCCGGGAAGATCAGCGGTACCCCGTCCACGGCGGGCAGCTACCCGGTGACGGTGACCGTCAGGGACGCGAAGGGGGCGAGCGCCTCGACCGGCACGATCACCTGGACCGTGGCGGCCAAGCCGACCATCACGGCGCCGACCAACCGGTCCGACAGGAAGAGCACGCCGGTGACGGTGAACTCCGCGGTCAGCGGCGGTACCGGTCCGTTCCAGTGGTCGATCAGCGGCCAACCGAGCGGGCTGACGATCAACCAGAACACCGGCGTGATCAGCGGCACGACGCCGGGCACTACGGGCACCTACACCGTGACGGTGAGCGTGAAGGACGCGTTCGTCACCGTCTCGTCCACCTTCACCTGGACGGTGACGTCGTGAGGCGGCTGGCGAGGGCGCTGCGGCGCCGGGTGGGCGGCGGTGACGTGGGCATCACGATGATCGACGTGATGGTGTCCACCGTGGTCATGTCGTTCGTGCTGCTCGTGTTCACCACCGCGATGCTGCAGATCTACCGGTCGACCAACCGTACCCAGACCTTGTCCCAGGCGCAGTCCCAGGTGAACACCGCGTTCCTGCGGCTGGACACGCAGCTCCGCTACGCCGCGGCGATCAGTAAGGAGACCACGGTCAACGGCGACCCGTACGTGGAGTATCTGACCTCGAACACCGGCAGCCGCGTCTGCACCGAGCTGCGCGTGCACTCCGGCCAACTGCAGCAGCGTACCTGGACGCAGCCGCCCGCGCCGACGGTACCCGGTCCGGGCAACGAGACGCCGACGAAGTGGGTACCCCTCGCGTCGACCGTCACCGCGGCGACGTTCACCTTCCGCGACGCGGACGACACCGCGAACTTCCAGCGACTGGAGATCAGCCTCCGGACCGGTACCAGCGCGACCGCCACCCGATCGTCCCGGCAGACCGACATCACATTCACCGCGCTCAACACGTCGCTGACCACGCGGGGCGACACCACCGAGTGCACCGAGCTGAGGGCGGTGCCGTGAGGCGGGCGGCACGTGACGACCGGGGCTCGTTGGCCTTCGCGATGCTGGTCACCCTCGTCGGCTTCGCCCTAGCCGCCATCATGGTCCCCACGGCACTGACCCAGATCACCAGCACCCGCGAAGACAACCGCCGCCTCACCGACCTGTCCGCCGCCCAGACCGGCCTCGACATCGCCCTCAGCCACATCCAAGCCGCCAACGACGGCACCGGCAACGGCGTCCTGGCCACCCTCCCCTGCGGCCCCTTCACCGGCACCCTCAGCACCGCCACCACCGCCAACTACAACGTCACCATCACCTACTACCAAAACGACCCCCGCGGCCACGAAAACGACCCCACCTGGCAAGCCGCCAACCCACCCATCACCTGCATCAACGGCGGCGGCGCCCGAGTCACCCCCAAATACGCCCTCCTCCGCTCCCTCGGCACCGACCAGACCACCACCGACATCACCAAAACCCCCAACCGCGGCCTCACCGCCACCTACGCCTTCCACATCACCAACGAGAACATCCCCGGCGGGAACATCCGCACGTACCACACCACCCTCGACCTGTGCCTGGACGCCGGCTCCAGCTCCCCGGCCGCCGGTACCAACGTCCAGATGCAAACCTGCGTCGAAGGCAGCGGGCAGCAGAAGTGGGCGTACAGCCCGAACCTGAGCCTGGTGCTGGTGTCCTCCCGCACGCCGAGCAACCCGCTGGGCATGTGCATCGACGGCGGGTCGACCGAGGTGGCCGGCGCGGCCGTCAAGCTTCAGATGTGCGTGTCGCCGAATGCCAACCAGCAGGAGTGGAGCATCGACGACACCAGCAAGTTCGAGGGCACCTCGGACGGCAGGACGAGCAACCGGCTCTGCATCAACCCGCAGACCGCGCAGACGCCGGGCAGCTTCCTGGTGCTGGGCAGCCTGGACGCGGGTACCTGCGGCACCGACTGGTCCCCGGAAGCGTCGGCGGGTGCCGGCGCGGCCGGCCCGGCCACCGGCCAACTGGTCGACTTCGCGCAGTTCGGCCGCTGCCTGGACGTCACGAACAAGGACGTCACCTACGCCTACGAGATCGCGTGGCCGTGCAAGCAGGCACCGGACCCGACCACGCTGACCTGGAACGAGGTCTTCACCAGCCCCACGGTGCCCGCGAACGCGACCAGCGCGACCGGTCCGATCACCACCACCAAGTCCGGCACCCGGTACTGCCTCAAGTCCCCGAACAGCACGGTGCAGTACTCGTACTACGTCAAGGTGGCGGCGTGTACCGGCACCCCCACGGCGGACGAGAAGTGGACCGTGTACGGGGACACCGGCAGCTACGAGTCCAGCTACCGGATCCTGGACAAGAACGGGTACTGCCTGTCGCCGACCGATCAGAACGCGCCCAACCCGGACCTGTTCTCGAACGGCACCAACACCAGCAAGATCATCGT
>VAWN01000121.1 GCA_005885555.1 Actinomycetota bacterium
CACACCCTCATCGGCCACCCGGGTCACGTCGGTGATGTTCGCGGCGAGCGTGGCGACGGTCGGGTACCGGAAGAGGTCGCGCGGCATGATGCCCAGCCCCGCCTGCCGCGCCCGGGACGCCACCTGGATGCTGAGGATCGAGTCGCCGCCGAGTTCGAAGAAGTCGTCATCGATCCCGACGCGCGCGGCGCCCAGCACGTCGGTCCAGATCCGGGCCAGCTCCCGCTCCGCGTCGGTGCGGGGGGCGAGGTACCCGCTGTCCACGGCGGTACCGGGATCCGGCGCCGGCAGTGCCCGCCGGTCCACCTTTCCGTTCGCGTTCAACGGAAGCGCGTCGAGCGTCACGAACACCGACGGCACCATGTAGTCCGGCAACAACCCGCCCAGGAACACACGCAGTCCGGCGGACTGCGGTGCCGCGCCGGCCGCCGGTACCACGTACGCGACCAGTCGCTTGCGGCCGGACTCCTGCCGCACCACCACAACCGCCTCGGCCACCTCGGGATGACCCAGCAGCGCCGCCTCGATCTCACCAAGCTCGATCCGGAAGCCGCGCAGCTTCACCTGCTCGTCGGAGCGGCCGACGAACTGCAGTTCGCCGTCGTCCGTCCACTTCACCACGTCACCGGTGCGGTACATCCGCGCACCGGCCGGCCCGAACGGATCAGCCACAAACCGCTGCGCCGTCAAACCCGGCCGATCCAGATAGCCACGGGCAACCCCCACCCCGCCAATGAACAACTCCCCCGGCACCCCCGGCGGCACCAACCGCAGATCCGCGCCGAGCACATATGTGCGCATGTTGTCGATCGGCCGGCCGATCGGCACCACATCCGGCACCGACTCCACCGTGCGCATCGGCCGCATCGTGGCGTATGTCGTGGTCTCCGTCGGGCCGTAGACGTCCACCACCACCAGGCCCGGACACGCGTCCAGCACCCGACGCAGCGCGGCGGCCGGTACCACCTCGCCACCCGTCCAGACCTCCTGCGCGCCCGCGAAGGCGTCCGGCGCCTCCTGTGCCACGATGCGGAACAGGCCTGAGGTGAGGAAGATTCCGGTCACCCCGTGCTCGGTGACCATCCGCCGCAGCACGTCGGCATCCACGTCGCCGGGCGGCGCCACGACAGCCCGGCCGCCGCGCAACAGCGGTACCCACAGCTCGTACGTCGACGCGTCGAACGAGTGCGGTGAGTGCAGCAGCACCCGCTCGTGCGCGCCGGTGCGGAAGCGCCGGTCGAAGGCGAAGTCGACGATGTCCCGGTGCCGCACCGCCACACCCTTGGGCCGGCCGGTCGAGCCGGACGTGTACATGACGTAGGCCAGGTTTTCGGGGTCCAGGAGCACGAGCGGCTCGTCCGGAGGCTCCGACGACAGGGCTTCGGCTGCGTCCGCCAGGACGACTTGTCCACTGTGGACGTCGTGGGCGGTACTCTCCCAGGCGGCGTCGGTCACCAGGACGGTCGCGCCGACATCGGCGAGCAGCAGCCGCATCCGCTCGGCCGGCGCGCGCATGTCCAGCGGAACGTAGACTCCACCCGCCTTGAGGATCGCCAGCTCCGCGACGGCCACCGCGATCGAGCGGTCCATCAGCAGCCCGACCGGCTGCTCCGGCCGTACCCCGAGGCGGATCAGCCGGTGCGCCAGGCGGTTAGCCCGCGCGTTCAGTTCGGCGTAGCCCATCCGCTCCCCGTCACACACAACCGCCGTGGCCGTGGGGGTACGCCGGGCCTGCTCGGCGAACAACTCCGGGACGGTACCCGTCGGCACCTGGTGTGCGGTGTCGTTCCACGCCTCTAGGACCAGGTGCCGCTGCGCCGGGGTGAGCATGGACAGGTCGGCCACCGGCCCGTCGGCCCGCCCGGCGAACCGGCCCAGCAGCATCAGCAGCTGCCCGGCCAGCCGTTCGACGGTGGCGGCGTCGAAGAGTGCCGGGTCGTAGCCCAGCTCGACGTTCAGCTCCGGTCCGGGTACGACCATCACGCTGAGCGGGTAGTTGGTCGTCTCAACCGCGCCCACGTCACGCAGCCGCAGGCCGTGTTCGGCCGCAGCGTCGTCGTTGATCGGGTAGTTCTCGAACACCACGATGCTGTCGAACAGGTTCACCCCGCCCGGTACCCCGCTGCACGACTGGAGCTGTGGCAGGGACAGGAAGTCGAAGTGGCGTGCCTCGGTCTGCGCGGCCTGGATGCCGCGCAGCCAATCCGCCACCGCTTGCCCGCCGCGTACCCGTACCCGCGTCGGAAGGGTGTTGATGAACATGCCGACCATCGACTCCACGCCGGGCAGTTCGGCCGGGCGGCCGGAGACGGTGGTACCGAACACCACGTCGCGCTGGCCGCTGTAGCGCGACAGCAGCAGCGCCCAGGCACCCTGGACCACCGTGTTCACCGTCAGCCCCTTGGCCCGGGCGACCTCGCGCAGGTGCCCGAACGCCGCGGCGGGCAGCGAGGCACGGACCTTCTGCACCGAGCCCGCCCGGTGCGCCTCCATGGGTACCCGGTCGAACGGCAGCGGGGTCGGCGACTCGAACCCGGCGAGGATCCCGCGCCAGTACCGTTCGGCGTCGCGCTGGTCCTGTGCGGCGAGCCAGCGCAGGTACTCCCGGAACGGTGGCCGGGCCGGCAGCTGCGGATCGCGGCCGGTGGCGAGCGCCGCGTGCGCGGTGAAGACGTCGGCGAGTACCTGGAAGAAGCTCCACCCGTCGAGTAGGACGTGGTGGAACGTCAACACCACCTGGACCTCGGTACTGGACAGCCGGGCGAGCGCCAGCCGCATCAGCGGAGCGTCGCCGAGGTCCATGCCGCGGGCGCGGTCCTGGGCCAGCAGCCGCGTGAGCCCGTCCCGGCGGTCCACATCGGTCAGTGCGCGCCAGTCGTGGTGGGTGACCGGTAGTGTGACGTGTCGCTGTACCAGCTGGAGCGGCTGGTCGACGCCTTCCCATACCACGCGGCTGCGCAGGATCGGGGTGCGGTCGACGACCCGCCGCCACGCGGCCGCCAGCGTGTCCGGGTCCGGTACCCCGTCGAGGACGAAGGTGGCCTGCTCGAAGTAGACGCCCTGGTCACCCTGGGCCAGGCCGTGGAAGACCATGCCGGCCTGCATCGGGGTCAGCGGGTACACGTCCTCGACGGTGCGGCCGTCGCCGACCAGCCGGTCGACGGTGGCCTGGTCGAGGCGGGCGAGCGGAAAATCCGACGGGGTACGGCCACCCGCGCCGGGCCGGGCGCAGTACCCGATGATCGCGCGTAGCTCACCGGTCAACTGCTCGGCCAGCCGCCGCACCGTGGACTGCTCATGCACCTGCCCCGAGTAGAACCAGCAGAACTCCAGCGAACCACGCTCCACCCGACCCACCACATCCAGCAGATGCGGCCGCACATCAGCGGGATCGGCGTCGGCACCCAACCCACCCAGAACCTCCCGGAACAACCCGCCACCATCAACAGCCCAGTCGAACTGGCCCAGATAGTTGAAACTCACCTGCGGATGCTGCACCAACCCGGCGGTGTCGGCCAGATAGCGCAGGGCGCCGTAGCCGATACCCCGACCAGGCACCGCCCGCAACTGCTCCTTCACCGACTTGAGCAGCACCCCCGGATCTGCGCCGGGCGTGATGTCCAAAGCGACCGGGAACAAAGTCGTGAACCAACCAACCGTGCGGGACAGGTCCACCCCATCGAACAACTCCTCCCGACCATGCCCCTCCAGATCCACCACCACCCGGTCGCAGTTGCTCCACCGGGCCAGCACCCGACCCAACGCCGCCAACAACACATCATTGACCTGCGTCCGATACACCCCCGGCACATCCTGCAACAGCGCACGCGTCTCATCCCGACCCAGCCGCACCGTCACCGACCCGACCGACCCCACCGTGTTCAGACCATCCCGATCCACCGGCAACCGGCCACCCTCAGGAATCCCCGCCCAGTACCCAACCTCCCCCGCGAAGCCACCCCGCTGCGTATACTCCACCAGCCGCCGCGCCCACTGCTGAAACGACGTCGTCTTCGGGCCCAACACCACCGGCCGGCCGGCCACCGCCTGCCGATACGCCGTGTCCAGATCCTCCAACAGAATCCGCCACGACACCGCATCCACCACCAGATGATGCACCACCAACCGCAACACCCCATCAGCACGGAACAACACCACCCGCACCAACGGCCCACCCGTCAGATCAAACCCACCAACCACACCATCCGACACCCCGTCCACAACCGACAACACACCACCAAACCCACCCGACGCGTTCTCCTGCACACCCCCCCGATACCGCATCCGCAACGCATCATGATGAGCCACCACCGCGTCCACCGCCACACCCAACGCAACCTCATCCACACCCCCCACCAACCGCACCGACAACCACTGCACAAACCGCCCCCGACCCACCACCACCGACTCAAAAAACCAACACTGAACCGGCGTCAACGGCAC
>VAWN01000197.1:0-319 GCA_005885555.1 Actinomycetota bacterium
CGCTCGGTCGTGCCGATTTCAGGATGTCGGGGCTGTGGCTGCGAGGGGCTCATCGCGAGGGTGGCCGCGGCACATGAGGAGTCCGATCTGGTATCGGCTGAAGCTGGGCCAGCCGGCCAGGAGTTGAGGCGCTGCTGGGCGGATGCGTGCCTTGTGCAGCTGGTCGAGGTACCGCACGGGTGCCTGGTCGCCACTGGGGTCCGCCCTGCCAGCTCAGGTCATGGCGGCGGCCTGCCCGGGTGGGTCCTGGTCGGGGATGGGGCGTGCTGCCGCCCCGGCCGGGCTCATCGGCAGGGGACGGCGTGGCTCACGCACACCG
>VAWN01000197.1:357-2348 GCA_005885555.1 Actinomycetota bacterium
CATCCCGTACCCCAGCCATGCCGTCACGAGCAGACCGGTCACCAGTACGGCCACGCCGACGTGCCCGGTGGCCATACCCGTGCCGAGCCCGACTCCTACCAGCGGCACCATCATGGCCAGGACAGCTATCCGGCCGTGGTACACCAACTGGCGATGGCGCGTCCGGACCACCACCCGCACCAGTCGGCGCGCCGACGGTCGGTATCGCAGCCGCTGTACCCGTCTGCGTCCGGTGTTGCCGCCGCCTTGCGCGGCGGTGATGTCGCCCGACCCGGCCACGCTGCGGCGCCGGGGCGCGGTCAGACGGCGCAACCCGCGTCGGGCCATGCGGTCGCGTCGGGTCGGGCGGCCGTGTCTACGACGTGAGGTCGAGATTCGGCGCCGGCCACGCGCCCTGACTTCGGCGGCGTGCTCGGTGAGCAGGCTGGTACCCGTGTCGGCGAGCACCGCCACCCAGAACCTGAGCCGGCTGCCGCCGCGTGCCTCGATCGCGTCGCGGTAGTGGTCGCCGAATGTCTGCACCATCTGTTCACCGAACGCCCGCCGATGCGCCGCCGGGTACAGGCGCACCAGCAGCCGGTACATCCGCTGCGCCTGTACATCCGCTGCGCCTGCAGTCGTCGCCGCCCACCGTGACGGTTCATGCCGAGGTCAGCAAATCTCGGTCACGGGCGACCGCGACCACCCGGGCATACCGCGCCAGCTCCCCGCGGAGGGCACGGTGACCCTGCTCGGACAGCCGGTAGTAACGGCGGCGTTCGTCGTCGAGATCGGGCGCCGGCCGCTGCTCGGCCTCTTCGATCAGCGCGTCGGCCAGCATCCGCTTGATCGACCCGTACAGCGTCCCGGTGCCCATCCGTACCCGACCCTGGCTGTCCTCGGCGACGTGCTTGGCGATCTCGTACCCGTGCTTGTCCCCGTCGGCCAGCGCGAACAGGATGTAGAACACCGCCGGTGTCAACGGGACCGGCGCCCGATCGTTCCCCACGCCCGAGCATACGTCCGTCACGGACGTATGCCTACCCGATCGACCACCGGAGCCGGCGCAGCCGCACACGGATTTGCCGCTGGTCGCGCGCCACGGACGGCGACTGTCGCGCGGAGGATGCTCTCGCGGGGCTGTGGCGAGCGGACGTCCCCGCGCGGTTAGCCGCGGTGCCGCCATGCGGGTCGGGCTGTGACGCCTGCCCGGTTGTGTCGTACCTCGCCCGTAGATTGCAGTCAGGAGGCGGTGGTGGTGGAGTGCACCCGGCGGCAGGCGCTGGCCATGCGTATGGCCAGCCTGCTGCTGCGCGAGCGGCCCGGCGGCCGGCCTGCTGATGTGGCCGGGGTGGTCACCTGGATGGGCGCCCTGCAGGCGCAGGATCTGGCCAGCGGCCTGTGGTCGTTCGGGGTTCGGCTGCCCCGATTCACGCTTGACGAGGTGACCGCGGCGCTGGAGCGGCGCGAGGCAGTGCGCACGTGGCCGATGCGGGGCACGGTGCACTTCGTCCCGCCGCGCGACGTGCACCGCGGCGAAGCGGCGCGCGTTCCTCGGGCTGAGCGAGGAGGTCGCTGACCGTGCTGTGGAGGTTCTCGGTGCGGCGCTGGCCGGTGGCGGCCGGCTGACCCGCGCCCAGTGCACGGCGCTCTTGGCTGACCACGGCATCGGCACCGCCGGCCAGCTCGGGTACCACCTGTTGTGGTACGCCAGCCAGCGCGGAGTGCTGTGTATCGCTCCGAACATCGGTGCGGAGCAGACCTTCGTCCTGCTGGACGAGTGGGTGCCCGACCCATGCCGGCCGGACCGGGAAGAGGCCCTGGCCACGATTGCGCTGCGCTACTTCCGCAGCCATGGGCCGAGCACCCGCCAGGACTTCGCCGGCTGGACGGGCCTGACCGCGGCCGACGCCCGCCGGGGTATCGCCGGCGCCGGCGATCAGCTGGCCATGGTACGGGTGGACGGCACCGAGATGTACCTGAACCCTGCTGCGCTCGACAATTTGCCGCCG
>VAWN01000050.1:0-15395 GCA_005885555.1 Actinomycetota bacterium
CGCCGGCTACATTTCAGCCCAACGAGCGACGCAACAGCCCACTGTCCGCACCAGCGTGTGGGACACCAGCCTGTTCCGTGACGAGGCACACCGACCCCGCGGTCGGGGCACACGCACCTGACCGGGCACCCGCACAGCCGCCAGCCCGACCATCACGCGCCCCAGACGCAGGCATCTAGGCAGCCACGCCAGGTTATGGTCTGCGACACGACGTCCGCTAATCGCCACATAGTAGGACGCCCCTGAAATACCGGCGCCGCTCGACGCCCGCGATGCCCCCTCGCCCCGGCTAGTCGTCGGCATCGTCAACGGCACCTCTCGGGGGCGGTGTGCCGAGCACCAACTTCAAAGCCGTACCCGGCCCCACCACAGCGATGCAGCCGACCGGGGACCGCTCGACCAACGCGTCAGGAACTGGACGCCGAGTACGCCCGCAAGAGGACCGAACTCAAGGACCGGGTCCAACCTTTCCGCAGCACTGCAGTGCGCGAGGCGGCCGAGGTCGCGTCCTGACGGCGGTGCACTGCCGTGCTGCGGAGACAACCGGCGCCGCCGGCTAATGGTCGTCGGCTTCACGGTCCTCCGTCGACCTCACCCCGGCGGGACGCACCGGCAGGGGCCCCCACCGCCCCTGCGGTGGCGGACCGGACCGTGTAGCGCAGCCGGGGTCGACCGGGAACTCGGCCAGCCGCCCATCGAGGCTGACCGTGTTGTGGATGACTACTGACGAACGATCCACCATCCGGCCTTCCAATCGGTCCGTACCCCGGGATCGGCACTGCCGACCGGCGCCCAGGCCACGTCCGGCGCCCTGATGGCCATCGACAAGGGCTTCGACCTCGTCGTTATCCTGATCCTGGCCATGCTGACCGCGCTCTCGTCACCACGCCGGCGGCTGCGCGGATTCGTCGTACCGGCCGGGCAGGATGGGGAAATGGCGAGCAGCGTCTCCGGAGCAGCGGGTGGGTTGGTACGCATGGTCGTCCACGCTGTCGACACGGCGATCAGCGCCGACGATGTCGCGACCTATGGCACGGCGATTGCTCGGCTGGCCACCGAGCCGGCTGGCGGTCGTGTGCTCGGTGACGTGCTGCGGTCACTACTGGAGGACACCCATCCCGACGGGTTCAGCTCGGACGACATCACGCTGGTGGTCGGCCGGTGCTATCGCGCGGCAGTGGCCTGGCTGCCGCCCGGGCGGGTCGACGTGACCATGCTGCTGGCCGCGCTGGCCGGCGCGTTGGGCATCCACGAGCCCGGCATCACCTACGAAGACCTCGACCTGCCGCGCTCCAACGCTGACGAGCACCGCGATCCCGACGGCACGGTACCGGTCAGACCGCCGGCCTGGCCCGACTACGCGTGGCATGCGCCGCTGCTGGTGGCCGACCTGCTGCCGTTCGCTCCCGCAACACTGGCTGGCTACCTGGAGAGTACGTTCGCCGAGTACGCGCGGGAGGCCCGCGAGGAACCGCCCTGACGCACCAGGGGCTGGCACCGGTGCCAGGTCTCAGAGCTCGTCCAGTCGGATCAGTCCGTCCTGGATCGCGCGGGCGACGAGGGTGGCCTTGGTCGGGGCGGGTCGACCGGTGTTGGCGTACTTGATCCTGACCCGGTCGAGGTAGCTTGCCACCGTTCGCGGGGACAGCCCGAGCTTGCTGGCGACCAGCTCCTTCGACTCGCACTTGAACCATTCGAGCAGCACGTCGACCTCGCGTGGGGCCAGCCTGGGACGGGTGGGTCGCTGATCGACTCCCATGGCGCCGGCCAGGGAAGGCGAGACGTACGCCCGGTCGGCGTCGGCCGCGTGTACGGCGGCGACCAGGTGGGCGTGGCCCTCCGCCTTGTTGAGATACGTGAACGCACCAAGGTCCAGGCAGGCCAGCGCGGTGGCCGCATCATCGCGCATCGAGTACACGATGACCTGGCGCCCGGCATCGACCAGCCGGCCGAGATCCGCGTAGGCCGGGTTGCCGGCGGTCAGCTGGAGGTCGAGGACCACGATGCGCGCGTGGCGACCGGGTCCGGTCCAGGCGACGGAGAGGTCGGCTCCGGCTGCGACGACGTGGATGGGTGGGTCCGCGGCAGCGAACCACGCCTGTATCCCGGCGAGGATCGCGGGATGGTCATCGACCACGACGACGTCGATCATGCTGCCACCCAGGTCGCTTCCATCCACACCGTGTCGTCTTGCCGGGTCCACGCGACGTCGACCTGCTCGTGGCCGGTACCGTTGGCCGTCGCGTCGGCCGGCGGCCCGGCGCCATCGGTCACCACGCTGAGCACCACGCGGTTGGAAACCGCGACCAGGGTGACCCGGGCCGCGGACACCGCGGTGGTGAGCGCGACGAGGGCTGGCTCGGTGAGGCCGCGGCGAACCGGCTGCGGCAGTGGCGGGCACTGGCCGCGGATCGCGAGCTGGACGACGACGCCACGGCGGCCCACGAGGTCGATGCAGGCGGCGAGTTCGTGCACGAGCGGATCGCTTGTATCGTCCGCCTCGGCGAACAGCCGGCGGATGCGGGCCGCCTCGATCATGCATGCCTGCCGCACGACGGGGTCGCCGGGATCGAGCCATCCGCTGGCGAGACCGTCGAGGAGCGGGCCGGCGGTGCCGGCGAGTTCGGCGTACCTCGCCTGCCGGTCGCGGTGGATCTGCTCGGCGACCATCTCCGCGGTGCGCAGCCGCGCGCCGTCGGCCGCGAGTGCGACCGCGGTGGCGGCGGCACGACGGGTACCCGCGCCAAGGAACCAGACGGCGACCTGAAGTCCGCCGAAGATGAGCGCGACGGTGGTCATTCCGACAACCGTGCGCACGTCTGCGCGCCCCACCGCGATTACCTGTCCCCAGGTCACGCCGAAATGGATGCCCAACAGCAGGAGCAGGTACCACACCGGCCGGTCGAGCAGGAGGAGCACGGCCCACCAGCCGAGGATCTCCCATGACCAGTGTGCGGCGCCGAACAGTTCGGCCGGCACCACCGCCGCGTTGGCGGCCGTGTGCGCGACGAAGGCCGCCCCCAGCAAGGGCCACCGCCAGGCGCCCCACGGGCGTGCGCGCAGCACGGGTACCGCGGCGAGGGCGGTGATGCCCACCAGCGCCGCGAAGGCCAGCGCCTCGACCCGTAACGGCCGGTAGGCCCCGGGATTGTCGAGCAGGATCGGGAGGCTGAAGACGAGGTCGGCCGCGGGTACGGCGAGCAGCCCGCGACGCAGTCCGGCCAGGGTCCGGTCGGCGATCACCGCCGGTGCGGTGTCAGACACCCGGCCACTCCAGCCGCACGACGGTACCCGCACCCGGGGCCGACCGTACCGTGGCCCGCCCGCCGACCGCGGCCATCCGCGCCACGATCGATCCGGCTATCCCGCGCCGATGGGTCGGCACGCGGTTGGGGTCGAACCCGCAACCGGCATCGGCGATATCGACGCGCACCGGGTCGGGTACCACGGAAAGGGTCGCCTGATCGACGCTGGCGTGCCGGGCGACGTTGCGCAGGGCCTCCCGCACGCAGCCCGCGATCGCCTCCGCTACCGGCGCCGGCAGGACCACCCGGGGCGGCGGTTCGTGCCGTACCGGTACCGGGCTGCGGCTGACCTCTGCGGACAGCAGGTCGGCCAGGTCGCTCGGGACGTCCGGCGCCGTCCGGCTGTCCATTACCAGGAGATCCCGGCTCGCCTGCTCGGCCAGCCAGCAACGCGGTCCCGGTACCGTCCCCAGGCCGACCATCAGCAGCGTGGCGGCCACCGTGTCGTGCAGCAACGCCTGCTGGTCGCGTTCGTCCGCGCGGCGGGCGGCGGTGACCGCTTGCGCGCGGCGCTGCTGTTCCCGCTCGGCGAGCAGCGCGTCGGAACGCCGGCCCGCGGACAGCAGCAGGCGGTGGCATCCGCGCGACAGCATCCCCGCCCAGAGCGCCCAGAAGACCAGCGTCAGCCGATGTGTTTCGGTGACCCCGACCGCCAGCCAGGCACCGGCCACATAGGCGCCGACGAGCAGGACCATGGCGGCCGCGCCGGTCCAGGTACCGGTATGCCACTGGACCGTCATGACCGTGATGGTCACGACGGCGAGTACCCATCCGGTGCCGTCCGCCGAGGCCGGACCGGGAACCATCCACTGCTGGCCGAGCGCGGCCAGGCTCAGCAGCGCGACGTCGCAGGCGACGAGCCGGGGGCTGGACGCGTGGAACTGTCGCGCGGTGTACCCGATGTTCCACGCCAGCAACGCCAGCATCGCCCAGACGGCCGCCCCGAACGGGGGACCCGGCACGACGATCAACCCGAGCACCAGGCAGCCGGCCGCGATGACGCCGCGGGTCAGTGCCGCGAACCGGCGCGCGAGGACAACCAGTTCGCATTCGGCCGGGCCCCCGTCCATCCGAACCCCCAGTGACAACGCGGTGACCAGCCGCCCGAAGGATGTGCGAAATTGTGGGTCGTTCGACCGTCACCGTGGCCTGCGCCCGGCGCGTAGTTTCTAGCACGGCCGGGATTCTCGGGCAACGCGACGCCACGTGTCCCGGCCGCAACGGGGGGCTGCGGCGCCGCGAGAAGGGGCACCGTAGCGCACGACGAACAGGCGGGTCGCGTCCCGCGCGGTGGTGAGGGCCATCGCGCGGGAGCCGCCTTCCGGACGGGTAACGCTCGGGTGTCGTACGCCGGCGTGGTCGCCGTGCGGCGGTGGTCCGGCCGCGCGGGCGCCGCTACGGACGCTTCGCCGACGGGTCCGCCCTGTGCCGCGACAACCCCTCAGCGGTGACCACGCGGTTGCGGCCCTGCTGTTTGGCCCCGTACAGGGCGGCGTCGGCGCGGGCGAGCAAGGTGTCGAGGTCGGCGTCGTCGGGGCGCAGGTGGGCGACCCCGACGCTGACGGTGGCTCGCAGTGGTCCTCGGTCGGTGACGACCGGCTCGTCCGCGACCACGGCCCGCACCCGCTCGGCCACCTCGGCGGCGTGCGAATCGATCATGAGGGAGAACTCCTCGCCGCCGTACCGGCCGACGAGGTCACCGTCCGACACCGCCCCCAGCAGTCGGCGGGTGACCTCCCGGATCACCTCGTCACCGACCAGGTGGCCGTGGTTGTCATTGATCTGCTTGAAATGGTCGAGGTCAACCATGATCACAGCCAGCGGACGGTCGTCCGCGTGGGCCGCTACGAACTTGCGCCTGGCCAGTTCGAAGAAGTGCCGCCGGTTGTACGCGCCGGTCAGCGCGTCGGTCGCGGCCAGAACGGCGTTCTGGTATGCGACCGCGCCCTGGCCGGCAAGCACCGCCGCAATCTCGACATCGGCCTGCGTGTAGGCGTCGGCGGCGGTAGACCCGACGATCAGCAGTGCGACCTGCTCGACCTGGAGGGTCAGCGGTACCGCCACCCATGACCGTACCCCGGCGAGCACCTCCGGCAACGGAGCCGGCTGGTCGGCCGCGGCGCTGCCCAGGACGGGCGATTGCGAATCGAGGAGCGAAGCGAGGGTACGGTCGGCGGCGGGGTCGAGCCGTCGGTCCACGGCGGTGCTGTCCGCCCGACCGTGGGTCGCCGCCACGGCCAGTGCGCCGCCGTCGCGGCGGATCAGGCAGGCGGCATCGCCGGACACGATGCCGGACACTGCGGCCAGCAGCCGGTGGAGCACCTCCTCCGGGTCTACCGTCTGGCTGACCCGCGACATCGCCGATCGCAGTGTTTCGGCCAGGTCCCGCTGCTGGCGGGCGGCCTGCACGGCCAGCTCCAACTGGGCAGCGCGGGTGGTTTCCAGTGACACCGCGACGTGGTTGATGATGGCCGTCAGGATGTCGACGTCCTCGCTGGTGAAGACGCCCTTGGCCACCCGGCTGTCCAGGTACGCCACACCGAGCAGCCGATCCTTGAGCCGCAGTGGCGCGACCATGATGCTGCGCAACCCGTGCGCGGCCGCGCTGTGGGACCCGAGCGCTCGGCCCTCCTCGTCGCCGGTGACCACCAGCGGTTCGCCGCTGGCCTGGACTCGCTCGACCAGGCTGGTCGAGTACCCGGCCGGCGCGTCGAGGTCCGCGCCGTCGGCGTCGCGCCCGAGATGCGGTACCAGCGTCCCCGACTCGTCCAGCAGGAACAGGAACGCGCGTTCGGCGCCCAGGATGCGTACCGTCTCGTCCAGCGCCACCCGGGCCAGCTCCCGCGGGTTGAGCACGCTTGCGGCGGCCAGACTCACTTGTTGCAGCGCTTCCAGCCGCCGCCGGTTGAGCTCCGACGACGTCGACCCGAGCGAGTGGTGTGACTGATCGGAGATGCGGAACTCGGCACGAATCCACCGGGCGCGGTGCTCCCAGCCGTACTCGGTGGCCAGCAGCAGGGCGATGCGGGCCTGCCGGTGCGCGTCGGCGGTACGGCCGAGGGCCCGTAGTGCCCGCACGCGCACGCGCCCGATCTCGTAGTCCAGGATCGGCGCGTCCAACCTCCGCGCGATCCGCTCGGCGTGCGTCAGTTGACCCAACGCGCCCTGGTTGTCACCGGTCAACTGCCGGTACGCGGCTTGCAGGATCAGGTGATGAGCCCGGATGAGCGGGGTCGCCGCGGCACGGCGCAGTTCGTCGATCGCTGCGCGGACCGCGGCCAGTCGCGCGGGGCGCTCCTCCTCCGCCGCGGCCATGTACTGTGCCAGCCGGCCATGGGCAAGGAAGGCCCACAGGATGCGCAGCCTGGGCCATACCTGACGCGGGGTCAGGCGCAGGCGGTCCAATTCGGCGACAACGCCCTCGAACTCCTCACCCAGCTGGTTCTGCTCTACCGCGGCCATCAGGGCGACCAGAACATAGTTGATCCCGGCTTCCCGGTTGTCCGGGTGTTCGGCGAGAAAGCCGCGGACCGCACGCAGCTGGGCGGCCGCATCCTCGCCATGGCCGAGCATCGCCCGGTTGGCCACGCCCGCGGCCGCGAACAGGTGGCCGCGCGCCTGCTCATAGCTCGTCACCCGAGCGCATCCCAGCTCGTGCCAGGCCAGCGACTCCCCCGGGTAGCCGCAGCAGGTGAGGTAGTTGCACAGCCCACCCACGGCCCGCAGGTACTCCTCGGCGTCCAGCCAGCGGCCGTATTCGGTCAGGACCTGGCGCAGAACCCGCAGACTCTCGACGTCGTCGTTGGGGACGACGCACCTGACGAGACCGTCCGACCAGGCGACGTACGCCGACGTCGGCGGGTCGCCGAGCCGCGCGGCGATGCGGTACGTGCGCTGCTGGAGCCGGTCGCCCGGGCCGCGAAGGCCGGCCATCCGCAGCGTCGAGGCCAGGTGGGTGTATGCCCGGGCCCGCTCCGGCGAGAGGCCTAATCGGCTGGCCGGGTACATCTCGCGAAAGACCAGGCAGAGGATCAGCAGGGCGCGCCGGCCGTACGCGGCTGCCTCGGCGGCCACCCCGTCCAGCCAGGACTCCAGCCGGTAGCGCTCCCGCTGCTCGCCGGTCGCCAGGCCGGAACCCAGCCGAAGCGATCCCACCAGTAGGCCACCGACGAACAGTCCGATACTGGAGATCACCAGCCGGACGGGGTTGGTGGGCAGCGGGCGGCCCAGCTCGGCCAGCCCTCGCCGGACCGCGGCTATTGCCTCGCCGAACTCATAGCAGCCATGGTGGGCCTCGCCGATCAGTCCATGGAGTACGGCCCGCCGGTGGCGGTCCGGCTCGGTGGTCAACGCCTGCTGTAGCCGGTCCCGGGCCTCGGCGAACCGGCCGATCCGCAGGTACGCCACGCCCAGCGCGGCGTACAGCCGGCCGTCCGGATCGATCCCGGCGCTCGTCGCGGCCGCGCTGGCGGCTTGAAGGAATCCCATCGCCTCCTGCGGGGCGTACTCGGCCAGCGCGAGTTGCCCGGCCGCGAGGCAGGCATCGAATACCCGCTCCGGCGTACGGTCCACGTCACCGAGGCGGTAATGCCGCGCCACCGCGTAGACCTGCTCCGAGCCACCGGCCGGCGAGGCAGCCAGCACCTCGGCGATGCGCTGGTGCAACGACCGCAACGCCGCTGCGTCGAGGTCGGCCAGCAGCGCCTCCCGGATCCGGTCGTGCACGAACACGTGCTCGCCGCTCTCCCCTGGGCCGAGCAGCCGGCGGTCGGTCGCGATCCGGATCACGTCCAGCACCTGCTGCTGATCCACCCCACAGACCCCGGCGAGGTGATCGGGCCGGAACCGCATCCCGATAGCCGCCGCCGCGGCGAGCATCCGGCGGCTGTCCCCACCCAGTCCATCCACCCGGGACAGCACCAGCCGCAGCACATCCTCCGGCAGCTCAAGGGCGTCCAGACCGTCCTCTTCCAGTACCCATTCCCCCCAGGACGGACGGATCAGGCCGGCGTCGACCGCCGCCCGCAGATACTCCCCGAGGGTGAACGGGTTGCCATCGCCGCGGGCGATCAGTTGCGTGCTCAGCCGTGGAGTGACGGCCGCGCCGCCGAGGTGGGCGGCCAGCAGTTGGCCGGCCGCGGGGCCGTCGAGTGGCGGTACCTCCAGCCGGGTGTCGATCACCTGTCCGAGGTCGGCCGAGAACGCTTCGAGCGCCGCGGTGCTCTCTGCGTCGTCGCGGGCCGTGGCGGCTACCAGCAGCGGAGTGTCTGCCAGGTCGTGGGCGAGATGGCGGAGCACCCGCCGCGTCGCCGGGTCCAGCCACTGCACGTCGTCCAGCCAGAGGATCGCGTCGCCGGCCTGCCGCGACAGCTCGGCCAGGAACGTCGCCACCGCGACGGTGAACTGCTCCGGACGGGCATCCTCGGCCGGCTCCGACGGTACGTCCAGCAGGCCGGCCAGGGCCGCAGACAGCGTGCGTACGAGGGAGGCTACCGGTCGGGCAGCGGCGCGGACCTGGTCGAGCGCGGCATGGCGTGCCGGCTCCGGCAGCTCGTTCACCGCGCTCAGGTGTTGCTCCACCGCGGCTCTCAGCGGTGCCAGCGGCATCGGGTCGTCTGATGCCGACTTGCCCTGCAGGACCAGACAGCCGGCGCCACGCGCGGTGACCACCAGCTCGTGCACCAGCCGGCTCTTGCCGATGCCCGGGGCACCGCACACCAGCGCCACCCCACCATGGCCGGACCGGGCCTTGTCCCACCGGTCCAACAATGCGGTGAGTTCGGCCGCCCGCCCGACCAGCCGGATGTCAACTTCCCCGAGCGGGACGTCCATCGATCCCAGGGGGAACGACGGCTCTCCGCCGGCCTGCAACCGTTGCAGGTCAGCGAGCAGCCCGCCCGCGGTCTGGTACCGGTCGTCGGGATCCTTGGCCAGCAGCTTCGCCACGATCGCCGCGAAGGCCGGGGAGAGGTCCGGCCGGAACGTTCGTATGTCCGGGGCCGGCGCCACGGTGTGCAGCCGCATCAGCTCACCCACGTCCGAGGTGACGAATGGCAGTTGACCGGTCACGCATCGAAACAGCACGACGCCCAGGGAGTACAGGTCCGAACGGCCGTCCACCACCCGCTTGAGCATCCCGGCCTGCTCAGGGGCCATGTAGGAGAACGTGCCGGCCACCGACTCCTCGGCGCCGTCCGATGTCCGGATCGCCAGCCCGAAGTCGATCACCTTGGCCCGCCCATCGGGCTGGATCATGATGTTCTCCGGCTTCACGTCCCGGTGGACCAAGCCCGCCTGGTGCGCCGCCGCCAGCGCCCCTGCCACATCGACCGCGATCGTGACGACCCGGTCCTCTTTCAGCGCGTCACCGGCCAGCAAACTGTCCAGACTCTGGCCCTTGACCAGTTCCATGACCAGGTACGGGCGGCCCTGTGCATGCCCCACCTCGTGGATTCGAGCCAGCCCTGGATGCGTAAGACAGGTCAACCGGGCTGCCTCACGCCGAAATGACATCAGCGCCTGTCGGTCATCCGCTACCGGCGCCTTCAGCACCTTCAGCGCGTAGTCGACGCCCTGCCGCCGAGCCCGATACACAACGGTCCACGCACCCTGCCCCAGTTCCTCGAGAACTTCCAACCCGATCACGGATTACTCGATGGCCGAGACACAGACGACACCAGTCGCCTCGAAGAACCCAACCAGCTCGGTCACACTTCCTACCCAGAGGCACATTTGCCGGCTCATTTCGACCGGGGAGCCGTAGCCCGGACACTCCACGGAATAGACGGTCAACACCCCGTCTGTCAACTCCCTCACCGCCGTCGACGCACTGGTACGCCGGTGACTCGGGGTGTCCGCGCATCGCCGGACGCTTCCTCGACAGTGTCGCGGGCCTGCTCTCCGGCACGGGGCGGCCCAGCCGGAGCCGATCAAGGCGGTGTACCGGCGAATTTTCATCGACGTCGCGGCGCGGCGGTCAGCAGGAACCGGGTCCGCCTGGTCGCGCAGGATCTGGCGACCGGCGCCCACGGCCTGGATTCCGCCTGCGCGGCGCGCTCGGTCGCCTCGGCCGCACGCATCGCGCCGGCGGTGTCGCCGCGGATGAGGTGCAGGCAGAACAGTTCTTCCTGGATATGCACGTCGCCGGGTTGTTGTCGGGGTGCGCGTCTCGATCGCCGCCTGGTAGCTGTGAGGGTCAAGGGCCATCTCCGGCTGGTCGTCGGCTGCCCGTATGCGGTCTGGGCATGGACACGCGCTCCCCTGGCCTGCGCCGGCTCGCCCTCGTGGATGAGGTTCGGGCCGCACCGGCCAGCCAGTGTGCTGAGTCGTTGATTCGTTGGCAGTAGGCGGCGAGTGTCTCCAGGATGTCGTCGGCGGTCTTGGTCCAGACGAGCCGACGCAGCTTGCGGTTGGTCAGCTCGGCGAACCACCGTTCGACGAGGTTGAGCCAGGACGCGTAGGTCGGGGTGAAGTGCAGATGGAACCTCGGATGCTTGACCAGCCACTGGTGGATCGCCGGGGTCTCGTGGGTGGCGTAGTTGTCCAGTACCAGGTGCAGATCCACCTCGGCCGGGGTCGCTTTGTCGATCGTCTTCAGAAACCGCAGGAACTCCTGATGCCGGTGCTTGCGATGGATCTGCCCGATCACCGTGCCGGTGGCCACATCGAGTGCGGCGAACAAACTCGTCGTGCCATGCCGGACGTAGTCATGGGTCTGCCGGCCGGGGCTGCGGGCAGCATAGGCAGCATCGGCGCGGTCCGGTCCAACGCCTGCATCTGCGACTTCTCGTCCACCGCCAACACCACCGCCCCGTGCGGCGGATCCAGATACAACCTGACGATGTCACGAACCTTGCCGACAAACAGCGGATCCGTCGACAGCTTCCACGAGTCGACCAAGTGCGGCTTGAGCCCGAACGCCCGCCAGATCCGCGACACCGCGGTCTGGTTAAGCCCCACCGCTCTGGCCATCGACCGGGTCGACCAGTGCGAGTCGCGGTTCGCCGGCCGATCTACCAGCGTCTTGACGATCACCGCCTCCACTACCGCATCGGTGATCTTCCGAGGCGCGCCGGGACGAGACTCGTCGCGCAACCCGTCCACCCGATCCACGACGAACCGCTTGCGCCACTTCCCGCTCCTCGGCGGTCAACTCCACAACCGCCAACTTCGGACCGCGGCCATCACCCATCCGGCCAATCTACCAACGAACCAACGACTCAGGACCCTAGACGCCGAGGGATGCGCAGACGGCGTCGACGGCGTTCTGCTGCTCCGCCTGGCATTCAGGGCCCCGGTCGATGCAGTCCAGGTCGACACCGCATTCACTTTGGCGTTCCCGCATCGCCGAGGCGGGAATGTCGATCGGGAACGCCAGGAAATCGAGACGGGGGGCCCGCTCCTGCAGCACGTCGAACGGGCGGGCGGTCTCGGTGGGTTCGCCGACCATGAGCCAGTCGTCGCGCTCTCGACGGTAGACCACGCCGGCGGCGATGCCGTCGGTCCACGCGGCGAAGAGGGCGGCCAGGCTGGGGGCGGCACGAACCGGGTCGTACAGGTCCGGGCTGATCAGGTATCGCCAGATCTCGCCCTCGTGGTCGCCGTCGAGGACGAACGTGTACACGTAGGGGTCGAAGCGGAACAGGGGGATCTGGCGCCGCCATTGGAACGGCGTCCCGATGGCGAAGGACAGCACGGTGAGCGACGAAAGCGTGGTGCGGGCATCGGCCGGCAACGGCTCGAGCTCGCCGTCCCCCAGGAGCGGCCAGCGGGTATCCCATCCCTCGGACAGGAACCAGCTCAGCTGTCCGGGAATGTGGTCGAGGTCGAACACGCGGTGGATCAGGTCCCAGTCGGGAGGCTGCGCGCCCTGCGTGTCGCCTCGCTGCGGCCAGGCCACGCCTGCGGCCGTGGCCGCAGCCCGGTAGCTTTGGATTGCGGTACGCAGGACGCGCATCTCATCGAGCATCAATGTTCTCCAAGCGTCGTCACCGGCGGCTGTGGTTTCATGCACAGGCTGGCCCCGCCCTGGTTGACCTGGAAGCCGAAGCTCGGGCCGCCCGCGGCGACCCATGATGGCACGGGCAGCACGATGAAGTGTTTCCCGTCGGTGTTGTCCAGGCACTGTCTGTAGAAGGTGGAGAGGTCGTTGCCCTGGAAGCCGCCCTCCTCGGTCGGGGTGAGCCGCACGTCCGCTCGCAGTGACTTGTCGGGAAGCGTGAGGTCGACGGCCTGGTTCGTGGTGAAGAACGGGAACTCGTCGCAGGTCTTCCCGTCTCCCTTCACGTGGAGATCATCGCAGGCGTTGGGCTTGAAGGGCGCCGTGTAGTACCACGTGCGGCTGTAGTTGTTCGGCGGGTCGCTGGCGAGTTTGCCGCCCGGGCTGTAGGCCGGGTAGTACCACGCGGCCCGGCGCGGGTCGTTCCCCAGCCCGGTGTTCATGGCGTCCACGATGTGCTGGCCGGTCTCCGGCATCGGCCTGAACTTGAAGTTCTTTGCCCCGGGCACGTACACGACCACGTCGTCGCCGCACCCCCTGGCGGGTGGGGCGGTGTGGCCCTGCTGGACCGCACACGCCTGGTCGATGAGTCCCTTGAGTAACTGGTCATGGCCCCCGTCCCACGCGAACGGAAGATTCTCCTGTGTGGTGATTTCCTTCGTCGTCTTGATCACTTCGGCGTACATCTTCAGGCTGTTGTACCACTCGCCGTGGTCGCCGCCCCAGTTGCCAAAGGTGTCGAAGTCGGTGTTGAAGTTGATGGGGTACTCGAACATGCTGCCGATGGTGAGCTCGGTGGGGAAGAGGGTCGCGAGGAGAACGCCCAGCGCGAGTCCCAGGCCGATGCCTTCGGCCGCGACGATGAGGAACGAGGCTACCGCCTCGGCCCCCACCGCTTCCGCCACGACCTCGCCGGCCTCCGCTGCGGTCTGGATGACCTCAATACAGTCATTGGGCTGCTCGGCGCACCATCTGATCGGTTCTATCACGGGACTCGGTACGAGCGCCGGCGCGATGCTGCCGGTGGTGCCTTCCATTGAGGAGATCACCGGTCCGCGGCGGCCCGGTGCCACCGAGTGCAAGAGGTTGGTGATGTCGTCGGCGCACTTGAACACCTGGTTACCGGACACCGGCGAGGAGCCGATGCAGCTGCTGTTGGCCACCTGGTAGCAGCCGTCGAAGATGAACTTGCTGCCCGCCGGTACGGTCACCTGACCGCGCACGCTCGGCGACGTGTAGAAGCTGCCGCCCATCGCGGCGCACCGCGAGCTCTCGCTGGCGATCAGCGCAACGGTCGCCTCCGGGACCACGGGCGGGGTGGTTGTGGTCGTGAACGTGCTGGTCAGGATCCGCGATTGCGTGCCGTCCGCGGCTGCTGCCCGGATCTGGAGCATGTACGGGGTTCCTTGGTCGAGACCCGTGATCGGATAGCTGATCACGTCCTGCGCCGTGCACGGGCTGGCCGGGTTGCCGCCGGCATCCTGGCAGTACGCGTCGAATGCGAAATCCTCCACGGGCGCACCGTCGAGTAAGGCGCTGTAGTTGGCGTCCGTGGCGGGGCTGGGATGCCACGTCGCGACGGCGGAGCCCTCCTCCGACTTGACGACCAGGTCGGTGTCTGGGTTCGGTGGCGGCGGTGGCGCAAGGGTCGTGAACGAGACCGTGGCGGGCGTCGTCGACTTGTTGCCGGCCAGGTCCACGGCGATCACGGAGACGGTGTGGCCGGTGGATGGCGACAGGCCGGTGATGGCGTACGAGCGGGTACCGATCGTGGTCCGCACGGAGGTCCCCCGGTCGACGGTGACCTCGTAGCCGGCCAGGCCGTAGTTGTCGGTGGCCGCGCCCCAGGTCACCTTCGCCCCGGTGGAGGTGATGTTGCTGACCGAAAGGCCCGGCACGTTGCTGGGCGGGATCAGGTCGACCGCCGTGAACGAGCGCAGAATCCGGGCCGATCGCTTGGGGTCGCGCTCGGCGCGGGCACACAGCTGGTTCGCACCCAGGTGCGGCGGGCGCAGGCTGGTGGTCCACGATGCGGCCCAGGCCGCCACCCCACCCGGTGGCGGGCCGAGGACGAACTCGGATGAGGTCACCGGATCGTCCGACACGTCGACCATCGTCGCCTGCTTGTGCAGGATCCCGCCGATCGTGATCTTCCCGTGCTCGTCGACCGCGGCCTGCGCGTCGGCCGCCGGTACGTCGACCCGTAGCCGGATGGAGGCGTGGTTTTCCTCCGGCCCGCTCATACCGGCGCACCCACCCGGGCCAGCACCCGGGTCAGGCCGCACCTTGGCCAACGACGGCGTCGCCCAGGCGACAGAGAGAACAAGACAGACCGCCACTGCGGTTGCCAGCAAGGAACGGCCGACGTATCGATTGCGCATCTTGCCCCCGTGCAAACGATCAGGTGTGATGACCATGGACCTGTCTTGATAGCGCGCCATCACTATGTACCTGTGTCGATGGCCTGTCCACGGACTTTCGTGGTGAGCTGCTCACGGTCGCAGATGTGACAGGCGGCATGCGCGCTCCACCAGAGCCGGTTTTGCCGCCCGTGAACGTTGATCGCGCCCCAGTTCACCGGATGTGCAGCGCCGTCGGTAGCGCCCCCACGGCCGGTATACAGGCTCATTCGTGGATGTCTGGACAAGAGACCTGCTGTCGCCCAACCGGTGTGTGTGGACGCGGTTCCCTATCGACGTTGCCTTGACATGCCCAGCCGAGAAACCCTCATGTGTCCACTGCCTGGATGGCCCCTGCTCTGGCGCTGCGGACGACCAGGGTGGGCGCTTGGCCGGAGGGTTCGAACACGCCGAGCACACGTCAGGTCGCGCGAGGTCTGCGGCGTAACGCCCGAAGTCGCGGTTGACGTAACGGGCGACCAGCAGCGCGACCGCGACGAGCGCGCCGCCGGGATGAGTAACCAGGCGGCTTGACCGCCGCATCGATTGGCTACCCGAGCGGGAGCTGCACGTGGGCGAGGTCCGGTTCAGGCCTCCCCATCAGTATCGGCCAGTCGATCGCGCAGCCAGCGGGCGACCGCGGTCACCACCGGCTTGCGCAAGATCATGTAGTGGTTGCCCGGGAACGTCGTG